>NZ_JAJPWK010000013.1:0-226671 GCF_046549115.1 Streptomyces sp. x-19 | reverse complement strand
ACACGTCGCCGTCGGTGAACAGGGCGCGCTTGACGTTCTCGGCGCCGGTGACGATGCAGCACATGGCGTCGGACAGGTCCGGGGTCATGTGGGAGAGGTTGTCCAGGGCGGTGACCCATCCGGCGGCCACCGCGGCGAGGAGGTTCTCCTCGTCCTTCGGGGCGCGGCGCAGGTCGCCGCTCATGCCCTCGATGATCCGCACGAGCATCCGCCCGCCGGTGGACTTGCCGGCGCCCTGGGGGCCGGTGAGGAAGGGGGCGGGGACGGGCACGGACGGGCCGAGGCAGCCGATCAGCCAGGCGATGGCGAGGCACTCGGTCTCCGCGTTGGCGAAGTTGCACAGCCGCATGAGGAGATCGATGCCCTTGCCGTCGGTGTCCTTGGCCGGGAGGGGGAGTTCGCCGGTGAGCTGGGTGCGCCGCCAGCAGACCTCGCGCGGGTCGGGGATGGTGGTGTCCCAGCCGGTGGGGTGGATGCGGACGGACTGCCCGTCGTCGCGGCCCAGGTCCAGCCACGTCGCCCCGTCGGCCCCGGGGGCGACGCGGATGTGGACGGGCTGCACGTCCTCGGTCAGCGCGAGCGCCTCGATGAGGTCGAGCGCCTCCTTCAGGGCGGTCCCGTTGAACACGCCGGCCCCGTCCTTGTAGAGGCCGACCATGAGTTCTTGGCGGTGGCTGCCCGTCGTGCCCTGGGAACGGATCGGACGGGCCACGGGGTGGCCGGTGCGCTGCGCGTACACGGTGCCGTCGGCGGTGCGGAAGTACCGGAAGTGCGTTTGCGCGTAGTCGGTGATGATCTCGCGGGCCGGAGTCTTGTCGTCGTCGGACATCACGCCTCACAGCCCCAGCGCGGTCTGGGCGTTGGCCCAGGCGTCCGTGCAGTGCCTCAGCGACTCGCCCTTGGCCTGCGCGGCGGCGAACAGTCGCTGCACGTGGACGTCGGTGAGGCAGCCGCACCGGCCGTGCGCGGACAGGACGGCGAGGAACGTGCGGTAGACGGTGGTGTGGATCGCGCTGGTGGCGGCGGTGATGCGCTGCTCGGCCATGGCGATGCCGCGGTCGAGGTAGGTGGGCGTGCGGTGCCGGCACTGCCCGCCCCCGGCGGGCGCGGGCACCGTGACGATGTGCTGGGCAGGCCGGGCCGTGGGGGGCTTCTTCACGGCCAGGGCGCGGACGGCGTCGGGCAGGGCGGTCATGGTGCCGGTGCCGGGACCGAGCCACCGGGCGTAGGACATGGACGACTTGATGTCGATGCCGGGCCGCACCGCGTTCGGGGACTGCATCACGCCCTGGTAGATCCAGTGCTCGCCCCGCGTCGTCGCCACCGTGCGGGTGGCGGGCAGGTTCTCGCGGGCCCAAGCGACGGCTGCCGCGTCGTCCAGGTCAACCACCGTCAGTCCCGCACCGCCGGGGTGGTAGGCGACGGCCGCTGCCTCACGCCACGCGGACGCCCATGCCGGCGAGGTGAGGGTGCGGGGGTCGGTGGTGGCAGCGGCCCAGGCGTGACACGGCCGCGGGCACTGGCAGGGGCCGGCGTTCTTCATGTTCGGCCGGCCCCCGCATGCGTTCCCCCTGCATGCGGGGCAGTTGCCGAACGGGACCTTGCCTTCCCGCAGGGGTAGGGCCGGCACGTCGGCGGCGGCCAGAGCGAGGGCTACTCGCCGGATGTCGGTGGGTTGGGTCATGCTGGATGTCTCCTGTTCTGTGGAGTGAGCAGAGAGACCAGGGCGGGCCGCAGTCATTGGCGTGAGGCGGCCCGCCCTAGCCATGTCTAGAAGGGCGGTTCGTCGCTGTAGCCGCCGGGCGGGGTGCGCCGCAGGGCGCGGGGCAGGCGCGGCAGGGGCAGCAGGAGCCTGCAGCGGGTGTTGTCCCAGCAGGTGCAGGGCTCCCATTCGGTGCCGGCGTACTCGCCGTTGTGGTCGCCGTAGTCGTATGAGGTGCCGCCGTTGCCCTCGCAGGCGGAGCAGTCGGGACGAGGGGTGTCGGTGAGATAGAGCCCCCGGTGGGGGCAGATGGCGCGCTGGATACGCAGACGCATGACGGGTCTCCTAGCGGTGGTTGATGGTGCCGTTGGCCCGGCCGAACAGGCCGGTTGAGGTGATGTGCTGGGTGATGTGCGGGCGGTGTGCTGCGGTGGTGCGGGCTTTGATGCGGCCGATGAGGGCGGCTGCGGCGGCTCCTCCGGCGGCGATGACGGCGACGGTGGACCACAGGACGTGGCTGGCCGCTTCCAGGCCGGGGGCCGCGGCGGACAACCCGACCGCGGCGACCGCGACTCCGCCCCCGACGGTGGGTGCCAGCAGGGCCGTGGACTTCGCCCAGGCCGGGATCGGCTGTGCGGCCGGGGGCGCCGGGACGGGCAGCGGGGGCGGTGCCGGGGCGGGTTCGGTGCTGTAGGCCAGGGCGCGTTCGCCGGAGGGGAGGATGACTTCCTGGACGCCGGGCGGGATCTCGTGCGGGGCCAGGATCGGCGGCTGGGTGGTCGGTGGGCCGGGGTGGGGCATGGCGGGCTCCTGGGGGATGTGAGCGGGCCCGCGCCGGAGGGTGGCGCGGGCCCGTAGATCGGGGTGTTACTGGTGGGGCGTGAGGGCGTTACGGCGTGGCGTTACGGGCGTCTAACGGCGCGTCTGCCTAGGGGTTTGGGTGTTAGACGGTCGTAACGCGTTACGTGCTGTGAGGGCTGTTAGGCGGCGGCCAGGGACGGGCAGATGCGCCACCGTCCGGTCTTGTTGGTCGGCTCCAGGCGGCCCTCGGCGGCGGCTTCCTTCAGGCGGAGGGAGACCCAGGAGCGGGACAGGTCGTGTGCGTCGCACCAGTCGGTGAAGTCTTTCGGCCCGACGACCATGCGGCCCTCGTCCTCGAACTGGGCGAGCGCGTCGGCGAAGAGCTTGCGGGCTTCCTCCGGCGACGGCTTGCGCCCCGGCTCCTGGCCGAAGAGGGGGTAGTCGTCGCCGAGTTCGGCGTCGGGGAGGTCGACGGTGGGGTCGATGTCGGCGTCCTCGGGGTCCACCAACAGCCCGCTGCCCATCTGGTCCTCCTCCACGGCGTCGGGCGCCGTGTGCTCGTGGCCGGGGGTGGGGCGGCCGGTGTAGAGCTGTCCGGCGACGCCGCGGGCAGCGCCAGCGGTGATCGGGTCGGCCTGGGCACCGTTGCGCTGCGCCCAGGAGGCGAGGACCTCCATGACGGAGACGGCGCGGTGGGTGAACCTCTTGGTGCGGCCCGGGGAGGAGTAGCGGTCCTCCGGGATACCGGGCGAGACCACGTAGCAGTAGCCCGGCCGGCGGTTCCCCCACGCGCCGGGGTGGGCGCCGGCGTCGATGACCGCCTCCGGCAGCGAGAACCCCTCATCACGCGGGTCGCAGCCGAGAGCGATGGTGGAGGGCAGCGAGGCGCGGGTGCTGGTGGACATCTGGTCGTAGGACGGCCGCTGCAACGAGATGACCAGCGAGATACCCGCCGACCGAGCCTCCTGGGCGATGCCGGTGAACGTGTCATCACCCAACGCGCGCAGCGTGTTGGCCGCTTCCTCGGCCCAGGCGACCAGGAACGGCATGCCCTCACAGCCGCACGCCTTACCGTCGGGGCGGCACGTGTGCTTGCTGCTGTTCTGCGGCCCGGCGGCCTCGGGTACCCACTGGCGGTAGCCGTGAGCACCCAGCCAGCGGGTGCGGGCGGGGATGGCGGCCCTGATGGCCTCGACCATGACCTCCGTGTCGGTCCCGCCCTCCGCGCTCCAGTCCAGGCCCGGCCGCAGCGGGCCGAAGTCCTGAAACGCCTTCGGGTCGGAGAACCACACCAGCACATCTCGCCGGGACAGGATCTCGGTGAGCAGGTTCAGGGCGGTGTCGCCCTTGCCGGAGCCGGTGCCACCCGCGATCAGCACGTGCGTGGAGTTGCGCTCGGCTTCGGGGTCGCCGGGCAGCCAGATCACCAGTGCGGCACCGTCGTCGTACTGGCCGATGACCAGCGGTTCAGCGATCGAGCCGCCCAGGTTCGAGGGGCCCTGCCACTCCACCACCTGCGCGAGCATGTCCTCGGGGACGATGACCAGCTCCCCGCGCCGCTCGGATGCGGGGTCGGGCATGTAGCGGACGGCGCCGCGCGGCAGGTCCAAGGCGGAGGCCAGCCGCGGCAGCGTCTTGGCCACGTCGTCGTTGGTCTGCTCCCCGGCCTCCAGCGCGACGGGGGCGGTGACGCGGTTCGGCTCGACCTTGACCGCGCCGATCTGGGCGCGGGCCAGGCCGACCTTGGCCAACAGCCCCTTGTCGGTGCTCTCGCCGGACGCGTCGGGGTTGCGGCGCATGACCATCCTGATGTTCCACGACAGCGCGAACGCCGGCCCGCCCATCAGGTAGAGGTCCGGCAGCGGGCCCGCCGTCGGCCCGGCCAGGCACGCGGCGGTGAGCCACGCGGAGCCGGCGGCGACGGTGATGGCCGAGTGCAGACGCCGCTGCTGGCCGCTGGCCCGCCCCGCCCACCAGGTCGCGCTGGTCAGCGCCACCGACGCGAGCGTCAACCCGACGCCGGCAGCAGTGTCGTTGGCCCACTTCAAGCTGCCCAGCGCGCCGGCCAGACCGACCCCGCCCATGCCGATCCAGGGCGGCAGGTGCGGCTTGGCCCGGTGCATCAGGTACCGGCCGATCCCCGCGGCGTCCGTGGCGCCGCGGAGCTGTTCCTCGTGCTGCTGCTCAGCAGCGTTGCGCTCGACCATCACCACTGTCCTTCCTCGGGTTACTGCTGGGCCCAGTCCATGCGGGGGGTCTGCGGACGCCGGGCCCGGTGCCGGACGCGGTTGATCTCTTCCTCGTACTGCTGCTGGAACAGGGCGTAGGTGGCGCCGGCGTTCTTCGCCGCATCGCGCAGCGCGTCGGCGGACTTCTGGAGCTTGTGAGCGACCTTGAACGCCCGGATCTTCGACCCGCCGATCCGGCCCTCCGGGTCCGGCACCGCGCCCAGGACGGCCTTCATGATCTCGGCGGCCATCGCCACCTCGATGGACAGCATCACCGCCGCTGAGCGGAGGCTGTTGCAGTAGTTGCGGACCTGGGCCGGGGAGGTGAACTCCGGTGCGGGCAGCAGCGATCCGGCCGAGACCGGGCCGCCGCCACCGCCGTGCTGCTGGGCGGGGACGGCGCCGTTGGTGGTCTTGTTGATGTTCACGGTGAAGCCGGGGGCGAACGAGGCGAAGGCGCTGGCCTTGTTGGTGTCGGTCTTGGTGTGGGAGCCGTTGGCGCCGGCTCCGGGGGCGCGGTGGGCGTATCCGGGCGTGGTCACGAGGGTCTCCTTCAGTGCGAGCGGCGGACGAGGGACCAGATGGTCTGAGCGGCAATCAGGAGGAACACCCACAGCCAGCCCAGCGGGCCGGCGAGCGGGCCGAAGGCGGCGGCCAGCGCCAGCCACGCGACCGCGGTGATAGCGGCCAGGGTCAGGGCCAGGCGCCAGCCGAACGCGGCCCGGTCAAGGGCCGGGTCGTCGCGCTGAAGGGTGATCAGCCAGGCGAGCGGGACACCGGCGAGCGGGGTGAGTAGCACCCCGGACCACCAGGCCAGCAGATGCAGCACCGCGGACAGCGGTAACGCGACCAGGCCCAGCAGGGTCGGGGCCAGGGCCAGCCGGTGCTCCCACACCCACCACCCCACAGCAGCTGCGGCGCGGGCAGTCAGAGTCGGACGCTGAGGCACCACCACGACGAACGGGGCGTCACCACGCCGGCCGCGCTGATGCGGAATGTGAACGGCAGTGACCTCCGAGGCCACCCTGCCGAAACGAGAACGAGGTCGAGGCACGACGAAACTCCAGGAAGCGACGGGCCCGCGCACCAGACGGTGCGCGGGCCCATAGGCGGGTGGGCTAGGCGGCGAGCGCGGGAGACTTCGCACAGGTCAGACAAGTGCCGAGTGAGGTGGGGAGGGTGTAGCCCGCGTCCTGACCGCAGGTGGGGCAGGTGCGGCGAGCAGCCAGCGCCTTGTCGAGGGCCGCCCATCGGGCCGCGGTCATCGGCCGGATGGGCTGGGCGAGGTCGATGCGGTAGAGGTAGGCGATCAGCGGGCCGCGCCGACGGCGGGGCCGTTCGAGCTGGGCGACGACGTCCTGGCCGCCGGGCCGCAGCCCGAGGGCGCGGAGCTGGCGGCGGGTGGCCAGCCCGTCCGGGGCGAGGCGCCACGGATAGACCGGCAGACTGCTCACCGGGTGCCGCCGAGCAGGACCGGCTGGATGCGCCACCGAACCTCGGAAGCGGGGACCGCGTCACGGTCCGTCGGGGACGAGGTCCACCCGTCTCGGGGGGCACCCTCGGCCTCGGCCGCCATCTCCGCCGCGTCACAGGAGGCGTGCACGCTGTGCAGCTCACCGAAGCGGAAGAGGACGTAGACGCGGTCAGCCCGAGCGTTCTGCTTGCGGGTGATGCGCAGCAGCGTCCGCAGCGCTTGCCGGTCCTCGGTGTCGAGGAGGGACTGGGCGCGCAGGGCCTCCAGCTCACCGTCGAGCCGGGCAGCGTCGGCGGTGGCGCGTGTGAGTGCTGCGCGCAGTTCCTCCAGGGCGAGTTCCGCCCGGATCGCGGAGTCGGTGGCGATCTCGCCGTGCTTGCGGTGCTGCTCGGACTCGGCGCGGGCGGCGGTGGTCGCCGTCTCGGCCGCGGAAATGCCGGCACGCAGGGAGCGAAGGGTGCGGGTGCGGACGACGGCGATCATGCGGAAGCTCCCTCAAGGACGGGCGTGTTGGTGTCGCGCAGTTCCTGGTAGCGGGCGGTGACCCAGCCGGTCGACCAGCCGCACAGCTCAGAGGCGGCCCGCACCGTGAGCTCAGAGGCGAACGCGGCAGCCACGATCTGCCGGGCCCGGCCCTCGGGCAGCTTCTCGTCCACCGGTCCGCCGGACAGCAACGCGGCACGCTCACGCGCCTCGCGCTCCCGACGCTCCGTCTCCTGCCGGCGGGCGGCCTGCTCGCGATCCCGGCGCTCCTTCTCGCGCCGCTGGGCCGCCTCCTGTTCACGGCGTTCACGCTCGCGCCGCTGTTGTTCACGCTCACCCTCGACGCGTTCACGGGCCTCCCGTTCGGCCCGCTCCCGCGCCTCGACACGGTCCTGTTCCTCGCGTCGGACGCGCTCGTTGTGGTCACGCTGTTCACGGGCGAGCGCGGCTTCGTGCTCGCGCTGTTCACGCGCCAGCAGAGCTTTGTGCTCGCGCTCCTCGCGGGCCCTCTGCTCGGCCCGCTCCCGCGCCTCGGTCCGGGCATGTTCGCGGGCTTCCTTCTCGGCCTGCTGGCGGGCGTTCAAGTCGTTCACGGCGGTGGCGATGGCCCGCCGGTAGGCGAGTCCGGTCTCCGCGGTGACGATGAGCAGCAGCGGGGCGACGGAGTGGACAGCCACGCCAACCAGGTCTTTCTTCAACGCGCTGTCGGCTACGTTCAGGGCCAGGGTCATGACGCCGGTCATCCAGCGCAGCGCGACGGGCCAGCGCCCACCACGGCCGCCCAGACGGGCCAGGGCGGCGTCCAGGCGGACGACGATGACGACGGCCGCGTCCACGACCAGCGGCAGAATCGGGGCCGTCCACTGCCACTTCTCAGTGGTGTGACGGGCCGCGAGCGGGGTGACCGTCAGAATCGAGTACAGCATTGCCCCGGCGACGATCAGCCACGTCCCGATGGACAGGGCCCGGTCCGCTGAACGGATCTGAGAGGCGTTCACGCCGCACCCCCGTCCCGTGAACACACGCGGATCGAGGCCAGCAGCCGCACCGGCGATGCGTCGTCGCCGTGCGTCTCGCTGTACTCCACCCACTGCCACTCGGCGCCGTCGGTGAACACGAACCCGAGCGCGGTGAGCGCCCGTGAACGCTCAGCCAGCGTCGGCACCATGGCCGCCGGGTCGAAGTGGTGCTCGGGCCACTGGGACACCGGAACACCCATCAACACCACGTACAGACACCACCGGCCGTCGCGCTGGGAGATCTGCGCGGTGTGCTCCATCACGCAGCCACCGCCGAACCGGACGACGCAACGGCGGCCGGGCGGCGAACCGCACGGCGCGAGCCGCGGCCCGGCCGCTTCAGCGCCAGCGTCCGCAGCAGCGACTCCGCGTACGCGGCGGCCTCCGGGTCGCTCTCGCGCAGCTCCGCGAGGACCTCGCGGGCGACGTCCAGCCGCGCGGCCCGCTCCATGGCGGACTCGGTGGCCGGACCGGTGAACAGGTCCAGGTCGATGCCCAGGGACAGTTCCACGAACTCGGTGGCCGTAACGGCCACGTGACCAGCGACGATGGTCTTCATGGGTCGTTTTCTCCTTAGTCGGTTGGGCGGCCCGAAAGCACCCCCGGAGCGGCTACTCCGGGGGTGCGGCCGTAGTACGGGTGGTTCAGGGGCGGGACAGGATGTGGGCCGTCGTGGCGGTCAGCGCGTCGGCCGCGGCTACGGCCTCCTCGCGGCGTGACGCCAGGACCTCGGCGGTCGCGGCGCCGCGCATCGCGTACGCGGCACGAACGGCCGCGTCGACGTCGAGGCGCAGCTGCGGAAGCAGCACCGTCAGCGCAACCTGCGGGGCCGTGACAGCGGACCGGGTGACGTGGCTCGCCTCACGAGCGGCAGCCACCTCGGCCGGGGCCACGCCGGACAGGCGCAGGTCCTCCCGCATCCACATCGCGCGGCGATGATCCGCCAGCGCGGTGCTCAGCTCAGTCAGGGCGGTCATGGCCCGATCCCGCAGCGCCTGTCGACGCTGGGACCGAGCCGCGTAGTACTGCTGGACACCGACGACACCAGCACCCAACACAGTGCCGATGACCGCGACAACCGCGGCAGCGATCTCCATCGAACTCCCCCTCTCGGGGCCGGACCTTCCGGCTCCCCTCAACCCCGCCCGTACAAGCGCCACAGAGGCACCCGGACGGGCGGGGTTGAGGGGAGCCGGCCGCGAGGGTGGCCGCGGTCACTCCGGATGAATCGCGCACCGCGGGCGCCTGGACGAATCCAGCGCCCGCAGCGCGCGGGACGCAAAGGGCATGGGTGCTGCCGCGCCGGTCCAGCCGGCAGCGCCCTAGGTATGGCGTCGGTTCACACCGACCTCCCGCAGAGAGCAGGGGCAGAGGCGGTGTCACCGCGCTCTGCCGAAACGGACGAGGACGGGCCCTGTCGGGTCCGTCCTCGTGGCTTGTGCAGGGCCGCGCGGCGCATATGGCGCTGCGGGCCGTGGTCTTCCGGCGACATCGTCCGTTTCGGCTCTCACGCGCAACGTGAGGGAGTGCCTACACCGTCCGTGGCGACACTCGGAAGCTGTGTCGCCGCAGTCCTATTCACCGACCGGTCATCGCGAGGATTCGCCCTCGCTCGGGATTCGGTGTCTCAGTGCCATGCACTCACCAGCCTGCGGAGTTCGTTCTCCCTGCGCTGGTGGACCGCTGTCCAGGTTGTTCGCACCGGGTCTGACAGCCGACGGGCTGTTCTGCCGCTCCCCTCCGACTCGTGGCCGGAGGGGGGTGCTAGGTAGTGCTGCTGCCGCTCGGGCCGCGTGTAAGCGGGTCCGGCGGGCCGTTCTGCTGTGCAGTCCATGCATCCGTGCAGCCCACAGAAGGGCCTCCGGGCCGCCTCCGCGTTTCCTTGGTGGCGACATGTTCAACATAGGCAACCTGCTTAAGCAGGTCAAGATGGTTGGCAAGGTCGCTCAGGTTGAGCAGGTGGGTAGCATGGAGGTATGAGCCTCGACCCGAACGACGAGCGTCCGCCGTACTTGCAGGTCAGCAGCATCCTTCGCGCGGAAATCCTCACGAAGAAGTACGAGCCCGGGAATCAGTTGCCGTCAGGGCCTGACTTGGTCAAGCGGTTCGGAGTGGCCCGCGGAACGGTGTCGCGGGCCCTCGACATGCTCAGGGATGAAGGGCTGATCGTGACCCGCAAGGGATCCGGTTCCTTCGTCCGTGAGCGAACTGAGCGTCCGGTCGGCCTGCGGCCGCACCTGGAGACGGCCTTCGCTGAACCTCGCGTCACGGTCGACTTCGCCGGATTCAGCAGCGAGACGCTGCACAGTGCGATGCAAGAGCCGCTCGACAAGATTCGCGCTGGTCGACTCCGGCCCGAGTCGATTGAAGTTCGGCTCCTGCTGCCGGACACCACGGCGCCGATGGCAGTGCCGACGCTGGTCGACGGGCTTGAGGATGACCCTGTGCTTCGCGACCGCGCCAGGGATATCGCGCTGACGAACGCGGCGGGGATTCAGCACTCAGTCGAGGTGCTGGCCGAACTCGGATTGATCGAGAAAGCCGCAGTGAAGGTGAAGGTCTACCGGGCCACATCTCTGTTCAAGCTCTACATCCTCAACCGTCGCGACGTGTTCTTCGGCTTCTATCCGCTTCGGGAGCGCACGATGGAGGTGGCGGGCGAGTCGCGCACCTTCTACGACGTCACCGGCAAGGACACCACGCTGTTCCACCACGCGGCGGGGACTGATGGTGAGTCCATGGGGTCGCAGTACGTTCAGCAGGCCACAAGGTGGTTCGAGAGCGTCTGGACCAGCATCGCGTACGAGCGTGAGGCGTGAGCGCGGCCCCGGGGGGCCTGGCCTCCGCTCTCGCCCCGGTGCGGCACGTTCTGCTCGACTTCGACGGTCCTGTGTGCTCGGTCTTCGCAGGGTTTCCGGCCCCTGATGTCGCGCGGCGCCTGGTTGAAGTGCTGTCGGGTCCTGACGGCCCACCGCTGGGGCACGAAGAGCCCGATCCGCTGGCGTTGCTTCGTCGGATCGCCGACGAGCGGGAAGACCTCGTATCTGTCGCCGACGAGACCCTGGCACAGCTTGAGGTGGAGGCCGTCAACCTGGCGCGACCCACGCCTGGTGGGGTGGCCTTCCTTGAGGCGTGTGCAGCGAGCGGGCGCCCGGTCTGGATGGTCAGCAACAATGCGACGGTGGCCATCGAACGCTACTTGAGCACCCATGGCCTCGGCCGGTTCGTTGCGGGCCAGTTCGGTCGGGTAAGCGGTCAGCCGAAGTCTATGAAGCCATCCCCGCGGCTCCTGTCAGCGGCCATAAGGGCAGCTGAGGCGAAGCCGAGCGAGTGCATCTTCGTCGGTGATGCGGTGCGGGACGTCGAGGCTGCCCATGCTGCCGGCATGGAAGCGATCGGGTATGCGAACAAGCCCGGCAAAGACAAGGCGCTGACAGAGGCTGGAGCCCTAGCGGTGGTCGCCTCCATGGATGACCTTGCCCGGGCGGTCGTGGGCGGCGCACAGGCGTCCGCTGGGCCGTCTCTGGGCCGTCCGAGGGGACCCAAGGACGGCCAATGACACCCAGTAACGGCCAAAGCCGGTGGCTGCGGCCCTGGTCGTAGCGCAGATCACAGCTACCTGAGGTACTGGTTTCCGGCGCGGGGTGGCTGTACGGCAAGATGGGGTGTATCTGCCCTCGCGCGGCCACGCCGCACCACGGCCCACGCGGCGGAGCCACCCAGACCACCTGATAGATCCAAACTGCCGGACGGTTTCTCTTGGCTGAGTACATCTACACGATGCGCAAGGCGCGCAAGGCGCACGGCGACAAGGTCATCCTCGATGACGTGACGCTGTCCTTCCTGCCGGGCGCGAAGATCGGCGTCGTGGGTCCCAACGGCGCCGGAAAGTCCACGGTGCTGAAGATCATGGCCGGTCTTGAGCAGCCGTCGAACGGTGACGCCTTCCTCTCGCCGGGCTACACGGTCGGCATGCTCCTCCAGGAGCCGCCGCTGGACGAGTCCAAGACGGTCCTGGAGAACGTCCAGGACGGCGCCCGCGAGACCATGGACAAGCTCAAGCGCTTCAACGAGGTCGCCGAGCTGATGGCGACCGACTACTCCGACGCGCTGATGGAGGAGATGGGCAAGCTCCAGGAGGACCTGGACCACGCGAACGCCTGGGACCTGGACACCCAGCTGGAGCAGGCCATGGACGCCCTGGGCTGCCCGCCCGGCGACTGGCCGGTCACCAACCTCTCCGGTGGTGAGCGCCGCCGCGTCGCGCTGTGCAAGCTGCTGCTGGAGGCCCCCGACCTGCTGCTCCTCGACGAGCCCACCAACCACCTCGACGCCGAGTCGGTGCAGTGGCTGGAGCAGCACCTGGCGAAGTACCCCGGCACCGTCGTCGCCGTCACCCACGACCGGTACTTCCTCGACAACGTCGCCGGCTGGATCTGCGAGGTCGACCGCGGTCGGCTCCACGGCTACGAGGGCAACTACTCCAAGTACCTGGAGACCAAGCAGACCCGTCTGAAGGTCGAGGGCCAGAAGGACGCCAAGCGCGCCAAGCGCCTGAAGGAAGAGCTGGAGTGGGTCCGCTCCAACGCCAAGGGGCGGCAGGCCAAGTCCAAGGCCCGTCTGGCGCGTTACGAGGAGATGGCCGCCGAGGCCGACCGGATGCGGAAGCTGGACTTCGAGGAGATCCAGATCCCGCCGGGCCCGCGGCTGGGCAACGTCGTCGTCGAGGTCGACAGCCTCAACAAGGCGTTCGGCGAGAAGGTCCTCATCGACGACCTCAGCTTCACCCTGCCGCGCAACGGCATCGTCGGCATCATCGGCCCGAACGGCGCCGGCAAGACCACGCTGTTCAAGATGATCCAGGGCCTGGAGACGCCGGACACCGGCGACATCAAGGTCGGCGAGACCGTCAAGATCTCCTACGTCGACCAGAGCCGCGAGAACATCGACCCCAAGAAGACCCTGTGGGCCGTGGTCTCCGACGAGCTCGACTACATCAACGTCGGTCACGTCGAGATGCCCTCGCGGGCCTACGTCTCCGCCTTCGGCTTCAAGGGCCCGGACCAGCAGAAGCCGGCCGGGGTGCTCTCCGGTGGTGAGCGCAACCGCCTCAACCTGGCGCTCACCCTCAAGCAGGGCGGCAACCTGCTGCTCCTCGACGAGCCGACCAACGACCTCGACGTCGAGACGCTGTCCTCCCTGGAGAACGCGCTGCTGGAGTTCCCCGGCTGCGCCGTGGTCGTCTCCCACGACCGCTGGTTCCTGGACCGCGTCGCCACGCACATCCTGGCGTACGAGGGCAACTCCAAGTGGTTCTGGTTCGAGGGCAACTACGAGTCGTACGAGAAGAACAAGATCGAGCGGCTCGGCGCCGACGCGGCTCGCCCGCACCGTGCGACGTACAAGAAGCTGACCCGGGGCTGACCGCCGTGCGACACCTCTACTCCTGCCCCCTGCGCTGGTCGGACATGGACGCGTTCGGCCACGTCAACAACGCGGTGTTCGTCCGCTACCTCGAAGAGGCGCGGATCGACTTCATGAGTCGGCTGGCGCCGGGGGACGGCAGTCCGTCGTTCACGGGCGGCTCGGTCGTCGCCCGGCACGAGATCGACTACCTGCGGCAGCTGGTGCACCGGCCCGAGCCGGTGACCGTCGAGCTGTGGGTGCAGAAGATCAGTGCCGCGTCGATGACGGTGGGGTACGAGGTCAAGGACGAGGACACGGTCTACCTGCGGGCCTCGACCGTGGTCGTGCCCTTCGACTTCGCCGCGGGGCGGCCGCGCCGCCTCACGGCGGAGGAGAAGGCGATCCTCAAGGAGTACCTGGACGACGCCGCGCATCAGGAAGGGGCCGTCGGCACATGACGGTGTTGCGGTTGGCCGACGCCGGGGAGGCGGCGGACCTCGCCGCCTTCCTCGCCCGGCTGATCCACTACGACCGCGGGGCGGCGGTGCGGCTCCAGGTCGGGGGCGGCGTGCTGGCCGTCTTCGGGCGCCCGCCGTCCTTCGAGGTGCTGGCGATCCGGACGGCCCGGCTGGCCGACGACGGCGTGGTCGACGCCGGCGGCGGCCCCGTTGCGGCTGACGCCCGGACCGGTCGGGGGCGCGACGGCGGCCTCGACCTGGACGTGACCGTGTCCGCCGGGGAACTCCTCGAAGGCGTGGCGGAGGCGACGGGCGCCGTCACCGTGCCCGCCGCCGTCACCGGCCCGCCGTGGGCCGGGGTGCTGCCGCCGCGGGGCGGCTGGGCGCGGGTGCCCGGACTGCCGACGCCGGAGGCGCTGGTGCGCGCGGTGGCCGCCGCCGTCGCCGAATTCCGTGCCCGGGACGAGGCGTTGCCGCCGCAGCGACGCACCCGCAACGAGCGGGACCGCATCGGGCGGGAGATCTGGTCGCGGACGCTGGGCGACACGGAGCTGCCGTTGCGCGCGGTGCACGCCGCACAGGCGCTCGGCTTCCTGCGCGGGGCGCGGGCCGGCGCGCTGGCGGCCTCCGGGAGCGCGGGCGCGGCCCCGCGGGCGGCCGTCGCGGGCGGTGCGGGGTCCGGTGCGGCCGGCCCGGTGGGTGCCCAGGCGCCGGCGCCGGTGCTGTTGGCGGCCGGGGGATGGCTGCGGCTGAGCACGCCGTACGGTTCGGTCGCGGTGCGGGCCGGTGGGTCGACGGGGTCGGCCGGGCTGTCGGGCCTGACGGTCACGCCCGTTTGACGGTGCGTCGGGGCGCGGTGGCGGGCCGCCCGCCGGCGTGCGGGCGCCTATTGCGTATCCGGTCCTGACGGGCGTGCCGCGTCGTCGGCGACGGTCGTCGCCGGGGCGTCGGGCCAGACGCCGATGTGGTCGGCCTCCCGTTGCAGCAGGACGCGGTCCCGCATGCCCAGGGGCGCGGTGTAGTCGGCGGGGAGTTGGAGCCGGCCGGCCCGGTCGAGGGTGGCGTACTCCCGGGCCACGACGGACTCCTGACCGGTCGCGGCGTCGATCTCGGTGCGGCGCAGGACCTCCGACGCGGTGCGTCCGTCGCGGATGGCGACGGTGCGGCGGACCTCGGCGGCCACCTTCTGGTCGTGGGTGACGATGACGATCGTGGTGCCCAGTTCCTCGTTGGCGGTGCGGAAGGCCGCGAAGACCTGCTCGGCGGTGTGCGAGTCCAACTCGCCGGTCGGTTCGTCGGCGAGCAGCACGGCCGGGGAGTTGGCCAACGCGACGGCGATGGCGGTGCGTTGGGCCTCGCCGCCGGAGAGCTGGTGCGGGCGCCGGTCGCGGCAGTGGGTGAGGGAGAGCAGGGACAGCAACTCCTCGGCCGCCTCGGTGCGTGCGGCGCGGCGGCGGCCGCCGCGCAGGTGCATCGGCAGGGTGACGTTCTGCAGCGCGGTGAGGTAGGGGAGCAGGTTGCGGCTGGTCTGCTGCCAGACGAAGCCGACGACGTTGCGGCGGTAGTCGAGGCGGGTCCGCGCGTCCATCGTGAGGAGGTCGCGGCCGGCCACCCGGGCCGCGCCGGCGGTCGGGACGTCGAGTCCGGCCAGGATGTTCATCAAGGTGGACTTGCCGCTTCCGGACGCGCCCACGAGCGCCAGCAACTCGCCCTCGGCGACCAGGAGATCGAGACCCTGGAGCGCCTGGACCTCCACTCCGTCCGTGGCGAAGACCCGGACCAGCCGGTCGCAGGCGATCAGCGCGTCGTGCCCGTAGGAGGGGCGGCCGCGGTGGGCGGTGGCGCGGTGTTCCAGGTCGGCGAGGGAGGGCGCCGCCGGGGGCGGTGCCGGTGGCTGCGGGGGCGGGGTGTCGCCGGGGCGGGGCGTCATGGCGAGGCTCCAGGGGCGTGGCCGCGTCGGGGCGCGGCGGCTCGGGTGGTCATGCCGGCTGCTCCCCCTTGCGCGCCTCGACGGTCTCGGCCCGGCGTTGGCCGGTGCGGGCCTGAAGGAGGGCCGTGGCGAGGGACAGCAGGAGGACGGCGGCGGCGGGCAGGACGAGGGAGGCGGGGTCGGCGTCGAGGCGGACGGGTGTGGTGGGCACGGGGGCGGCGGCGGGCAGGGCGAGCGGGGTGAGGTCGATGCCCGCACCCAGCAGCCACAGCGCGACGGCGCCGGTGGCCATGCCGCCGACGGTGGCGAGCACGGCCTGGGGCAGCGCTTCGAGGACGAGCAGGCGACGGCCCTGGGCCGGGGGCAGGCCGAGGGCGCGGAGGCCGGTCAGCAGCCGGGTGCGTTCCGGAGCGGTCTGCAGCAGGGCGAGGAACAGGGCCAGCAGCGCGAAGCCGGTGCCGGCGGCGACGGCTGCGGCGTAGAGGCGTTCCGCGCCCTGGTGCAGGGGGGAGTCGGCGAAGTGCGCGCGGACGGCGGAGCGCAGGGTGAGGTGGGTGGTGAGGGCGGTGGGGGAGTTGTTCCGAAGGGCGGTGCGCAGGGCGCCGGGGTCGAGGGAGCGGCCGGCGAGCAGGGCGACGGAGGGCCCGGTGGCGGGGTCGGCGTAGGTGTCCGGGTGGCGCCGCTGCACGCCGCGGGCGTCGACCACGACGAAGTCGCCGCCGGGCTGGGCGGGGGTGTCCCGGCGGACCACGGCCGGTTCCACGACGAGCTGGCCGAACTCCGGTTGCAGCACCATCGGGGCGGTGCCGAAGCGGGTGCGGACGCCGGTGGAGACGAGGGCGGGCAGCGGCCGGTCGCCGCCCGGGTCGGCCAGGCCGGCGGGGTCGAAGGGGCCCAGGCCGGTGGCGCGGGCGAGCCGGGCGTAGGCGTTCGCGTCGGCGACGACGAGGTACAGCGGCGCCCCGTTGTCGTCGGCGGGCTGGGTGCTCAGGCGCAGCGGAACGACGTCCTGGACGCCGGGAACGCCCGCCAGGGACGTCAACAGCGCCGGCGGGAGCGGCCCGTCAGCGCTGAGGCGGGCGTCCGCGCCGACCGCGGTCAGGGCGGCGCGGTCCCGGGCGGCGGCGACCTGGGCGAGTACCGAACCCCCGAACGACGCGGTGGTCAGCGCCACCAGCAGGGCGAGCAGCGGCAGCCCGGCGACCGGGGCGCGGCCGGCCCGGGCCAGCGCCAGGAAGCCGGCCAGCCCCCGGGTGCGGGCGACCGGCCGGGCCGCCAGCCGCAACGCCGGCGGGTACAGCCGCATCAGGACCAGCGCGGCGATCACCGCGACCAGCACGGGCGCCGCGCTGACCAGGACGTCCACGCCCCCGGAGCCGGAGCCCGGGCCGGGGCCGCGCAGGCGCAGCGCCAGCACCGCGGCCACCGCCAGCACCAGCACGGTGAGTTCGACGACCGTGCGGCGCCGGGAGGGGCGGCCGCCCACCAGGTCGGCGCGGACCGCGGGGCGGGCCCTGCGGTGTGCGGCGGCGGCCCGCAGGGGCAGTGCGAGGGTGCCGAGCAGACCGACCGCGGTCGCGGCGAGCAGCGGGGCCGCGAGCCGCTCGCCGGGCACGAGGAGGACGGCCAGGGCGTAGCCGGCGGCGGCCGCGGGCAGCGCCACCGTCGCGGTCTCCGCCGTCAGGCGGCCGACCAGCCCGGGCAGCGAGGCGCCCCGGGCGCGCAGCAGCGCCAGTTCGCGGTGGCGGCGGGCGGCCGCCAGCCCACCGGCCATGAGGACGACGATCCCGGCGACGGTGGCGATGCCGCACGCCGCCACCGCGACGATCGGCGCGAGGGCGCTCCGGGTCCGTGTGAAGTCGTCCAGCAGGCCGTCCACCGCGCTCTGCGCCAGCCCGCCCGGGCCCACCACCTGGCGCAGTCGGGCCAGTCCGGGGCCGTGCTGGAGGGAACGCACCCGGTCCTGGAGCGGCGGGGCGTCCCCGGCGCCCAACGCACCGGTGTCCAACGGGTAGCGCCAGAACCGCTCGGGCTTGCCTCCGGTGGACAGCAGCGCCGGCCCGTCCTCCGGGGCGAGCAGCAGGCCGGCCAGCCACTGCTTCTGCGGCGGGGTGCCCTTGGAGGTCAGGGTGGCGGCGGTCATCAACGGGTCGCTCGCCCAGTAGGAGCCCTCCGGGGCCCGCGGGGTGAGCAGCCCGGAGATCCGCAGGGTCGTCCCGTCGAGGTGGAGTTGACCGCCCGGGCGCAGGTGGAGGGCGCGGGCGGTGGCCACGGTGACCGCCGCCTCCCGGGCGGGTGCCCCGGGGCGCGCCGGGCGCGGCAGGCGGCCCGCGGCGACGGTTGCGTGCCCGGCCAGGCCGGAGACCGCGTAGAGGGAGAACGCGGGGGCGACGCCGTCGGGGCGGGGCAGCCCGGGGTCGCCGGCGGGCAGCGGGGTGACGGTGCGGACGCCGTGCACGGCGTCGGTGGCGGAGATGCGCAGCGGAGCGGTGAACTGGGCTCTGAGCGCGGCGTCTTGGCGGCGGAGGGCGGCGGGGGCGTGACCGTTCGGGGCGGCGTCGCGGCGGCTCGCGGTGATCTCGATCGTGCGCTGGTCCGGCCGGGCGTCGTCCAGGGCCGCCCGCAGGCCGCGGGTCTCGTAGGCGTCCACCCCGCGCGGGAACGCGGCCGCGAGGAACGCGGTGATCAGCATCAGCGCGCCCAGCGCGAGCGCGGCCGGGCGCGTGGCGCGCAGCCGGACCGCGAGGTCGCCGGGCGGCGCGGTCGCCTTCGGCATCGTCATCCCACCCCGGTCGGTTCGGTCAGTTCGGCGCTCCCCTGGGCGCGCAGGGCCCGCACCGGGTCGCCGTGGCGCAGTCCGACGACGGCGACCACCAGCAGCGGCACCGCGGCCACCGCCGCGAGCAACCCGGCGACCTGGCCGGGCGGCAACTCCACCAGGACCGGCGGCACCGGACGGCCCGCCTCCTGCGTCAGGACCACCAGCGGGACCACCGCCCGGGCCAGTGCCGCCCCCAGGGCGGTGCCGACGGTCAGCGCCACCGCGATCAGGACGCCCTGTTCGGCGCCGATCATCCGGGCCAGCTGGGGGCGGGGTGCGCCCAGCGCCCGCAACACGGCCAACTCCCGGGCCCGTTCGCGGACCGAGCCGGCCGCGCCGACCGCGAAACCCGTCGCCGCCAGCGCCACCGCGACCGCCGCGGCGGCGGCCAGCGCCGTCTGCGGACCGCGGCCGAGCGGGTCGTCGTGCAGGTCCCGGGCGATCTCGTCGCGGACCAGCACCTGGCCGGGGTCGAGGTCGGGGCGGGCCCGCAGTGCGGAGACGGCCGTCGCGGTGGCGCCGGGCCGGGTGCGCAGCCACCACTCGGCGGCGTCCAGCGGGGCGGCGCCGAGGTCGGACAGGGCTTCGTCGAGCGCGCCGAAGTCGACCAGCAGCCCGCCGGAGCCGACCGGTTCGTCCGCCGGCCCGGGCAGTGCGCGGACGGCCGCGCCGATCCGGGCCCGCACCGCGCGCCCGTTGACGGTGACGTCGATGACCGCGCCGACCCGGGATCCGCTGGCCCGCAGGAACGCGTCGGTGGCGACGGCCGGCAGCGGCGGGCGCGCGGGGTGCGCGGCGGTGATCCGCACCGTGGTGACCGCGGCGGACCACTTGTCCTGGCGGGCGCCGGTGTCGTAGGTCTGCGCCAGCAACCCGCCGGCGGGCACCTCGGCCCGGGACGCCCGGGGGCCGGCGGGCTGCCCGACGGAGGTGCTCCGGTCGTCGATCCGAGCGGTCCAGGCCGGGGCCCGCGGGGCGGTGAGGCGGTGCGCGGTGCCGTCGCCGGTGATCGCCTGTGCGGTGTCGAGGGTCAGCCGCTGGCGGTGCGGGAGGGAGGGTTGGTCGAGTTCGAGGACGAGGCCGCTCAGGCGCAGCGGACCGGCCGGCCGACCCGCCGGGGCGCCGGCCGCGGCGGCCAGGTCCACGGTGGCGGTGTGCGGCCGGCCGTCGGCCGGGAACGTGCCGAGGGGCAGGGTGTGCGGGCCGCCGTGCGCGTCGGTGACGAGGACGGCGAGGGTCGCCGGGACCGGCCCGGTGTCGGTGGGGTGCGGGCCCGCGGGGTTGCCGTCGGCCGGGGGCGCGGGCGCGGGCAGGGCGCGCAGCGAGGTCAGGGTCGTCGTGAGGCGCAACCGCGTGGTGTTGGCCGGGAGTTCGACACCGGGCGGCGGGCCGGGCGGCGGGGTCGCCGCGCGCAGTACCGCGTCGGTGGCCCGGGCGCTGGCCGGGCCGTCGGCGGCGCCGCCCGCCAGGTCGCCGCGGAGCAGCAGCGAACCCGCCGCCTGCCGGGTGTCCAGGGCCAGCAGCGTGGCGGCGTGGCCGTCCGGCAGGTCCAGGGCGGCGTGCCCGACGGGTAGCGCCGCGGCCACGCCGGGGACGGCCGCGTACCCGCCGCCCTGCCCCAACTGAGGGGTCCGGCCGCCCAGTACCCGCACCGCGGCGGCCGCCCGGAAGTCCGCCTGGTCGTCCTGCGAGCGGTCCCAGGAGGCGTGCTGGCCGATCGCGAGCATGCCCAGCGCGGTGGCCAGCACCAGCAGCAGCACCGGGCCGGTGGCGCGCCGCGGGCGGCGGCTGACCTGCCAGCCGGCCAGCGCCGCGGCCAGTCCCCGGCCGCGCGCCGCGGCCCGTTCGGCGAGGCGGGCGGCCGGCGGCAACAGCCGCAGCGTCAGCACCGTCCCGGCGAGCAGCGCCAGGGCCGGGGCGGCCACCAGCACCGGGTCGATGCCCACGCGGCCGGCGGCGTCCCGGGTGAGCACCCCGCCGCCGTCGTCCCCGGTCCGCCGCCACAGTTGCCCGTACGCGACCCCCGCGATCACCAGCAGGCCCAGGTCGGCGCCGGCCCGCAGGGCGCCCGGCAGCGCCCGTCGCCGTCCGGCCGGGGCGGGTGCACCGGACCGCAGCACGGCCGGTGCGGCGACGGTGGCGGCGCAGCCCAGTGCCACCACCGCACCGGTCGACCAGGTGCCGCCGGTGAGGGCGGCGTCCGCCGGCAGCCCGGTGCGGCCCGCGCCACTGGTCAGCAGCCGCACCAGCGGACCGGCCAGCACGGGCGCGACGAGGGCGGCCGGCAGCGCCAGCAGCAGCGCCTCGGCGAGCGCCAGGCCGGCGAGGCGTCCGCGGGAGGCGCCGCGGGCGCGCAGCACGATCCGTTCGCCGGTCCGCTCGGTGCTCAGCATCCGCGCCACCAGCAGCAGCGCGTACCCGGCCAGCAGCAGGAGCTGGAGCGCGACGATCAGCATGGTGGACCGGTTGACGAGCAGGGACCGCTGCAATGCCGCCAGCACGTCGGGGAGTTCGGTGCCGGCGGTGACCTGGCCGCGGAACGCCGGGTCGGCCATCACGGCGCGCGCCGCCGGGCGGGCGGCGGCGATCAGCGCGGGCAGCCGGTCCGCGGTCAGGGTGCGGAAGTCGGCGGTGGCCGACCACGCCGCCGAGTCCTGCACCAGCGGGCCGCCGGCCCCGAACGCGTCCGGCTCGGTGAGCAGCGGCCCGTACGTGGTGAAGCCCACGGTGCGCACCCCGCGGCCGCCGAGTTCGTCGAGCTTCCAGTACGGGTCCGTGCCGTCCTTGGGGCGGTAGACGCCGGTGACCTCGACGGTGAGGTGGGCGGGGCCGGACAGCCGGTTGTCGAGGGTGAGCCGGCGGCCGGGGCGGACGCCGAGCCGGGCGGCGGCGGCCTCGGGCAGTGCCACCGGGAGCGGGCCGTGCGCGGTCCGGCCGGGCCAGTGCCCGGCGGTGAGCACGAGCCGGCTGCGGTCGAGGACCGCGAGGTGGGTGAGGTCGGGTTCGGCGCCGTCGGTCGGTGCCGTGCCGGCCGCGGCCCCGGCCGACGGCCGGAGGGTGCGCGGCAGCGCGTACGGCCCGGAGCGGGTCAGCGTGCGGACGGTGAACGGCAGCCCGTCGAAGGCCCGTCGGGCGCCACCCGCCACCGCCCGGTCGGCCGACTGCCGTCCGGAGGCAGGGAGTTGGGCCTTGACCTGGAGGGCGGCGGCAGCGGGGGAGGAGGGGGAGGAAGCGCGGCCCTCGGGGCGGCTCCCCAGGGCCTGCCGCAGTCCGGCGTCGCCGACGGCGTCGGAGAAGGTGGCGAGGGTGGCCAGGACCGTGGTGGTCAGCACCACCGTGAGCAGGGCGGCGCCCAGCAGGACGCGGTGCGCGCGCACCCGCAGCACGACGAAGCCGGGCACGGATCCCCCCGGAGCGGCTCGGGCCTCCGGCCCGGGGTGCGCCGGCGGCTCTCGGCACCCGCGGACGAGAGGCATCCGCAAAAGTGATCGGACGCCGTGGATGCTTTCAGAAGGCGGTGCGCCGGGTGGGGGGTTCGCGGGTGGTCTTGACCGGATCGTGACGGGGACGCGTGGGTTCCGGTCGGTGTGACCGTTCTCTCACCCCGCGGTGTTGACCATGGAGGCGGCCGCGTACGTGAGGTAGTCCCACAACTGCGTGCGGTGTTCCTCGGTGAGTTCGAGGGAGTCCACCGCGTCCCGCATGTGCCGCAGCCAGGCGTCGTGCGCGGCCCGGTCGACGGTGAACGGGGCGTGCCGCATCCGTAGCCGGGGGTGGCCGCGGTTGTCGCTGTAGGTGCGGGGGCCGCCCCAGTACTGCATGAGGAAGAGGGTGAGGCGCTCCTCGGCCGGCCCCAGGTCCTCTTCCGGGTACATCGGCCGCAGCAGCGGGTCCTCGGCGACCCCCTCGTAGAAGCGGCGCACCAGGCGGCGGAAGGTGTCCTCGCCACCGACCTGCTCGTAGAAGGTCTGCTCCTGAAGCGCGCCGTGCGGAATGTTGTTCACCGGTCCATGGTGGCAGACGCCCCGGCCGAGGACTCGGGACTTAGGACGACCGGCGGCGGGTGCGACTCCGGGGCGCGATCGGTCGATCACGCCCCGGAGTTGGGGTGGTGCGGTGGTGCGCGCGGTCAGCCGCGGCGGACGGTCAGCGACGTCCAGGCGCCGACGTGCACCCGGTCGCCCTCGTGCAGCGGCACCGGGACGTACGGCTGGATCGGCTCCTCGGCGAGGTTGACCGTGGTGCCGTTGGTGGAGTTCTGGTCCACCACCGCCCAGCTGCCGTCCTGCTGCTGGACGAGCAGTGCGTGCTGGTGCGAGACGCCCGGGTCCTCCGGGGTGCGGCCCAGGTCGACGTCCGGGGACTCGCCGGTGCTGTTGCGGCGTCGGCCGACGGAGATCTGGCCGTTGGCGAGCGGCAGCACCTGCTCGGGCGAGTAGGAGGGCAGGTTGAGGCCGGCCGCCTCCGGGCCGCTGCGGCCCATCATCGCCATGAAGTACTCGCGGTCCGGCGCGATGGCCACCACCCAGCCGTCGCCGACCACCGGCGGCGGACCCTGCGGCGGGGCCGCCGGAGCCTGGCCGGGGCCGCCGGGCCACTGCCCGTCGGGTCCCTGCTGCGGCTGCTCGAAGCCCTGCGGCTCGAAGCCCTGCGGCTGCTGCTGTTGCGGGAACGGGGGCGGCGGCTGCTGCTCGAACGGGGCCTGCGGGCCGGGCCCGGGCTGCGGCGGCGCCATGGGCGCGGCGGCCTGCTGGTTCGGCGGGGTCAGCGTCCAGTCGTCACCGCCCTGTTGCGGCGGGGGGCCGGGCTGGCCCGCCGGGCCGGGGCCGGGCATTCCGGGCGGCGGACCGGGTTGTTGCTGCTCGAAGGGTGCCGGGGGCGGGAAGCCGTAGCCGCCTTGCGGCGGTTGGCCGCCGGGGCCGGGCATGCCGGGCGGCGGGCCCGGCTGCTGCTGCTCGAAGGGTGCGGGCGGCGGGAAGCCGTAGCCGCCCTGACCGCTCTGCGTGCCGGGGCCGGGTGCGGGGGCGCCGGGGCCGGGCATGCCGGGGCCGGGCGCCGGCGGGGGGAACCCGTAG
This sequence comes from Streptomyces sp. x-19, assembly GCF_046549115.1. NCBI lineage: Bacteria > Bacillati > Actinomycetota > Actinomycetes > Kitasatosporales > Streptomycetaceae > Streptomyces > Streptomyces sp. x-19. The sequence continues at coordinate 203,274 of NZ_JAJPWK010000013.1, read as the reverse complement.
CCGCCCTGCGGCTGGCCGCCGGGCATCGGGGCGCCGGGCGGCGGGGCGAACGACGCCGGCGAGTTGGTGAGGAAGTTGTACTGGCACTCGGAGCAGAACGGCGTCATGCCCTCCCGCGGGGTGCGGCACTGCGGGCAGAACTCGGTGGACTGCTCGGGGCCGGGCGCGGGGGCCGGTGCGCCGTGCGGCGGGGGGCCGGGCTGGCCCGCCGGGCCGGGGCCGGGCATGCCGGGGCCGGGTGCCGGGGGCGGGAAGCCGTAGCCGCCCTGCGGCGGTTGGCCGCCGGGGCCGGGCATTCCGGGCGGCGGACCGGGTTGTTGCTGCTCGAAGGGTGCCGGGGGCGGGAAGCCGTAGCCGCCCTGCGGCGGTTGGCCGCCGGGGCCGGGCATTCCGGGCGGCGGGCCCGGCTGCTGCTGCTCGAAGGGTGCCGGCGGCGGGGCGGGCTGGCCGACCGGGCCGGGGCCGGGCATTCCCGGCGGAGGGCCAGGCTGACCCGCCGGCGGGGGACCGGGCATTCCGGGTGGCGGCGGTGCGGGCTGGCCGGGCGGCGGGCCCGCGGGGCCGGTCGGGTCGGCGGGCGGTGGCGAGTTCAGGAATCCTGCGGGCAGGGAGGGTGGCGGGGGAACTGCGCCCGCCATGCGCTGGCCGCACACCTCGCACCAGTCTTCGGCCACCGACTGGTGGCCGCTCGGGCAGGTCGGCATGTCGGTTCTTCCCCCTCCGTACCGTTTCTTCCGGGTGGTACCGATCAGAGCTGATCGTGCTCGTTCATTGCTGTTTCTCCGGGCGGTGCAGGGGAGTCGGGGGTCGCTCGGGAGTCCTCCCGTTCGGCCTCGGCCACCTGCGCCGCCTGTCGCACAGTACCGGTCGCGGGATCGACGTCGCCCACCACCTTCGCAAGGAGTTTCGCAGTGTCACCGTTCCCCGGGCCGCCGGCGAGCGACGCCGCGCGGCGCAGCTCCGCCACGGCGCGGCCGGCATCTCCCCACTTGGCCGCATCCAGTCCCCGCTGGATGACTTGCGCCAGTTCGGACCGTTCCGTGTGGTGCGCGACGTGTGGGTCGATGCGTACCGCGGCGACCGGATCGTCCGTCCACGCGGCCCGGACCAGGCCCTGCGCCACGACGCGGGGGGCGGTGCCGCCCGGTGCCGGCAGCAGCACCGAGATCCGGGCGGCGAGCATCTCCCGGCCGAGCCCGGGATCGGGGACCCGCAGCACGAGGTGGTAGTCGCGGGACTCGTCGCCCCAGGGGCCGGTGGGGTAGTCGCCCGAACGCGGCCCCGACGCGCCCCGCCGGGCGGTCAGGTCCTCGGCGGTGGGCGCCACTTGCCGCAGCGACGTGACCTCGGCGCCCAGCGGCGTCCGCACCCGCAGCACGACCCCCGCGTCCCGACCGAGGGCCGGGCCGGTCCCGGGCTCGGTACCGGCCGCCGCCACCGGGGCGTGCGACCGCGGCCCGGGCACCGGCCGGCCGCCGGTCGAACCGCCCCCGGTCGAGGTGACGGTGACCACCGCGTGCAGCGTCCGCCCGCCCTCGGGCAGATGCGGGTTGTGGTGCACCTCGACGGTGAACCGCGGCACCCGCGACTTGGCGAAGTTGGCCATGGATGACGTCCGCTCCTTGCGGCCGCCGCCGACCGGCCGGTCCACCGGCGGGCGGCCGGCCCGTTGGGTGGTGGCCGGGTCCGGCGCGTGCGGTTGCGAGGTGCTCAGGCCGATCCTGCCCCTGGCGAAGGCGCCGGGAACGGCACCACCGCGACCGTTACGTTGTCGTGCCCGCCACCGTCCAGGGCGTGTTCGACCAGCACCCGCGCGGCCTGCAACGGCCGGGCCGGCGCGTCCAGGGGCAGCACCGCGGCCAGCGCCCCGGCCTCCTCGGCGTAGTTCCACAGCCCGTCCGTGCACACCACCACCGTCCCCGGCCCGTCCGGCCGGAACGCCGCGACGTGCGGTTCGACCTCGTACGCGTCGGCGCCCAGCCAGCCGGTGATGGCGTGCGCCCGCTCGTCGGCGTTGGCCTCGGCCACCGTCATCAGGTTGTTGGCGACCATCTGGGCGGCCCAGGAGTCGTCCTCGGTCAGCCGGACCGGCGGTGCGGTGCGGTCGTCGGGGATCCAGTACGCCCGACTGTCGCCGACCCAGCCGATGGTCAGCAGGTCGGCGCCGACCACGGCGCCGACGAAGGTGCAGGCCGGGGCGTTCTGCTGGCGGTACTCGTCGTGCGCTATCGACGGGTCGGAGGCCAGCGCGTCGACCGCCGCCGAGGCCGCCAGCACCGCGTCGCGCATGGCCTGCTGCGGGTGCTCACCGCGCGGCAGGGACATCCGCAGCGCGCCGGCGGCCCGCTCGGCGGCGACCTCGGACGCCTCGTCCGGGCGGGTCGCCGAGGACACCCCGTCGCAGACCACCGCGATCACCGCGGGCGAGCCGTCCGGCAGCGCGGTGTCGGCGAGCGCGAAGAAGTCCTCGTTGCGGTGGTGCCGGTGGCCGCGGTCGCTGACCGCCGCGCCGCCGGCCGCCTCGCGCTCCAGATGGTCGCGGGGCGGGGGCCCCGCCGGAGCCTTCGGTGCGGTTCCGCTTCCCGCCGTCGCGGGATCGGGGCCGGCCCCCGCAACCGGTCCGGTGGCGGCTCCGCTTGATGCCCCGCCGGCCACTTCCGGCGCCGGCGCACCGGCCGTGCCGAGGTCCGTCGTGCGCTCCGCTTCCGCTTCGGTACTGGACGTGTCCGGGCCCTCCGCCCCAGCGTCCGCTTCGGCTCGGGCCCCGGTGCCGGCGGCCGCGTCGGCGACCGCTTCGTAGCCGACCACCCGGGGGTCGGCCGGACGGTCGCCGGCTGCGGTCTGCGCCGCCACCGGATCGCCGTACTCCGCGTGCGGGAGGCGGGTCGTGGGGTCCGGCGGCGGCGGTCCCACCCGCATCACCGCCCCCGCCGGGTACGCCGCCGGCGGTGTCCCGTATCCCGCGGGCACTCCGTACCCGCCCGACGCCAGGGGATCGGCTCCGCACCGCCCGCAGTAGTTGTCCCCCGCGTCGAGCGGCTCGCCGCAGCTCCGGCACCGGGACGGCCCAGTCACACCCATGTCACACCCATGTCCTGGGGCGGAAGCGGTTGGCCCGCTCCACCAGCTCGATCCTTTCCTCGCCACGCTGCGCGAGGCGCGCCAGCAGGCGGTACGAACGCTCCAGCCCGAACCGCAGCCCGCGTTCGTCCAACGGGCTGCCGAGCAGCGCCGGCCGCTGGTGCGCGGTCGGCGGCCCGGCAGCGCCGCCCGACCCCCCGTCACCGGGGGTGCCGGCCGGTGGCCCGTCGCCGTGGCCTCCGGAGAGTACCCAGTCCAGGGCACTGCCCAGTACTTCGGTGGCGAGGAGTGCCCGCCGCCGGTCGTCCAGTCCGAAGTCGGCGAGCGCCTGCACCTGTTGGGCGGCGGCCGTCAGGTCCGCCAGCAGCGGTTCCCGGGGCGAGCGCTGCCGCAGCCGGGCCCGGACCGCGGCGATCCGGGCCGCCGTGTAGTGGATGGACGCCTCCGGCACGGACTCCAGGGCCGCCACCGCACCCGTCCGGTCACCGGCCGCCAGCCGCACCCGGGCCAGCCCGAACGCGGCACTCACGTACCCGCGGTCGGTCGCCCACACGAGGCGGTAGTACTCCGCGGCGTTGTCCAACTGCCCCAGCAGTTCGGCACTGATGCCCAGGGCCAGCTTCGGCGCCGGTTCACCCGGAAAGGCGTCGTAGACCGCGTCGAAGGCGAGCGCCGCGCCCTCACGGTCGCCGGTGGCCAGCGCCACCAGCCCGCGGTGCCACACCGTCCGCCAGTCCCCGGCCCCGTCCGGCGGCCCACCGGCGTCCCACCGCTGCCCGGCGTCCGGCGCGTCCGGCCGCGGGTCCGCCGCGCCCCGCCCCAGCTCCAGTTGGGCGCGCAGGGCCCGCAGCCGGACCTCCGGGGAGTCGGCCGGCGCCGCCCGCAGTGCGGCCAGCAGCTCCGCCGGGGTCGCGGCGTGCAGGGAGGCCAGGAACCCGGCCTGGGGGTCGTCCGGATCGACCCGCGGCACCGGCAGCGCCAGCGCCGCCCCCGCCGCGTCGAGGGGGCGCGGCTGCGGCCCGCCGGCCGGCCGCACCGGATCCGCCCCGGCCGGCCGCCGCCCGCGTCCCCGGCCGGTCCGGCGGCCGCCCAGCAGCGAGGCGTCCCCGGCCGGCGGCGGCATCGGCTCGGTGCCCACCACCCGCAGCTCGGGCCCGAACAGCGTCGACGGTGCCGGCCGCGGCTCGCCCGTCCGCAGCGCCACCACCTCCCGCAGCACGCCCGTCAACTGCTCGGCCATCTCCTCTGCGGACCCGAACCGCCGCCCCGGATCCGGGTCGGTGGCCCGCACCAGCAGCCGGTAGAACGACTCGTAGGAGCGGAACACCTCGATGTGGTCCGGGTCCGGCAGCGAGTCCGCGAAGACGTTGGTGTACCCCTGGAAGTCGAAGGTGAGGACGGCGAGGGTGCGCGCGACGGTGTACAGGTCGGAGGCGACCGACGGCCCCACCTCGCCGACCTCCGGCGCCTGGTAGCCGATCGTCCCGAACAGCGGGCTCTCGTGGTCGTCCGCCCGCCGCACCGCACCCAGGTCGATCAGCTTCAGCCGGTCATGCTGCTGGATGGCGTTGTCGACCTTGAAGTCGCAGTACAGCAACTGCCGGCTGTGCAGGTGGCCGAGCGCCTCCAGCGCCTCGATGCCGTACGCGCACGCCTGCTCCACCGGCATCGGATCGCGCCGCCCGTGGGCGGCGCGCCGCTCGTTGGCGAGGTCCTTCAACGACGTGCCGCCGACGTACTCCATGACGATGTAGCCGTCCCGGCTGCCCGTCGAACGGTCCAGGTGCTCCACGAAGTTGTAGATCCGCACGATGTTGGGGTGCTCGATCGCCGCCAGGTACCGCCGCTCGGACACCGCCGCCGCCAGCGCCTCCTCGTCACCGGTGTCCAGCAGCCCCTTGAGCACCACCCACCGGTCGTCGACCGCCCGGTCCCGCGCAAGGTAGATCCAGCCCAGCCCGCCGTGCGCCAGGCACCCCGCGACCTCGTACTGGTCGTGCACCAGCTGCCCGGCCCGCAACTTCGGCACGAAGCTGTACGGATGGCCGCACCGGGTGCAGAAGCCCTCCGCCGTGCCCGGACGCCCGTCCCGGCCCCGGCCCACCGGCGCCCCGCACTCCCCGCGGCTGCAGAACCGCTTCCGTTCCGGCACCTCCGGGTCGGTCAGCACCGCCGCCAGCGGATCGCGCCGCGGCACCTGCGGCACCGACACCAGCCCGGCCCCCAACCGGCCGCGCGACGCCCCGGAACCGCCCCCCGAACCCGAGCCCGGCCGGCCGCTGCCGGAACCGTGCACCACCGGCGACGTCCGCCCGCCCGACCCGCTGCCGGCCCCCGACGCCCGCCCTGACGCCCGCCCCGGCGTGTGCGCCCCGTCCGGCCGGCGCCCCCGACCGCCCTCGGACGGCGCCGGCCCGGCGACCGTCGCGCCCCCGAGGTCCATCCGCTGCGTCAGCACCGTCGCGGTCGCCGACAGCAGCCCCTCGGGGGACACCACCGGCGCCAGCCCGCACACCTCGCAGTACAGTTCCCCGCCGCCGACGTCCTCGTAGTGCCCCGCGCACTCCCGGCGCTGGCACCGCCCCCCGTCCCGTTCCGTCACGGCTCCCCCCTGCCGTCGCCGGCCTGCGGAACCATCGCCTCCGCCGCCGCCTCCTGATAACGCCACACCGCCTGCTCCGCCACCCGCAGATCGCACGGCGCACTCCACAACATCCGGCGCGCCAGGTCGTACCGCTCCACCAGCAACGGATCCGCCGCCACACCATGCCGCACCACCCGCGCCCGATACGCGTCGAGCCGGCCCCGCAACTCGGCCCGCACCGCCAACGGCGCCGTCACCGCCGTCAACGACGCCCGAGCACACTGGAGTTCCTCCTCGGCCCGCTCCTCCAAACTGTCCAACAGCGGCGACAACCGATGCCACTGCGACCGGCGCCGGTACTCCGCGGCCGCCGTCAACTGCTCGTGCAGCACCGTCGACGGACCGCTCACCGCCGGCACCTCCGACGCGGCGATCTTCGCCAGCACCTCACCGCGCGCCTGCCGCGCCTCGGTCAACGTCCGGTCCGCCCGCGACAGCACGTCACGCAGCAGCATCAACCGCCGCTCCGCGTCCTGCCGCACGTCCAGCACCGCCGCCACCTCACGCCGGATGTCCTCCAACGCCCGCGCCGCCCGGTCGTACCGCACGGTGTCCGGCCGACCACCGCCCGGCGCCGCACTCCCCGCCCCCGACGACACCCAGAACGCCAACGGATCCGCGATCACCTGGGACCGCAACCGCGCCAGCTCCTCCGTGATCCGCTCCAGGTCGTCGCCCGCCGGATGCTCCCCGGGCCGCACCCCCACCGAATGCGCCAACGACCGCGTCCGCCGCAACTCCTCGGCCAACAGGTCTATCCGCGCCGGCAACGCCGACCACACCGCGTCCGCCGCCACGATGACGTCCAACGACCGCGCGTACAACCCGGTCAACCGGTCCACCAGCTCCGCCAACCCGATCCGCGCCCCGGCCCCGCCGGCACCGTCCCCCACCGCGACCGGCGCCGCACCGCGACCCAGCACCTCCGACAGCTCCGCCAGATCCGCCGCGGACGGCCAACGCCGCCGCGCCCGCACCTCCCGGGCGGCCGACAACACCTCCGTGTACGCGTCGAACAGCGACCACAGCACCGCCAGGGACCGCTCCGTCTGCGCCCACCGCTCCTTGGTGACACCCGACAGGTCGGCGCCCTCCAGGAGCCGACGGCCGGCGTGGTCCTGCAACGCCGAAAGCGAGGTCTCGATCGCCTCGTACTCGGCGCCGAGCCGCGCCAGCGCACGGTCCGCCTCCTCCCGGTCCAGCACCGGGGCGTCGGGCCGCCCCGCCGAACCGGGGAAGGGTCCAGGGACCCCCATCGATCACCTCTCCAATACGCGTACCGTGCACGGCGGTTGGTGCGCCGGGCTCGCTCGCCGGCCCTTCGCTCCCCTTTCCCCCGCTCCAGTCCCTCCATAGTGACCCCATCGGACGCTCCGTGGGGCCCCCGACCACGGCCGGGTCACGCTCAGTCGCCGTACTCCGGCGCCGGCGGCCCCGATATGCCCGGCAGATCGGCCTGAAGCCACTTGCGGTACGCCCGCATCCACGAACTGTCGTCGCCCCCGCTGCGGTAGTCGTCCAGGACCTTGTTGACCCGCCGCACCAGATCCGGATCGTCCTTGTTCATCGCCACGCCGTACGACTCGTCCGTGAACGGCTTGCCCTTCAGCTCCACCGTCGGGTCCTGCGCCGCCTGCGCAGCAGCCAACGCACTGTCGGTGACCACCGCGTCCGCCTCGCCCAACTGCAACCGCACCAGGCAGTCCAACTGGTTCGGCGCCGTCAGCACCCGCGCACCGTGCGGGTGCTGACGCAACTCCGCCTCCCCCGTCGAACCGTCCGCCGTGCACACCCGCTGACCCCGCAGCGAATCGTCGAACGCCGTGATCGACGACGCCTTCGGCGCCAGCACCTGCTGCCCCGCCTGGAAGTACGCCGTCGAGAACGCCACCTGCTCCTTGCGCGCACAATTGATCGTCATCGTCCGCACCACCAGGTCCACCGTGCGCTGCCGCACCGCGGGGATCCGCTGGTTGGTCGGCACCGCCTGGAACACCACCTTGGCGTCCGGCCCGAGGATGTCCTTGGCGATCGCCCGCGCCAGATCGATGTCGAACCCCTCCAACTGGTTCGTGTCCCGGTCCCGATACCCCCACCGGTAGGTGTTCTGGTCCACCCCGACGACCAACTGCCCCTTCTTCTTGATCCGTTCCACCGCCGGCCCGTCGGCCGGCGACGGACGCAGGCTCTGCGTCGCCGTCCCCGGCGTGCACCGCGCCCCCGCCGGAGTCGCGGTCGCCGTCCCCGGCCCGTACGCCCGGTGCTCCGCCACCGGCCCGGACCCCTCCGACCGCCCCGCCCCGCGCCCCAGCGCCGGCACCAACACCGTCGCGGTCGCCGCCATCACGGCCATCCCCGCCGCGACCGGACCCAACACGGCCCGCAGGTCCCGCAGCCCCCGCCCGCGCGTCTGACGCATCCCGGGCCCCCTCACCGGTACTCCGACAACCGGCGCCCGACGCCCCACACCGCGGCCGTCGCCGCCAGCACCGCCAGCACCGCGCCACCCACCGCCAGCAACCGGAACGCCGCCCGCCCGCCGTCCGCCGTCGCGCGGAACCGCGCCTGCTCGTGCACCAACGCCCGCCCGAGCCCGGTGTCCACCCGGTCGAACGACGCCCCCGTCGAACCGCTGCCCCCGATGACCTGAGCCAACGCCCGGTCATAGGCGCCCCGGTCGTCCGCCGCCCGCGCCGCCGCGTGCCGCGTGCGCCACTGCCCGGCCGCCGCCACCGCGTCGAGCACCGGCCGCCGCCCCGCCTCGTCGTCCACCAGAGCCAGCGCCTTCCCCAACTCACCGGCGGCGGCCACCGGCCCCGGACCGTCCGGTCCCGCCAGATGCCCCATCTTCGACTGGAAGTCGACCTCGTAGAAGTCCTTCTGATCGGCCGTGAGCACCGCACCGCGCGCCACCAGCGTCAGGTTCTCGTCCGCCCGCGCCCGCAGCGCGTCGATCCGCGCGGTGTTCAGCGCCTGCAACGACCGGGTCCCGTGCTCGTACGCGTCGACCAGCCCGGCCCGCGCCACCGCGTGCCCCACCGCCAACCACAGCAGCACCGCGACCGACGCCACCGTCGCCACCAGCAGACCGCGGTTGAACACCCGGTTGGTGCGCCGGTAGTGCCGGCGCTGCGCCCAGCCCAGCGCCCCCAGGGCGACCACGCCCGCCACCAGCGCGAACCCCGGCCACGCCGTGGCCCGCGCCTGGTCGACGGCCAGCCGCTCCGTCTCCGCCTCGTACAACGCCTGCGCCGCCGGCAGGAGTTCCGTCCGCATCAGCCCGTTCGCGTACCGCAGGTAGGCACCGCCCAGCGGCAACCCCTGCCGGTTGTTGGTCCGGGCCGTCTCGATCAACCCCGTGTACCGCGGCAGCAACGCGTTCAGCCGGGCGACCTGCTCCCCGGTCCGATCCACCGCGCCGTCCTCCGCACCCGGCACCCGCGCGTTCGCCGCCGCCCTGACCAGCAGCTGCGACGCCGTCGCGACGTCCGCCTCGTACCGCTGCCGGGTCACCGCGGACTCCGTGCCGCCCGCCAGGAACCCACCGGCGGCCGTGGTGTCGGCGTCCGCCAACGACCGGAAGATGCTCGCCGCGTCCACGGTCAGCGGCTGACTGCGCAGCACGACGTCGTCGGCGGCCGCGGACCGGTCCGTCACCTGCCAGGCGGTCGCCGCACCGAACACCACGACCAGCAGCGCCAGCACCGCACCGAGCGCACGCAACCGCCCCGGCTCGGTCGTGGCGGCGCCCCGCAGGTGGTCGAGCCCCTCGGCCCACGCGGTACGCCGGCGCGCCGGCACCGCGGACGACACCGCGGGACCCGCAGCCGCGTACGACGCGGGCGCCCCCGAGGACCCCGGGGGGCCCGACGCCTGCGAAGGCACCGACGCCTCCGTCGACACCGAAGGAACCGGAGACACCGACGCACCACCCCCTGCTCGCTCACTGCGGGCCGGCCCCGCGCAAGGCGCCCACGGGCACGGGCGCACGGCCGTCAGTATGTCCGGGCCGCCCCACCAGCACACCGGACTTGACCCGATCTTGTTCGGAACGCCAAACACCCCGGCACCCCCACGGCGCCCGCACCGCACTGCACTGCACCGCCCCGCACCGCCCCGCCCCGCTCCGCCCCGCTCCTCTCTGTTCCCCTCACGCAGACCCGCACCACCGCGGTTCCCCACCGGACCGGGGCGGACCGCCGCCGCCCCGCATTACCCTTACGAGGAGTCGCCGGACATCAGGCGACCGGGAACGGACGCTCCGCCGCCGGCCACCACCCCGGATGACGCGCGTCCGGAGTCCCGCACCACGGGACCCGCGCCGCCCGCCCGCACCGGACCCGTCCGCCTCCTGCGCCGCCCGGAGCCGTCCGTCCCGCCCGACGAACGTCCGACCCGCCGAGAAAAGGGGAGTGATCGAGTGCAGACCGTCCGCAAGGGTCGGGTGTCGCTCGTGGAGTCCGCGACCGACGAGATCCGCGGCCAGATCGTCAACGGCACCTGGCCCGTGGGCAGCCGCATCCCGCCCGAGAGCGCCCTCTCCGAAGCCCTCGGCGTCAGCCGCGCCTCGGTCCGCGAGGCCGTCCGCTCCCTCGTCCACTCCGGCCTGCTCGCACCCCGGCAGGGCGACGGCACCTTCGTGATCTCCGACGACGACAGCGCGGTCGCCCTCCGCCGCCGCCTGGAGCGCGCCGAACTCAGCCACGTCACCCAGGTCCGCCAGGGACTCGACGTGGTCGCCGCACGGCAGGCCGCCAAGCACCGCACCGACGAACAGCTCACCGGCATCGAGGCCGCCCTGGACCGCCGCAAGGCCGCCCTCGCGCAGCACGACAGCGAGGCGTTCACCGCCGCCGACGCCGAGTTCCACGTCCTGGTCGCCGAGGCCAGCGCCAATCCCGTCCTCGCCGACATCTACCGCTCCCTCAGCGCCGCCCTGCGCGAGGAACTCCGCCGCGCCGCCTGCCTGGACACCGCCGACGCCGACCCCACCGACCCGCACTCCCGCCTCACCGACGCCATCCGCGCCCAGGACCCCCAGGCCGCCGTCGACGCCGCCGTCCTCCTCCTCGCCGGCCACGTGCGCGACCTGGCACTGCCGCTCGACGACTGACCGCCGGGCCGACGACCGCCCGAGCGAGCGACCGGCCGCGGGCGGCGTGCCCCGGCCTCCCGTCGCCCTGGGGCCGGCCGTGACGGCGCGGGCCTTCGGGCGGCTTGGGCTTCGTACGGGTCGGGCTTCGTACGGGCCGGACGCCGCGAGGAACGGCGCGCATCGCGCCCCGCACGCCCCCGCCTTCACCCCCGCGCGCCGCTGACGAACCCATCCCCTCCGGCTACGCTGAGTGACGAAGGGTCGGCGAGCCCGCCGACCCCACCACCCCGCGCAGCACCGGAGGGACGCCATGCGCCGTATCAACCAGCTCCTGACGCCGCTGACCAAGGCCGCCGCCCGGACCGCCACCCGGACCTCACCCATCCCCGAACTCCCGGCCCCGGCCAGCGGTTTCCTGACCATCGGCAGCACGACCTACATCAACCCGGCCGGCACCTACCCCCTCTTCCACGCCGCCGACGGCACCCCCACCCGCGTCATCAACGACACCGACCACCCCCTCACCATCCTCACGGAGGGTGAGAGATCCCCGTCCGTGGCCGACCTGATCCTCGCCCCGGGCGAACGCACCGAGACCCGCAGGGGCGACTGCGTCCAGGTCGGCTGAGGGCGGGCGGCGCGCAGGGGTGGGCACGGCGCAGCCGCGGCCCTACGCCCACTCCGACCGCAGGCGCGCATAAGCCGTCGGGGGCGGTGCCGGGGTCGTCCGGTCCAAGGCGTCCAGGGCGGCGCCGAGGACCGGGGGCGCGGTGATGACGTGCGGCACCGCCTTCGGGGCCCGTTCGGCCAACAGGTGGATGAGGCGGTCGTGGAGCAGCGGGTGCCGGGCGGCGAGGACACCACCGCCGAGGACGACCGGGGTCGGTTCGGCGAGCAGATCCAGGCGTTGGAGGGCGACGGTGGCCAGCACGGCGATCTCCTCCGCCTGGCGGTCCACGACGGCGCGGGCGACGGGGTCGCCGTCCGCGGCGACGGCGAAGAGCAGGGGGGTGAGTTCGTGCCGGCGGGTTTCGGGGATGCGGTGCAGGTGCAGTGCTTCGATCAGCTCCAGCATGGTGGCCAGCCCGAAGTGGGCCGGTAGGGCGCGGGCGAGCGCGCTGGGGGCGCCGCGGCCGTCCTCGGCCCGGGCCGCGCGCCACAGGGCTTCGTCGGCGAGGAAGGAACCGCCGCCCCAGTCGCCGGAGAGGCGGCCGATCGACGGGAAGCGGGCGGTGGCGCCGCCGTGGCCGAGGCCGACGCAGTTGATGCCGGCGCCGCAGACCACGGCGACGCCCAACGGTTCGCCGCCGTCGGGCAGTCCGGCGCGGAGCAGGGCGAAGGTGTCGTTGCGGACGGTGACGGTGTCCGCCCAGCCCCGGGCGGCGATCTCGGCGGTCAGTCGGGTCACTTCGACCGGCAGGTCGGCATTGGCGAGGAAGGCGGACAGGTGGTCGACCGGGCCGTGGTCGGCCAGGCCGGCCTGGGCGCGGGCCGCGGCGATCAGCGGGGCCAGCGTGTCCACGGCCCGGGCGGTGCCCACCACGGACGGTTGGAAGCCTCCGCCGCGGGACCGGCCGAGGATCCTGCCGTCCGTGGCCAGCAGGGCCACGTCGGTCTTGCTGTTGCCCGCGTCGATGGCGAGTGCGGTGCCGGTCAGGCCCACGTGAGGTGCTCCCGGTTGTGTGCGATCAGCTGGTCGGTGAGCCGGTTCGCATAGTCGATCTGGCCGATGAGGGGATGTGCGAGGAGCGCGGAGAACACCCGGTCGCGGCCGCCCTTGAGGGCCGCGTCCAGGGCCAGGTGCTCGTAGGCCGTGACGTTGGCGACCAGTCCGGCGAAGAGGGGGGCGAGGGGGCGGAGGGGGAGGGGGGAGGCCCCCCGGGCCGACACCGCCGCCGGTACCTCGATCACCGCGTCGTCCGGCAGGAACGGCAACGTCCCGTTGTTGAGGGTGTTGACGATCTGTACGTCCCCGGCCACCTGGGCCGACTGCCCGCCCCCGGCCGCCCGGACCGGCAGTTCCTCGCCGCGCGGATCCTCGCCGCCCGAACGCCCCGGCTGGCTGACGCTGTTGGGCCCGTCCGTCGCGTCCCCCCGGCCGGTGGTGACCCTGGCGCCCGCGGTCGTGCCGTTCCGGTTCCCGCCGCCCAGCAGTGAGGAGGTCAGGGCCACCGCGGCCTCGGAGTAGAAGGCGCCGCCGCGCCGGCCGAGGAGTTCGGGCTTCTCGTCGAGCGTGGGGTCGGCGTACAGGTCCAGCAGCTGCCGTTCGATGGCGGCGACCTCGGCGGCGCGGGACGGCTTGGTGCGCAGTTCCTCGACCACCGCGTCGTGTTGGTAGAAGTAGCGAAGGTAGTACGAGGGGACGACGCCCAGCTGGTCCAGGAGCGGGCGGGGCATGCGGATGTCCGCGGCGACCGCGTCGCCGTGCGCGGCGAGGAGCTGGGGCAGGACGTCCGTCCCGTCGACCCGGACGGCCCGTTCCCAGGTGAGGTGGTTGAGGCCGACGTGCTCCAACTCGACGCGTTCCGGAGCCACCCCGAGCAGTGTGGCGAACTTCCGTTGGAAGCCGATGGCCACGTTGCACAGGCCGACGGCCTTGTGGCCGTGGCTGAGCAGGGCCCGGGTGACGATGCCCACCGGATTGGTGAAGTCCACGATCCAGGCGTCCGGGCAGCGGCGGCGGACCCGTTCGGCGATGTCCAGGACGACCGGGACGGTGCGCAGTGCCTTGGCGAGACCGCCGGCGCCAGTGGTCTCCTGCCCGACGCAGCCGCACTCCAGCGGCCAGGTCTCGTCCTGGTTGCGGGCGGCCTGGCCGCCGACCCGCAGTTGGAGGAGGACGGCGTCGGCGCCGTCGAGGCCGGCGTCGAGGTCGTCGGTCCAGGTGATCCGGCCCTGGTGGTCCTGCCGGGCGAAGATCCGCCGGGCCAGCGCGCCGATCAGCTCCAGCCGGTCGGCCGCCGGGTCGATCAGGACGAGTTCGGTGACCGGCAGGACGTCGCGCAACCGCGCGAAACCGTCGATGAGTTCGGGGGTGTAGGTCGAGCCGCCGCCGACCACTGCCAGCTTCATATCCGTTTCAGCCCTTCACTCCGGTGAGTGTGACGCCTTCGACGAAGGCTTTCTGTGCGAAGAAGAAAACGACGATGACGGGGGCCATGACCAGCACCGTTGCGGCCATGGTGAGGTTCCAGTTGACGTTGTGCGCGGTCTTGAAGGACTCCAGGCCGTAGGACAGGGTCCAGGCGGCCGGGTTCTGCGCGGTGTAGATCTGCGGGCCGAAGTAGTCGTTCCAGCAGTAGAAGAACTGGAACAGCGCGATGGCGGCGATGCCCGGGCGGGCCATCGGGACGATGATCCGCAGCAGGGTGCTGAGTTCACCGCAGCCGTCGACCTTCGCGGACTCCACGTACTCCTGGGGGATCGTCAGCAGGAACTGGCGCAGCAGGAAGATCGAGTAGGCGTCGCCGAACGCCATCGGGACGACCAGCGGCCAGATCGACCCGGTCAGGTGGAGTTGCTGGGCCCACACCAGGTACATCGGGATGACCACGACCTGGGGCGGCAGCATCATCGTGGAGATGACGAGGACCATCGCGGTGCGGCGGCCGCGGAAGCGGAAGCGGGCCAGCGCGTAGGCGACGGGGATCGCCGAGCAGACCGTGAAGAGGGTGCCCAGGCCCGCGTAGAGCAGCGAGTTCTTCCACCAGTCGAGGAAGCCGGGGGTGGTGAAGACCGCGGCGTAGTTGGACCAGTGCCACTGGTGCGGCCACAGTTCGCCGCTCATCGCCTGGTCGTCGCTCATGACGGAGGTCAGGAAGACGAAGACGAACGGCAGCAGGAAGAACAGGGCGGCGGCGACGGCGACCGCGTGTACGGCGATCCAGTGCAGCAGCCGTGTGCGGCGGGCCCGGGCGGCCGGGGTGCCGGTGGTGCCGGGCGTGCGGGCCCGGGCGGGACGGCGGGTGAGCGTCGTGGTGGTCACGTCGGATCAGTCCTCGGTCGTGGCGGTTCAGTCGTCCGCCGGGAGCAGGCCGGCGCGCTTGCGCATCAGCAGGGTGGTCACGGCCATCGCGATGACGAACAGCACCAGGGACAGGGCGCAGGCCGCCCCGGTGTTGAAGTTCTGGAAGCCCAGCGAGTAGACGAGCTGCGGCACGGTCAGGGTGGAGTGGTCCGGGTAGCCGGGTTGGATGACGCTGCCGGGGCCGATGGAGACGCCGGAGGCGAGTTTCCCGGCGACCAGTGCCTGGGTGTAGTACTGCATGGTCTGCACGACGCCGGTGACCACCGCGAACAGCACGATCGGGGTGATCGCCGGCCAGGTCACGTAGCGGAACTTCGACCAGGCGCCGGCGCCGTCCAGTTCGGCGGCCTCGTACTGCTCCTTGGGGACGTCCAGCAGCGCCGCCATGAAGATCACCATCAGGTCGCCGATGCCCCACAGGGACAGCAGGACCAGGGAGGGCTTGGCCCAGGTCGGGTCGTTGAACCACTCCGGGGCGGGGATGCCGAGCGTGCCCAGGATCTCGTTGACCGGGCCGGTCGAGGGGTTGAGCAGGAAGACGAACGCGACGGTGGCGGCGACCGGCGGGGCCAGGTACGGCAGGTAGAAGGCGGTGCGGAAGAACCCGGCACCCGATTTGACCTTGGTGATGAGCAGGCCGATGCCCAGGCCGAAGACCACCCGGAGCGCCACCATCACCACGACCAGCCAGAGCGTGTTCCACAACGCGGGCCCGAACAGCGGCATTTGGGTCAGCACGTAGGTCCAGTTGCGCAGGCCCACGAAGGTGGGTTGCTCGATCTGGTTGTAGTGCATGAACGAGAAGTAGCCGGTGGCGATCAGCGGGTAGCCGAAGAAGACCGAGAAGCCGACGAGCCAGGGGGAGAGGAACCCCAGGATGCGGAGGCGTTCGCGGAGCTGTTTGCGGCGGAGTTCCGGGGCGGGGGAGGCGGTGGCTGCCATGCGGGGCTCTCCGTCAGTTCTCGGACTGGAGGTTGTCGGCGTCGATCCGCGCGTCGAGTCCGCGCAGTCCCGCGTCGAGGTCGGGGACCTTTCCGGCTTCCGCCGCGTAGGAGAAGTCCTGGAGGGAGGTCACGTACATGTCGCCGTTGTTGGAGGGCGGCAGGGCGGTGCTGCGGGGGTCGGTGGCGATGCGCAGGAAGGTGCGGAAGTCCGGGTCGGCGTCGAGGCGGGGTGAGGCGAGCGCGGCCTTCGTGGACGGGATGTTGTGGATGGCGTTGGCGAAGGCGACGACCTGGTCGGTGTCGACGGTCAGGAACCTCACCAGTTCCCAGGCGGCGTTCTGGTGCCGGCTGCTGTGCGCGATGCCCGCGATGGTCCCGGTGAGGTAGCCCCGGCCGTAGGCGTCGGCCTGGTCGTCGGGCACCGGCATCGGCGCGACGCCCCACCGGAACGGCGCCTTCGCCTCCTTGAGCATCAGGCCGCGCCATTCGCCGTCCATGTGCATGGCCACCTTCTGCCGCAGGAAGGCGTTCTGCGAGGACATCTCGTCGCCGAAGGTGGTGCGGAACCTCTCCGTCGCGCGGTATCCGCCCTGGGCGTCGATGAGGCCGCGCTGGGTGGTGAGGAAGTCGCGGGTCGCGGGGTCCTCGGCGAGCCGCGCCTTGCCGTTGCGGTCGAAGTACCGGGGTCCCCACTGGGCGAAGAGCCGGTCCGGGCTGTTCTGGTAGAGCCGGAAGTTCGGCATGAATCCGAGGCGGTGGTAGCCGCCGTCCTGGGTGCGCCGGGTCAGTTTCACGGCGTCCCGCTTCAGTTCCGACATGGTGCGCGGCGGCCGGGTGATGCCGGCCTCCTCGAACGCGTCCTTGTTGTAGTACAGCCCGTAGGCGTCGGCGAGCAGGGGCAGTGCGCACTGCCGGCCGCGGTACTGGGTGTAGTCGAGCAGGGTCTTCGGGAAGACCTTCGTCTTGTCCACGCCGGTCTTCTTCAGGAAGGGGTCGAGGTCCGCCCACATCCCGGACGAGCAGTACTGCCCGACGTTGTTGGTGGTGAACGACGACACCACGTCGGGGGCGTCGCTGCCGCCGGCGCGCAGTGCCTGGTTCATGGTGTCGTCGGAGACGTTGCCGACGGCCTTCACCGTGATGTTGGGGTGCAGCTTCTGGAAGCGCGCGATGCTGTCGTCGATCGCCTTGACCTCGCTGGCGTCGGACCAGCCGTGCCAGAACGTGAGGGTGACCGGCCGGGTGGGGTCGTCGCGGTCGCTGCCGACGCTGGGGTTGGCGCAGCCCGCGGCGAGCAGTCCGGCGGTGGCCAGGGCGACGGTCAGGCCGGTGCGTGCCCGGATCCGTGGGCGGCGGCGTGGGCCGAGGCGTGGACGCGTGCGGACACCCGGGCGCGAGAGCGGCATGCGGACTTCCTTACGTCAGGGGTTCCTTGGGGGCCTGGCGGGGCTCCTCGGCCGGCGCGGCGAGGGGGTCACGCGGTGTCGAAGACGGCGTTGCGCGCCTCGGCGAGCGCCGTGCGCAAGGCGCCGGTGAGGATGGGGTTCCCGGCGATGTCGCTGATCCGGATCTCGGGGCGGGGCAGCGCGAGCCCGGTGAACTCGTCCTCGACCAGGGCCCGCAGGGCCTCCCCGCCGGCCTGCGGCACCTCGCCGGAGAGCACCACCAGGCTGGGGTCGACGACGGCGACCACGGCGGCGAGGCCGGTCGCGAGCCGGCGGGCCACTTCGGCCCGGACGTCGTCGCGGGCCAGGGCCTCGGCGACGGTGCGGACTTCCGGGGCGCCGTACTCGTGGGCGAGGGCGAGGACGCTCGGGGTGCCGACCAGGCGCTGGAACCCGCCGCCGGCGTCCGGCCGGGCGGCGCTGCGGTCGCCGTCCCGGGCGAGCGGTGCGCCGGGCAGCGGCATGTAGCCGATCTCGCCGGCGCCGCCGGTGGCCCCGCGCAGCAGCCGTCCGTCCAGCACGATCGCGGCGCCCACGCCCTCGTCGACCCAGACCAGGACGAAGTCGTCGAAGTCCTGTGCGGCGCCGTCGTGTTGTTCGGCGACGGCGGCGAGGTTCACGTCGTTCTCGATGACCAGTGGGATGCCGAGGACCTCGGCCAGTTCCTCCCGCAGTGCCCGCGACTGCCAGCCGGGCAGATGGGGCGCATACCGCAGCAGGCCGGTCTGCGGGTCGAGCGCGCCGGGGGTGCCGATCACCGCGCGGTGCAGTTGTCCGCGCTCCACGCCGGCCGCGGCCAGTGCGCCGTCCACGGCCCGCGCGACGAGGCGGGCGGTCAGGTCGGGGGCGTCGTCGGGGACCGTCGTGGTGTCGACGCGCTGCTCGCCGAGGACGTGTCCGGTGATGTCGGCGACGGCGGCGGTGATGCCGAGTTGGTCCACGGCCAGCGCGGCGACGTGGGCGGCGGCCGGATCGACCTCGTAGAGCTGGGCGCTGGGGCCGGGCCGGCCGGTGACGTTGCCGGTGGTGCGGACCAGTCCCGCCGCGGCCAGCCGCGCCAGGAGTTGGGAGGCGGTCGGCTTCGACAGGCCGGTCAGTTCGCCGATCTGGGTGCGGGTCAGGGGGCCTTGGGAGACCAGCAGGTCCAGTGCGGCCCGGTCGTTCATCGCCCGGAGCACCCTCGGCGTGCCCGGCGTTCCCTGTCCTGCTGTGGCCATGACTGTTGCCCACCCCGTGTTCCGTGCGGAAGCTGACCGGAAGGTGTCTGTTAGGAAACCTTCCAATTACTGGGAAGGAAGGTAGGCCGCCCGTCAGGTGCGCGTCAATGGTCTGGACGGGGTTCGGTGCCGTACGGGGCCGGACGCGGTGCGCACGGCAAGCACGGCAAGCACGGGAAGAGGGGCGCCCGGCGATCGGCCGGTGCGCCCCTCGGTGTTCCCCCGCGTCCCCCGTGTTCCCCGTGTTCCCCGCGTTCCCCGTGTCCCCCGTCGTTCTCGTGGTGCCCGTGTCCCCGCTCGTCAGGGGGGTGGTGGGGCCCCGGGTCGGCTCAGCCCTCCTGCCAGCCGACGCTGCCGACGCCGGTGCCGCCGTCGCAGGTGGCCTCGGAGTGGTCGCGGGCACCCGGGTTGAGGGTCCGCCAGGGGCCGGTCTGGTCGGGCCACCAGCCGCAGACCACGGTCACCCGGAAGGCGATGGTGCGGTTGGTGTTGTTGGTGCAGTCCGCGGTGCCGCGGCGGCCGTCGCTGTTGGTGGTGCAGGTGAGGTCGTTCTTGATCTGCGGCCGGGCCGCGGCGGAGGCGGGGGCGGCGGCGGTCAGGGCCGCCGCGCTGCCGAGCATCAGGACCGAAGCGACGGCCCCCGTGGCCACGCGATTGCGGATCTTCATGGTGAAGTCTCCTTCTCCGTCGTTGTGTCGTTGGTGCCGACATCCCGGATACGAAGCGGGGCCGCGGTACGTATGACAGAGGGGCATGTGATCTGAGTCACATGCCCCTCTGTTGTCGTGGGCCGCGGGGTCGCCCCGGCCGGCGCTCACCGCCCCGACGGGGGCTCCTTGCTCAGCTGCGGCGGGATCGGGGACGTCGCCTGGGACTGCGGCGACGACGGGTTGTTGAGCGCCGACGGGGCGGCGACGGCGGTCGACGGATCGACCGGCGCGTCCTCTTCCTCCTCGGCCGCCGGGCGCGCCGCGAGGTGGATGCCGGCCGCGTCCAGCGCGTGCTTGATGCGCCAGCGCAACTCCCGCTCCACGCCTGCCGCCTTGCCCGGCATGGTCTTGGCCGAGACGCCGACCGTGACGGTGTCCAGCGACACCTCGCTCAGCCCCAGCACCTCCACCGGCTCCCACAGCAGTTCGTTCCACGGCTCGGACTTGGACATCGCCTCACCGGCGTCGGTGATCACCTCGCGGGCCCGCTCCAAATCCTGGTCCGCGGCGATCAGCACGTCGACGGAGGCGGTGGACCAGCCCTGGCTGAGGTTGCCGATCCGCTTGACCTCGCCGTTGCGGATGTACCAGATCGCGCCGTTGGCGCCGCGCAGCTTGGTGACCCGCAGGCCGACCTCGATGACCGTGCCGGTGGCCACGCCCGCGTCGATCTCGTCGCCGACGCCGTACTGGTCCTCCAGGATCATGAAGACGCCGGAGAGGAAGTCGGTCACGAGGTTGCGGGCGCCGAAGCCGATCGCGACGCCGGCCACGCCCGCACTGGCCAGCAGCGGCGCCAGGTTGATCTGGAGGACCGAGAGCACCGTCATCGCGGCCGTTCCCATGATCAGGAAGGAGGCGACGCTGCGCAGCACCGAGCCGATCGCCTCCGAGCGCTGCCGCCGCCGCTCGGCGTTGACCAGCAGCCCGCCCAGTGCGGTGTGCTGCGCCGCGGACGCGGTGCGGTTCATCCGCTCGATGAGCTTGGTGATGGTGCGGCGTATCACGTGCCGCAGGACCACCGCGATCACGATGATCAAGATGATCTGGAGCGCGGACGTCAGCCACGTCCCCCAGTTCGCCTGAATCCAGTCGGCGGCGTTCGTGGCCTTCTGGGTGGCCTCGTCGAGGGAGGTCGGACCGGAGGAGCCGGACGCGGCGGTGCGCGGTGGCGCGGCGGCGGCCGTCAGGGCGGACCAGTACACAGCGGAACCTTCCGTGAGGGACAGCAGGCCCGGCCCGCTCAGGGACCCGAGGAAGCCGGGCAGATCTACCACACTAACGGGGCAACGCGGGCGGACCGCGCCTGTGTTCGATCGCGCGGCGCCCGGGACGGCCGGAATGAGCCGGATCTGGAGGGATCTGCGGCGCTGTGGTGGAAAACACCTCCGGCCCGTTACCTGGTCATGGTGGCGCGCCGACCAGGCACCGGGGGACACTGTGGGGAGATCGTCCCGGCGCGAGCCACGCGCCGCCGGCGTACAAGGAGGCACCCGTGCCGCACGTCCTGGTCCTCAATGCGTCGTACGAGCCGCTCGGCGTCGTACCGCTCCGCCGCGCGCTCGTCCTCGTCCTCAATGAGAAGGCCGTCAGCCTTGAGGAATCCGGCGCCCTGATGCACAGCGCGACCCATGTCATACCCGCTCCGAGCGTGGTCCGCTTGAAGCGTTTCGTGAGGGTCCCCTTTCGGGGGCCCGTCCCCTTGACCCGCCGGGCGCTGTTCGCCCGGGACGGCGGGCGTTGCATGTACTGCGGTGGCGTCGCAACCAGCGTCGACCACGTCATCCCGCGCAGCCGCGGCGGCCAGCACACCTGGGAGAACGTCGTCGCCGCCTGTCGTCGCTGCAACCACGTCAAGGCCGACCGGCACGTCGCCGAGATCGGTTGGCGGTTGCGCCATCAGCCCGCCCCGCCGTCCGGCCTCGCCTGGCGGATCATCGGGACGGGGCATAGGGACCCGCGCTGGCTGCCCTACTTGCAGCCGTACGGCGCGGATGACGCCTTGGCCCGGATCGATGCCGTATCGGCGTAGATCCGGGCTTCTGCGTCTGTTGAGGCGGCGGTTTCGGTGTGGCGGGGGCTCCTCGGAGCCCCCGCCACGGCGTGTCACCGGCCGCGCACCGCGTACGCCTCGACGCCCCACAGCGAGTAGCCGAACCGCGTCGCCCGCTCGTCGCCCTGGATGCGGACGTAGCGGGCGTCCGCGGCGTCCATCCGGATCGCCTCCCGGCCGCCCTTGCCGTGGCGGACCGTGGCGGCGGTGCGCCAGGTGCGGCCGTCCGCCGAGACCTGGACGCGGTACGCGGCCGCGTGGGCGGCCTGCCAGTGCAGGACGACCAGGCCCAGCCGGGTCGGCGCGGGCAGCGCGAACTGCCACCAGGCGGCGTCCTCGGCGGGGGAGGACCAGCGGGTCTTCGGGTCGCCGTCGGTGGCCGCCGAGGCCGGGAAGTCGTCCGTCTCGTCGCCGGAGGACGTGGCCGCCGCGCCGCGCGCCAGGTCGGGGCCGCCGGTGGGCGGGAACACCCGGAGGGTCAGCTGCCGCTCCTGCCCGGCGAAGGCGACCGTGAGCCGGTACGTCCCGGACGGGGTGTCCTCGGGAACGTCCACGTCCAGCGGGACGAGCGCGGTGCCGCCGCGCGGGGCGGTCACCTCCCGGGGCGCGTGGACGGCGAAGCCCTTGGGCGCGGTGACCTTCAGCGGGCCGTGCACCGCGCCGGGGCGGCGGGAGGAGAGCAGGGCCTGCACCGTGGTGCGGCCGCCGGTCTGCGCTTCGGCCTGGGTGCGGGAGAGCTCCAGGCCGGCCCGCGGGCCGTCGTCGTACCACGGGGTGAGGGCCTGCACGGACGGCTTCGGGGCGTTGTCGCCCCAGGTCAGGCGGATCGCGTCGGCGCGCAGCCCGTCGGTGCGGGTCTCCGTCCAGCCGGTCGCGGACAGCGGGCCGAGCCGCTGCCAGCCGGCCCCCGGCACGTGGGCTTCGAGGGAGACCGCGCCGGACGCCGGGCCCGGTGCGGTGAGCGCGGTGACCGCGGTCAGCGGCCGGACCCGGGGGAAGGGCACGGTCAGTGACGTCCGGCCGTCGCCGCGGTCCGGTGTCGGGGCGCCGCCGTGCGCCCCGGTCCAGGCGTCCGCCTCGGTCATCGCCCGGTCCAGGAACGGCCCCAGGACGCCCTTGCCGACCGTCACCGGGCTCCCGTCGAGTTCCGTGCGCAGCCGCCGCACGGTGCGCTGCGCCGCCCAGGCCGCGTCGCCGTCGTCCCGGGCCTGCGCCAGCAGGGTGTCCACGGCCTGCGCCCCGGCGGTGCCGAAGCGGGCCAACTGCTCGGCCCACGGGCCGACTTCGGCCCGCAGGTCGGAGGTGAGGCCCTTGGGCGCGCTGCTCATGGCGCCGAACGCGGTCCGCAGTGCCCGCGCGGCCTTGGCGTAGTCCTCGTCGGTGCCGGGCCGGCCGTGGTTGAGGGCGGCCGCGCGGGCCTGCCAGAAGCGGTCGATCAACGGCGTGAGGTAGCCCGACTCCTCGCGGTTGAGCAGCGAGGACGCGGCGTTGCCGGCCAGCGTGCGCAGGGCCGCGCGCGCCGTGGGATCGCCGCCGGCGAGGTCGTCGATGGCGGCCTCCCAGGACTGCGCGGGCCGGTAGTCGCGCGGGTTCCAGGCGTAGTCGGCGGCGGTGAACAGCGGGATCCGGGACGCCAGCGGCTGCTCCATGGCGTTGGCGAGCAGTGCCGCCGAGCCGGTGGCGACGGCCGGTTCGCGGCCCGTGTAGGGGCCGAGGAAGATCCGGTCCTGTGCGTAGTCGTTGACCGGGTAGTTGTCCATGGTGACCAGCGGGTGGCCGAACGCCTCGCGGGCGGCGGACAGTTCGCCGCCGGTGATGGTCCGAGGAACCACCCCGACGCCCGTCCAGGCCACCTCCACCCGGTCGTTGAGCGCCGCCGCCAGCGCACTGCGGTAGGCGGTCGCGCCGTCCTGGTAGAACTCGGTCGGCATCAGGGACAGCGGGGCGGCGCCGGGGTGCCGCTCGGCGAGGTGCCGGGCCAGCGCGTTGGCGACGCCCGCCTGGGCCTTGGCGGCGGCCTGCGGCCCGGTCCCGAAGGTCTCCGCGTCGGCGGCGCAGTGCCATTCGCTGTAGCTGACGTCCTGGAACTGGAGCTGGAAGGACCGCACGCCCAGCGCCCACATCGCGTCCACCTTGCGGCGCAGCGCCCGCAGGTCGTCCGCCGAGGACAGGCACATCGCCTGGCCGGGCGCCACCGCCCAGCCGAGCGTGACGTGGTTGGCGCGGGCCCGCTCGGCCAGTGCCCGGAAGTCGGCGCGCTGCGCGGCCGGGTAGGGGTCGCGCCACCGCGCCTGCCGGTAGGGGTCGTCCCCGGGCGCGTAGAGGTACTGGTTCTGCTTGGTGCGGCCCATGAAGTCCAGCTGGGCCAGGCGCTGCGGCTGGCTCCACGGCTGTCCGTAGAAGCCCTCGGTGGTGCCGCGGACGCCGGTGGCCGGCCAGTCCCGGACGGTCACCGAGGCCAGCTGCCGCGCGCCGGTCTCGCCGGCGGGGGCGTCGGTGACGAGCTGGCGCAGGGTCTGGGCGGCGTGGAAGAGGCCGTCCGGGCCGACGCCGTCCAGTGCGACGGTGTCCCGGTCGGCGACCTGGCCCACGGCCAGGCGGTAGCCGCCGGACGGCAGGTCGCCGCGGGGCGGCACCCGCAGCGCCCGCAGGGCGTCGTCGGCGGGCGCCCCGCCGACCAGCAGCACCGGCCCGTCCGCGGGTGGCCGCTCGCCGGGCGCGATCTGCCGGACGGTGCGCACCCCGGCGTCCCGCAGCAGTCCGCGCAGCACGTCGAGGGCGTACGGGTCGGTGTCCGGCGCGGCCACCAGCGCCGCCGTCGGGCCGAGCGGGACGGCCGCGCCGAGCTGCCGCATCGACTGCGGGCGCGGCCAGACCGCGGGCGGCGCAGCGGCGTCGGCGGGGCGGTCGGGCCGGTCGGGGGTGCCCGCCGCGGGGCCGGTCGGGGTCGCGTGGGCGGCCGGTGCGCCGCCGAGCAGCCCTCCTATGACGGCCGCGGCCAGTGCGGTGGTCCCGGCCAGTCGCGCCCGGCTGCCACCCCTGCCCGTACCGGCCCTACCGCCCCACACGCCCCGGACTCGCACGGTCGCTCCTCGTCCCCGTCTCTCGCGCTCACCGGCTCCCGCCGGTTCCCCCTGTGGCCCGCCGCCCGGCCGCCGCGTCGCCACCGCGCGCCCGGGCCCGCCCGGTCGACGGGGGCCGCGGTGCGGGTGGGTGGTCGTGGTGCGTGGCGCGGCACCGCGGGTTCCGTCACCCTCGGTGCCCGTTCGGACAGACCTTCGGCCGTGAGCCCACCATTGTGCCGGAGAGGGTGTCAACCGGGCCCGTGCCGCGCTCCTGGACATCCGTCGGGGCGGCCCTTCCACCACCCGTCATCATGACCCGAACATGACATGCCCGTACCGCAGGAATTGCGTCCCGAGGCGGCGTCGTCCGGCGTTCTGTGCGCCGCACGGCGCTCCCCGCCGCGAAATCGCCGGCGCAGCCCCTACTGTGACGTGAGTCACGTTTACTGGGTAGAGACGTCTGCTCTCGTGTCGACTGGGTAGGGCAGACGTGTCCCACTACCGATGAACGGGAGGCCCCTCGTGGCCGCATCCGCTCAACTGCTCCTCGACGCGCTCGCCGCGAAACCCTGCGGCGAGCCCGGGCTCTTCGACGGGGTGTCCGGCCCCGACTCCGGCCTGGAGGGCTCCGGCTCGTTCAGCTTCGCCGAGCCGCCGCTCACCAGCGAGCCCCCGCTCGCCGACAGCGCCCCGCTCACCAGCGAGGTCCCCATCTCCGCCGAACTCCCGCTGACCAGCGAGCCGACGGCCACCGGACTGGGCACGGAGTCGATGGAGGTCTGAGCGCCATGGGCCGCGCCCGGCTCGCCCGGCTCCACGGCATCGCCACCTCCTACGAGCCCGCGCCGGGCCGCACCGTCCACGTCTCCGACGACACCGTCGTCGCGGTGCTCGCCGCACTCGGCGTCGACGCCTCCACCCCCGAGGCCGTCCGCACCGCCCTCGCCGCCCACGAGCGGACCGCCGGCCGGGCCCTGCTGCCCCCCACCGTCACCGCCCGCAGCGGCCGCGCCCCACGCCTGCCCGACCTCCCCGACGGCACCGTCCTGCGCGTCGGCACCGAGGGCGGCGCCGTCCTCGGCGCGGAAGTGCGCGACGGCACCCCGCACGGCGGCACCGAGGACCCGACCGCGCTGGCCCGCCTCCCGCTCGGCGTCCACGACCTCCGCGCCGATGCCCCCGACGGCCGCACCGCCCGCGCCCACCTGATCGTCGCCCCCGACGCGGTGCCCGCCCCGCCCGGCCGTAGCCACGGCTTCCTGGTCCAGCTCTACTCCCTGCTCTCCCGGCACTCCTGGGGCATGGGGGACCTCGGTGACCTCGCCGACCTCGCCGCCTGGTCCGGACGCGCCCTGGGCACCGGCTTCGTCCAGCTCAACCCGCTGCACGCGGCGGTCCCCGGGGCGCCCACCGACCCGTCCCCCTACCGGCCCTCCTCCCGGCGCTTCCCCGACCCCGTCCACCTGCGCATCGAGCAGGTCCCCGAGTACGCCCTGCTGACCGGCGACGCCCGCGTGCGGGCCGACGAACTGGCCGTCCGGGCCCGCACGTTGCGCGAGGACGTTCTCGACCGCGGCGGACTGATCGACCGGGACGCCGTCTGGGCCCTCAAGCGGGAGGCCCTGGAACTCCTCGCCGCCGTCCCGCTCAGTCCCGGCCGGCGCGCCGCCTACTGCGAGTTCCTCGCCGAACAGGGCCGGGACCTGGACGACCACGCCACCTGGTGCGCGCTCGCCGAGCGGCACGGCCCCGACTGGCGCGGCTGGCCGGCCGGACTGCGCGACCCCCGCTCCCCGCAGACCGCCCGGATCCGCCACGACCTGCTGGACCGGATCGACTTCCACTGCCGGCTCGCCTGGTTCACCGACCAGCAGTTGGCCGCCGCCCAACGGGCCGCCGGGGAGGCCGGCATGGCCATCGGACTCGTCCACGACCTCGCCGTCGGCGTCCACCCCTCCGGCGCGGACACCTGGGCCCAACAGGACGCCTTCGCCGCCGGGATGTCCATCGGGGCGCCCCCGGACGCCTTCAACTCCCGGGGCCAGGACTGGGGTCTGCCGCCCTGGCGCCCGAACGCCCTGGCCGGGTCCGGCTACGCGCCCTACCGCGCCCTGCTGCGCGGTCTGCTCCGGCACGCCGGCGCGCTCCGCATCGACCACGTGATGGGCCTGTTCCGGTTGTGGTGGGTCCCCGAGGGCCGGCCGCCCACCGAGGGCGCCTACGTCCGCTACGACGGCGAGGCGATGCTCTCCGCACTGGCCCTGGAGGCGCACCGGGCCGGCGCCGCGGTGATCGGCGAGGACCTGGGCACCGTCGAGCCCGGCGTCCGCGAGGCGCTCGCGGAACGGGGCGTCCTGGGCACCTCGGTCCTGTGGTTCGAGCGTGCCTACGACAACGGCAACGGCGAGGGCGAGGGCGAGGGCGGCGCCGCGACGGACGGTGCCGTGGCCGGCGGTGCCGGGGACCCGGCGCCGGCGTCGGAAGGGGCCGTGGCCCCGGCCCGGATCCTGGCCCCCGACGAATGGCGGGCCGGCTGCCTGGCCACCGTCACCACCCACGACCTGCCGCCCACCGCCGCCCGGCTCGCCGGCGACGACGTCGCGCTGCGCGCCCGCCTCGGCCTGCTCGCCGGCCCGCCCGAGCGTGAGCGCTCCCGGGCCGCCCACGAACTGCGCGAATGGCTCGGCGCGCTCACCCGCCACGGGCTGCTGCCCAAGGGTGTCCGCGACGAGGAGGCGGTGGTCCGGGCCGTCCACCGCTTCCTGCTGCGCACCCCGGCCCGGATGGTCGGCATCTGGCTCCCGGACGCGGTGGGCGACCGCCGCCCGCAGAACCTCCCCGGGACCTGGGACGAGTACCCCAACTGGCGCCTGCCCATCGCCGGCCCCGACGGCCGCCCGCACACCCTCGAAGAACTGGCCGCCTCGCCCCGCCTGCACGCGCTGATGCGGGAGCTGGCCACCGCCGCGTCCTGAGCCGGCGCGCACCGCGGCGCCGGTCCGGCCTGCCCGGACGTCGCTAGCCCCACCCCGGACGCGCGGGGCCGAGCGCCGTCCGCTACGTTGAACGGGTGAGCAACAAGGTCAAGAACACCGCCCTGCGCGCCGGAACCATCACCGCCGGCACCGCGCTGATGCTGCTGATGTCGTCCCCCGCGTTTGCGCTCACCCGCGACGACGGTGACGACCCGGGTCCGGGCCTGAACGTGATCCAGACGCTCGGCCTCTACGTCGTGACGCCCATCGTGCTCTTCCTCATCATCGCCGGGCTCGTCGTGATGACCGACAAGTCCCGCAAGCAGGCCAAGTCCAAGGGCTGACTCCAGTCCCGTGCGGGCCGCGCGCCCGCATCCGCGACGCCTTCACGAGGGGCGCCCACCGGTTCTTCCCGGACCGGTGGGCGCCCCTTTGCGTTGTCCGGCAAGGGTCACGAAAAACCGGACATGGGGCTCCAGTTGCGGACTTTCCGGGTGATTCACCCCTTGGGGAAGTGTTTAACCGGGCCGTACCTACGATGGCGTAACCTACGGGGCCGTAAGTCCAAACCTACGGAGCCGTAGGTCCGTCGTCCCCTGGAGTTCCCTCGTGACCATCGCCCCCGACCGCCTCGACGGAGCGCGCGGCCAGGCCGCCTGGACCGACGCCCGGCTGCTGTACGCCCTCGAAGAGGTCGTCGAGAAGGAGCTGAACCGGCACCTGAAGGTCGCCAAGGAATGGATGCCGCACGAGTACGTGCCGTGGAGCGACGGGCGGAACTTCGACGGGGTGCTGGACGGCGAGGCGTGGGCCCCCGACCAGTCCAAGGTGACCTCGATCGGCCGCACCGCGCTGGTGGTCAACCTCCTCACCGAGGACAACCTCCCCAGCTACCACCACGAGATCGCCACCCTCTTCGGGCGGGACGGGGCGTGGGGCACCTGGGTCCACCGCTGGACGGCGGAGGAGGGTCGGCACGGCATCGTGATGCGCGACTACCTCCTCACCAGTCGCGCCGTCGACCCGGTCGAGCTGGAGCGGTTCCGGATGGCCCACATGTCCGCCGGGTTCGAGTCCGACAACGCGCACAGCATGCTGCACTCGGTGGCCTACGTCGCCTTCCAGGAGCTGGCCACCCGGATCTCGCACCGCAACACCGGCCGGCACTCCGGCGACCCGGTGTGCGACCAGATGCTGGCCCGGATCGCCAACGACGAGAACCTCCACATGGTCTTCTACCGCAACCTCCTCGGTGCGGCCTTCGAGCTGGCCCCCGACCGGACGATGTGCGCCGTGCGGGACGTGGTCACCGGCTTCCGGATGCCCGGCCACGGCATGCCCGGCTTCGAGCGGGCCGCCGTGCAGATGGCCCTCGGCGGGATCTACAACCTGCGGATCCACCACGACGACGTGCTCCAGCCGGTGCTGCGCCACCTGAAGGTCCTGGAGCGCGGCGGGCTGGGCCCGGAGGGGCTCGCCGCCCAGGAGGAGCTCGGGGCGTTCCTGGAGGGCCTGGACGGGCAGGCGCGCCGCTTCGACGAGCGGCAGGCCGCGATCCTGGCCCGTCGGGCGGCCCGCGGCTGAGTACCGCTTCGACCGTTCCTTTCAGTTTCTCTGAAAGGAACGGTCTGAATTATTCGATGGACCTGATGGTTAGGTGACTGCCACGGTGGATCCGTATCCACCATCGAGGGAGAGGGAACCGTGGCAGTCCTGGAGCGGGCCCGCGCACACCGCACACCGTCCACACAGGCCGTGGGGCTGACCCTGGCCCTGACGGCGACCGTCGTCTGGTCCGGCAACTTCGTCATCGCCCGGGCCCTGCATGACACCGTGCCGCCCGTCCAGACCGCGTTCTGGCGCTGGATCATCGCCCTGCTGGCGGTCGCCCCGTTCGCCCTGGGGCAGGTCCGCCGGGAGTGGCCGGTGATCCGCCGGCACCTCGGATTCCTGTCCCTGGCCGCCCTGTTGGGCGTCACGCTCTTCAACACCCTCATCTACACGGCCGGGAAGAGCACCTCCGCCACCAACATGGCGATGATCGCGGCGGCTTCGCCGATGATGATCGCCCTCTTCGACCTGATCGGCGGCCGGCGCGGCGGTCGCGAACCGCTGGGCGCCCGCCGCGCCGCGGGCATGGTGCTCGCCCTGCTGGGCGTGGTCACCCTGGTCGGCAAGGGCTCACCCACCGCGGTGCTGCACCTGGACTTCGCCGGCGGCGACCTGTGGATGCTCGCCGCCGCCGTCACCTTCGCCGGCTACAGCGCACTGCTGCGCCGCCGCCCCGAGGGGATCGGCGGGCTCTCGTTCCTGTTCATGACGTTCGCACTGGGCGCCGCGATGCTGCTGCCCGCCTACGCCGTCTCCCTCGGCGTCGAGGGCGGCTTCCCGCTCACCGCCGGCACGGCCGGACCGCTGCTCTACATCGGCGTGTGCTCCTCCGCCGTCGCCTACTTCACCTGGAACAAGGCGATCGCCCTGGTCGGCGCCGCGCGCGCCGGGGTCGTCTACTACCTCCAGCCGGTCTGCGTGGCGCTGCTCTCGCTGGCCGTCCTGGGAGAGGGCATCACCGCGGTGCAGGTGCTCTGCATGGCGCTGATCGTCGCCGGGGTGGCCCTGGGGGCGGCGGGCAGCAGACGGTGACCGGACCGGCCGCGCCGGGTGCGTACGCTGCCCGCATGGCCGACTGGGACATCAAGAAGCTGCGCATCCTGCGCACCCTGGAGGAATTGGGCACGGTCACCGCGACCGCCGAGGCGCTGCACATGACGCCCTCGGCGGTTTCGCAGCAGCTGACCGGGCTCGCCAAGTCCCTCGGGGTGACGCTCCTGGAGGCGCACGGCCGGCGGGTCCGGCTCACCGGCGCCGCCCAACTGGTGCTGCGGCACGCCGAGGCGGTCTTCGCGCAGCTGGAACGGGCCGACGCGGACCTGCTCGGCTACCTCCAGGGCGAGGCCGGCACGGTGCGGGTCGGGGCGTTCTCCACCGCCATCCCGGCCCTGGTGGTGCCGGCCGTCCAGGAGCTGCGCCGCACCCACCCGGGCCTGGCCGTGACCGTGCGGGAGGCGGAGGCGGAGGCCGCGTACGAGCTGCTGGCCGAGGGCAGCGTCGACCTGGCGCTGTCGCTGGCCGCACACGCGCCCACCCCGCGCGACCCGAAGTTCAGCCGGGTCTCGCTGCTCGCCGACCCGCTGGACGTGGCACTGCCGGCCGGCCACCCGTTGGCCGCCGAGCCGGGGCTGCGGCTGGCCGACCTGGCCGGCGAACCGTGGATCTTCGGCAGCAGCGGCCCGTGGTCCCAGATCACCACCACCGCCTGTGAGAACGCCGGCTTCGTCCCGGAGCAGGCGCACTCCGCCGCCGACTGGAGCGCGATCTGGGCGATGGTCGCCGCCGGGATGGGCGTGGCCCTGGTGCCCAGGATGGCGATGGCCGGCGGCCTGCGGGCCCCCGGGCGCGGCAGCGGGGTCGCGCTGCGGGTGCTCCACGCCGACCAGCCGCGCCGCCACGTGGTCGCCGCCGCCCGGCGCGGCTCCGAAGGGGCGCCCGGGCTCGCCCGGGTGCTGGCCGCGCTGCGGCAGGCGGCCGCCGCGCAGGCGGCCGTGGGGCGCACCGGCGGCGAGTGACCCCGGCGTTGCGGGTCGGCCGCCGGCCCGAGCGGACCGAAAGCGTCCGCTCAACCGCGACCTTTCAGTGCTGCTGAAGATATTCCTCACGAACTTTCGATGGACCTGTCGGGTGTTCTGCTGCGACGGTGGACCGGTCCCCAGCACCGCACACAGGAGCAGAAGGGAAACGCATGTCCGCCACCCCGGCCGCCGATTCCACCGATCCGCACGCCAACGACGCCCAGCCGTACTCCGGCGGCGACCCGTACGCCGACTACCGCGGCGGTGACTTCTCCTTCACGTCGCTCGTCGACCTGGCCGACCGCCGCTTCGGCGCCGGTGTGATCGCCGCCAACGACGAGTTCTTCGCCGAGCGGGAGAACCTGCTGAAGTCGAACCCGGCGGTCTTCGACCCCGAGCACTTCGGCCACAAGGGCAAGATCATGGACGGCTGGGAGACCCGGCGCCGCCGGGGCGCCGACGGCGACCACCCCTTCCCCACCGAGGACGAGCACGACTGGGCGCTGATCCGCCTCGCCGCCCCCGGCGTGATCCGCGGCGTCATCGTCGACACCGCCCACTTCCGCGGCAACTACCCGCAGCAGGTCACCGTCGAGGCCACCGCGCTGCCCGGCAGCCCCAGCCCCGAGGACCTGCTCGCCGACGGCGTGAAGTGGGAGGAGCTCGTACCCCGCACCCCCGTGCGCGGCCACGCGGCCAACGGCTTCGAGGTCACCACCGAGCGCCGCTTCACCCACCTCCGCCTCAAGCAGCACCCCGACGGCGGCATAGCCCGCCTCCGGGTCTACGGCGAGGTCGTCCCGGACCCGGAGTGGCTGGACGTCCTGGGCACCCTGGACCTGGCCTCGGTGATGCACGGCGGCACCGTCGAGGACGCGTCGGACCGCTTCTACTCCTCGCCCACCCAGATCATCCAGCCCGACCTGTCGCGCAAGATGGACGACGGCTGGGAGAACCGCCGCCGCCGGGTCCGCGGCACCAACGACTGGGTGCGCTTCAAGCTCGCCGCGCAGGGCGAGGTCCGCGCCGTCGAGATCGACACCGCCTACCTCAAGGGCAACTCGGCCGGCTGGGCCCGGCTCTCCGCCTGCGACGGCAACCCGGACGACGCCTCCTCGTGGTTCGAGGTGCTGCCCAAGACCAAGCTCCAGCCCGACACCCCGCACCGCTTCGTGCTGCCCCGCCGGGTCACCGCCACCCACGTCCGCCTGGACGTCTACCCCGACGGCGGCCTGGCCCGGATGCGGGTGCACGGCGACCTCACCGAGGCCGGCCGGGCCGAACTGGTCCGCCGCTTCGACGAGCTGAGCGGCTGATCCGCCCGTCCCGCCGGGCCCCGTAGGAGGGGGACGGGGCCCGGCGGTCCGCCCCGCGCGCGCCGCGCGGCGGGGCCACTCGACCCGCCCGGCGGACGATCACGCTCCTGACGCCCGTCCGCCGGGCGATTCCACCTCGCGGGCCCGGGCCCGCAGCAAGGGGCGTGGGGCGCGCGCCCCCCCCCCCCCGGGGGGGGGGGCCCCCCCCCCCGCCCCCCCCGGGGGGGGCGGGGGGGGCGCCCCCGGCCCCCCCCCCCCCCCCCCCCCCCCCCCCCCGGCGCCCCCCCCCCCCCCCCCCGGGGGCGCCCCCCCCCCCCCCCCCGGGCGCGGCCCCCCCGCCCCTTCTCGTACCGCGCCGGTCAGGCGCCGGCGGCCGCGTCCGCCGCCCGGGCCTTCAGCGCCCGCTCGACGCCGGCCCGCGACTCGGTCACCAGGCGCCGCAGCGCCGGGCTCGGGTCGACCTGCGCCAGCCAGGCGTCGGTGGCGTCCAGGGTCTCCTGGGAAACCTGGAGGGCCGGGTAGTGGCCCACCACGATCTGCTGCGCCATCTCGTGGCTGCGGCTGTCCCACACATCCTTGACCGCCGCGAAGTACTGCGCGGTGTACGGCGCCAGCAGCTCCCGCTGGTCGGGCTGGACGAAGCCGGCGATGACGGCCTCCTGCACGGCGTTGGGGAGCGCGTCGGACTCCACCACCGAGGCCCAGGCCGCGGCCTTCGCCTCCGCGGTCGGCCGGGCGGCGCGTGCCGTCGCCGCGTGCCGCTCGCCCGCGGACGTCGCGTCCCGCGCCAGCTCGGCCGCGATCTCCGCCTCGTCGGCCCGGCCGGTGGCCGCCAGCCGCTCCAGCAGCGCCCAGCGCAGCTCGGTGTCCACGGCGAGCCCGGACAGCTCCTGGGTGCCGTCCAGCAGGCCCTGCAGGAGGTCCAGCTGCGCGTCGGTGCGGGCCGCCGCGGCGAACGCCCGGGCCCACGCCAACTGGTGGTCGCTGCCGGGCTCGGCGGCCCGCAGGTGCGTCAGCGCCGCCTCGGTCCAGGTCGCCAGGCCGCTCTCGCGCCACTCCGGTGCCGCGTACAGGTCCAGCGCCAGCTTCACCTGGCGGTGCAGCGACTGGACCACGCCGATGTCGGTCTCCTTGCCGATGCCGGAGAGCACCAGCGCCAGGTAGTCCCGGGCCGGCAGTTCGCCGTCCCGGGTCATGTCCCAGGCCGAGGCCCACGACAGCGCCCGCGGCAGCGACTCGGTGAAGTCCCCGAGGTGCGCGGTGACGGCCTTCAGCGACTGCTCGTCCATCCGCACCTTGGCGTAGGACAGGTCGCCGTCGTTGAGCAGGATCACGTCCGGCCGGCGGAAGCCCGCCGGGAACGGCACCTCGGTCCGCTCGCCGTCCACGTCCAGCTCGACGCCGCCGGTGCGGACCAGCTTGCCGTCCGTCAGGTCGTAGTAGCCGATCCCGATCCGGTGCGGCCGCAGCACCGGCTCGCCGGTCGCCCCGGCCGGCAGCGCCGGCGCCTCCTGGCGCACCGCGAAGGCGGTGACGGTGCCGTCCTCGGCCACCTCGATCTCGGGCCGCAGCACGTTGATGCCGGCCGTCTCCAGCCACTTCTTCGACCAGGTGGCGAGGTCCCGGCCGCTGGTCTTCTCCAGCGCGCCCAGCAGGTCGCTCAGCCGGGTGTTGCCGTAGGCGTGCGCCTTGAAGTACGCCTGCACGCCCTTGAAGAACTCGTCCATGCCGACGTAGGCCACCAGCTGCTTGAGGACGCTGGCGCCCTTGGCGTAGGTGATGCCGTCGAAGTTGACCAGGACGTCGTCCAGGTCATGGATCTCCGCCATGATCGGGTGGGTGGACGGCAGTTGGTCCTGCCGGTACGCCCAGGTCTTCATGGAGTTGGCGAACGTGGTCCAGGAGTGCGGCCACTTGCTGCCGGGCGCGTACGCCTGGCAGGCGATCGAGGTGTAGGTGGCGAACGACTCGTTCAGCCACAGGTCGTTCCACCACTCCATGGTGACCAGGTCGCCGAACCACATGTGCGCCAGCTCGTGCAGGATCGTCTCGGCACGCACCTCGTAGGCCGCGTCCGTCACCTTCGAGCGGAAGATGTACTGGTCGCGGATGGTGACCGCACCGGCGTTCTCCATCGCCCCGGCGTTGAACTCCGGCACGAAGAGCTGGTCGTACTTGGCGAACGGGTAGTCGTAGGCGAACTTCTCCTGGAACCAGTCGAAGCCCTGCCGGGTGACCGCGAAGATCTCCTCCGCGTCCAGGTGCTCGGCCAGCGACGGCCGGCAGTAGATCCCCAGCGGCACCGACCGGCCGTCGGCGCCCTCCCAGGTGCTGTGCACGCTGTGGTACGGCCCGACGATCAGGGCCGTGATGTAGGTGGAGATCCGCGGCGTGGGCGCGAACCGCCAGACCGTGCCGTCCGCGCCCGCCGGCTCCGGCGTCGGCGAGTTCGAGACCACCGTCCAGCCCTGCGGCGCCGTCACGGTGAACTGGAAGGTGGCCTTCAAGTCCGGCTGCTCGAAACTGGCGAACACCCGGCGGGCGTCCGGCACCTCGAACTGCGTGTAGAGGTAGGTCTGCTGGTCCACCGGGTCGACGAACCGGTGCAGCCCCTCACCGCTGTTGGTGTACGCGCAGTCGGCGACCACCGTCAGCTCGTTGCGGCCCTGCCGCAGCCCGGACAGCGCGATCCGCGAGTCCTCGAACACCGTCGCCGCGTCGAGCGCCGTGCCGTTCAGCACCACCTCGTGCACGGTCGGCGCGACCAGGTCGATGAACGACGCCGCGCCGTCCTCGCCGGCGACGTCGAACCGCACCGTCGTCACCGACCGGAACGTGCCGCTCCCCTCCTGTGCCCCGCTCAGGTCCAGCTCGATCGCGTACGCGTCCACGGTCAGCAGGCGCGCGCGCTCCTGGGCCTCTTCCCGGGTCAGATTCGTACCAGGCACCCGTCCCTCTCCTTCACGATCGGTCATATCGCAGCGTCCGGCCATCCTTCCACGGCGCCGCCGCGGCCAGGACGACGTCCGGATCCCGCCAGCGGCCCGGCCGCGGAGCGCCGAACCTGTCTGCATGACGACGTACGCACCGCTTCCGATCCCGGCCGCCACCCTCACCGAGCTGCGCGGCACCGACGACGCCGGCCGCCCCATGGAGCCGTACACCGCCCGCGCGGACGGGGCGCCGGTGGACTGCGTGGGCAGCCCGCTGCGCTGCTGCCTGCGGGCCATCGAGGAGGGCGAGCGGGTCGCCCTGGTCTCCTACGCGCCGCTGCGCCGCTGGGCCGCGGAGACCGGCGCCGCCCCGGGGGCCTACGACGAGCAGGGACCGGTCTTCATCCACGCCCAACCGTGCCCGGGGCCGGACCCGGCCGCCGACCCGTACCCGCACGCCCACGCCGGGGCCCTGCGGACCCTGCGGCGCTACGACCGGCAGGGCCGGATCGCCGGCGGGCGGTACTTCGAGATCCCCGAGGACGCCGGAGCCGGCTTCGAGGCGGCCTTCGACGAGGCGTTCGCCGACCCCGAGGTGGCGGCCGTCCACGTCCGGGCGCTGGAGTACGGCTGCTTCCTGTACGAGGTGCGCCGCCCCTGACCCGGCGGGGCGCCGCAACGGCCGCGGTGCGCGCCGTGGGCGGGCGGGTCAGCCGCGCAGCTCGGCGGCGACCAGCTCGGCGATCTGGACGGCGTTCAGCGCCGCGCCCTTGCGGAGGTTGTCGTTGGTGACGAACAGCGCGAGGCCGTTGTCGACGGTCTCGTCCCGGCGGATCCGGCCCACGAAGGAGGCGTCCTGGCCGGCGGCCTGGAGCGGGGTGGGGACGTCGGAGAGCGCGACGCCCGGGGCGCCGGCCAGCAGTTCCTGGGCGCGCTCGGGGGAGATCGGGCGCGCGAAGCGGGCGTTGACCTGGAGGGAGTGGCCGCTGAAGACGGGGACGCGGACGCAGGTGCCGGACACCTTCAGCTCCGGGATGTCCAGGATCTTGCGGCTCTCGTTGCGGAGCTTCTGCTCCTCGTCGGTCTCGTTCAGCCCGTCGTCGACGATCGAGCCGGCCATCGGCAGGACGTTGAAGGCGATCGGGCGGACGTAGGTCTCCGGGTTCGGGAACTCCACCGCGGCACCGTCGTGCGTCAGCTTGGTGGCGTCCTGCTCGACGACCTTGCGGGTCTGCCCGTCCAGCTCGGCGACGCCGGCCAGGCCGCTGCCGGAGACCGCCTGGTAGGTGGCGACGACCAGGGAGACCAGTTGGGCCTCCTCGTGCAGCGGGCGCAGCACCGGCATGGCGGCCATGGTCGTGCAGTTCGGGTTGGCGATGATGCCCTTGGGCCGGTCGGTGATGGCCTGCGGGTTGACCTCGGAGACCACCAGCGGCACCTGCGGGTCGCGGCGCCAGGCCGAGGAGTTGTCGATCACGACCGGGCCGGCCGCGGCGACCTTCTCCGCCAGCGCCTTGGACGTGGTGCCACCGGCCGAGAAGAGGACGATGTCCAGACCGGAGTAGTCCGCGGTGGCCGCGTCCTCGACCGTGATCTCGGTGTCCTGCCAGGGCAGCGTCCGTCCGGCGGACCGGGCCGAAGCGAACAGCCGCAGCTGCTCGACAGGGAAGTTGCGCTCGGCGAGAATGCGCCGCATCACGCCGCCGACCTGTCCGGTCGCTCCGACGATTCCGATCCTCATGGGACTCCTTCTTTCTGACCTGGCCCGCTGGCCTGGCTCCGGGTGTCTGCTGGAACACCTGCTCAGTGGCGCTCCCATCATGTGTGTGAGACCCGTCGCCTTGTCCAATCCATTCCAATAGATGGAGAAGCGGACCGCACGGTTGCGCACGGAGCGTGCCCGGCGATTGCGGAACGTCACCCTCCGTGATGATGTGGTCAGCGCGGGAGGACCACCACGTACCGCGTCGGCTCCCGGTCCGCCGCCGCCATCAGTGCCGTGCGCACCACCGTGGCCTGCTGCTCCGGGGCCTCCCGAAGGGTCCGTGGCCGGCAGCGGACGAGGGTGATGCCCAGCCGCTCCAGGTGCTCGCGGTGCTCGTCCGTCTCGGCGCCGGCGGGGCCGTGGTCGGACGGGCGCGGGGTGCGGGCGTCGATCTCCACGGCCACCCCGTACTCCGGCCAGTACGCGTCCGCCCCGCCCAGGTACGGGCCGCCCGGCAGCCGCAGGTCGACGTTCCACAGCGGGTCGGGCAGTCCGTAGGCGTGCACCAGGTCGTAGAGCCGCTGCTCGGCCAGGGCCCGCCCCTCGGCCATCAGGGCGTCGACCGCGTCCACCACGTGCGGCCGGGTCAGCAGCCGGGCCCGGCTCAGCTCCCGCACCACCGCGGCGGCCTCGCAGTGCCCGCCGCGCACCGCCTCGGTCAGCAGCCGGCGCACCAGGGTCCCGTCGGTGAGGCCGGCCACCGCGTCCGCCAGCGCCCGCGGGACCGGGGCGGTGGGCACCCCGGTGACGTCCTGCGGGTCCGGCAGGTCCGCGCCCCGGAGGATGTCGGCGAAGCCCACCGAGCGCAGCCGCCGGGTGCGCGCCACCAGCACCTCGATGCGGTCCAGGGACAGCAGCGGAGGGGCGGCGGCGAAGCCGTGCAGGGCGAGCGCCGCCAGCCCGGTGATCATCGGGTCCCGGGCGGCCTCCGCGCTCGGCGGCTGGGTCGGCACGGACGGGCCGCGGTGGCGGGCGTAGAGCAGCGCGGCGTGCAGCCGCTCCTCGCTGGTGGGCGGGCCCTGGTGCAGCAGGTGCACGCCGGGCAGCAACTGCTGCCAGGGCCCGCCCGGCCGGCAGCGCTCGGCGATCTCGGCCGGCGGCACGCCGTGCGCCCGGAGCTGATGGGTGGTCAGCACCGGGCAGTGGCCGTCCGCGAGGTGGTGGAGGGGGAGCGGGGAGAGCGGGGCGTCGTGGTTCATGCCCGGCAGATTCCCGGTCCCGCTCCACCCCCTAACCGCTGTTACCCGCCTGTGGCACAAGCGGGACAATCCCGCCCTCAAGTACGGGCGTTCGACGGCCGATTGGGGCTGGTCCGGCGCCGGGTTACGGCCTGGGTCCGGCCGCCTCGTCACAAGCCTGTGCACGCAGCGCCCGCGCCAGGTCGTCCTGCTCCTCGCGCACCAGTCGGCGCAGCGCCGGCGCGGCCTCGGCGTGCTCGGCCAGCCAGGCGTCCGCGGCGTCCAGCGCGGCCCGGTCCACCTGCCAGGACGGGAACAGCCCGCGCACCACCGACATCCCGATCTCGATGGACCGCTCCCGCCAGATCCGCTCGATCGCCGCGAAGTAGTGCGGCCCGTACGGCACCAGCAGCTCCCGCTGCGACGGCTGCGCGAAGCCGCTGATGGTCGCCTCGACCAGGGCGTTGGAGAGCGCGTCGGAGTCGATCACGTCCGCCCAGGCCGCCGCCTTGACCTCGGCCGAGGGGCGGGCGGCCAGGCAGCGCACCTGGTGCCGCTTGCCGGAGGCGGTGTCGTCGCGGGCCAGTTCGGCGTCGATCGCCGCGGCGTCGGCGACCCCGTGCGCGGCCAGTGGCAGCAGGAACGCCCAGCGCAGTTCCTGGTCGACCGCCAGCCCGTCGATCTTCGCGGTGCCGTCCAGCAGCCCCTGGAGCAGTTGGAGGTCGGCCGCGGTGGTGGCCACCGCGGCGAAGTGCCGGGCCCAGCTCAGCTGGTGGCCGCTGCCCGGTTCGGCCAGCCGCAGTTCGCGCAGCGCGTTCTCGGCCAGCTCGCGGGTGGCCCGTTCGCGGTACTCGGGCGCGACGTAGTGCTCCAGTGCCGCCTCCGCCTGGCCGAGCACCGACTGGAGCACCCCGATGACGGCCTCCGCCCCGGCGAACCGCCGTACCAGGTCCAGGAAGTCGCGGGCCGGCATCAGTCCGTCCCGGGTCAGCCCCCACACCGCGGCCCAGCACAGCGCCCGCGCCAACGGGTCCGTCAGGTCGCCGAGCCGGGCCCGCAGGGTGGCCAGCGACCCCTCGTCGAAGCGCGTCTTGCAGTACGTCAGGTCCTCGTCGTTGACCAGGACCAGCTCCGGCCGTTCGATCCCGGCCAGCTCCGGCACCGCGGTCCGCGGCCCGGCCACGTCCACCTCGGCGCGGGCGTAGCGCACCAGCGCCGAGTCCGCGTCGAGGCGGCGGTACAGGCCCACCGCGACCCGGTGCGGCCGCAGCTCCGGGTGGCTCTCCGACGCCTCCTGGAGGATGCTCAGCTCGGTGATCCGGTCCTGCGCGTCGTAGGTGACCTGCGGGGTGAGGGAGTTGACGCCGGCCGTCTGCAGCCAGGCGCGCGACCAGGCCGCCAGGTCCCGCCCGGAGGTCTCCTCCAGCACCGCCAACAGGTCCGCGAGGCGGGTGTTGCCGTAGGCGTGCCGCTTGAAGTAGCGCCGGGCGCCCTCCAGGAACGCGTCCTGGCCGACGTACGCCACCAGCTGCTTGAGGACGCTGGCGCCCTTGGCGTAGGTGATGCCGTCGAAGTTGAGCTTGGCGTCCTCCAGGTCCCGGATGTCGGCGGTGATCGGGTGGGTGGAGGGGAGCTGGTCGGCCCGGTACGCCCAGGACTTGCGGCGGTTGGCGAAGGTGATCCAGCCGTCCGTGAAGCGGGTCGCGCCGACCTGCGCGAAGCTGCCCATGAAGTCCGCGAAGGACTCCTTCAGCCACAGGTCGTCCCACCAGTCCATGGTGACCAGGTCGCCGAACCACATGTGCGCCATCTCGTGCAGGAGGACGTTGGCGCGCCGCTCGTAGGACGCCTCGGTGACCTTGCCGCGGAAGATGAACTCCTCGCGGAAGGTGACGCAGCCGGGGTTCTCCATCGCGCCGAGGTTGTACTCCGGCACGAACGCCTGGTCGTACTTCCCGAACGGGTACGGGAAGTCGAAGTGGTCGTGGAAGAAGTCCAGGCCCTGCTTGGTGACGGCGAAGACGTCGTCCGCGTCGAAGTGCCGGGCCAGCCCCTTGCGGCACAGCGCGCCCAGCGGGACCGTCAGCTCGGTGCCGTCCTCGAAGGTGCGGCGGTAGGTG
The DNA here is from genome assembly GCF_046549115.1 of Streptomyces sp. x-19. NCBI lineage: Bacteria > Bacillati > Actinomycetota > Actinomycetes > Kitasatosporales > Streptomycetaceae > Streptomyces > Streptomyces sp. x-19. The sequence goes on along the minus strand of NZ_JAJPWK010000013.1, from coordinate 163,077 downwards.
TCGGTGACGTAGTGGTACGGACCGGCGACCACGGCGGTGATGTACGTCGAGATCGGCTTGGTCGTCGCGAAGCGGTGCCGGCCCGCCTCGGCGGGGCCCTCCTGGGCGCCGTTGCTGAGCACCAGCCACCCCTCGGGCGCGGTCACCTCGAAGGTGAACGGGGCCTTCAGGTCGGGCTGTTCGAAGGTGGCGAAGACCCGGCGCGCGTCGGCGGGCTCGTACTGGGTGTAGAGGTAGACCTCGCCGTCCTCGGGGTCGACGAAGCGGTGCAGCCCCTCGCCGGTCCGGCTGTAGGCGCACTGCGCGTCGACGACCAGGGTGTTCTCGGCGGCCAGGTCGGCCAGCGCGATCCGGGTGCCGTCGAAGACCGCGGACGCGTCCAGCTCCCGGCCGTTGAGGGTGACCGAGCTGACCGAGGGCGCCAGGAGGTCCGCGAAGCTCGTGGCGCCGGGCTCGGCGCAGCGGAAGCGGATCGTCGTACGGGAGCGGTACGTGGCCGCGTCCGCGCCTCGGGCGACCGCTGAGCGGACGTCCAGCGCCACGTCGTACCCCTCGACCGTCAGCAGCCGGCCCCGCTCACGTGCCTCTTCCCGGGACAGATTCTCACCTGGCACCGCGTGCCTCCCTCACCCTCGTCTCGGATATCGAACACCGGGAATCATGGCACGCGCGCCGTCGGTTGAAGCGTCCACGGAACAACGTCGTTGACGCTCTCAAGAGGAGACCCCGTGTCCGAGACCGTGAAGACCCCGGCAGACTTCTGGTTCGACCCGCTCTGCCCCTGGGCGTGGCTGACCTCCCGTTGGATGCTGGAGGTCGAGCAGCTCCGCCCGGTCCAGGTGCGCTGGCACGTGATGAGCCTGGCCGTGCTGAACGAGAACAAACTCGACGAACTCCCCGCCCAGTACGCGGAGAACATGCGCCCGGGCGGCAAGGCGTGGGGCCCGGTCCGCGTGGTGATCGCCGCGCAGCAGCTCTACGGAGACGAGGTCGTCGGCCGGCTCTACACCGCGCTCGGCAACCGTTTCCACACCGCCGGCGAGGGCGTCACGCGCGAGTCCCTCGCGGCCGGCATCGCCGACGCCGGCCTGCCCGCGGATCTGATCGACTACGCCGACAAGGACGTCTACGACGCCGAGCTGCGCGCCTCCCACAAGGAGGGCATCGACCTGGTCGGCCAGGAGGTCGGTACTCCGGTGATCGCGGTGCCCGGCGCGGACGGCGAGCAGATCGCCTTCTTCGGGCCGGTCGTCACGCCCGCGCCCAAGGGCGAGCAGGCGGCCAGGCTCTGGGACGGCACGCTGCTGGTGGCGTCCACCCCCGGCTTCTTCGAGATCAAGCGGACCCGCACCGAGGCGCCGTCCTTCGACTGAGCGTCGGGCCGCCGCCGTCCCGCCCCGCACGCACGAAGCCCCGCGAGTCACGTCCTCGCGGGGCTTCGCTCTGTTCCGTCCGCCGGGTGAAAGGTGAGAAGACGATCACGAGGCAGGACGTCCGGGCCGGCTACCGGGTCACGGCGCCAGCAGCAGGTTGTTCGCGCGCTCCTTGGCGGCCGTGTAGCGCTTGGCCACGTCCTGCCAGTTCACGACGTTCCACATGGCCTCGATGAAGTCCACCTTCTGGTTCTTGTACTGGAGGTAGAAGGCGTGCTCCCAGGCGTCGAAGACCAGGATCGGTACGGAGCCCTGGCCGACGTTGCCCTGGTGGTCGTAGATCTGCTCGACGATGAGGCGGCCGGTCACCGGCTCGTAGGCCAGCACGCCCCAGCCGGAGCCCTGGGTGGTCGCCGACGCCTTGGACAGCTGCGCCTTGAACTTGGCGAACGAGCCGAAGCTCTCGGCGATGGCGTCGGCCAGCTCGCCCACGCCGTCCTTGTCCAGCGGCTCGCCGCCGCCGTCACCGGTCATGTTGTGCCAGTAGATGCTGTGCAGGATGTGACCGGAGAGGTGGAACGCGAGGTTCTTCTCCAGGCCGTTGATGGTGCCCCACTGGTCCTTGTCGCGCGCCTCGGCGAGCTGCTCCAGGGTGTCGTTGGCGCCCTTCACGTACGCCGCGTGGTGCTTGTCGTGGTGCAGCTCGATGATCTCCGGGCTGATGACCGGGGCCAGCTCCGAGTAGTCGTAGGGGAGTTCCGGAAGTGTGTAGGTCGCCATGCCGACCACGCCTCCAAGCTGCGTAAACGCCGTAGTTGCAATCAATGTGCAAGAGCACGCTACCAGCAGGAGTGATCACGGGCCCGGCGTGTCGGGCGTCCTGGTTCCAAAGACGGAGGCGGGGCGGGACCTCGGAAGGAGGTCCCGCCCCGCCTCGGGAACAGGTGGGCCGACAGGCCCGCGCGCGGCGTCAGCGCCGGCTCAACGCCCGCTGCCGGACCACGCCGATCACCGTCAGCACCAGGCCGAAGCCACCGGTGAACAGCAACTGGATGCGCTGGTTATCGTCGCGCAGCATCAGCACCAGGACCACCGCGACGCCGGCCAGCGCCACCCACGTCAGATACGGGAAGGCCCACATCTTCACGATGAGCTTCTCGGGCGCCTCGCGCTCCAGCCGCCGTCGGGTACGCAGCTGGGCGACGGCGATGAAGCCCCAGACCACCAGGACCGCGGCGCCGACCATGTTCAGCAGCCACTGGAAGACGGTGGTCGGCCACCAGAAGCTGAGCAGCACCGCGAAGAACCCGAACATGGCGCACAGCAGCACCGTCCGGCGCGGCACCCCGCCGCTCACCTTGCCGAGGAAGGCCGGGCCCTGGCCGCGGGCGATCAGCGAGTACGCCATCCGCGACGAGCCGTAGATGTTGGCGTTCACCGCGGAGAGCAGCGCGATCAGGATGACCACGTTCATGATCTGGCCGGCCGCCGGGATCTTGAGGTAGTCGAGCACCGCCACGTACGGGCCGCTCTTGGCGATCGACGGCGCGCTCCACGGGATGACGGTGACGATGACCGCCATCGAGCCGACGTAGAACAGGGCGATCCGCCACATCGCGGTGCGCACCGCGCGGGCCACGCCGCGGGCCGGGTCCTTGGACTCGGCGGCCGCGATGGTCACCGTCTCCAGGCCGCCGTAGGCGAACACCGACGCCAACAGACCCACCATCAGTCCGTCGACGCCCTTGGGCAGGAAGCCGCCGTCACCGGTGAGGTGGCTGGTGCCGGGGGCCGAGGTGCCGGGCAGCAGGCCGAAGATGGCCAGCACGCCCAGGATCAGGAAGAGGGCGATCGCCGCGACCTTCAGGGCGGCGAACCAGAACTCGAACTCGCCGAAGTTGCCGACCGCGGTCAGGTTGGTCGCGGTGAACACCACCATGATCAGCAGGACCCACATCCACGGCTCGGTGGACGGGAACCACTGGTGCAGCACGTCCGCGGCGCCCAGCGCCTCGGCCGCCACCGCCACGCACAGCAGCGCGGTGAACATCCACCCCACGGTGAAGCCCGCCCAGGAGCCTATGGAGCGCTCCGCGTGCACCGAGAAGGAACCGGAGGACGGCTGCGCCGCGGACATCTCGCCGAGCATCCGCATGACCAACATGACCAGTGCGCCCGAGACGGCGTACGCCAGCACGATCGACGGGCCGGCCGCCGCGATGCCCTCACGGGAGCCGACGAACAGGCCCGCCCCGATCACCCCGCCGAGGGCGATCATCGAGAGGTGGCGCTGTTTGAGGCCGTGTGACAGCGCGCCGCCGTCCTGGCCGGTGCCCGGGGCCGCGGCGTTCCGCGCACCGGCGGACGCGGCGGACGAGGGTGTCCGATTCATGTCGTACCTGTCCCAGTAGGTGAGATGCGGGCGGGGCGATACTGCGTTCTCCCGGGGCCGCGGACGGCTCACTCCGGGGTCCTCGGCAAAGCTGGCTCAGTCTGAGTGTCCCTGTCCGCTCAGGGCAACAGTCGTGCAGCGATTGTTCGGTATTCAGACGCGATCGTGACCGAGAGTGTCTGATACATCGTCGAATGTGGCGAGATGTGAGGTACATCTCAAAGGCGACCTATCCGCGCGGAACCGCCCCAACGGGCCGGCGCGCCCCACGGCGGCCCGTCGCCCGGCGTCCGGCCCTCAGCCCCGCACCCGACGGGCCCTCAACTCCCGCAACCCCGCCACCACCAGCACCGCGGCGGTCGCACCGGCCGACCACAGCAACTGCGGCCGGGCGGTGTCATCGGTCAGCATCAGCACGATCACCACGCCCATCGCCGCCAGCGCCACCCACGTCAAATAGGGGAACGCCCACATCCGCAGCACCAGCCGCTCCGGCGCCTCCCGTTCGATTCGCGGCCGCAGCCGCAACTGGGAGACCGCGATCAGTCCCCAGACGAACAGCAGCACCGCACCGACCGCGTTGAGCAAGTACAGGAACACCGAATCCGGCCACTTCAGGTTGAGCAGCACCGAGACGAAGCCGAACGCCACCGACGCCAGCACCGCCCGCCGCGGCACCCCGCCGCCGGACACCCTCAACAGCCCGCGCGGCGCCTCGCCGCGCTCGGCCAGCGAGAACACCATCCGCGACGAGCCGTAGAGGTTGGCGTTCAGCGCCGACAGCAGCGCCACGAACACCACGACGTTCATGATCTGCCCGGCACCCGGTACCCCGACGCGGTCCAGCACCATCACGTACGGGCTCTTGCCCGGCTCCATCGACGACCAGGGCAGCACGGTGACGATGACCAGCATCGAGCCCACGTAGAAGAAGAGGATCCGCCACACCGCGCTGCGCACCGCCCGGCCCACCGCCCGCGCCGGATCGTCCGACTCGGCCGCCGCGATGGTGACGACCTCCAGGCCGCCGAAGGCGAACACCACCGCCAGCACGCCGGAGACCACCCCGGACCAGCCGTGCGGCAACAACCCGCCGTGCCCGGTCAGGTTGGTCAGCCCCACCGACTCGGTGTCCGGCAGCACCCCGAAGACCGCCAGCAGGCTCAGGGCCAGGAAGAGCACGATCGCGGTGACCTTCAACGTCGCGAACCAGAACTCGAACTCACCGAAGTTCTTCACCGCGGCCAGGTTGGCGACGGTGAACACCACCATGAAGAGCAGCACCCACCCCCACTGCGGCACCGCCGGCAGCCAGCCGTGCGCGATCTGCGCCGCGCCGGTGGCCTCCACGGCCAGCACCACCACCAGCAGGAACCAGTACAACCAGCCCACGCTGAAACCGGCCCACCGCCCGAGCGCCCGCTCCGCGTGCACCGAGAACGCCCCGGAGGCCGGCATCGCCGCGGACATCTCCCCGAGCATCCGCATGATCAGCATGGCCAGCGCCCCGGCGATCAGATAGGACAGCACGATCCCCGGTCCGGCCACCGCGATCCCCGCGCCGGAGCCCACGAACAGCCCCGCCCCGATCACCCCGCCCAGACCCAGCATCGTCAGGTGGCGCTGCTTGAGCCCCGCGGACAGCGGCTCTTTCTCGACCAGGGGCGGTGCGTCGTGCATCGGCTCGTAACTCTCGCAAGGGGCGGGATCGCCGCCCGGTTTGGGGGAACTCCACAGGTGACCGCGGAGCCGTCCCAGTGTCCCCGCCCCCGGCCGGCTAGCACAAAACCGGCCACGCACCACCGCCCGGCCCGTGACGAGCATCACGTGACCTGCGAAGACGTATCGCGCGCCGAAGGGCTCGGGCATTCTGGCGGTTGTCCGGAACTCCCCAAGCGGGCCGGTACGGCTTTGTCACCGCTACACGATGATCGCCGCCGCCCCCCTGAACTAACGTCATCACGTCCCGCCGGACCGCTCCACCCGGACGGTCCCCTCACACCCGCGGAGTCCCCTGATGAGCACAGCCGCCCCCACCCTCCTGCCCGGAGCGGTCCTCGCCGACCTGCTGCCGGCCGCCACCGCCACCCGCGCCCGCGTCCGCGACGCCGCGCTGGTCGCCGGCGGCGCCGTGATCACCGGCATCGCGGCCCAGATCGCGGTCCCGGTCCCCGGCTCCCCGGTCCCGGTCACCGCCCAGACCTTCGCCGCCCTCCTGGTGGGCACCTCGCTCGGCGCCCGCCGCGGGCTGCTGTCGCTGGCGCTCTACGCCCTGCTCGGCATGGCCGGCGTGCCGTGGTTCGCGGGCGGCGCCTCGGGCGCCGGCGGGGCCACCTTCGGCTACGTCCTCGGCATGCTGCTCGCCGCCACCGCCGTGGGCGCACTGGCCCGCCGCGGCGGCGACCGCGGGGTGCTCCGCACCGCCGCCACGATGGTCGCCGGCAACGCCGTGATCTACGCGATCGGCGTCCCCTACCTCGCGCTGAGCACCGGCATGTCCTTCGGCCAGGCCGTCGCCGTCGGGATGGTGCCGTTCCTGATCGGCGACGCCGTCAAGATCGCCCTGGCGATGGGCGCGCTGCCCACCGCCTGGAAGCTGGCCGGCCGCCGCGGCTGACCGCCCGCACCGACGCCGGCGGGGCCCGCACCCACCCTGGGTGCGGGCCCCGCCGGCTGTCCGCGTCGTCACACCTGCTCGGGCGCCTCGGCCGCCGCGACCGGTTCCGCCGCGCGCGGGCGCCGCTTCTGGAGCACCAGCCCGGCCGCCAGCACCACCACGGCCGCCACCACCGACAGCACCATCTGCACCCGGCCGTCCTTGTCGTAGAACATGTAGCCCACGACGAAGACGATCAGTGCGATGGTGGCGTACGTCAGCCACGGGTACAGCCACATCCGCACCGTCAGCCGCTCCGGCATCTCCCGCTCGATGGTCCGGCGCATCCGCAGCTGCGAGAAGCAGATGACCAGCCAGACGAAGAGCGCCACCGCGCCCGAGGAGTTCAGCAGGAACTGGAAGATGGTGTCCTTCGAGGTGTAGCTGAAGATCGTCGCGATGAACCCGAAGGCCACCGACGCCCAGATCGCCACCGCCGGCACGCCGCCCTTGTTGACGGTCGCGAACGCCTTCGGCGCGTCGCCGCGCTCACCGAGCGAGAACGCCATCCGGGACGCCGTGTAGAGCCCGGAGTTCAGGCAGGACAGCACCGCGGTCAGCACCACGACGTCCATCACCACGTCCGCTCCCGGGATGTGCAGCGACTTCAGCACCGCCACGTACGGGCTCTTCGTCACCTCCGGGTCGTCCCACGGCAGCAGCGTCACGATCACCGCGATCGACCCGATGTAGAAGAGCGCGATCCGCCAGATCACGCTGTTCACGGCCTTGCGGACGGCCGCCACCGGGTTCGGCGACTCGCTCGCCGCCAGCGTCACGATCTCGCTGCCCATGAAGGAGAAGACCACCAGCAGCATTCCGGAGAGGATCGCCCCCGGCCCCTGCGGCAGGAACCCGCCGTGTCCCAGGAGGTTCGCGGTGCCCACCGCGTGGTGCCCCGGCGGCAGTCCGAAGATCGCCAGCGCGCCGATCACGATGAAGATCACGATCGCCACGACCTTGATGCCGGCGAACCAGAACTCGAACTCGCCGAACGATCCGACCGACACCAGGTTGGTGCCGGTCAGCACGATCATCACCAGCAGCGCCCAGGCCCACTGCGGCACCGCCGGTATCCAGCCGGTCAGGATCGATGCCGCCGCGGTCGCCTCGACCGCCAGCACCACCGACCAGAAGAACCAGTACAGCCAGCCGATGGTGAAGCCGGCCCAACGGCCCAGCGCCCGGTCCGCGTACGCGGAGAACGAACCGGAGGTGGGGGAGGCCGCGGCCATCTCGCCCAGCATCCGCATCACCAGCACGACCAGCAGACCGGTCAGCGCGTACGAGAGGAGGATCCCCGGGCCGGCGGCTTTGATGCCGGCCCCGGATCCGACGAACAGGCCGGCGCCGATGACTCCGCCAATGGCGATCATGGACAGATGGCGGTTCTTGAGGCCGGCCTGGAGCCCTTCGGGCGACCGGTTCGCGGAGCCGTTGCCGGGTTCACCGGCGGCAGGAACCGCGTGGGAGGTAGGCGGGTGCGCGCCCATGTGCACCGTCCTTCGATGGTTCTCGGTGTCGAACCCAGGCATTAGAACGTTGTTAACGACCGTTTGGAAGAGTTGAATCCCGATCGTTGTCGTTACTGGTGAGTTGCCTGAAGATGCAGGCCGCGGCGTCGGGGACGGGCCGCCGCCCCGCTGGCGTCTACCCCGCGAACGGCATGCCACACTCGTGCCATGCGCGTGTACATCGGTTCCGACCATGCCGGCTTTGACCTCAAGAACCACCTCGTCGACTGGCTCAAGGCCCACGGCCACGAGCCCGTCGACTGCGGTCCCCACATCTACGACGCCCAGGACGACTACCCCCCGTTCTGCCTGCGCGCCGCGGAGAAGACCGCCGCCGACCCGGAGGGCCTCGGCATCGTGATCGGCGGCTCCGGCAACGGCGAGCAGATCGCCGCCAACAAGGTCAAGGGCGTCCGTGCCGCGCTGGCGTGGAGCGAGGAGACCGCCAAGCTCGGCCGCGAGCACAACAACGCCAACGTCGTCTCGGTCGGCGGCCGGATGCACACCGTCGAGGAGGCCACCCGCTTCGTCGAGGTCTTCCTGGCCACCCCGTACTCCGGCGAGGAGCGGCACACCCGCCGCATCGAGATGCTCGCCGCCTACGAGACCACCGGTGAGCTCCCCCCGATCCCGGCCCACCACCCGCAGCAGGACTGACCCCGGCACCGGCCGGCCCGTGCCCACCCGTACCGCGCGGCGGAACGGGTGGGCACGCCGGTCGCCGGGCCGCACCCGAAACCGCCATCCGTCCGGAGGACACCACCCCATGCCCGAGGGGCACACGATCCACCGCCTGGCCGCGGACCACCGCGAGCGGTTCCAGGGACGGACGGTCCGCGCGAGCAGCCCGCAGGGCAAGTTCGCCGAGGGCGCGGCGCTCGTCGACGGCCAGGTCATGGAGACGGCCGAGGCCCACGGCAAGCACCTCTTCCTCGGCTTCGGCCCCCATCGCTGGATCCACGTCCACCTCGGCCTCTTCGGCAAGCTCGGCTTCGGCACCACCCCGGCCCCGCCGCCCGCCGACACCGTCCGGCTCCGGCTGGTCGGCGGCGGCCACCACGCCGACCTGCGCGGCCCCACGGCCTGCGCACTGATCACCGGCGCCGAGAAGCAGGCGATACACGAGCGGCTGGGCCCCGACCCGCTGCGACCGCACGACGACGGCGACCGCGCCTGGCAGCGGATCGCCCGCAGCCGCACCACCGTCGCGGCGCTGCTGCTCGACCAGAAGGTCATCGCCGGCGTCGGCAACGTCTACCGCGCCGAGGTCCTCTTCCGGCACGGCATCGACCCCTACCTCCCCGGCCGCGCCCTGCGCCGGGACCAGTGGGACGCCCTCTGGGACGACCTGGTCGCCCTGATGCAGGAGGGCGTGAAGAACAACCGGATCGACACCGTCCGCCCCGAGCACACCCCGGAGGCCATGGGCCGCCCGCCCCGGGTCGACGACCACGGCGGCGAGGTCTACGTCTACCGCCGCACCGGCGCCGCCTGCCACCTCTGCGGCAGCGAGATCCGCACCGCCGACCTCGCCGCCCGGAACCTCTTCTGGTGCCCCGGCTGCCAGCCCGCCGCAGCCCGCCCCTGACCGACCCCGCGGGCGGCACCGGCAACCGTCAGAAGCCGTGCGGCAACCACGGCGCCACGTCCGACCCGAACGCCACCGACGCCGTCGCCAGCGCCCCGGGCCGTACCTCCCGCACCCGCCCGGCCGCGGCCAGCGCCGACAGCGCGAACCCGCCCAGGTAGGCCGAGCCCAACTCCCGTACGGACAGCGCGAGTTCCGCCGGATCGGTGGTCCGCTCGCAGCTCGCGCCCTTCGCGTCCCCGGACAGCCGCCAGCGCCCCGCGTTCCACGGACAGACGTCGTCGGCCACCTCCAGCACCACGTCCACCGGCGCCTGGTACGTCCGCGCCGCCAGCGCCGCCCCGACGTCCACCGGCCGGACGAACAGCGCCTCGCGCACCCCGAGCCCGCACCGCCGCTGGTCGGCCACCATGTGCAGCAGCGGGTCGTCCACCGGCCGACTGCGCACCTGCACCGACGACGTCAGGTCGATCCCGAACAGATAGCGCCACAGCGCCGCGTACGCCACCGCATCCAGCGCGTCGATCTGACGCAGCAGCACCGTGCCGCACGGCCCGGCGTGGTCCCAGTCGGGCTTGACGGCGTACCGGGCGTAGCCCCGCACCTCGCCGTCCACCTCGGCCAGCACGCACTGCAGCTGACCGGCCCCCTGCCGCTCGTCCGCCGGGTCGAGCACCCCCGACCGCTCCCAGTGCGGGCGGCGCGCCAGCATCCCGGGCCGGGTCGGCACCAGCCGCCCGTAGACCTCCTCGCACGCGGCGAGCGCCGCCACCGGGTCCACCAGCCGCAGCCGGACGCCGTCCGTGCCGGGCAGCTCCGGCGCGGCCAACCGCACGGTGTCCACGGTCATCCGCAGGTCCTGGGTGGCCGGGCCGTATCCGAACCGCCCGTAGATCGCCGGCTCGGTGGCGGTCAGCACCGCCAGCGCCTCCCCGCGCTCGTGCACGTCCGCCAGCTGGTGCCGCATCATCGAGCGCAGCACGCCGCGCCGCCGGTGGGTCGGCTGGACGCTGATCAGAGTGACCCCCGCCACGGCCAGTTCCGCGCCGCCCGGCACCGTTAGTCCGAACGAGAACGATCCGCCGGTGCCGACGATCTCCGCGCCGTCCCGGACCGCGAACGCCCGCTCGACCTCGGTGATCGACCGCCACCACGCGCGTCGCTCCGGCCCGTCGGGAACCCCGCCGAACGCCACGTCCAGCTTGTCGTACCAGGCATCCCACTCGGCGTCCCGCAACTGCCGCAACTCTGTTGTCATGAGCCATCCCTAGCAGCCGTCCCTCCGGCCGCGCGACCGCATTTCGAACGTGAATTCCCGGCAATTCCCCGGGGTGACGTGCAACGAATCGACGCGCCGCCGAACGGGTGGATAAGGTCCCAGGACAATGACACGCGGCGCGGGAGCGGAAAGCCTGAGGGCCCGGATGCGCAAACGGCTGCACCGGGCCCGGATCGGCATGCGCAAGGCCGGGGTCGACTACTTCCGCGGCGACGGCTCCGACTGGGTCGCCCTGGCCGCCCTGCTCGCCGCCGTCCCCGCCATCGCCCTCGGCACCCTCTGGCACCCGGAGTGGATCGCGCCGACCGCACTGGTCCTCCCGATCATCGCCGGCGGACTGCTGCTGCGGCCGGCCAACCTCCTCGCCCTGTACGCGACCTCCGCCGCCGCCCTGATCGTCGAGGCGGCGCTGTTCGGCCCGTACGACGAGGGGCGGGACCGGATCACTCCCGGCACGGTCCTGGTGGTCGCCGCGGTCGGCCTCTCCGGGCTCCTGGTCGCGCAGTTCCGCAGCCGGGTCGGTGTGCCCTGGCGACGCGGCGGCACCATGCTCTTCGACCTGCGCGAACGCATCCGCGTGCAGAGCAAACTGCCCAAGCTCCCGGACGGTTGGCACCACGAGATGGCGCTCCGCCCGGCCGGCGGCCAGTCCTTCTCCGGCGACTTCGTGGTCGCCTCCCGCACCCAGGACGGCAACGTCCTGGAGGTCGTGCTCACCGACGTCTCCGGCAAGGGCATGGACGCGGCGTCCCGGTCGCTGCTGCTCTCCGGCGCCTTCGGCGGCCTGCTCGGCTCGCTCCCGCCGCACGGCTTCCTGCCGGCCGCCAACGGCTACCTGCTGCGCCAGGACTGGGACGAGGGCTTCGCCACCTCCGTCCACCTCGTCCTCGACCTGGAGTCCGGCGACTACGAACTGTTCTCCGCGGGGCACCTCCCCGGCCTCCAACTCAGCGCCGGGACCGGCCGCTGGGAGGAGAAGGCGGGGGAGGGGCCGCTGCTCGGCGTCTACGACGGCGCCCAGTTCGACCCGGTCAAGGGCACGCTGCGCCCCGGCGACGTCCTGATGCTGTTCACCGACGGTCTGGTGGAGGCCGCCGACCGCGACATCGCCGAGGGCATCGACCGGCTGACCGGCGAGGCCGAGCGCTACGTGCACGCCGGCTTCGCCGGCGCCGCCTGGCACCTGATCGAGGCCGTCGCCAAGGACGTCAACGACGACCGGGCGCTGCTGCTGATCTGTCGGGACGGCTGACCGCCGCCGCATCGGCCGCGTCCGCCGCCCCCGGGGCCTCCGGTGCCGCCGCCCGCGCCGCGCCGCCGCCCGGCAGCACCCGGGCCAGTACGCCGGAGCGGCCGGCCGCCAGCGGGCCGAGGACGGCCAGGACCAGCACGTAGCCGGCGATGAACGGGGCCAGCCGCTCGTCGAGTCCGGCCGCCGCCGCCATCGTGGCCAGGATCAGTGCGAACTCGCCGCGGGCCAGCAGCGCGGTGGCGATGTTCGCGGCCGGCCCGGGGCCGAAACCGTAGATCCGGGCCGCGACCAGCCCCGCGAGGACGTTCATCAGCAGGGTCAGCGCCACCGCGATCAGCACCGGCCACACCACGCTCGGCAGGTCCCCGGGGTCGATGGAGAGCCCGAACGCGAAGAAGAAGATCGCCCCGAACGCGTCCCGCAGCGGGTGCACCAGCTTCCGGATCCGCGGCCCGGAACTCGTCCCGCCGAGCATCAGCCCCACCATGAACGCCCCGATGGCGTCCGCGACGCCGAACCACTCCGAGACCCCGGCGACCAGGACGGCGGCACCGAGGAAGGAGATCACCAGTAGTTCGTTGTCCTTGGTGGCGATCAGCCGGCCCACGACCCGGGTGCCCCAACGGGCCGCCGCGGCGAGCAGCAGCAGGAAGCCGAACGCCTTCCCGGCGGCCGGCGCCGCCGAGGCGAGCGAGTCGGCCCCGGAGAGCACCGGTTGCAGCGCGGCCAGATAGAGGGCGAGGAAGATGTCCTCGACGACGATGATGCCGAGGATCGGCTTGGTCTCGGGATTGCCCAGCCGGCCGGTGTCGACCAGCACCTTGGTGACGATCGCGGACGACGAGATGCCGAGCACCCCGGCGAGCACCAGCGCCTCGGACGTGCCCCAGCCGAGCGCGAAGCCGAAGCCGAGACCGGCGCCGACGTTCAGCGTCAGGTACGCCCCGCCGGCCAACGCCATCCGGCGCCCGCCCGTCTTGAGGTCGTCGACGTGGAATTCCAGGCCCAGGTAGAAGAGCAGCAGCACCAGGCCGAGGAGGGAGAGCATCTCCAGGTCGTGCGGGTCGGCGACCAGCACGATGCCGGGGGTGTTCGGACCGAGCAGGATTCCGGCCAGGATGAACAGGGGGATGGTGGGGAGTCCGATCCTCCCGCCCAGGCGGGCGAGGACGGCGGCGGCGAGAAAGGCACCGCCCATGGCGATCAGGGTGTCTGCGTGTCCGATGGGCCCGTTCCTCCTGGTCGTCAGCGCGCCGTCAGTGTGACTCCGGGCACGTCCCGGTCGCACACGAGGTCAAGACAGCGTCAAGAACTGGTCAATATTTAGGTTACCAAACCATTAACCAGTGACCGTTGTGCGGCGGTGCGAGGGTGTTTGGGGGCCGGTCCGAGGGGGTGCGGGGGCCCCTCGGGCCGACCGGAAGCCGCTCGGAATGAACGATCGGGAACGAGCAAAGCGTTGGCCGATGATTCGTCACCCGCCTGCAATGGGCAGGGAGTTGGTGGCACGATGGGTGCCGGGGGTGTGCGCGGCATGCCCCAGGGCCGGTGAGGCGTTCCGACCGAGGGTGTGATCAGTTGTGGCTCTGTCGCTATCCGTTGTCCTGATGTTGGGCATCATCTTGGTCGTACTGATCAGACAGAAGGCGATCAAGGCCGGACCGGCATTCGTCGCCATACTCTTCGGCTTCTTCCTTGCCTCCACGGGCATGGCGCCGTCGATCAACAGATTCTTGAATTCCATCGCGCAGACCATCAACCACATCACGTTCTAGGGCTGCGCCCGGAACGCGCGTGGTCCGCAGGCCGGACGTCAGGGGGTCCGTCCGCCCCCGGTCCGCGTCAGTGCGTCGCGTACGGCATCCTCGCTGCGCCCCACCAGCGCCGATCCGTCGTCGGCGGTGATGATCGGCCGCTGGATCAATTGCGGGTGCGCCGCCAGCGCCTCGATCCACCGCTCCCGGTCGGCTTCGGCGCGCCCCCACGTCTCGACGCCCAGTTCCCTCGCCTCGGCCTCCTGGGTCCGGGTGATGTCCCAGGGCTCCAGGCCCAGTCGTTCCAGTACGGCGCGCAACTCGTCGGCGCCCGGCGGCTCCTCCAGATACTTCCGCACGGTGTAGTGGGCGCCCTCGGCGTCCAGAATCTCCACCGCGGCACGGCACTTGGAGCACGCGGGATTGAGCCAGATCTCCATGCGGGCCACCCTAGGGAATCCCGTTGCGGGAGAGAAGTGGTGGTGCGGAGCGGTCCCGCCGCGGGCCGCACCGGCGGGAACGCGAAGACCCCCGGGCGGACGGCCCGGGGGTCTCTCTCGTGAGCGGGCGACGGGAATCGAACCCGCGTAGCCAGTTTGGAAGACTGGGGCTCTACCATTGAGCTACGCCCGCGAGCGCCAACGGGTCGGTGGGACCCCGGCACGCAGAGCATCGTAGCGGGTGGAGGCGGTCGAGTGCACACCGCATCGCGCTCCTCAACAACGGGCAGCCACACCGTCCGCGGCCATGTACCCTACGTGTCGCACCGACGGGGTGTGGCGCAGCTTGGTAGCGCGTCCGCTTTGGGAGCGGAAGGTCGTCGGTTCGAATCCGGCCACCCCGACCAGTAGGTTCACGGCCCGCGCGACGGAAAGCGGGCATAAGCGACCGTTCAAGATCGCGTTGTGGGTGTCCTCCTCCTTGCGGTTACTATGCAAGCTGCGTGCCCGTATGTCTCTGTACCGGGCGCGATCGGCCGGGCCGGGAAATAACCGGACGCCGGCGGATCTCAGGCAAAACCCCCGAAGTCAGCCCAAGGAGACCGAACCGTGAAGAGCGCCGTGGAGACCCTGAACCCGACCCGGGTTCGGCTCACTGTCGAGGTGCCCTTCGAGGAGCTCAAGGACAGCCTCGACGCGGCGTACAAGAAGATCAACCAGCAGGTCACGGTGAAGGGCTTCCGTCGCGGCAAGATCCCGGCCCGCGTCATCGACCAGCGGTTCGGTCGCGGCGCCGTGCTGGAAGAGGCCGTCAACGACGCGCTCCCGAAGTTCTACACCAGCGCGGTCAACGAGGCCGAGCTCAACGTCCTCGGCCAGCCCGAGGTCGACATCACCGAGCTCAAGGACAACGAGCTGCTGGCCTTCACCGCCGAGGTCGACATCCGCCCGGCCCTGGAGATCCCGGACTACTCCGGCATCGAGGTCGAGGTCGACGCCGTCGAGGTGTCGGACGAGGACGTCGAGAAGTCCGTCGAGCAGCTCCGCGAGCGCTTCGCCACCACCGCCGTGGTCGAGCGCGCCGCCGCCGACGGCGACGTGGTGACCGTGGACCTGGAGGCCAAGGTCGACGGCGAGGTGCTGGCCGACGGCATCGCCAACGGCGTCAGCTACACCATCGGCTCCGGTGAGCTCCTCGACGGCATCGACGAGGCCGTCACGGGCCTGGAGGCCGGCGGCAGCGCCACCTTCACCTCCGAGCTCAAGGGCGGCTCCGCCCAGGGCAAGGAGGCCGAGGTCAAGGTGGACGTCACCGAGGTCAAGGCCCGCGAACTCCCCGAGCTGGACGACGAGTTCGCCCAGATGGCGAGCGAGTTCGACACCCTCGACGAGCTCAAGGCGGACAGCCGCAAGCGCCTTGAGCGGATGAAGAAGTTCGACCAGGCGACCCAGGCCCAGGAGAAGGTCCTGGAGGCGCTGCTCGAGCTGATCGAGGTCCCGATCCCCGAGAAGCTGCTCGAGGACGAGATCCGCACCCGCAAGCACAACCTGGAGCACCACCAGCTCGGCCAGATGGGCCTCGACCTCGCGAAGTACCTGGAGATCCAGGGCAAGACCGAGGAAGAGTTCGACGCCGAGACCAAGGAGCAGGCGGAGAAGGGCATCAAGACCCAGTTCGTCCTCGACGAGCTGGTCAACAAGGAGAAGCTCAACGTCAGCCAGGAGGAGCTCACCGAGCACCTCATGCGGCGTGCGCAGTCCTCCGGCATGAGCCCCGACCAGTTCGCCCAGGCGGTCGTCGAGGGTGGCCAGGTGCCGATGCTGGTGGGCGAGGTCGCCCGCGGCAAGGCCCTCGCGGTGGTCGTCGAGGCGGCCGCGGTCAAGGACACCAACGGCGAGGTCGTCGACCTGGAGGACGAGGAGGAGACGGAGGCCGCCGAGGCCGTCGTCGCCGAGGCCGAGGGCACCGACGAGAAGGCGGAGAAGTCCGAGGCCTGAGCCTCGGCCGTACCGCTGACCGACTGATCACGGGCCCGAACGCGCACGTCCGCGTGTTCGGGCCCGTGTGTCGTCCCGGTCCGTGAGCCTGCGCTCACAGCGAACAGTTATCGGTCTGGGATGGCGTTGTCCGACCTGCGCGTTAGGGTCCGTAGATACGAGGGCAGGGGACTTGCTGAAAGCGCGCCGGACGCACCACGCGGCGCAGTCCCCGGCCCCTGAAGACGACGCTGAGACGGCCCCGAGCCGTCCGACAACGAGCAGGTGGACACGTGACGATCCCGATGCCTTCCGCCGCCGCTGAGCCGACCTTCGGTGGCCTCGGCGACCAGGTCTACAACCGGCTGCTCGGCGAGCGGATCATCTTCCTCGGCCAGCCGGTCGACGACGACATCGCCAACAAGATCACGGCGCAGCTGCTTCTCCTCGCCGCTGATCCGGACAAGGACATCTACCTCTACATCAACTCTCCGGGCGGCTCGGTCACGGCGGGCATGGCGATCTACGACACCATGCAGTACATCAAGAACGACGTGGTCACCATCGCCATGGGCCTCGCCGCCTCGATGGGGCAGTTCCTGCTGAGCGCCGGCACCCCGGGCAAGCGCTTCGCACTGCCGAACGCGGAGATCCTGATCCACCAGCCGTCCGCGGGCCTGGCCGGCTCGGCCTCGGACATCAAGATCCACGCCGAGCAGCTGCTGCGCACCAAGAAGCGCCTGGGCGAGCTCTCCGCGCTGCACACCGGCCAGACGCTGGAGCAGTGGACCAGGGACGCCGACCGCGACCGCTGGTTCTCCGCAGATGAGGCCAAGGCGTACGGCCTCATCGACGACGTCATGCCCTCCGCCGCCGGCGTTCCGGGCGGGGGCGGCACCGGGGCCTGAGCCCCGGCCCACGCTCCGCAGTCGACCCCCAGCCCCATTTCGCCACCAGGACGGTGAACCTCCAGATGAACAACTTCCCCGGAAGCGGTCTCTACGAGAGCCCGAAGGCCGAGTTCTCCGGCATGCCCGCGGAGTCCCGCTACATCGTTCCGCGCTTCGTCGAGCGCACCTCGCAGGGCGTGCGCGAGTACGACCCGTACGCGAAGCTCTTCGAGGAGCGGGTGATCTTCCTCGGGGTGCAGATCGACGACGCCTCCGCCAACGACGTCATGGCGCAGCTGCTGTGCCTGGAGTCGATGGACCCGGACCGAGACATCTCGGTCTACATCAACAGCCCCGGTGGCTCCTTCACGGCGCTGACGGCGATCTACGACACGATGCAGTTCGTCAAGCCCGACATCCAGACCGTCTGCATGGGTCAGGCGGCCTCCGCCGCGGCCGTGCTGCTGGCCGCCGGCACCCCGGGCAAGCGCATGGCGCTGCCCAACGCCCGGGTCCTGATCCACCAGCCGTTCAGCGAGACCGGCCGCGGTCAGGTCTCCGACCTGGAGATCGCCGCCCGCGAGATCCAGCGGATGCGCACGCAGCTGGAGGAGATGCTGGCCAAGCACTCGTCCACGCCGATCGAGAAGATCCGCGAGGACATCGAGCGTGACAAGATCCTGACCGCCGAGGAGTCCCTGGCGTACGGTCTGGTCGACCAGATCGTCTCGACGCGGAAGAGCTCGGTCTCGGTCTGATCGCGATCTTCGCGAATTGCGCCGGAGCGTTGCCCCCTTGGACCGAGTGAACCGAGTCGGTCCAAGGGGGGCCCGTACGGGGGGCCCGGCAAGGTACCGTCGATAGGCAAGCACCCGGGTCCGCGGAGCGATGCGGATCCCAGGCGAAGGGGATTCACCTCGTGGCACGCATCGGTGACGGCGGCGACCTGCTCAAGTGCTCGTTCTGCGGAAAGAGCCAGAAGCAGGTGAAGAAGCTCATCGCGGGACCTGGTGTGTACATCTGCGACGAGTGCATCGATCTCTGCAACGAGATCATTGAGGAAGAGCTCGCCGAGACCTCCGAAGTGCGCTGGGAGGAACTCCCCAAGCCGCGCGAGATCTACGAGTTCCTCAACGGCTACGTCGTCGGCCAGGAGCCCGCCAAGAAGGCGCTCTCCGTGGCCGTGTACAACCACTACAAGCGCGTCCAGGCGGGCGAGAACGGCCCCGGCCGCGGCGACGAGGGCATCGAGTTGGCGAAGTCCAACATCCTGCTGCTCGGCCCCACCGGCTCCGGCAAGACCCTGCTCGCGCAGACCCTCGCCCGGATGCTCAACGTCCCCTTCGCCTTTGCCGATGCGACGGCACTGACCGAGGCGGGCTACGTCGGCGAGGACGTCGAGAACATCCTCCTCAAGCTGATCCAGGCCGCGGACTTCGACATCAAGAAGGCCGAGACCGGCATCATCTACATCGACGAGATCGACAAGGTCGCCCGGAAGAGCGAAAACCCGTCGATCACCCGGGACGTCTCCGGCGAGGGCGTGCAGCAGGCGCTGCTGAAGATCCTGGAGGGCACCACCGCCTCGGTCCCGCCGCAGGGCGGCCGCAAGCACCCGCACCAGGAATTCATCCAGATCGACACCACCAACGTGCTGTTCATCGTCGGCGGTGCCTTCGCGGGGCTGGAGAAGATCATCGAGGCCCGGTCCGGCGCCAAGGGCATCGGCTTCGGCGCCACCATCCGTTCCAAGCGCGAGATCGAGTCCAAGGACCAGCTCCAGGACGTGATGCCGGAGGACCTGGTGAAGTTCGGGATGATCCCGGAGTTCATCGGCCGCCTCCCCGTCCTCACCTCGGTCCACAACCTCGACCGCGAGGCGCTCCTGCAGATCCTCGTCGAGCCGCGCAACGCCCTGGTCAAGCAGTACCAGCGGCTCTTCGAACTCGACGGCGTGGAGCTGGACTTCGACCGCCCGGCCCTGGAGGCCATCGCCGACCAGGCGATCCTCCGTGGCACCGGCGCCCGCGGCCTGCGCGCCATCATGGAGGAGGTCCTCCAGGCGGTGATGTACGAGATCCCGTCCCGCAAGGACGTCGCCCGCGTCGTCATCACCGCGGACGTGGTGCACTCCAACGTCAACCCGACCCTGGTCCCGCGCACCCGCGGCGACTCCGGCGAGCCCCAGGAGAAGAGCGCGTAGCCGCCCTCCCCTCGCTCGCCTCCCAACAGGACCGCCCGACAGCCGAGTTGCTGTCGGGCGGTTCTGCGGTGTGGGGGGACGGGACCGTGGTGGTGGCACGGCATGCGGGGGTGGGGCCGGGCTGCCGCTACTTCTCCTTGCGGACCTCGTTGCGGATCTTGGCGGTCTTCTCCGCGAGCTGCTCGGCGCCGGGGGTGGTGGCGGAGCCACCGCCGTTGGGGTTCGGCGCGGCCATCATGGTGACGACGCCGAGGGCGCTGTTGTCGCCCCACATGCAGACGGAGGCGGTGACGGGCACGGACATCCCGCTCGCCGAGTAGGTCAGCTTCTTCGTCTCGCACTTCATGACGGAGCCGTCGAAGTCGCCGGGCGAGTACTCGGTGAGCGGCGTGACGTCCTCGACCTTCGGGCTGCTGGGGGTGCCGCCGCCCTTCGCGAGGTTGGTGTTGAACTGGGCGAACGCCTGCGTCACGGCGCCCTGCGGATCGGCCACGTCGCCGTACATGCCGCTCACCGACATGCCCAGTCCGGCCACGTCCTTGTACTTGCCGCCGACGCCCTTGCCGTTGGAGATGCCGAACTTCTTCATCTCCTGGTCGTTCGAGAAGTCCGTGGGGCTGCCCACGGCACCGCCCGTGGTGTCCTTGCTGAACTGCCCGCTGAGCAGCTTGTCCGGCAGGGCGATCGTGTACGGCTTCACCTTGCCGCCCGAGCCGAAGGCGAAGTAGGCGCCGACGGCGATCGCCGCGACCACCGCGACCCCGCCGGTGATCAGGGCGATCTTCTTGCCGTTGCCGCCGGACTCCGGCTCCTGGGGGATCGTCCCGTAGGGCGTCTGCTGGCTGCCGTAGGGCGACTGCTGGCCGTAGGGGGGCTGTTGGGGCTGGCCGTAGGGCGGCTGCTGGGCCTGCTGCGGGAACTGCTGCTGCGGCGGGAACTGCTGTGGCGGGGCCTGCTGGGGGTAGCCGTAGCCCTGCTGGGGAGGCACCGGGCCGCCCTGCTGAGGGGGCACCGGGCCGCCCTGTTGGGGGTAGCCGTAGCCGGGCTGCGGGGCGGGCGGCTGCGGCTGGCCGTAGGGGCCCGGCTGCGGGGGCTGCTGCCCGTACGGACCCGGCGGCGGCTGGTTGTAGCTCATGGAGCGGTTCCCCTCGTGACTGCTGGTGACGCCGGGATGCCGCGGGTGACATCCGGGTGTGTGGTGATGCGCTGCGGCCATCCTGTATGACGCTGCTGACAGCCGGCGCCTCGGGGGCGAAACCGATTCGAAGCCGCTACATCCGCGCCCGTACACTGTCGGTCGTGACCGAGAACACTCAGCAGCCCAAGCACAGCGTCCCCGAACTGCCGACTCAGTACACGCCGGCCGATGTAGAGGGGCCGCTGTACGAGCGCTGGGTAGAGCGGGGCTACTTCGAGGCGGACGAGAAGAGCGAGAAGCCGCCGTACACCATCGTCATCCCCCCGCCCAACGTCACCGGCTCGCTCCACCTGGGCCACGCCTTCGAGCACACGCTGATCGACGCCCTCACCCGCCGCAAGCGGATGCAGGGGTACGAGACGCTCTGGCAGCCGGGCATGGACCACGCCGGCATCGCCACCCAGAACGTGGTCGAGCGCGAACTCGCCAAGGAGGGCGCCTCGCGCCACGACCTCGGACGCGAGGCGTTCGTCGAGCGCGTCTGGCAGTGGAAGGACGAGTCGGGCGGCCAGATCTCGGGCCAGATGCGCCGGCTCGGTGACGGCGTCGCGTGGTCGCGCGAGCGGTTCACCATGGACGAGGGCCTCTCCAAGGCCGTCCAGACCATCTTCAAGCGGCTCTACGACGACGAGCTGATCTACCGCGCCGAGCGCATCATCAACTGGTGCCCGCGCTGCCTGACCGCCATCTCCGACATCGAGGTGGAGTACCAGGACGACGACGGCGAGCTGGTCTCGATCCGCTACGGCGAGGGGGACACCTCGATCGTCGTCGCCACCACCCGCGCCGAGACGATGCTGGGCGACACCGCCGTCGCCGTCCACCCCGACGACGAGCGGTACGCGCACCTCGTCGGCACCGAGATCGAGCTGCCGCTGACCGGCCGCAGCATCCCGGTCGTCGCCGACGAGCACGTCGACCCGGAGTTCGGCACCGGCGCGGTCAAGGTGACCCCGGCGCACGACCCGAACGACTTCGAGATCGGCCGCCGCCACGGCCTGGCGAACCTGGCCGTCCTCGACGAGCGCGGCGTGATCACCGCGCACGGCCCGTTCCAGGGGCTGGACCGCTTCGAGGCCCGGTCGGCGATCGTCGGCGCGCTGCGCGCCGAGGGCCGGATCGTCGCCGAGAAGCGCCCGTACACCCACTCCGTCGGGCACTGCTCGCGCTGCAAGACCACCATCGAGCCGCGGCTGTCGATGCAGTGGTGGGTCAAGGTCGGCCCGCTGGCGAAGGCCGCCGGTGACGCGGTCCGCGACGGCAAGGTCGCCATCCACCCGAAGGAGATGGAGTCCCGGTACTTCGGCTGGGTCGACAACCTCCACGACTGGTGCATCTCGCGGCAGCTGTGGTGGGGCCACCGCATCCCGGTCTGGTACGGGCCGAACGGCGAGGTCGTCTGCGTCGGCCCCGACGACGAGGCGCCCACCGGCGAGGGCTGGCACCAGGACACCGACGTCCTCGACACCTGGTTCTCGTCCGGGCTGTGGCCGTTCTCCACGCTGGGCTGGCCGGAGCAGACCCCGAGCGTCGAGAAGTTCTACCCGAACTCCGTCCTGGTCACCGGCTACGACATCCTCTTCTTCTGGGTCGCCCGGATGATGATGTTCGGGCTGTACGCGATGGACGGCACCCCGCCGTTCCACACCATCGCGCTGCACGGCATGGTCCGCGACCAGTTCGGCAAGAAGATGTCCAAGTCCTTCGGCAACGCGGTCAACCCGCTGGACTGGATGGACGCCTACGGCTCGGACGCGGTCCGCTTCACCCTGGCCCGCGGTGCCAACCCGGGCGTCGACGTGCCGATCGGCGAGGACTGGGTCCAGGGCTCCCGCAACTTCGCCAACAAGATCTGGAACGCCACCCGCTTCGCGCTGATGAACGGCGCGACGGTGGAGGGCGAACTGCCGCCCGCGGACGCGCTGTCGGCGACCGACCGGTGGATCCTCTCCCGGCTCAACTCCGTCGTCGCCGAGGTCGACGCGTACTACGACGACTACCAGTTCGCCAAGCTGTCGGACACCCTCTTCCACTTCGCGTGGGACGAGGTCTTCGACTGGTACGTGGAGCTGTCCAAGACGACGTTCATGGCGGGCGGCCCGGCCGCCGACGCCTCCCGCCGCGTGCTGGGCGAGGTCCTGGACGTCACCCTGCGGCTCCTGCACCCGGTCGTGCCGTTCGTCACGGAGACGCTGTGGACGACCCTGACCGGCGGCGAGTCGGTGGTCATCGCCGAGTGGCCGACGGACTCGGGCTTCCGGGACGCGGCGGCCGAGCGGGAGATCGAGACGGTCCAGCAGGTCGTCACCGAGGTCCGCCGGTTCCGCTCCGACCAGGGCCTGCAGCCGGGCCAGAAGGTCCCCGCGCGGCTGGACCTGACCGGTACGGCGCTGGCGCCGCACGAGGCCGCCATGCGGTCGCTGCTGCGCCTGACGCCCACCGGCGAGGACTTCACCGCCACCGCGTCCCTGCCGGTCGCCGGCGCCACCGTCGCCCTGGACCTGTCCGGCGCGATCGACGTCGAGGCGGAGCGCAAGCGGCTGACGAAGGACTTGGCGGCGGCCGAGAAGGAGTTGGCCCAGACCACCGCCAAGCTCGGCAACGAGGCGTTCCTCGCCAAGGCCCCCGAGCAGGTCAAGGAGAAGATCCGGACCCGCAAGGCGGCCGCCGAGGCCGACATCGAGCGGATCACCGCGCAGGTGGCGGCCCTGCCCACGGCGTAGCCGGCGGCGCCGGCCGACCGCCGGCCCCCGCAGTCCCTTCCGCAGGCCCCTCGTCCATCCGGGCGGGGGGCCTGCGCCGTCCCCGCCGTCCACCGCGGTCGCCGCGCTCGCGGACCGGCCAGAGCAGGACGTACGCGGTGGAGACCGCGACGAACGCCAGCCGGATCAGGCCCCGCGCGGAGTCGTCCGGGACGGCGAAGACGCTGCCGTAGAGGATGAGCAGCGCCAGCCAGCTCCACCAGGGCACCAGCCGGCGCTGCCCGATGACGTCCCACAGCAGGGTGCCGAGCAGCACCGACGCGGTGTAGTAGGTGTAGACGCTGGGGTCCAGCACGATCCGGGCGTTGGCGCCGAGCAGCACCACCGCCGCCCAGCGGCCCCGCCAGACCGCGAGGCCGCCCAGCACCAGCCCGAGGGCGAACTGCGCGGGGCGGACCCAGCCGGGGGTCTCGGGGTCGTCGGCGCCCAGCCAGCGCAGCGCGGACGCCGGCTGGTTCGGGATGGCGAACTTGGCTGCGGCGAAGGACTGGGCGTCGCCGAGGAAGAACGGCAGCCAGGCGACGGCGACCAGCCCGGCGCACCACAGGGCGGCCTTGAGCCACCTGTCCCGGGGGAGCGCCAGCAGCAGCGGGACGAAGGCCAGCGCGGTCGGCTTGGAGTCCATCGCCAGTGCCAGGAAGGCCCCGGTCAGGGCGGCGTTGCCGCTGGTGACGGCGCGCACCGCGAGGGCGGTGAAGAACAGGGCCAGGACGTCGTCGAGGTGCCCGAAGCGGACCGACACCTCGATCCACATGGGGATGAACGCCAGCCCGGCGATCAGCACCCGCTGGCGCAGCCGCTGGTGGTTGGTGCCGGTGCCCAGGAAGTGGTGGGCGGCGCTGCGGCCGGCCAGCACCAGGATGACCAGGCCCAGCGCGGACATCAGGGCCGCGGCGAGGAACTGGCCGGTGGCCTCCGGGAACGGGTTGAACAGCCCGGCCGTCAGGAAGCTGATCGGCCCCATCTGGAGCTCGGGGTGGTGCGCGTAGAGGTTGAGGCCGCCGGTGCCGTCGCCGGAGCTGCCCTGGTAGATCAGCTCGCCGCCGGTACGCAGGTAGTGCCAGGAGAAGCCGCCGTGCGGTTCGACGATCATGAACCACAGCACGGTCCATGCGGTGAGCAGCACCAAATGCATCCGCTGACTGATTGCCGGCACGCCTCTTCAGCTCCTGCTTTCCCGATGTGCGACGACCGCGGTGCGCGCGGTCCGGAGGGTTTTCCAGACCCCGCCGTGCAAGAGGGCCCCGCGCGGCGGAAAGGTTGTCCCGTCCGACGGTCCGATCGCTCACATCCAGGTGGTAGGCGGTTCTCATGACGCTCTCATGAAGGCGAGGCACCGTGGAGCGGAATGCCGGAGTTCCGGCGGAAACGCACGTCCGGTCCCGCCCAGCACCCAGGAGCCGCGCCACATGAACAGACCCCTGCGACGGATCTCGGTCTTCTGCCTCGCCCTGGTCCTGGCGCTGATGGGCTGGGCCACGTGGATCCAGGGCGCGAAGGCCAGCGACTACCGGGAGGACCCGCACAACCCGCGGGTGAACATCGCCAAGTACTCGGCGCCACTGGGCAACATCCTCGTCGACGGCCAGCCGGTCACCGGCTCCGCCGCCACCTCCTCCTCCCTGAAGTACAAGCGGACCTACAAGGACGGCCCGCTCTACGCCCCGGTCACCGGCTTCTCCTCGCAGATCTTCGGCAGCACACAACTGGAGAGCCTCTACGGCGACCTGCTCGGTGGCAGCGACAGCCGGCTCCAGAACCCCGCCGACACCCTGCTGCACGAGCGCCCCAAGGGCGGCGACGTGGCCACCACCATCGACCCCAAGGTGCAGAAGGCCGGCTACGACGCGCTCGGCGACAAGACCGGCGCGGCCATCGCCCTGGACCCGGCGACCGGCCGGATCCTGGGCATGGTCAGCACCCCGTCGTACGACCCGGGGAAGTTCGCCGGCTCCGGCACCGCCGACCAGAAGGCGTGGCAGGCCCTGGCGAACGACTCCGCCCAGCCGAACCTCAACCGCGCGCTGCGCCAGCCGCTGCCGCCCGGCTCCACCTTCAAGCTGGTGGTCGCCGCCGCCGCACTGGAGAACGGCCTGTACTCCTCGGTCGACCAGCCCACCACCAGCCCCAACCCGTACACCCTCCCCAACACCCGCACCCAGCTGACCAACGAGAGCGCCTCGGCGCCCTGCGAGAACGCCACCATCCGCACCGCGCTCCAGTACTCCTGCAACACCGTCTTCGCGAAGATGGCGGTCGACCTGGGCAAGGACAAGGTGCGGGCGCAGGCCGAGAAGTTCGGCTTCAACGACGCCAAGATGGACGTCCCGGTGCGCGCCACCAAGAGCGTCTACCCCTCCGACATGGACCAGGCGCAGACCGCCCTCTCCGGCATCGGCCAGTTCGACGACCAGGCCACCCCGCTCCAGATGGCGATGGTCGCCTCGGCGATCGTCAACGGGGGCGACCTGAAGACCCCGCAGCTGGTCGACAAGCTGACCGACGGCGGCGGCAACACCGTCCAGCAGAACGACCCGAAGACCTACCACAAGGCGATGTCGAGCCGGACCGCCGCGCAGCTGCGTTCGGCGATGCAGACGGTCGTGGACAAGGGCACCGGTTCCAACGCGAAGATCGACGGAGTGACCGTCGGTGGCAAGACCGGCACCGCCCAGCACGGCGTCGACAACAGCGGCACCCCGTACGCCTGGTTCGTCTCGTACGGGGACGACGGCAAGGGGCACCAGGTCGCGGTGGCCGTGATGGTCGAGGACGGGCACGCGGCCCGCAACGAGGTCTCCGGCAACGGCCTCGCCGCCCCGATCGCCAAGGCGATGATGCAGGCGGCGCTGTCCTGACCGGGGCGGGGACGGACCGGGGCCGGGCCGGGGGAGCGGTGGCGCGGGGGCGGTGCCGGTCCGTTGTCGGTGGCGCCTCGTAGACTTGTCGTCGTGAGCGAGCGCCCCCAGAACGACGATCCCGACCCGACTCCCGACCCGGCCGACGCCTTCGACGAGATGGTCGACGCCGAGACGCAACGCGACCCCGATCTCGCGGTGATCGAAGCCGGTAGCCGGACCCTGCGCGCGCAGGCCGGACCGCCGCAGGGGGACCAGGTCCCCGCCCGCCCCGCCGACCCCGAGGTCGACCGCGCGCTGCGGGCCGTCGAGGAGGAGCTGGGCGGCCGCTGGGGCGAGACCAGGCTCGACCCGTCGATCGACCGCATCGCCGCGCTGATGGACGTCCTGGGCTCGCCGCAGCGCGCCTACCCGTCCATCCACATCACCGGCACGAACGGCAAGACCAGCACGGCCCGCATGATCGAGGCGCTGCTCGGCGCCTTCGAGCTGCGCACCGGCCGCTACACCAGCCCCCACGTCCAGTCCGTCACCGAGCGGATCAGCCTCGACGGCAGCCCCATCTCCGCCGAGCGCTTCATCGAGACCTACCGCGACATCGCGCCGTACGTCGAGATGGTCGACGCACAGCAGGAGCACCGCCTGTCGTTCTTCGAGGTGCTCACCGCGATGGCGTACGCCGCGTTCGCCGACGCCCCGGTGGACGTCGCGGTCGTCGAGGTCGGCATGGGCGGCACCTGGGACGCGACCAACGTCATCGACGGCGACGTCGCCGTGATCACCCCGATCTCGCTGGACCACACCGACCGGCTGGGCGAGACGCCCGAGCAGATCGCCGGGGAGAAGTCCGGGGTCATCAAGAAGGACGCCACCGTCGTCCTCGCCCAGCAGCCGGTGGACGCCGCCTCGGTGATGCTCAAGCGCGCCGTCGAGGTGGACGCCACGGTCGCCCGCGAGGGCATGGAGTTCGGGGTGCTCACCCGCGAGGTGGCGGTCGGCGGCCAGATGGTGACCCTGCGGGGCCTGGGCGGCGAGTACCCGGAGATCTTCCTCCCGCTGCACGGCGCCCACCAGGCGCACAACGCCGCGGTCGCGCTCGCCGCCGTCGAGGCGTTCTTCGGCGTCGGCGCGGGCCACGCCCGCACCCTCGACATCGACACCATCCGCTCGGCGTTCGCCGCGGTCAGCTCGCCCGGCCGGATGGAGGTGGTCCGGCGCAGCCCCACGGTGGTGCTGGACGCCGCGCACAATCCGGGCGGCGCGCATGCCGCGGCCGAGACGGTCACCGAGGCGTTCGGTTTCAGCCGGCTGATCGGGGTCGTCGGCGCCAGCGCCGACAAGGACGTCCGGGGCGTCCTGGAGGCGTTCGAGCCGATCTTCGCCGAGGTCGTGGTGACGCGTAATTCCAGCCAGCGGGCGATGGATCCGGACGAGCTGGCCGCGATCGCCGTGGAGGTCTTCGGGGCCGAGCGGGTCCAGGTCGAGCCGCGGCTGGACGACGCGCTGGAGGCGGCGATCACCCTCGCCGAGGAAGAGGGCGAGTTCTCCGGAGCCGGGGTCCTGGTGACCGGCTCGGTGATCACGGTCGGCGAGGCCCGGCTGCTCCTGGGAAGGAACTGACCATGCGCACGCTGTGTGCCAGCACCCTGATAGGCGAGTTCTTCGTGATCGGCTTCGCCGGTCTGGTCGCGATGCAGGTCACCGACCTCTCGCGGGCCACCATCTGGATCGTCAGCGGCATCGCGATGCTGCTGAGCCTGCTGTTGTGCGGGATGCTCTCCCGCCCCGGCGGGGTCCAGTTGGGCTGGGCGCTGCAGATCGCACTGATCGCCAGCGGCCTGGTCGTTCCGACGATGTACTTCCTCGGCGCGGTCTTCGGCGCCCTGTGGTGGGCCTCGGTCCACTTCGGGCGCAAGGTCGACGAGGCGAAGGCCCGCTTCGCGGCGGAGGCGGAGCCGGCCGCGGCCGGCTGAGCCCCCGCCGCCGGCGGCCCCGGCGCGGGATCGTGGGTGGGCGGGTGAAAGGCGGGGGCGCGGTGCCGGTAGCCTCAAGGCACCGCTGACCCGTCGTTCAGATACCAGGGAGTCCCTTCGTGAGCCAGCGCACCCTCGTCCTCCTCAAGCCCGATGCCGTCAAGCGCGGTCTGATCGGCGAGATCATCCGCCGCATCGAGCGCAAGGCCAACTGGACGATCACCGCGCTGGAGCTGCGCACCCTGGACCGCGAGGTGCTGGAGCAGCACTACGCCGAGCACGTCGGCAAGCCGTTCTACGAGCCGCTGGTGGAGTTCATGTCCTCCGGACCGGTCGTCTCGCTGGTCGTCGAGGGCGAGCGGGTCATCGAGGGCGTCCGCGCGCTGGCCGGTCCGACTGACCCGATTGCCGCACCGAGTGGGTCCATTCGTGGGGACTTCGGAACGATCACCCGAGAAAATCTCATCCACGCCTCGGATTCCGAAGAGTCCGCCGAGCGCGAGATCAAGATTTTCTTCCCGGGCATTTCCTGATCCGAAGTTAACTGCCAACCCCCTTGTGACCAGGGGCGACCGATGAAATCATCGGTCGCCCCTCGGTGTATTCGCCGCGAGCGGGGGAACGCGTTCCCGCGACACGACGTCACCATTAAGGGGGGCGGGTGCGTGTACGGCTGACAATGGCGGAACGGCCTCCCGCCGTGTTCGTGTGGGAACACAACGAACTACGATGGAGGCTTCCGCGCCTCACAGCGCATCACCTCCTGCCGACCTCAAAGTAAGCATTCGCTCCAGTTGGGAAGGCCAGACGTATCCTCATGGGGAACAACATGTCGTTCATCGGCCGTGACATGGCTGTCGACCTCGGGACCGCCAACACGCTGGTGTACGTCAGGGGCCGCGGCATCGTCCTCAACGAACCGTCGGTCGTGGCCATCAACACCAACACCGGCGGCATCCTGGCCGTCGGCGCCGAGGCGAAGAAGATGATCGGCCGGACCCCCGGCAACATCGTCGCGGTGCGGCCCCTGAAGGACGGCGTGATCGCCGACTTCGAGATCACCGAGCGGATGCTCCGCTACTTCATCCTCAAGATCCACAAGCGGCGCTACCTGGCCCGCCCGCGGGTCGTGGTCTGCGTTCCCTCCGGCATCACGGGAGTTGAGCGCCGCGCGGTCATCGAGGCGTCCACCCAGGCCGGCGCCCGCCAGGTGCACATCATCGAGGAGCCGATGGCCGCCGCCATCGGTTCGGGCCTGCCGGTCCACGAGGCCACCGGCAACATGGTGGTGGACATCGGCGGCGGCACCACCGAGGTCGCGGTCATCTCGCTCGGCGGGATCGTCACCGCCCAGTCCATCCGGGTCGCCGGCGACGAGTTGGACAACGCGATCATCCAGCACATCAAGAAGGAGTACAGCCTCCTGCTGGGCGAGCGCACCGCCGAGTCCATCAAGATCACCATCGGTTCGGCGTACGACCTCGAACAGGACGAGCACACCGAGATCCGCGGTCGCGACCTGGTCTCCGGCCTGCCCAAGACCGTCGTCATCTCGGCCGCCGAGGTCCGCAAGGCCATTGAGGAGCCGGTCAACTCCATCGTCGACGCGGTCAAGACGACCCTCGACAAGTGCCCGCCGGAGTTGTCCGGTGACGTGATGGACCGCGGCATCGTTCTCACCGGTGGCGGCGCCCTGCTGCGCGGCCTCGACGAGCGGTTGCGCCGCGAGACCGGTATGCCCATCCACATCGCCGAGGACCCGCTCGACTCCGTCGCGCTCGGTTCCGGCAAGTGCGTCGAGGAGTTCGAGGCGCTCCAGCAGGTCCTGGATTCCCAGCCGCGCCGCTGACCTTCGGGTCCCGACCCGTCGCGCGGGCGTCACACGGCGTTCGCGCGGGTCGGGCACCCTGGACAAGCAGCCGATCCGTCCGCCGGATCGCTGACCCATACCGCAACGTTCCCACAGACACGGTGCATTGACGTTCCACCACCGCGCCGTCACAGCAAGGCACAACGCTCAACCCCCGAACGAGACCGGCGGGGCCCGCAGCCGGCCGGTCCTACGAGGAAGGACACGGCCGCCGCACGTGAGGGACACACGAGAGAGCCGGCTGTTGCTGGTGCTGCTGATCGCGATCGCGTTCGCGTTGATCACGGTCGATATCCGCGGCGGTGAACAGTCCCCGCTCGACGGTGCCCGGCAAGCCGCCGCCTCCGCCTTCGGCCCGGTGGAACGCGGCGTGGCCCGCGTCGTCAACCCGGTCGGCAACGCCGTCAGCGCCGTCCGGGACTCCGATCAGCGCCACAGCCGCATCCGCGAGTTGGAGCACGAGAACGCCGCCCTGAAGCTCAAGCTCGGCACCCCCGACCGCACCCGCAACCGCGCCGCCGAGCTCGACAAGATCCTCAAGACCGCGGCCACCGGCCAGTACGCGATCAAGGGCGCCGAGGTCATCGCGATCGGGTCCGCGCAGGGCTTCTCCTGGACCGTCACCGTCGACGCCGGCAGCCGCGACGGCATCGCCCGCGACATGACCGTCCTCAACGGCGACGGGCTGGTCGGCCGGATCACCACCGTCACCCCGCACACCTCCACCGTGCTGCTCGCCGCCGACCCGGAGTTCACGGTCGGCACCCGGATGGAGAAGACCAACGAGATCGGCTTCGCCAACGGCCAGGGCGTCCGCTCGCTCCGAGTCCAGCTGCTCAACGGCCGCGCCGACGTCAAGAAGGGCGACCGGCTCGTCACCTTCGGCTCCAGCAAGGACAAGCCGTTCGTGCCGGGCGTCCCGGTCGGCACGGTGGTCAAGGTCGAGCCGCTCAACGGCGACCTGACCCGTTCCCTCCAGGTCCGGCCGTTCGTTTCCTTCTCGTCGCTCGACGTCGTCGGCATCGTCGTCCAGCCGCCCCGCAAGGACCCGCGGGACACCGTGCTGCCGCCCCCGGTCAAGCCCCGGCCGACGCCGACGGTCACCGTGACGGCCACCCCCTCCGCGAGCGCTTCACCCAGGAGCTGACCGATGCGCATCAACCGGATCCTGCTCGCCACCCCGCTGGTGGTGGTCGCCCTGATCATCCAGGTCAGCATCCTCGCCAGACTCCAACTCCCGGGCGCCGTACCGGACCTGCTGATGCTGGTCGTGGTGGGCCTGGCCCTGGTCTACGGCCACGTCGGCGGCTCGCTCATCGGCTTCGGCGCGGGGCTGCTCGCCGATCTCGCCCCGCCCGCCGACCACGCCATCGGCCGCTACGCCCTGGTGCTGTGCGTCATCGGCTACGTCGCTGGCCTGACCAAGCCGGACAACGGCCAGCACCGCTCGGCGACCCTGCCGCTGGTGGTCGTCATCGGCGCCGCCATCGGCTCGACCCTGATGTACGCGGGGGTCGGCTCGTTGGTCGGTGACACCGCGGCCCGGCACGTCGGCCTGGTGGGGCTGCTGCTCAGCGCCACCCTCTACGACCTGCTGCTGGCCCCGTTCGCCGTGCCGCTGGTGATGGCGCTGGCGCGCAGAACCGAACACGATCCGCTGGCCACCGACGCCGCCGGTGGCGGCGGGATGGCCGGCCGCCAGCCGGCGTACGGCTGGCTGGCCACCGGCACCGGCCTCAAGGCCAGCCGCAACGCGATGAAGGCGATCCGTACCGGCCGGGTGCCCAAACCGGCCCGGGGCGGACGCGCCAAGGGGGTCAAGGGCATCAAGGGGGTCAAGCGCCTGTGAGCAACATTCCCGAGACGGGGAAGACTTCCCGGGTCACCATCCGGCTGATCGCGATTCAGATCCTGGTCTTCTCCCTGCTGGCGACGCTCGGCGGTCGGCTCTGGTACCTCCAGATCCGCAACGGCCAGGAGTACGCCGCCAAGGCCCGGTCCAACCACGTCCAGCAGGTCATCGACCCCGCCACCCGCGGCTCGATCCTCGACGCGCGCGGGGTGCCGCTGGCCGACAACCAGACCCGGCTGGTGGTCTCCGCCAGCCGCACCGACCTGCTGAAGATGAAGGACGACGGCAAGGCGGTGCTCGCCCGGCTCGCCAAGGTGCTCGGCATGCCGACCCAGGAGATCCGCAACAAGGTCCGGCTCTGCGACGCCAAGACCCCGCAGCCCTGCTGGAACGGTTCGCCCTACCAGCCGATCCCGATCACCGACAAGGCCACCACCCAGCAGGCCCTGCAGATCCGCGAGCGTTCCGAGGACTTCCCCGGCATCAGCGCCCAGCCCACCGCCGTCCGCCGCTACCCCGCCCTCGGCAAGGCCAACACCGCCCAGGTCCTCGGCTACCTCTCGCCGGTCACCGACGAGGAGATCAAGAAGGCCAAGGACGGCCCGTCGCCGCTGCTGCGCTCCGACCAGATCGGCCGCTCGGGGCTGGAGCGGCAGTACGACGACTTCCTGCGCGGCAAGGCCGCCGTCACCCGCTACGAGGTCGACAACCTCGGTCGGGTCATCGGCCAGGCCAAGAGCGACAAGGGCCAGGCCGGCTCGACCCTGGTCACCAGCATCGACGCCCGCGTCCAGGCCATAGCGGAGAAGCAGCTCGACCAGGCCATGAAGGACGCCCGCACCCAGATGGACCGGAACACCGGCACCAACTACAAGGCCGACTCGGGCGCCGTCGTCGTCATGGAGGCGAAGACCGGCCGGGTGGTGGCGATGGCCTCCAACCCGACCTACGACCCCAACGCCTGGGTCGGCGGGATCTCCGGCAAGGACTACGCCAAGCTCACCGGCAAGGACTCCAACTACCCGCTGCTCAACCGCGCCATCCAGGGGCAGGCCGCGCCCGGCTCGATCTTCAAGGTCATCTCGACCTCGGCCGCGGTCAACGCCGGCTACCCCTTCGACGGCCACTACCCCTGCACCAGCTCGTACAGCATCGGCGGCCAGGTCTTCCGGAACTTCGAGGGCGAATCGCAGGGCGACATCAGCCTCGGCCGGGCGCTGGAGGTCTCCTGCGACACCGTCTTCTACCGGCTCGGGCACGACGAGTGGAAGAAGGACGGCGGCGACAAGCCGGTCCAGAGCCCCAAGGACTGGTTCTACAAGACCGCCCACCAGTTCGGTCTCGGCAAGGAGACCGGCATCGACCTGCCCAACGAGGTCACCGGCCGGGTCCCCGACCGCCAGTGGAAGAACGCCTTCTGGAAGGCGAACAAGGACAGTTGGTGCGCCCACCCCAAGGACGCCAACGACTACGTCTCCAAGCTCGCGCGGGAGAACTGCCTCGAAGGCATGAAGCTGCACGCCTACGACTCCATCAACTACGCGATCGGCCAGGGCGACACCCTCGTCACCCCGATCCAGATGGCGACGATCTACGCGGCGCTCTCCAACGGCGGCACCCTCTACAACCCCAGCGTCGGCAAGGCCGTCGTCAGCCCCAACGGCGACAAGGTGCAGATGATCGCGCCCAAGTCGCACGGGCACCTGCCGGACACCCCGCAGACGATCCAGCAGATCGACGCGGCCCTCCAGGGCGTCACCGAGCGGGGCACCGCCGCCTGGCGCTTCCAGGGCTGGCCGCAGGACAAGATCCCGATGCACGCCAAGACCGGTACCGCCGAGGTCTACGGCAAGCAGACCACCTCGTGGTTCGCGACGTACACCAAGGACTACGCGATCGTGATGACGATCTCCCAGGGTGGTACCGGCTCCGGTGCCTCCGGCCCGGCCGTCCGCAACATCTACAACGCGCTCTACGGCGTCAACGACAAGGGCGAGATCGACGAGAAGGCCGCGCTGCTGCCGAAGCCGGAGGCGAAACTGCCCAAGATCCAGAATGACGGCACCATCATCGCCCCGCCCATCAAGCCGCCGGCCGACCCGTCGCCGTCCCCCTCGGGGAGCCCCCAGCAGTGACCACACCGCCCTTCTCCCGGACCTTCTCCGTCCGCCGCTACGGCCCCGACCTCGGTATCTGGGGCCGGCTGACGGCCCGCGACTCCGTGGTGCGCAAGCTGGACTGGATACTGCTGCTGTCCTGCCTGGTGCTCTCCCTGATGGGTTCGGTGCTGGTCTTCTCCGCCACCCGCAACCGCACCGAACTCAACAAGAACGACGAGTACTTCTTCTTCGTCCACCACCTGCTCAACACCGCCATCGGCGTGGCCCTGGCGGCCGGCACCATCTGGCTCGGCCACCGCACCCTGCGCGGTGCGGTCCCGATCCTGTTCGGCATCTCGGTGGTGCTGGCGGTGCTGGTGCTGACGCCGCTGGGCGCCACGATCAACGGTTCGCGCTCCTGGCTGGCGATCCCCGGCGGCTTCTCCCTCCAGCCCGCCGAATTCACCAAGATCACCATCACGCTGGGGATGGCGATGATCCTGGCGGCCCGGGTCGACGCCGGTGACCGCCCGCACCCCGACCACCGCACGGTCTTCCAGGCCCTGGGGCTGGC
Organism: Streptomyces sp. x-19; assembly: GCF_046549115.1. NCBI lineage: Bacteria > Bacillati > Actinomycetota > Actinomycetes > Kitasatosporales > Streptomycetaceae > Streptomyces > Streptomyces sp. x-19. The sequence continues at coordinate 128,573 of NZ_JAJPWK010000013.1, read as the reverse complement.
CGCGGTGCCGGTCGCCGTGATCCTGCTGATGCCCGACCTCGGCTCGGTGATGGTGCTCGGCGCCATCATCCTGGGCGTGCTGCTGTCCAGCGGCTGCTCCAACCGCTGGATCCTGGGCCTGCTGGGCACCGGCGTCGTCGGCTGCCTCGCCATCTGGCAGCTCGGGCTGCTGGACGCCTACCAGATCGCCCGGTTCGCCGCGTTCGCCAACCCGAGCCTGGACCCGGCCGGCGTCGGCTACAACACCAACCAGGCCCGGATCGCCATCGGCGGCGGCGGACTGACCGGCTCCGGCCTCTTCCACGGCAGCCAGACCACCGGCCAGTTCGTCCCCGAGCAGCAGACCGACTTCATCTTCACGGTCGCCGGCGAGGAGTTGGGCTTCCTGGGCGCGGGCCTGATCATCTTCCTGCTCGGCGTGGTGCTGTGGCGGGCCTGCCGGATCGCCCGCGAGACCGGTGAGCTCTACGGCACGATCGTGGCCGCCGGCATCATCGCGTGGTTCGCCTTCCAGGCGTTCGAGAACATCGGGATGACCCTGGGCATCATGCCCGTCACCGGTCTGCCGCTGCCGTTCGTCTCGTACGGCGGCACCTCGATGTTCGCGGTGTGGATCGCCATCGGACTGCTCCAGTCGATCCGCGTCCAGCGCCCGGTCTCCGCCTCCCGCTGACCCCGCACCCGTGCGGGGTCAGCGCCCGGTGTGCAGCTCGAACCACAGGGACGTGGTGTGCGGCGGCCCCTCGAACGGGGTCGTCCCCCAGTCGTCGGCGAGCCGGCTGATCAGCAGCAGTCCGTGCGCCGGGTCCCGGTCGCCGGGCCCCCGGGCCGGGCCGGGGACGAACTGGGCGCCCTCGTCGTGCACGCTGATCCGCAGCCCGTGCGCCGCGGTCACCACCCGCAGCAGGATGTCCGCCGAGCCCGGCGTGCGCAGATGGGCCCGGGTGACCGCCTCCGAGGTCAGCAGCACGGCGGTGTCGCGCAGGGCGGCGAGCGGGCCGCGCCGCAGCACCGCCCGCACGAAGTCCCGCGCGGTCTTGGGGGCGGTGGGGCGGCTCGGCGCCGTGAGCACGTACGGGCGGGCGCCCGACGCGACGCGGAGCGGGCTCCGGGCGAGGGCTGCGGTATCGGGGTGCACGGTTTCTCCCGGTGTCGATCGAGCGCTGGGCGCGACGCCGCACACGCAGCGTCGCGCTACGTGCGCGGACTGTCACACACGGTAAGGCACCGCGAGTCGGCGGTGCCACCCGTTCCGGGCGCGGACCGGTGCCGGCGGGCTGGTCGACCTCGTTGCGGCTGACTAGATTCGATGCATGGCGGACGCCGTGCGGGAGATCGAGCGGAAATACGAGGCGGACGGTCGGGGATCCGCCCTCGGCGCCGCCCCGGACCGCCTGCCCGACCTGACCCGCGCCGACCGCGTCGCGGCCGTGGTGGAACGCGCCCCCGAGACCCTGGACGCCCACTACTACGACACCGCCGACCAACGCCTGGCCGCCGACCGCCTCACCCTGCGACGGCGCACCGGCGGCCCCGACGCGGGCTGGCACCTCAAGCTCCCGGTCACGCTCCCCGGCGTCACCGGCTCGGTCCGCGACGAGATCCGCGCCCCGCTCGCCGACGCCCCGCCGCCCGAACTGACCGCGCTGGCCCGCTCCCGCACCCGCGACGCCCCACTGGTCCCCCTCGTGCGCCTGCGGACCCGCCGCACGGTCCACGAGCTCCACGACGCCGCCGGTGCGCTGCTGGCCGAGGTCGCGGTGGACGACGTCGAGTCATGGCGGCTGCACCCCGAAGGTGCGCCGGGGCCGGCCCGCTGGCGGGAGATCGAGGTCGAGCTGGCGCCCGGCGTCGGCGCCGGCCAGGAACTGCTGGACGCGGTCGAGGAGGTGCTGACCGGGGCCGGGGCGCGGCCCGCCGCGGCACCGTCCAAACTGGCCCGCGCCCTGGCCGAGACCGCCCCGCACCGCCCGGCCGAGGACGCCGCCGCCCAGCCCGCCCCCGCGGGCGCCGACCACGCCGACGGGCGCCGCGGTCGCACCGCCGGCGACGTCGTGCTCTGCTACGTCCGCGCCCAGGTGCGGGCCATCGTCGAACTGGACCCGGCCGCCCGCCGCGACCTGCCCGACGCGGTGCACCAGATGCGCGTCGCCACCCGCCGCCTGCGCAGTGCCTTCCGCTCGTACGGCGCGGTCCTGGACCGGGCCGCGACCGACCCGCTCGGCGCCGAACTCAAGTGGCTGGCAGCGGAGTTGGGGCTCGGGCGGGACCAGGAAGTGCTCGCCGAGCGACTCACCGCCGCACTGGCGGAGGTGCCCCGAGAACTACGGCTGGGACCGGTGTCGGCCCGGCTGCGCACCTGGTCGGTCCGGCGCCGCGCCGGGGCCCAAGACCGCCTGCTCGCCGCCCTCGACGGCCCCCGCTACCTCGCCCTCCTGGAGGGCCTGCACGCCCTGCTCGGCGCCCCGCCGCTGCGCGGCCCCGCCGCCCGCCCTGCCCCCCGGGTCGTCGCCGGCGCCGTCCTCAAGGACTACCGGCGGCTGGCCCGCCGCGTCGAGGCCGCCCTCGACGCCCCCGCCGGTCCGGCCCGCGACGAGGCGCTGCACCGCGCCCGCAAGGCCGCCAAGCGCACCCGGTACGCGGCGGAGGCGGCCGGCCCGGCGCTCGGCCGCCCCGCCCGGAAGTTCACCCGGCGCACCAAGGAGGTCCAGCAGCTGCTCGGCGACCACCAGGACAGCGTGGTCGCCCGCGCCGCCCTGCGGGAACTGGCCACCCAGGCCCGCCGGGCCGGTGAGAGCGGATTCACCTTCGGCCTGCTCTACGGCCGCGAGGAGGCCCGGGCGGCCCGTGACGAACGGGAACTGCCGGCCCTGTGGACCGAGGTCTCCCGGCGCAAACACCGCGCCGCGCTGCGGGTCTGACCGCCGGCCGCGCACCCGCATCCGTCCGTCGGGGGGCGCCAACCGGGTTACGCTTGTGAGTCGCCCCCTGTCAGCCCACGAAGGTTCGAGATGTCCGAGTCGGTTTTCCCGCAGCTCGAAGCTCTGCTCCCCCACGTGCAGAAGCCGATCCAGTACGTCGGCGGCGAGCTGAACTCCACGGTCAAGCCGTGGGAGGCATGTGACGTCCGCTGGGCGCTCATGTACCCCGACGCCTATGAGGTCGGGCTGCCCAACCAGGGCGTCATGATCCTCTACGAGGTGCTCAACGAACAGGAGGGCGTCCTCGCCGAGCGCACCTACAGCGTCTGGCCGGACCTCGAAGCGCTGATGCGCGAGCACGAGGTGCCGCAGTTCACCGTGGACAGCCACCGGCCCGTCGGCGACTTCGACGTCTTCGGCCTGAGCTTCTCCACCGAGCTCGGCTACACCAACATGCTCACCGCCCTGGACCTGGCCGGCATCCCGCTGGAGGCGAAGGACCGCACCGAGGACCACCCGCTGGTCCTGGCCGGCGGGCACGCCGCCTTCAACCCCGAGCCGATCGCCGACTTCCTCGACTGCGCGGTCATCGGCGACGGCGAGCAGGCCGTCCTGGACATCACCCGCATCGTCCGCGAGTGGAAGGCCGAGGGCCGCCCCGGCGGCCGGGAGGAAGTCCTCTTCCGGCTGGCCCGGACCGGCAACGTCTACGTCCCCAAGTTCTACGACGTCGAGTACCTCGCCGACGGCCGCATCGCGCGCGTCGTGCCGAACCGCTCCGGCGTCCCGTGGCGGGTCTCCAAGCACACCGTCATGGACCTCGACGAGTGGCCCTACCCCAAGCAGCCGCTCGTCCCCCTGGCCGAGACCGTCCACGAGCGGATGTCGGTCGAGATCTTCCGTGGCTGCACCCGCGGCTGCCGTTTCTGCCAGGCCGGCATGATCACGCGTCCCGTGCGGGAGCGAAGCATCACCGGTATCGGCGACATGGTGGAGAAGGGCCTGAAGGCCACGGGATTCGAGGAGGTCGGCCTGCTGTCGCTGTCCTCCGCGGACCACACCGAGATCGGCGACGTCGCCAAGGGCCTCGCCGACCGATACGAGGAAGACAAGATCGGGCTGTCGCTCCCGTCGACCCGCGTCGACGCCTTCAACATCGATCTTGCCAACGAGCTGACCCGCAACGGCCGCCGCTCCGGACTGACCTTCGCCCCCGAGGGCGGCAGCGAGCGGATCCGCAAGGTCATCAACAAGATGGTCTCCGAAGAGGACCTGATCCGCACCGTCGCCACCGCCTACGGCAACGGCTGGCGCCAGGTGAAGCTCTACTTCATGTGCGGTCTGCCGACCGAGACCGACGACGACGTGCTGCAGATCGCCGATATGGCGATCAACGTCATCGCCAAGGGCCGCGAGGTCGCCAAGTCCAACGACATCCGCTGCACGGTCTCCATCGGCGGTTTCGTCCCCAAGCCGCACACGCCCTTCCAGTGGGCCCCGCAGCTCTCCGCCGAGGAGACCGACGCCCGGCTCGCCAAGCTCCGCGACAAGATCCGCGGCGACAAGAAGTACGGCCGCTCCATCGGCTTCCGCTACCACGACGGCAAGCCGGGCATCGTCGAGGGCCTGCTCTCCCGCGGTGACCGCCGCATCGGCGCGGTCATCCGCGCGGTCTACGAGGACGGCGGCCGCTTCGACGGCTGGCGCGAGCACTTCTCCTACGACCGCTGGATGGCGTGCGCCGAGAAGACGCTGCCCGACGTCGGCGTGGACGTCGCCTGGTACACCACCCGCGAGCGCGGCTACGAGGAGGTCCTGCCCTGGGACCACCTCGACTCCGGCCTCGACAAGGACTGGCTCTGGGAGGACTGGCAGGACGCCCTCGACGAGACCGAGGTCGAGGACTGCCGCTGGACCCCGTGCTTCGACTGCGGCGTGTGCCCGCAGATGGGCACCGAGATCCAGATCGGCCCCACCGGCAAGAAGCTGCTGCCGCTGACCGTCGTCAAGTGATCCGGCGACGGCCGCGGCCGTCGCCCAGGGCTCCGCGCAATCCGCCGGCCCGGCCCCCGCTTCCGTCGCGGGGCCGGGCCGGCGGCGTACCCACGGGCGGCGCGCCCGCGCAGAATGACGGCCATGTCCCCGAAGTTGAGCGCCCCGACCGTTCGCGTCCACGCCTCCTTCCTCGCCGCCATGGAGGAATTCCGCGCGGAGGGCGTGCACCGCTCCCCGCACTCCGGCCTCGGCCGCGAGCTGCGGACCTGGCACCCCCGCTGGTCGACCGCGGAGGGTTTCGCGACCTACGTCCGGCGGATGGCCGGGGTCGTTGCGGACGAGCGGGTCGACGGCCCGGTCCCGACGTCCACGTTCTGGTGGGTGGACGGCGCCGCCTACCTGGGCCGGATCACCGTCCGGCACCGACTCACCCCGTCCCTGCACGCCTACGGCGGCCACATCGGCTACGCGGTGCGCCCCACCGCCCGCCGCCAGGGGCACGCCACCGCGATGCTGCGCGCCGTGCTGCCCCGCGCCCACCGGCTGGGCATCGACCCGGTGCTGGTGACCTGCGACGACACCAACACCGGCTCGCGCCGGGTGATCGAGGCGTGCGGCGGGGTTTTCGAGGACCGCCGGGCGGAGAAGCTTCGGTACTGGATCTCCGCCTGAGCGCGGTACCCGGGCGGTCGGCGGCCCACTCGTCCGAATGGACTTCGCCGGTCCCGCGGGCCCGCGGGACGGGACCGGTACGCCCCGGCGGGAACCGCCGACGGGCGCGGCACGTACTCTAGGTAAAGACGTCCGGGCACGATGTGTCCCCGCCCACGCGGGGACGGGCCGGACGGGGCGGCACCCGCCGCGCCCTGAAACCAAGGAGAAGTGACACTGGGCAAGCGACAGCCCGAAGGCCCGCCGCCCGCACCGGCGGTGCAGCGCATCCGACTGCGCTACACCAAGCGCGGCCGCCTCCGGTTCACCAGCCACCGCGACTTCCAGCGCGCTTTCGAGCGGGCGCTGCGCCGCGCCGAGGTCCCCATGGCCTATTCGGCGGGCTTCACCCCGCACCCCAAGGTGTCGTACGCCAACGCGGCGCCGACCGGCACCGGCAGCGAGGCCGAGTACCTGGAGATCCAACTCGCCGCGCACCGCGACCCGGAGACGCTGCGCACCCTGCTCGACGCGTCGCTGCCGGACGGCCTCGACGTGACCGACGCCGTGGAGGCGCGCACCAGCGGCCTCGCCGACCGGCTCCAGGCTTCGGTGTGGGAGATCCGGCTCGACGGGGTCGCCCCCGAGGAGGCCGGGCGCGCCGTCGAGGCGTTCCTCGCCGCCGAGGAGGTGCTGGTCGAGCGCCGCACCAAGAACGGCATGCGGAGCTTCGACGCCCGGGGCGCGGTGGCACAGCTGGAGGCCACCTCGATCCACAGCGATAGGCCCGACGGCAATGCCTGTGCGATACTGCGGCTGGTTGTTCGGCATCTGACACCTGCCGTACGACCCGACGACGTCCTGTCCGGCCTCCGGGTTACGGCCGACCTGGCGCCGCCGGTCCCCGCAGCGGTGACCAGGCTGGCGCAGGGGCTGCTCGATGAGGAGACCGGCACGGTGACCGACCCGCTGGCGCCCGACCGCGACGCTGCCACGGCCGCACCATCCACGGCCGACGGACTGAGTACCGCGACGGTGCAGGGCGGGGCCTCCCCGGCCACTTCCGGGGACGGCACTGCGTAGGACGCGTCGTCGCGTCGCCGATCCACCGGGGTGGCCACCCCGGTCCGGCGGACGCACTGACCAGGAGACTTTCGCCGGTCCGGTCCACGGACCCGGCGAGCGAGACGACAGCTCCCGTGCGGCGCCCGCGCCCCGGACTGCGGAACCGCGCCCAGCGCGCGGACCGCGGCCGGAATCAGGCGCGGCGCCCGGGAGCGTGACGGGAGAACCGCCCGCATGCTCGAATCTATTGAGCCCACCGAATCCACGCGGTCCGCGGACCACGAGGTTGACACCGACAACTCGCCCAGCGACACGCTGCCGCCGCGCCGCCGGCGCCGGGTGGCGTCCCGCCCGGCCGGCCCCCCCGCCGGCACGGGCGCCCGCACCGCCGTGGTGAGCAACGACCCGCCGGCCACCGGCACCACCCCCGCCGCGGACACCGCGCCCGCTGCCGCGTCGCAGCCCGCCGCCGACGAAGAGCGGCCGGCCCGCCCGCGCCGCCGCGCGACCCGCAAGGTCACCGCCGCGGCCGGCTCCCCGGCCCCCGCCGAGACCGCCGTCGTGCCCGAGCCCGTCGAGGCCCCGGCCGCCGTCGCGGAGGACGAGGCCCGTCCGGCCCGTACCCGTCGTCGGGCGACCCGCAAGGCGACCGCTCCGGCCGGTGCGCCGCAGGTGAGCGCCGAGGAAGCGGCCCCCGCCGCCGAGCCGGCGCCGGCCGCCGCCGCTGCGGAGGCCCCGGCCGCCGTCGCGGAGGACGAGGCCCGTCCGGCCCGCACCCGTCGCCGCGCGACCCGCAAGGCGACCGCCCCGGTCGCCGCGGCGGTCGTCGAGGAGCCCGCCGCCGAGGAGGCGGAAGAAGAAGAGGAAGCCGTCGCGGAGGCCGTCGAGGCCCCGGCCGCCGCCGTCGCGGAGGAGGAGGCGCGTCCGGCGCGCACCCGTCGTCGGGCGACCCGCAAGGCGACCGCTCCGGCCGGTGCGCCGCAGGTGAGCGTCGAGGAAGCGGCCCCCGCCGCCGAGCCGGCGCCGGCCGCCGAGGAGACCGTCGAGGCCGAGGCGCCGCGGCGCCGGTCGCGCCGCCGTACCGAGCGCTCCACCGAGGCGCCGGTCGCCGAGGCGCCCGCGGCCCGTGCCGCGGAGGAGCCGGCGACCGAGGCACCGGCGCGCGGACGCCGCCGGGCGCAGCGCCCGCCGACGGCCGTCTTCCAGGCACCGGTCTTCGCCGAGCCGATGTTCCAGACCCCCGAGAGCGCCGCCGCCGCGCACGCCGCTGCGCGCCAGGAGGAGGTCGAGACGGTCGTGGAGACGCCGGAGGAGGCGCCCGCGCCGTCGCGCCGCCGTCGCCGTCGTCGTGGTGAGCCGGCCGAGGTCGAGGCGGTGACGCCGGCACCGGTCGAGGAGCCCGCCGCCGCGCCCGCCGAGCCCGCGCCCGCCGCCGTCGAGGCCGAGGAGGCCGAGGAGGCCGACGAGGAGCACGTCGAGGCCGGGACCGGCGACGAGGGCGAGCGTCCCTCGCGCCGTCGCCGTCGGGGCGGTCGTCGCCGTCGCCGCGGTGAGGCCGCCGACGGTGCCGAGGAGCCGTTCGCGGAGAGCGGTGCGGCCGAGGACGAGGAGGAGCCGGAGGCCGCCGAGGGCGGGGAAGGCACCGAGGACCACCCGGAGGCCGGGGGCAGCTCCAGCAGCCGTCGCCGCCGTCGTCGTCGCCGGCGCAGCGGGGAGGGCGCGGAGGCCGACGGCTCGCACACCGACGACCCGGAGCGCACGGTCGTCAAGGTCCGCGAGCCCCGCAAGAAGGACGAGGGCACCGGCGCCGACGAGGTCCAGTCCATCAAGGGCTCGACGCGCCTGGAGGCCAAGAAGCAGCGCCGCCGCGAGGGGCGCGAGCAGGGCCGCCGCCGGGTGCCGATCATCACCGAGGCGGAGTTCCTGGCGCGCCGGGAGGCCGTCGAGCGGGTGATGGTGGTCCGCCAGAGCGGCGAGCGCACCCAGATCGGCGTCCTTGAGGACGACGTGCTCGTCGAGCACTTCGTCAACAAGGAGCAGGCCACCTCGTACGTCGGCAACGTCTACCTCGGCAAGGTGCAGAACGTCCTGCCGTCGATGGAGGCCGCCTTCGTCGACATCGGCAAGGGCCGCAACGCCGTGCTGTACGCGGGCGAGGTCAACTTCGAGGCGCTGGGCATGGCCAACGGGCCGCGCCGCATCGAGACCGCGCTGAAGTCCGGCCAGTCCGTCCTGGTCCAGGTCACCAAGGACCCGATCGGCCACAAGGGCGCCCGGCTGACCAGCCAGGTCTCGCTGCCCGGCCGCTACCTGGTCTACGTGCCCGAGGGCTCGATGACCGGCATCAGCCGCAAGCTCCCGGACACCGAGCGGGCCCGGCTGAAGCAGATCCTCAAGAAGATCGTCCCCGAGGACGCGGGTGTCATCGTGCGCACCGCCGCCGAGGGCGCGAGCGAGGACGAGCTGCGCCGCGACGTCGAGCGGCTGCAGGCCCAGTGGGAAGAGATCCAGAAGAAGGCGAAGGCGGCCTCCACCAGCTCGCCGAGCCTGCTGTACGGCGAGCCGGACATGACCGTCCGGGTCGTCCGGGACATCTTCAACGAGGACTTCTCCAAGGTCATCGTCAGTGGTGACGACGCCTGGCAGACCATCCACGGCTACGTCTCGCACGTCGCGCCGGACCTCGTGGACCGGCTGCAGAAGTGGACCTCAGAGGTCGACGTCTTCGCGACGTACCGGATCGACGAGCAGCTGATGAAGGCGTTGGACCGCAAGGTCTGGCTGCCCAGCGGCGGGTCGCTGGTGATCGACAAGACCGAGGCCATGGTCGTGATCGACGTCAACACCGGGAAGTTCACCGGGCAGGGCGGCAACCTCGAGGAGACCGTCACCCGGAACAACCTGGAGGCGGCCGAGGAGATCGTGCGCCAGCTGCGGCTGCGCGACCTGGGCGGCATCGTCGTCATCGACTTCATCGACATGGTCCTGGAGTCCAACCGGGACCTGGTGCTGCGGCGGCTGCTGGAGTGCCTGGGCCGGGACCGCACCAAGCACCAGGTGGCCGAGGTCACCTCGCTCGGCCTGGTCCAGATGACCCGCAAGCGGGTCGGCCAGGGCCTGCTGGAGTCGTTCTCCGAACAGTGCGTGCACTGCAACGGCCGCGGCGTGCTCGTCCACATGGACCAGCCGTCGGCCGGTGGCGGCAAGCGCAAGAAGAAGGGCAAGGCCGGGGCGAACGGTGCCCAGCCGGAGCAGCCCGCCGAGGCCACCACCGAGGGCACGGCGGAGCCGGTGTCCGCGCCGGTGGCCGAGGAGGAGGCGCCGGAGCTGGAGCCGGTCGCGGTGACCGAGGCCCAGCTGCAGCCGTCGGTGGACGGTGCCGACGAGTGGTACAGCAGCCCCGCGGAGGCCGAGGCCGCCGCCACCGGGCGTGCCCGGGGCCGCCGTCGGGTGAGCCGGAAGGTGTCGGCGCCGGCCGGCGCGCCCAAGGCCGCCGCGGAGGCCGCCGCGATCGTGCTGCCGGCCGCCGAGCCGACCGCCCCGGTCGCGGAGCCGGAGCCCGCCGTGGAGCCCGTCGCCGAGGCGGTCGAGGCCGCTCCGGTCGCCGAGCCCGCACCGGCCCGTCCGCGTCGCCGCGCCACCCGTCGGGTGTCCGCTCCGGCGGGCGCGCCGGAGGTCGCCGAGGACGCCGGGACGATCGTCATCAGCGCGCCGGTGACCGAGCCGGCCGCGGAGCCGGTCGCCGAGGCCCCCGAGCAGCCCGCCGAGGTCGTGGAGGGCGCGGAGGCCGTCGAGCCGGCACCCGCGGCCAAGAAGACCGCGAAGAAGGCGGCGGCGAAGAAGACCACCGCCAAGAAGGCGGCCGCGAAGAAGACCACGGCCAAGAAGGCGGCGGCGAAGAAGACCACCGCCAAGAAGACCGCGGTCAAGAAGACCACCGCGAAGAAGACGACGACGAAGAAGACCGCGGCGAAGAAGACCGCGGCCGCTTCGGCGCCGGCCTCCGCGGAGGACTGAGCAGTGTCCGGCCCCGGACCGTCGCGAGGCGGTCCGGGGCCGGTTTGACCCCCTGGTCGAGGCCCCGTAACCTTGACCGTCGGTGTCTGTGTGACACCACCCCTTCTGAGCACACACCTCTCGGCCTCGCCGAGGGAGGCCGCTCGTCCCGCTCGTGGTCCACGGGTTCGGATTCCACGGGACGTCCCTGAGCCCGTGAGAGCGGCTGGCATCAGAGGATCCGTTTCTAAGGAGAGAGAGTTCCGCGTGTACGCGATCGTGCGCACCGGCGGACGCCAGCAGAAGGTTGCTGTTGGCGACGTCATCGAGGTTGACCGCATTTCCACCAGCGAGGTCGGCGAGACCGTCGAGCTCTCCACGCTGCTGGTCGTCGACGGTGACGCCGTCACCAGCGACCCGTGGGTCCTGGCCGGCGTGAAGGTCCAGGCCGAGGTCGTCGACCACCACAAGGGCGACAAGATCCGGATCCAGAAGTACAAGAACAAGACCGGTTACAAGAAGCGGATCGGCCACCGCCAGCTCCACACGGCGCTGAAGATCACCGGCATCGACGCTCCGGCGAAGTAAGGGACTGAGGAGACATGGCACATAAGAAGGGCGCATCGTCCACTCGGAACGGTCGCGATTCCAATGCTCAGCGGCTCGGCGTGAAGCGCTTCGGCGGTCAGGCCGTCCTCGCCGGTGAGATCCTGGTTCGCCAGCGTGGCACCCACTTCCACCCGGGCACGGGCGTCGGTCGCGGTGGCGACGACACCCTGTTCGCCCTGCAGCCCGGCGCGGTGCAGTTCGGCACCTTCCGCGGCCGCAAGGTCGTGAACATCGTCCCGGTCGCCGAGTAATTTCGGCCCGGACGACACACGTCGACAGCACGTCAGGGGCGGACCGCCTCTTCTCGCGCCAAGCGGGAAGAACGGTCCGCCCTTGGCGCGTTATGAACAAGACATTCCCGCTGTACGCGCGGTATTGCCGGGTGTAAGCGGATATTCCGCTCAGAACGCACGACAACCCCGCTGATCTGGAGGCATCCCCACCATGACCACCTTCGTGGACCGCGTCGAGCTGCAGGTCGCCGCGGGTAACGGAGGCCACGGCTGCGCCTCCGTCCATCGGGAGAAGTTCAAGCCGCTCGGCGGCCCCGACGGCGGCAACGGCGGTCGCGGCGGTGACGTGATCCTGGTCGTCGACCAGGACGTCACCACGCTCCTCGACTACCACCACCACCCGCACCGCAAGGCCACCAACGGCCAGCCGGGCGCGGGCGACAACCGCGAGGGCAAGAACGGCAAGGACCTGGTCCTGCCGGTGCCCGACGGCACCGTGGTGCTCGACAAGAACGGCGAGGTGCTGGCCGACCTGGTGGGCCAGGGCACGCAGTTCGTCGCCGGCCAGGGCGGCCGCGGGGGCCTGGGCAACGCCGCGCTGGCCTCGGCCCGCCGCAAGGCGCCGGGCTTCGCGCTGCTCGGCGAGCCCGGCGAGGCCCGCGACATCGTGCTGGAGCTGAAGACCGTCGCGGACGTCGCGCTGGTCGGCTACCCGAGCGCCGGCAAGTCCTCGCTGATCTCGGTGCTGTCGGCCGCCAAGCCGAAGATCGCCGACTACCCGTTCACGACGCTGGTGCCCAACCTCGGCGTGGTGACCGCCGGCTCGACGGTCTACACCATCGCCGACGTCCCCGGCCTGATCCCGGGCGCCAGCCAGGGCAGGGGACTGGGCCTGGAGTTCCTGCGGCACGTCGAGCGCTGCGAGGTGCTGGTGCACGTCCTGGACACCGCCACCCTGGAGTCGGACCGCGACCCGCTCTCCGACCTCGACGTCATCGAGGAGGAGCTGGCCCAGTACGGCGGCCTCGGCGACCGGCCGCGGGTGGTCGTGCTCAACAAGGTCGACATCCCGGACGGCAAGGACCTCGCCGACATGATCCGCCCGGACCTGGAGGAGCGCGGCTACCGCGTCTTCGAGGTCTCCGCGATCGCCCGCCAGGGCCTCAAGGAGCTGTCGTACGCCCTGGCGGACATCGTCGCCACGGCGCGGGCCGCCAAGCCCGCCCAGGAGGCCACCCGCATCGTGATCCGCCCCAAGGCGGTGGACGACGCGGGCTTCACGGTCACCAAGGAGGCCGACGGCCTCTTCCGCGTCCGGGGCGAGAAGCCCGAGCGCTGGGTCCGCCAGACCGACTTCAACAACGACGAGGCCGTCGGCTACCTGGCCGACCGGCTCAACCGCCTGGGCGTGGAGGACGCGCTCCTCAAGGCCGGCGCCCGCGCCATGGACGGCGTGGCGATCGGTTCCGACGAGGACGCCGTGGTCTTCGACTGGGAGCCGTCGATGTCGGCCGGTGCGGAGATGCTCGGCCGCCGCGGTGAGGACCACCGCTTCGAGGCCCCGCGTCCGGCGGCCCAGCGGCGCCGCGACCGCGATGCGGAGCGCGACGAGGCGCAGGGCGAGTACGACGGCTTCTCGCCGTTCTGAGCCGTACCCGCCCGGCCGGACCGGGCGGGTACGCACGCCCGCAGGCCCCGGGAGGAACGCTCCTCCCGGGGCCTGCGGGCGTTTGCGGGGCCGTGCGCGGGCCCCTGCGGGTCAGACGGCGGCGGTGGCGTCCGGGGCGCCGCCGGGGCCGTGCCGGGCCGTCTCGGCGCCGGTCACGCCCTGCTGCGAGCGCTGCACGGGGATCCCGGACAGCCGGCTCTCCATCCGGCGCTGCCGCTCGTCGGCCTGGAAGAGCAGGTCCAGGGCGGCCTGGTTGAAGCGGACCGCCGAGGGCGGGTCGGACGGGCCGAGCAGGTGCTCCTTGAGCTCGGCGCGGTCCGCGGCCATCTCGTCCCGCCCCGGGTCGCGGACGGATTCCAGGAGTGCGGGAACACCGGACGCGTCGGGGGCGAGGACGCCGGCCGCCCGCACGGTCGGGAAGTTCGCGCGGAAGTCGTCCTCGGTCATCCCGGAGGTGTTGGCGACCGCGTACGGCTTCTCGCTGGTCAGATAGTCGGAGACCACGCTGGAGACGTCGCTGATCAGCAGGTCCGCCTGGTTGAAGCAGGTGAAGATGCCGGGGCGCACGGTGGTGATGACGCGGTGCTCCCACTCCGGGAAGGAGTTCCAGTACGCCTCCTCCCAGGCGACGACCGCGGCCTCGACGGCCGCCGCGCGGCCCTCTTCGGGCGTGCTCTGGAGCCGCATCCGCTCCAGTTCGTCGGCGCTCTTGCGGAAGTCGGCGGTGGTCAGCCGGTCCAGTTCGGCGGTGCGGCGGGCCAGTTCGGCGGTCGCCTCCGGGCCCGGCAGTGCGCCGCCGCGCCCGGCGTTGGCCTCCGCGATCATCGCCTGGATGCGGGCGTTGGCGGCGCCGGCCCGCGGGTCCACCGACCCGGTCATCGGGTGCGGCTTGTACAGCAGTCGCACGGTGGGGTCGGCGAGCAGGGCGCGGACGATGTTCTCGCCGGCCAGGATCACCGAGGTGTTGCCCGGGTTGCCGTCCCAGCCCTCCCAGGTGGGGGCGTAGAGCACGGTGGTGTAGCGGCCGAGCGGGGCGCCCTCGTAGGGGCGGATCGGCGCCAGTTGGGGGCGGCCGACCTCGACGACGTCCTTGTCCTCGATGCCGATGTCGGCGAGCTGGTAGCGGTCCCGGGCCGCCGGGCCGGCCACCCACACCTCGTCGTACGCCTTGGCGTACGGGTTGCAGGAGGAGAGCTTGTCGCTCTCGCCGTGGTTGATGAAGGCGTGCTTGATGGAGGGGATCCGCAGGATCTGCGAGGTCTTGCCGGAGTTCGCGGGGTGCAGCAGCACCTTGAGGGTGGAGTGCTCCAGCCGCATCAGGTGGGCGACCTTCGGGATGCAGACGATCGGGACGTCGGTGGCCTCGATCTTCTGCACCATGAACCGCTCGCGGAGCACGATGATCGGCCGGCCCTCCAGCCCGGCCAGGGTGCCGAGCCACATGTTGGCCTGGTAGGCGGAGGAGGCGCCGCCGGAGAAGTACATGCCGACCGTGGGGCGGTAGGCGGCCAGCCAGTCGTCCAGCCATTCCAGGGCGCGCTGTTCGGTGACGACCTGTTTGCCGGGCAGCAGCCAGGTGCTCAGGTACAGGGTGCCGCCGGCGGAGAGCAGCAGGGCGATGCCGATGCCGATGCCGCCCCAGAAGGCGTTGCCGGTGATCGCGGTGACCATTATCCCGGCCGTGGTGGGCACGGAGAAGCGCAGCAGTCGGCGGCCGGTCTGGCGGTAGAGGAGCCGCGGCGGGGCGTCGGTGAGCCCCAGTGCGCTCGCGTCGACGTTGCGGGTGACGATCGGCAGGCTCCGGGAGCGGCGGACCAGGACCGCGACCGCCTGGCACACGAAGTGGGTGCCGTAGAAGGCGAGCAGGGTGATGGTGAGGGGGGCCTGCTCCTCCAGGGGGTTGATGCCGTCGATGTGCAGGAGGCCGACCAGCATCAGCATGTCCCGCAGTAGCTGACGCACCGTCACGTCGAAGCGGATCCGGCCGAGGAGGGCCAGCAGCCCGGGCTGCTGGTGCTGGAGGACCAGGTCAAGAACCAGGTTGACCACGGACGCTGCGATGAACAGCGGAATGACGGGCAGCAGCGCGCCGATCAGCTGGGCGGTGAACGCGACCATCATCGCGAAGAGCGCCGCGAGCTGGACGGCTCGTCTGGGGGCGATTCCGGCGGAAGGCACGGGGGAGGGCTCCTGGCAGCAGAAAGGTCATGGAGGGGGGAGGCCGGGGACGGCGGCCGGGTCCCGCGCTGCGACGCCGCCGGAGCGGCGAAATGGGACCGATGGACACCCGACCGTATGACCTCGTTGGCCTTGGTGACAATCTGCTGTGGCCCTCTTCGCCGCGAAACGGACCAATCGAACGCAACCTTCGAGTGTCATTCTCCGTCTTAGTTCATTTCGGCCCGACTTCGTTTCCGCCTCGTCGGTCCCCCGGCCGTGATGTCCGCCGGGACGTCCGCCAGGCGATATGGCGAGGCGCCCGCCGAGACCGCTGCCGTAGATTTGCGGCTGTACGGGTTCCGTACGGCACAGGGATCGGCGAGCACAGGGGTATGCAGGTGGCTGCGGCAACGCGAGGCGAAGGGGCGGCCCGGAAGGCCACGACCGAGGGCGGTGGCGGGTCCGGGGCGCCGTCCGCCGGCGGACGGGGGCGGGAGGGCGTGGCGGACGCCCGCCGCATCGTGGTGAAGGTCGGCTCGTCCTCGCTGACCACGGCCACGGGAGGACTGGACGCCGACCGGGTCGACGCCCTGGTGGACGTCATCGCCAAGTACCAGGACAAGGAGGTCGTGCTGGTCTCCTCGGGGGCCATCGCCGCCGGCCTGGCCCCCCTGGGACTCGACCGCCGCCCCCGCGACCTCGCCCGGCAACAGGCCGCCGCGAGTGTCGGACAGGGCCTGCTGGTCGCCCGCTACACCGCGTCCTTCGCCCGTTACGGCCGCCGGGTCGGCCAGGTGCTGCTCACCGCCGACGACACCAGCCGCCGGGCCCACTACCGCAACGCCTGCCGCACCCTCGACCAGCTGATGGCCATGGGTGCGGTGCCGATCGTCAACGAGAACGACACCGTCGCCACCGACGAGATCCGCTTCGGCGACAACGACCGGCTGGCCGCCCTCGTCGCCCACCTCGTCCGCGCCGACCTGCTGATCCTCCTCTCCGACGTGGACGGCCTCTACGACGGCGACCCGTCTTTGCCCGGTACGTCCCGGATAGACCAGGTCAGCGGCCCCAAGGACCTGGAGGGCATCTCCATCGGGAGCGCCGGCAAGTCCGGCGTCGGGACCGGCGGCATGGTCACCAAGGTCGAGGCGGCCCGGATCGCGGCCGCCGCCGGCATCCCGGTCGTGCTCACCTCCGCCGTGCACGCCGCGGACGCGCTGGCCGGCGCCACCACCGGCACCCACTTCCTGCGCACCGGCCGCCGCTCCGCCGACCGGCTGCTGTGGCTGGCCCACGCCTCCGCGCCGCAGGGCGCCCTGGTGCTGGACGACGGAGCGGTGCGGGCCGTCGTCGAACGGAACTCCTCACTGCTGCCCGCCGGCATCTCCGCCGTCGAGGGCGACTTCGCCGCCGGCGACCCGGTCGAGCTGCGGGACGCGGGCGGCCGCGCGGTCGCCCGTGGGGTGGTCAACTTCGACGCCCGGGAAATCCCCCGATTGATTGGTCGTTCGACCCGGGATCTGGCTCGCGAGCTCGGACCGGCGTATGAGCGCGAGGTCGTGCACCGCGACGACCTGGTGCTGCTCCAGCACTGAACCGCCGCTGACGGGTCCCCGGCGCGGCCCGCGCGGTGCCGGGCTCCATCAGCCTTTCACCGGGGACCTTCGGCAAAACGGCCCCGCGAGCGGCCGCGGGCTGGTCAACTTTGTTGCGGGGGCGCCGCAGCGGAGCGCCCGCAGCGCGCGAGCGCAGACGTCGAAGGACGACCGCACCAGTCGGCTCCGCACCGTGAAGGGGCGGAGCGATTCGCATCACAGGAGGCCGCCGGTGACACGAGGGCGCCCAGGGGCTCCGGCCCGAGGGACGGCGGAGCGCACACTGACCAGCGTCGGGACCGGACGGACCGCCGCCCTGCCGGAGGACCCCGGCCGGCGTGCGGAGCGGGACCGGGCGGCGCCGCGGGCGCGGGAGGGCGAGCGCCGGGAGACGTCCCGGCTGTGGCACGTCACCCTCAGCGTCTCGGGCGCCGAAGCCCCCTTGAAGGAGGTCCGGCGGGCGCTCGAACAGCTCGCCCACGACCACCCGTTCCTGCTGACCAGCCGCTACGCCAACGACCACGCCGAGATCCGGTACTGGGAGGAGGCCCGGGACCTGCACGACGCGGCGGCCGTCGCCCTCCGCCTGTGGGGCGAACACCGCTCGACGGCCAAGCTGCCGCCCTGGGAGATCGTCGGCCTGGAGGTCATCGACCGGGAGACGTACCACCAGCGCGTCGCCGAGGGCTACGGGCCGCCGCCGGCCTCACCGGTCGGCGTGCACCCCTATTAGGGCCGCTTTAGGGCCGCTCCGAATTAGGGCCGCTCCGACCACCAGGACCGCTCCGACCGATCCGCGCCCCGGTCCCACCGGGGCCGGCCGGACGGCCCGTGGGCGACGCGACCCCGCGGCGCCGTAGCGCACCGGCCCGCACGACGGTCCACCGGCCGCACCGCCGGTGTGACCGGCGTCCCGCTCTGTGGGATCCGGCGCGGCCGCCGTCCGGCGCGGCGTTAGGCTGCGGCCATGACCAGCAGCGCATCCCAGTCCTCACCCGTCCTCGACACCGCCCGCCGTGCCAAGGAGGCGGCCGCCGTCCTGGCCCCGCTGCCGCGCACGGCCCGCGACGGGGCGCTGCTCGCCATCGCCGACGCCCTGGTGGCGCAGACCGACGCCCTGGTGGCGGCC
Source organism: Streptomyces sp. x-19 (assembly GCF_046549115.1). Classification (NCBI taxonomy): domain Bacteria; kingdom Bacillati; phylum Actinomycetota; class Actinomycetes; order Kitasatosporales; family Streptomycetaceae; genus Streptomyces; species Streptomyces sp. x-19. Next base: position 110,547 of record NZ_JAJPWK010000013.1, on the reverse strand, counting down.
AACGCCCAGGACGTCGAGAAGGCCCGGGCCGCCGGCACCTCCGCGTCGATCGTGGACCGCCTCACCCTCACCCCCGACCGGATCGCCGCCATCGCCGACGACGTCCGCAAGGTCGTCGGGCTGCCCGACCCGGTCGGCGAAGTGGTGCGCGGCTCGACCCTGCCCAACGGCCTCGACCTGCGTCAGGTCCGGGTCCCGCTCGGCGTGGTCGGCATCATCTACGAGGCCCGGCCCAACGTGACGGTGGACGCCGCCGCCCTCTGCCTGAAGTCCGGCAACGCCGTGCTGCTGCGCGGCTCCTCCTCCGCCTACGCCTCCAACAGCGCGCTGGTGGACGTGCTCCGGGGCGCCGTGGAGAGCGCCGGACTGCCGGCCGACGCCGTCCAGTTGGTGCCCGGGGAGAGCCGGGACTCGGTGCGCGCGTTGATGCGCGCCCGCGGCCTGGTCGACGTGCTGATCCCGCGCGGCGGCGCCGCCCTGATCCGCACGGTCGTGGAGGAGTCCACCGTGCCCGTCATCGAGACCGGCACCGGCAACTGCCACGTCTACGTCGACGAGGCCGCCGACCTCGACATGGCGATCGACATCCTGGTCAACTCCAAGGCCCAGCGCCCCAGCGTCTGCAACGCCGCCGAGACGGTGCTGGTGCACGCCGGCATCGCCGAGAAGTTCCTGCCGCGCGCCCTGGAGGCGCTGACCCAGGCCGGCGTGGTGGTGCACGGCGACGCCGCCTGGCAGCAGGTCGGCCCCGGCCTGGTCGCCCCGGTCACCGACGAGGACTGGGCGACCGAGTACCTCTCCTACGACATCGCGGCCGCCGTGGTGCCCGACCTGGACGCCGCGGTGGCGCACATCCGCCGCTGGTCCTCCGGCCACACCGAGGCCATCGTCACCGGCTCGCAGGCGGCCGCCCGCCGCTTCACCCAGTTGGTGGATTCCACGACGGTCGCGGTCAACGCCTCGACCCGCTTCACCGACGGCGGCCAGTTCGGCTTCGGCGCCGAGATCGGCATCTCCACCCAGAAGCTGCACGCCCGTGGCCCCATGGGCCTGCCCGAGCTGACGTCCACGAAGTACATCGTCACGGGCGACGGCCACACCCGCTGACCCACCCCGCGGACGGCCCCGTTCCGCTGCTATCCGGCCGCTTCCCTCCCTGCCCAAAAGGTCCGGCCGGGGCTACTCTGGACGGGTGCCGGACGACGTGGGGGGCAAGCCGTTCCCGGACGGCGAAGAGCCCGACGAGCACCACCACGGGAGCCACGGACGAGCGGACGAGGAGTTCGCTTCCGTGGTCTTCGACGAGGACTTCGTACGGTCCGCGACGATCCACGAGCCCTCGGCGGTCGAGCGGATGTTGGCCGCCGCCGAGGCGCGCGCGGAGGCCGAGGCGGCCGCCCGCCCGGGGGGCGGATTCGGACCGGACGACGACTACGACCACGAGGACGCCGGAGCGCGCCTCGGCGACCGCGCGGCCTACCCGCCGGACGACCCCTACGGCCCCTACGGCGGGTCCCTGCGCCCCTACCGCGGCACCGCCCGGTGGCACCGGCCCATCGCCTGGGTACTGGCCGTCGTGATGGGCGTCGGACTGGTGGCGCTGGCCTTCAGCGCCGTCTACCGCGGCGCCGCCGGCCGAGGGCAGAGCCCCGCGCCGCCGGCCAGCACCACCGGCGTCGACGCCCCGTCCTCCGGCGCGCCCCCCAACGGCGGCCGGGACTCCCTGCGGGCGCCGCGTCCCGGCGTGCCGACCGCCGGCTCCGCGGAACCGCTGCGCCCGTCGTTCTCCGCGGGCCCCGGGCCGCACTGACCGAAGTTGGGGTGCGCTCCCGCGTTTACGTCGGCCCCGTCAGACCTACCCTTGTTGTATGACCGGGCCTGGTGACCCTCCGGAAGGGACGCCCGACGGCGCCCCGGGAGGCGGTGACGACGAGTACCGATCCGTGGTCTTCGACGAGCGGTTCGTGCGTGCCGCGCGACTGCAGGAGTTCTCCGCCGACGAGCGGCTGGGGGAGCATCACGCACCGGCGGTGAGGATCCGCCACGCGTGGTTGCGGCTGGGCGGATCCCGGCAGGCGGTCCTGCTGGTGCTGCTGATCGTGCTGGCCTTCGGCACCGCGGTCTACATGGGCGTCCGCCACCCGTACAAGGCCCCCGAGCCGGTCCGGGCCGAGCCGCTGCGGTCCTCGGTGGTGCCGCTGGCGCCGCCTGCCGCCGTACCGGGCGCGGCCCCCGCCGACCTCTTCGCGCACAGCCCGGCGGCCGACTACCGGATCGGGGCGGCCGGCATCAACCTGCCCGCCGTCCAGCGCAGTGCGCACTTCTCCGACGGCCAGATCGTCTCCGCGCTGACCATCGCCAAGGACTACCTCGTCCGCTCCTCGGTGGACCCGGCCACCCTCACCGGCGGCTCCGTGCGGCCCGTCCGGCTGCTGCTGGACACCGGCCAACTCGACCAGTTCGACCGGAGCCTCGCGCACCCCGACGACAACGGGCGGGACGCGGCGACCGGCTGGCTGGTCCGCTTCGACGCGAAGCAGCTCCGGCTCGCCGACCGCAACGTCCGCGTCAACGGCACGCTGGACGCAACGGAGTTGAGCCCGGACACCCTCGACGTCGCCGCCGACTACACCTTCGTCTACGCCGTGCAGCCGGCCCCGGGCGCCCCGGCGGACGCCGCCGGGCAGCACACCGGCACGCCGACGGCGGGCGCCGCCTCGCTCGTCACCGTCCGGCGCCAACTGCACTTCCGGATCGGCCGGGACGACCTCGCCGACCACCGCCTGGTGGTCGTGCAGAGCAGCTTGCAGGCCGGGCCGATGACCTGCTCCTCGGACCCGGCCGACACGCTGCACCCGCTGCTCGCCGGGCAGCACGCGGGACCCGACCGGCCCGCCGGCACCGACCCCTACGCGCGGGGCCGGGTCAACGCCGCGCTCTGCGGCGAGCTGTCGGCTACTTCCCAGCCGACTCCGAGCCGTCCGATCCGCTAGCGCCGTTCGTGTCGTTCCCGTTCGGGCGCGTGCCGAACACCGTGTCGCGGAGCTTGCCGCCCAAGTCGCCGGCACCGCCCGCGATGTCCCGCACCAGGCCCATCAGCGGGTCCTTGCTGGTGCGCACCGAGTCGGCGTAGTGCGCAGCGGAGTCCTTGAACGAGTCGGACACCGAGGCGTCCTTGTCCTCGTCGCGGCGCGGGTAGTGGCCGTCCATGATGCGCTGGTAGTCGCGGCTCTCGGCCCACTTCTTCAGCTCGGCGGCCCGCACGGTGGTGAACGGGTGGCTGCGCGGCAGAAGGTTGAGGATCTTCAGCACGGAGTCGCGCAGGTCGCCCCCGGACTCGTACTCCTCGGCCTGCTTGAGGAACGCGTCGACGTTCATCTCGTGCAGGTGGTTGCCGCCGGCCAGCTTCATCAGGCCGCGCATCGACGCCTGGAGGTCCTGCCCGACGAGCAGGCCGGCCCGGTCGGCCGACAGTTCCGACTTGCGGAACCACTCGCGCAGCGCCGTCACGATCGCCATGACCGCGACGTTGCCGAGCGGGATCCAGGCCACCTTGGTGGCGAGGTTGGTCAGGAACAGCAGGATCGTGCGGTAGACCGCGTGCCCCGAGAGGGCGTGGCCCACCTCGTGGCCGACGACGGCCCGCATCTCCTCCTCGTCGAGCAGCTCGACCAGGCCGGTCGTCACGACGATGATCGGCTCGTCCAGACCGATGCACATGGCGTTGGGCTGCGGGTCCTGATTGACGTACATCGGCGGGACCTTCTCCAGGTCCAGGACGTAGCAGGCGTCGCGCAGCATGGCGTGGAGATGGGCGAACTGCTGGTCGCTGACGCGGACCGAGTCCGACAGGAAGAGCAGCCGCAGACTGCGCTCCGGCAGCAGACCGCTGAGCGTCTTGAAGACGGTGTCGAACCCGCTCAGCTTGCGCAGCGCGACCAGCGCCGAGCGATCTGCCGGGTGCTCGTAGGACCGCGACGAGATGCCGGGGAACCGCTTGCGGTTCCGGCTCGGGGCGTTCGCGTCGCTGCCTGGGCTCTCCGTCATTGGGGCCTCCCCCTGTTCGACTGCGTGTGATTCAGACTAGAGGACGCCACTGACGGGCGAATGGATGCCCGGGCGTACGCTGGCGTGCGGACCAATGCCCGCCAGGCCCGTACAAAAGGGAGCCACCGCCATGCCGCATCCGAGCCTGCTGCTCGCCGCCGCCGAAAACGCTCAGGACAGCGGCCCCGGCTGGATCCTGCGCACCGTGATCATCGTCGGCGTGGTGGGTTCCGCGCTGCTCGCGTGGATCCTGCTGCGCGGCTACGGCAACCAGGACTGACGCCGGGACAGGGCGGCGGCGACCGCACCGGACCGGCGCCCGCCGGGACCGGTGCCGAGCCGCACCCACGCCGGCCCCCGGAGCGGTCCGGGAGGCCGGTGGGACGCCTTCGGGCGGAGTCGGCGTGAGCCCCCGGTGACGTGGCGCTTACGATGTGACGGAAGCCTCTGTCCGCACCCCGCCCGGATTGGTACCGCCAACGATGAGCCTGAACTCCGCCGCACAGTCCCTGGTATCCCTCGCCGAATCGGGGCACGAAGGTGGCCAGCACGCCAGCCTGAGCCCCTACGTCACCGGTGGAAGCGCCCTTTTCATCCTGCTTCTCCTGCTCTGGATCACGACCCGCTTCAACCGCGACCGCTAAGCCTTCCCGCCCCGGCCCCCGGCACCGCGTCCCGCCAAGTAGGGTCTGCACGCATGGGAGAGCACACAGGGCCCGTGAAGCGGCGGCTGGGCGTGATGGGCGGCACATTCGACCCGATCCATCACGGACACCTGGTCGCCGCCAGCGAGGTGGCCAGTCAGTTCCACCTCGACGAGGTCGTTTTTGTGCCCACGGGGCACCCGTGGCAGAAGAGCCACAAGACGGTGTCCCCGGCCGAGGACCGCTATCTGATGACGGTCATCGCGACCGCGTCCAATCCGCAGTTCTCCGTCAGCCGGATCGACATCGACCGCGGCGGCAAGACGTACACGATAGACACGCTCCGTGACCTGCGGGCGGAGCACTGCGACGCAGATCTGTTCTTCATCACCGGCGCCGACGCGCTCAGCCAGATCCTGACCTGGCACGACGCGGCGGAGCTGGTGTCGCTCGCCCACTTCATCGGGGTGACCCGGCCCGGCCACGTCCTCGCGGACCCCGGGCTGCCCGAGGGGGCGGTGTCCCTGGTCGAGGTGCCCGCGCTGGCCATCTCCTCGACCGACTGCCGGGCGCGCGTCGCCCAGGGGGATCCGGTCTGGTACCTCGTACCGGACGGTGTGGTGCGCTACATCGACAAGAAGCAGCTGTACCGCGACGACCGCTGACGGGGCAGATGGAAAGGGGCACCGGTGAGCGACCGACACGATCCGTACGGGCCGCAGGACCCGCATCCCCAGGACCCGTACGCCCCACAACAGGGGCAGCGCGGGCAGCAGGGACAGGGCTACACCTACGACGCGTACGGCCGGCCGGTGTCCCACGAGGCGCCGCAGCAGTACGAAGCGCAGCAGCAGTACGGGCAGCAGTCCCACGACCCCTACGGGCAGCCGGCCGGGCCCGGCGCCCAGCCCGGCTACGACCCCTATGACCCCTACGGGACGCAGGGCGGCCAGGGCCCGCCCGCCCACCAGCCGTACCAGGGGCAGTCCGAGTACGGCTACGACGGGTACGGCGGCCAGCAGGTCCAGCAGCAGCCCGGCTACCCCCAGCAGTACGACCCGTACGCCCAGCCCCCACAGGCGCCCCCGCAGCAGTCGCCCCAGCAGGCGGACTGGATCCCCCAGCAGGCCCAGCAACCGCCGTACGAGCAGTTCTCCTACGGGGGACAGCAGCCGCACCCGGGGCAGGAGCCCCACGAGCAGCCGCAGTACGCGCGGGCGCCCCAAGGGCAGGCCGGCTCGGCGCCGGCGGCCTCCCCGGTGGAGCCGCCCGCGACCGTCGGCCCCATGGGCACCGCGGCTCCCGGGGGCGGTCCGGACGCCGAGGACTACCACACCGAGCAGTTCTCCTTCGTGGAGGAGCCGGACGACGACTCCGAAGACGTCATCGACTGGCTGAAGTTCACCGAGAGCCGCACCGAGCGGCGCGAGGAGGCCAAGCGGCGCGGCCGCAGTCGGCTCATCGCGCTCTCGGTGGTCCTGGCCCTCCTGGTGGTCGGCGGTGTCGGCTACCTGTGGTGGGCGGGCAAGCTGCCGGGGCTGGCCGGCGCCGGCGGCGGCGCCGCGGCCGAGGCCAGCGGGCAGAAGCGCGACGTGCTGGTGGTGAACCTGCGGGACACCAAGACCGGCAACACCTCCACCGCCCTCCTGGTGGACAACGAGACCACCCACAAGGGCACCACGCTCCTCCTGCCCAACAGCCTCATCGTCACCAAGGACGACGGCACCACCACGACGCTCGGCAAGTCCGTCAAGGACGACGGCACCGACGCGACCCGGGAGGCCCTCAACACCCTCCTGGGCGCCGACCTCAACGCCAGCTGGCGGCTGGACACCCCCTACCTGGAGAACCTCGTCGAGACGGTCGGCGGGATCACCGTCGACACCGACGCCGCCGTCCCCGGTGCCAAGAAGGGCGACTCCCCGGTCGTCAAACAGGGCACCGGCCAGCTCCTCAACGGGCAGGCGGCCGTCGCCTACGCCACCTACCAGGGCCCGGGGGACACCCAGGCCAAGCAACTGGCGCGCTTCGGGCAGGTCATGCAGGCCACGCTGGCGAAGGTCTCCAGCGACGCGGACGGCGCGACCGCCACCGTGAAGTCCCTGCTCCAGATCCTCGACCCGCCGCTGACCGAGGCCCAGCTGGGCAGCTCGCTGGCCCAACGGGCCGAGCTGGCGAAGACCGGCAAATACAGCACCGAGGCGCTTCCCGTGCAGGCCGACGGGACCATCAGCCAGAGCACGGCGGCCGGCGTCGTCAAGGACGTCCTGGGCGGCACGGTCAAGAAGACCTCGCCGGGCGTGACCCCGCGGGTCGCGGTCCGCAACGCCTCCGGCAACCAGGCCACCACCGGCAAGGCCCAGGTCGCACTGCTCAACGGCGGCTACACCTTCGTCGACGGCGGCAGCGGCTCCACCGCGGCCACCTCCCAGGTGACCTACGCCGACGCTCCGCAACGGGCCAAGGCCACCGAGGTCGCCAAGACGCTCGGCCTGCCGGCGGGCGCCGTGCAGCAGGGGAAGGTCGCCGCCAACGCGGACATCGTGGTCGTCCTGGGCCAGGACTACAAGGGCTGACCGCACCCCGGACCGCGCAGCTGACCAGGCAGGATGCCGGGGCCTCCCGGCGGGGGCGGAAATCCCCGCCGGGAGTGTCGGTGGTCCGTGAGACCCTTGAGGGGTACCTGACCGCCGATCCGGCCGCCCAGGACCGCCGGTGAGCCTCGACTGTGCCGCGCGTCCTGCGCCCCGGCCGGAGCGGCCCCCTCGACCCGGAAAGCCGCTTGTGACCGCCACGGACCGTTCCCTTGAGCTCATCAACGCCGCCGCCCTCGCCGCGGCCGACAAGCTCGCGCACGACATCATCGCGTACGACGTCAGCGACGTCCTCTCGATCACCGACGCCTTCCTGCTGGCCTCCGCGCCCAGCGACCGCCAGGTGAAGGCGATCGTCGACGAGATCGAGGAGCGCCTCAACAAGGACCTCGGCGCCAAGCCGGTCCGCCGCGAGGGCGACCGCGAAGCCCGCTGGGTGCTCCTCGACTACGTCGACATCGTCGTCCACGTCCAGCACAGCGAGGAGCGGGTGTTCTACGCCCTGGAGCGCCTGTGGAAGGACTGCCCGGAGATCGACCTGCCCGAGGAGGCGAAGGCCACCCGCGGCAAGGCCGCGGAGCACTCCCGGGCCACCGCGGTCGACGAGGACGGAGACCTGCGCTGAACGGCACCAAGGGCGGCCGGGGCCGCCGCGTCGTCCTGTGGCGCCACGGTCAGACGTCGTGGAACCTGGAGCGCCGCTTCCAGGGTTCGACCGACATCGAACTGACCGAGACCGGCGTGGCCCAGGCCCGGCGCGCCGCCCGGCTGCTGGCTGCCCTGCAGCCGGACGCCATCGTCGCCTCCGACCTGCGCCGGGCCGCGGCGACGGCCGGCGAGCTGGCCGCTCTGACGCGGCTGGAGGTGTCCCACGACGCCGCGCTGCGGGAGACCTACGCGGGCGCCTGGCAGGGCCTGACGCACGAGGAGATCCTCGCTCAGTACGGCGAGCAGTACTCCGCCTGGAAGCGCGGTGAGCCGGTGCGCCGCGGTGGCGGCGAACTGGAGACCGAGGTCGCCGACCGGGCCGCCCCGGTCGTCCTCCACCACGCCGACAAGCTGCCGGACGACGGCACGCTGGTCGTCGTCAGCCACGGTGGCACCATCCGCACCACCATCGGGCGGCTGCTCGGCCTGGAGGCCCACCACTGGGAGGGTCTGGGCGGCCTGTCGAACTGCTGCTGGTCCGTGTTGGGCGAGGGCGCCCGCGGCTGGCGGTTGCTGGAGCACAACGCCGGCACCCTGCCGGAGCCGGTGCTCGGCGACGACGACTGAGCCCCGGAGCGGGCCGGTCGGTCCGGATTTCACATCTGGGCAGGTCGCAGGCTAAAGTTCTTCTTGTTCGCGGCGCCGCCGGGGAAAACCCCGGAGGAACGGAACAAGACCCGGGGCTATAGCTCAGTTGGTAGAGCGCCTGCATGGCATGCAGGAGGTCAGGAGTTCAATTCTCCTTAGCTCCACAGCCCGGAAGATCCCGCCTCCCTCAGGAGGCGGGATCTTTGCGTTACAGGGTGGACGGTGCACCCGTCACGGCCTCGCGCACGTGACCCGCGGCCGTGCCGGAAGGCCGCCCTGCGATTTCCGCCGGTGCGTGAGCCACCTCACTCCTCCGGGGTGGGCGGCCCGTCGAGTGCGGCGACGAAGTGCTCCGGCCTCCGCTCCGGGACCGCGCGGCCTCGGGAGCGGGTCGATGGTGCGTGGCGCGTGCTGGATCCTTCCGTGCGGTTGCCGGTGCGGGACGGCGTCCCCGGGCGCCGACGGACGGGCGCACCCGGTGCTGGCCCGCGACGGCCGGGCGGGTCGGGGCCTCGCGTGCGGGGTCGCCGGCGTGTGCCGCCCTTAGGGGACGCGGAGTTGGGTGCGAGGGCGTCGTCAGGGGCGTTGCGGAGTGCGGCGGGCGGTGGCACCGGGGCCGTCGAGCGCCGGATGCCGCACCCGCGCCCGCTGCACGGGAGCACGGCCGGCGGCTGCCGACGCCCCGTCAACTCCTCCTCCCGGTCGCGGACTCGGCGCCGGCTGGAAACCTCGCTTTTCCGGACGCTCTTCCTGAACCGGTTGGCGGCGGGAGGGGAGCTCCGGGGGTGCGGGGGAGGGTTCTCGCACTGGCTGGCGCGGCGTTGCCCACCGGGCCGGTGGGGATGCTCCGCAGGCGGACCTGACCTGGTGGGCGGTCCGTGGCAGAATCGGACGGCCGCCAGGGGAGGAGAGATCGCGATGCCCGCCAGCATCCTTGGGCAGGTTGACGACCCGCCCGGCCCGACGGCCGCGTGCGACGCCGCGGGCGTGACCCTCCAGTGCCCCGCGTGCGGTTCCTCCCGCGTCGCCCAGGTGCTGGGCGACAACGGCGGTGTTTCCTTCGTCTGTACGGCCTGCGGCCGCAGTTGGAGCTGATGGATGGGCGCCCACAGCAGGAAGTGCGACTGGTGCGGCAGCGGCACGCCGATCGTCCGCGACATGGAACCGGTCAACGCCGACTACCAGTACTGGTGCGAGGAATGCGCGCGTGCCCTGGTCATAAAGGGCGACCCCATCGAGACCTACCGCGAGCTCGAAGGGGAGCCGATCTACGGTCGGCTGCTGGAGGAGCACTGCACGCTGAAACGGTTCTATTCCTTCGCCACCGCATGAGCCGGCGCCTGCACGGGACCGTTCCGGAACGACCCTGAGCCTCCCCAAGCGTTCACTTTCCGGCTCGCATTGAGCAGAGTCGAACACTTTCGCTCGATTCCGATGGTTCGGAATTCCCGTGGAACGAGGCGGTGTTCACGTGTCGGAACCCGCTGCCGAAACCGTCGGCCGCGGGACCGCGACGGCGTGCCGGGGAAGACAGCGTGACGGGGGCGGACATGACGGTGATCGGCAGCGGGCGAGTGGTGGCTAGCGCGTGGCGTCCGGCGCGCCCCCCGGGCCGGAGACGGCCGCGACCGGGGCCCCGGGCGGCATCGCCGGCTCGGATATCGCGTCGGTGGGCAGCGGGCGCCGGAGTCGGGCCGCGGTCAGCGCCAGCAGGGTGAGCCCGGCCAGCGGGTAGATCGCGGAGAGCAGCATCTGGCCCGCGTTCTGGTGGAGTTCCTCGTGCTGGTGCCAGCGGTGGGGCACCCACCACAGCGCGAACGAGCAGAACAGCAGCCCCATGGCGACGGTCACCGCCCACCAGCGGCGGGCCCTGGCCCCCGCGTGCTGCAGCGCCTCGCCGCCCAGCAGGATCAGCATCGGCACGCCCCACACCCAGTGGTGCGACCAGGAGATCGGGCTGATCAGCAGGGCGGTGGCCGCGCAGGTCAGGGTCGCCCACGCGCGATCGCCGCGCAGCAGCGCCCCGGCGGCCAGCGCCAGCCCGGCGACGGCCGCCAGCGCGGCCAGGACGAGCCAGGCGGCGCCGGGGTCATGGGTGTGCAGCAGGCGGGCCAGGGCCCCGCGCAGCGACTGGTTGGCGGTGATCTCCACTTCACCGACCCGGTCGGCGGCGAACACGATCTCGGTCCAGAAGCGGTGCGAGTCGCGCGGCAGCACGGCCGCGGAGAGCAGGGCGGTGGCGCAGAACGTCCCGGTGGCGACGGCGGCCTGCCGGAGCCAGGGGTTCCAGGCGGCCCGCCACCCGGCGCCGGCGCGCAGCCGTCGGACGGCGTGCACCGCACCGGCCAGGGCGAGGAAGACGGCGAACAGCGCCGGGGTCAGCTTGATGCCGGCCGCGATACCGATGCCGATCCCGGCCCAGCGGTTGGTGTCCCGTCGGGTCAGGTCCCACAGGACCAGTACGGCGAGCAGGAGGTTGATCTGTCCGTAGCGCAGCGTCGTCCAGACCGGCTCGCACCAGACCAGCAGCGCGGACAGGGCCAGCGTCGCGGCGAGCGGGGGGATGCGCCGGGGTCGGCCGACCAGGCGCAGGGAGAGGTGGACGACGGCGACGAGCAGTACGAGGTTCCCGGCCGTGGCCAGGGTGCGCATCAGCGGGACACCGAAGAAGGTGAGGGGGACGAACAGCAGCGCGGCGAAGGGCGGGTAGGTGTTGGGCAGCCGCGCGGAGGTGGCCACCATGTCGTAGAGGTCCTTGCCGTCCCGGGCCGTCTCGCCCTCGGCGCGGTAGACCATGAGGTCCACCATCGAGACGTGCGCCAGGCGCTGGGCGACCCAGAAGGCGGCGAAGGAGACCAGGCAGGCCACCGCCGCGGCGAGTACCGGGTGGCGGCGGATCGGGCCCGCGCCGGGGCGCGGGCCGCGAAGCTCGGTGGGCTGGTCGGGATCCAGCGCAGTCACGGCGTACGGCTCCCCAGGACGAATCGGGCACGGCTCGCCGACAGTACCTCGGGTCCCGTCGGTGGGGTTGCGGGAGCACGATTTGGCAGAAGGCCGGGGGGTCCGTGTAATGTAGGCGATGCCGCAGCGGGGCGCCGGAAGGAAAACCGCAGCGGGGCAAGACCTGGGGCTATAGCTCAGTTGGTAGAGCGCCTGCATGGCATGCAGGAGGTCAGGAGTTCAATTCTCCTTAGCTCCACAAGAGATAGAGCGGGTCGTCCGTCAAGGACGACCCGCTCTGTCGTGCGTGCGAGGAACGCCGGTTGCCAGGGTGCGGGGCCTTTCGAGGTTGCCCTGATGTTCGGTCAAGAACGTTCTCGATGTGGCAAGTTGAACCTCCTTTCCGCGGCTGATTCTGCCCGACTGTTGCCGTTCCTTGGTCTCTTCTTGGTGATCGCATAACCCTGACATGAACGGTTCACCGAAAGAGTGGCGAATCGCGTGAGCGTCACATCCGACGCATTCACCGCTGACGAGGTGGCGCGCACCGGCGCACCGACGCGGCGTCACCACGCAGCGCACCGCATCGCCACAGCAGGGGGTTCCATGAGAGCAAGCCGCACCAGATCACCGCGGGTCCGCGTCGGTCTGGCCTGGGCGGCGGCGCTGCCGCTGGTCGCCGGAGCGCTCGCGCTCGGCGCACCGGCCGCCGACGCCGCGGGCCACGACGGTGGCCGGCACGCACTGCAGGGCACCAAGCCGCGGTGGGCCACTGACCAGGCCGACCAGGGCGCCACCTCCGGCGCCACCGCGGTCAACGCCCGGGTCTACCTGGCCGGCCGCGACGCCAAGGGCCTCGCGGACTACGCCAAGGCCGTCTCCGACCCGCACTCCGCCCTGTACGGGAAGTACCTGCGCCCCGCCCAGGTGCAGGCCCGCTACGGCGCCACGCCGGACCAGATAGCCCGGGTGACCGCCTGGCTGAAGAAGTCCGGCCTGACGGTCACCGGCACCACCGACCGCTACGTGACGGTCACCGGCGATGCGGCCGCCGCCGAGCGGGCCTTCGCCACCGACCTGCACAACTACCGCAAGAACGGTCACACGTACCACGCGCCGTCGGCCACCGCCTCGGCGCCGTCGACGGTGTCGGACGCGGTCCTGACGGTCACCGGTCTGGACAACGCGCCCCGGATGGCCCGGCACCACTCCACCGAACTGCCGCCGCCGTCCGCGGTCTTCCGCAACTCCGGGCCGTTCTCCACCTACTACGGTTCGCGGACCAACCAGAACCTGCCCTCGGCCTACGGGGGCAAGGCGCCGTACGCGATCAAGGGCTACACCGGCAAGCAGCTGCGTGCCGCCTACGGGGCGAAGGGGTGGACCGGCAAGGGCGTCACCGTCGCGATCACCGACGCCTACGCCTCGCCGACCATCGCCAAGGACGCGGACACCTACGCCGGCCGCAACGGTGACCCGCGCTACCGCAAGGGTCAGCTCTCGCAGGTCCTGCCGAAGGACTACACGCACATCAAGGAGTGCGGCGCGGCCGGCTGGTACGGCGAGGAGACCCTCGACGTCGAGGCCGTGCACGCGGTCGCCCCCGGCGCGGACATCGTCTACGTCGGCGCCGCCTCCTGCAACGACGACGACCTGCTGGACTCGCTCGGCAAGGTCGTCGACGGGCGGCTCGCCGACATCGTCTCCAACTCCTGGGGCGACGTCGAGGCCAACGAGACCCCGGACACGGCAGCCGCCTACGACCAGCTCTTCCAGCGGGGCGCCGTCGAGGGCATCGGCTTCTACTTCTCCTCCGGCGACAACGGTGACGAGGTCGCCAACACCGGCACCAAGCAGGTGGACACCCCCGCGAACTCCGCGTGGGTGACCGCGGTCGGCGGCACCTCCCTGGCCGTCGGCAAGGGCAACAGCTACCAGTGGGAGACCGGCTGGGGCACCCAGAAGGCCGTGCTGTCCAAGGACGGCAACGACTGGACCGACTTCCCCGGCGCCTTCAACGGCGGCGCGGGCGGCGGCACCAGCAAGACCATCGCGCAGCCCTTCTACCAGCGCGGTGTCGTTCCGGACGCGCTGGCCAAGGCCAACGGCGGCGGCGCCATGCGCACCGTCCCGGACATCGCGGCGGTCGCCGACCCCAACACCGGCTTCCTCGTCGGCCAGACCCAGACCCTGCCCGACGGCAAGCTCGGCTACGAGGAGTACCGCATCGGCGGCACCTCCCTGGCCGCCCCGGTGATCGCGGGTGTCCAGGCGCTGGCCCAGCAGGCCCGGCACGGCATCGCCATCGGCTTCGCCAACCCGGCCATCTACCAGCGCTACGGCACGTCCGCCCTGCACGACGTCACCGACCACCCGCTGGGCGCCGGCCGCGACCTGGCGGTCGTCCGGGTCGACTTCGCCAACGGCATCGACGCCAGCAAGGGCACCATCATCTCGCTGCGCGGCCTCGGCAAGGACAGCTCGTTGCACGCCACCGTCGGCTACGACGACGTCACCGGCGTCGGCACGCCGGGGGCCGGATACGTGAGCTCGTACCGTCCCTGACACCCGTGCGCGGCACCCGCGCTCCGTGGCCCCGCGTCCTTGAGGGCGCCGCGGCAGGAGCGCGGGTGTACGGGAGCGGGGCCCGCGCCGGGGGAATCCCGGGCGCGGGCCCTGGGTGCCCTGCGGTAGCCTGACGCCATGTGTGCCGTACGCCTTCTGCTTAGCGGGCCGCGCTGATCAGTCCCGACCGGGCCCTTCGCTGTGGCCGCCCGGGTCGGCATCGGCGCGGCTTCCCCTCCTGCGAGAGGGGCATTTTTGTTTCCGCAGAAACCGTGTCCGCAGCAGCCGCAGGCAGAGACGATCGATGGAGCTTTGAGGACGATGAGCGAGACGACCAATGCTGCTGAGGTGGCAGCGCCGCACCGCTATACGGCCGCGCTGGCCGCGGACATCGAGGCACGCTGGCAGGACTTCTGGGAGACGGAGGGGACCTACGAGGCCCCGAACCCCAAGGGCGACCTGGGCGGCGACGCCGAGCTGGTGGCCCGTCCCAAGAAGTTCATCATGGACATGTTCCCGTACCCCTCGGGTGCGGGGCTGCACGTAGGCCACCCCCTGGGCTTCATCGCCACCGACGTCTACGCCCGCTACCACCGCATGACGGGCCACAACGTCCTGCACACCCTGGGCTTCGACGCCTTCGGCCTGCCCGCCGAGCAGTACGCCGTGCAGACCGGCACCCACCCGCGGGTCTCCACCGAGGCCAACATCGTCAACATGCGGCGCCAGCTGCGCCGCCTGGGCCTGGGCCACGACCAGCGCCGTTCGGTCGAGACCATCGATCCGGCGTACTACAAGTGGACCCAGTGGATCTTCCTGCAGATCTTCAACTCCTGGTACGACCCGGAGGCGGACTCGGCGCGGCCGATCGACACCCTGGTCGCCCAGTTCGAGGCCGGCACCCGGCCCACCCCCGACGGCCGGCCCTGGGCCGAGCTGTCCGGCATCGAGCGGGCCAACGTGCTGGGCGAGTACCGCCTGGCGTACGCCTCGGACGCCCCGGTCAACTGGTGCCCCGGACTGGGCACGGTGCTGGCCAATGAGGAGGTCACCGCCGAGGGCCGTTCCGAGCGCGGCAACTACCCGGTCTTCAAGGCCAAGCTGCGCCAGTGGAACATGCGCATCACCGCCTACGCGGACCGGCTGCTGCGCGACCTGGACGCGCTGGACTGGCCGGAGGCCATCAAGCTGCAGCAGCGCAACTGGATCGGCCGGTCCGAGGGCGCCCGGGTCGACTTCCCGGTCGGCGACACCGACAAGATCACGGTCTTCACCACCCGCCAGGACACCCTGTTCGGCGCGACCTACATGGTCCTGGCCCCCGAGCACCCGCTGATCGCCGGCGCCGACAACGGCGGCGGCTCCATCGTTCCCGACGCCTGGCCCGAGGGCACCCACGAGGTGTGGACCGGCGGGCACGCCACCCCGGCCGAGGCCGTCGCCGCCTACCGCAAGCAGGCCGCCGCCAAATCCGACGTCGAGCGGCAGGCCGAGGCCAAGGACAAGACCGGCGTCTTCACCGGTGTGTACGCCACCAACCCGGTCAGCGGCGAGCAGGTCCCGGTCTTCATCGCCGACTACGTCCTGATGGGCTACGGCACCGGCGCGATCATGGCCGTCCCGGCCCACGACGTTCGCGACTTCGCCTTCGCCCGCGCCTTCGAGCTGCCCATGCGCTGCGTCGTCGAGCCGACCGACGGCCGCGGCACCGACGCCGCCACCTGGGACGACGCGTTCGCCTCGTACGACGCGAAGCTGGTCAACTCCGCCGGTGCGGCCATCTCGCTGGACGGCCTGGGCGTGACCGAGGCCAAGGCGAAGATCACCGAGTGGCTGTCCGCCAACGGGATCGGCGCGGGCACCGTCAACTACCGGCTGCGCGACTGGCTGTTCAGCCGTCAGCGCTACTGGGGCGAGCCGTTCCCGATCGTCTACGACGAGGACGGCGTGGCGCACTCGCTGCCCGAGTCGATGCTGCCGCTGGAACTGCCCGAGGTCGACGACTACTCGCCGCGCACCTTCGACGCGGACGACGCCGACACCCAGCCCGAGACCCCGCTGTCCCGCAACGAGGACTGGGTCAACGTCGAACTGGACCTGGGCGACGGCCGCGGGGTGCAGCGCTACCGCCGCGAGACCAACACCATGCCCAACTGGGCGGGTTCGTGCTGGTACGAGATGCGGTACCTGGACCCGAACAACGACGACGCGCTGGTCGACCCGGCCGTCGAGCAGTACTGGATGGGCCCGCGGGACGGCCAGCCGCACGGCGGCGTCGACCTGTACGTGGGCGGCGCCGAGCACGCCGTGCTGCACCTGCTGTACGCCCGTTTCTGGTCCAAGGTGCTGCACGACCTGGGGCACGTCTCGTCCGTCGAGCCGTTCCACAAGCTGTACAACCAGGGCATGATCCAGGCGTACGTCTACCGGGACGCCCGCGGCATCGCGGTCCCGGCGGCGGAGGTCGAGGAGCACGACGGCGGCGTCTTCTACTACGAGGGCGGCAAGGTCTCCCGGCTGCTGGGCAAGATGGGCAAGTCCCTGAAGAACGCCGTCACGCCGGACGAGATCTGCGCCGAGTACGGCGCGGACACCCTGCGTCTGTACGAGATGGCGATGGGCCCGCTGGACGTGTCGCGCCCGTGGGACACCCGGGCCGTCGTCGGCCAGTACCGCCTGCTGCAGCGGCTGTGGCGCAATGTGGTGGACGAGGCGACCGGCGAGGTCACCGTCGTCGACGCCGAGCCGGACGAGGCCACCCTGCGGGCCCTGCACAAGGCGATCGACGGCGTCACCCAGGACATGGCGAACCTGCGCTTCAACACCGCCATCGCCAAGATCACCGAGCTGAACAACCACCTGACCAAGGTGGGCGGCCCGGTGTCGCGCACCGTGGCGGAGCAGCTGGTGCTGCTGGTCGCCCCGCTGGCGCCGCACATCGCCGAGGAGCTGTGGCGCAAGCTGGGCCACGCCGACTCGGTCGTCCACGCGGACTTCCCGGTGGCCGACCCGGCGTACGTCGTGGACGAGACGGTGACCTGCGTCGTGCAGATCAAGGGCAAGGTCAAGGCCCGTCTGGAGGTCGCGCCGACGATCTCCGACGCGGACCTGGAGGCGGCCGCGCTGGCCGAGCCGGCGGTGGTCGCGGCGCTGGACGGCGCGGGCATCCGGAAGGTGATCGTCCGTGCGCCGAAGCTGGTGAACATCGTTCCGGCGTGAGCCGGACGGCGGCGCGCGGGGCCGGGGCGAGGGGAGATCCCGCCCCGGCCCCGCGGCCGTCGAGCACACCTCCCTGATCCCCGCCTCCACGCTCCTGAACTGGTCTTTTATGGGCCGGGGTGGTGCGTGGGGCCGGGGCCTCGGGCGGGTGTAGGGGGTTTCCCCTACGGGCAGGTTGGGGGTTCGTTTGGAACCCCCGACCTGCCCGACGCGTTTACCGTGGAGGTACGGGCGCCGGCGCAGAACCGGCGCCGTCGACACCTCAGGGGAGAGCCCATGGAAGCTGCCGTCGCCATCTTCGGGTTGCTCTTCGTGCTGTTCGTGGTCGCCGGGGTGTTCGTCGCGGTCAAGGCGGCGCAGGCGGCCAAGCGCGGGGTGGACCGCAAGGTCGCGCAGGCCCGGCGGACGGTCGAGGACACCACCCTGCGGGCCCGGCAGTTCACCCAGCCCGGCGTCGTCGGCGAACTGGCGCAACTGCGGCTCTCGCTGCGCACCTCGATGCGCGCCACGCAGGAGATCCTGCGCGACGCCTCCCCCGACGACACCTCGCTCGCCGAGGCGGGACGCCTCTTCGAGCGGCTCAGTGCGCACGGCCGGGAGCTCGACGACGACCTCCGCCGCCTGGAGCGCGAACCCAACCGGGCCACCCTCGCGGACCGCCTCCCCGAGCTGCGGGAACGCCTGGCGCGGATCACGCACTCCGCGGAGTCGCTGCGCTGGGCCGCCCGGGACCGTGCCCGCAAGTTCGCCGACGACGACCTCGCCGCGCTGAGCGACCAGATCAACGTGGAGGCGGGCGCCCTGCGGCACTGGACGGACGACGCGTCGGGAGGCGAGCGGGAGCGGGGGACGGCCGGCGGGGCCTCCGGGGCGGATGCGGGCCCGGCCGGTGGCGGGGCGTACTCCTGGGGGGCGGTGGAGGACGAGGCCCCGGCGATACCGGCCCGGGATCCGCGCACCCGGCCGACGTACCCGTGGGAGAAGACGCCGCAGCCGGAACCGTCCCGCCGGGCCGAGGGCAGCGGCGGCGTAGTGGGCTAGGGCCGGCGGCCCCTCGAAGGGCGAGGGGTGGCGGAAGGCCCGCGAGCGATCGTGCTCCGGGCGGGTCGTGAGGACTCGCGGCGGACGTCGCGTGCCGTCGTTCCCGCGGTCCGGTCGTGTCCGGCGATCGGCCGCGGTCCGTTCCTCGTCTTCGAGTCGTCGCCTTCGTGTTCGTTCGTCGTCGACGGGCCGTGACCTGGGCGGACTTGGCGTAGCCTTGGCCAAACCTGGAAGATCTTGGGGAGGGGCCCGCACTGTCGAGCGCCGGCCTCCCCGGATAACCTCCCAGTCATGTCCCGCCATGTCGCGATCGTCACCGATTCCACGGCCTACCTGCCGCGGACGGCTGTCGAACGCCACCGCATCACGGCCGTACCGCTGACCGTCGTCCTGGGGGACCAGGCCCTGGAAGAGGGCACCGAGATCTCCGCGAGATCCGTCGCCCAGGCGCTCCAGAAGCGTCGCCCCGTGACGACCTCGCGGCCGAGCCCCGCCGTGTTCGCGGACACCTATCGCACCCTCGCGGCGGCCGGGGCGGCCGGCATCGTCTCCCTGCACCTCTCCTCGGAGTTCTCCGGCACCTACGACGCGGCGGTCCTGGCGGCGAAGGACGCCCCGGTGCCGGTGCGGGTCGTGGACACCGGGATGGTGGCGATGGCCCTCGGGTTCTGCGCCCT
Organism: Streptomyces sp. x-19; assembly: GCF_046549115.1. Taxonomy (NCBI): domain Bacteria; kingdom Bacillati; phylum Actinomycetota; class Actinomycetes; order Kitasatosporales; family Streptomycetaceae; genus Streptomyces; species Streptomyces sp. x-19. The sequence continues at coordinate 91,524 of NZ_JAJPWK010000013.1, read as the reverse complement.
CGCCGCGGCGGACGTGGTGGACGCGGGCGGGGACGTCGACGACGCGGTGGCCGCCGCGGAGAAGCGTGCCGCGGGCACCTCCACCTACTTCTACGTCGACACCCTCGACTACCTGCGGCGCGGCGGCCGGATCGGGGCGGCGCAGGCCCTGCTCGGCTCCGCCCTCGCCGTCAAGCCGATCCTGCAACTGGCCGACGGACGCATCGAGTTGTTGGAAAAGGTCCGCACGGCCTCCAAGGCCATCGCACGCCTGGAGGAGATCGCCGCGGAGCGGGCCGGGGAGGGGCAGGTCGACATCGCGGTGCACCACCTGGCGGCGGCGGAGCGCGCGGAGGCACTGGCCCAGCGGCTCCGGGAACGGGTGCCGGGGCTCAACGAGCTGCTCGTGAGCGAGGTCGGCGCGGTGATCGGGGCGCACACGGGGCCCGGGTTGCTCGGAGCCGTGGTCTCGCCGCGGTGAGCTGGCCGTCGACGTCCTGGCCGTCGACGTCCTGGCCGTCGACGTCCTGGGCGGCGGCGGTGCGAGGCGCGGGCGCGGTCGTCATGGCGGTTGGGGGCGACGAGTCGGTCGTCGTGTGACGGCTCTGTGGCGCGTGCTCGGGCCGTGGCGGATGGTGCCTTCGGATGCTCTTGTGGGTGACGGAATTATCCACAACTCGCTACTTGTCCACGGGTCGTGAGGCCGTTCAGCGAGATCCGCGCGAGGTGCCTAACGTCGAGTGCCATGAGCACTTTTCGAACGGCTTTCTCGCCGGATGCAACGTCCGTGTCGGTGTCCCTCTCCGCGTCCGAGCCGTCGGGCGGCGAGTCCGGCCCGTCGGCCCGAGCCGTGACCTCCGCAGCGCCGTTCGCGCGGTGGGGGAAGCGGGAGCGCGAGCGAGCGCGGCAGTGGAAGCGCGAGCGGATGCGCGCGCGGGCCGCGGTGATCTTCGGTGCCGGCCTGGAAGCGGGTGAGGGGGACGGGGACGAGGAGGGGGCTTCCGGCGCGAGCAGGGGCGCCCGGTCCGGGCAGGATCCCGGAGGGGGGAGCGGACGTCCGGCGCAGGGGGATCGTGCGGACCGGCTCGGTGCCGGCGAGGGGGAGGGCGAGGGGCCGGCCCCGGGTGCCATTGGTGCGGGCGATCGCGGACGGGGCGCCACGCGGGATCCGCTCGGCCCGAGCGGCGGTCCTGGCCCGTTCGACACGAGGGGCGAACCGTCCCACGCGCATCGGGCGCCACCGCGCCGCGAACACGATCCGCCCGCTCTTCGCAGGGCGGAGCGTTGGCGGTCGGCGGTGCGTGAGCGGCTGCCGCTGTGGCTCCAGTTGCGCTGCGGCACGGACTCGAAGGCGTTGGCCGCGCTGGCCCTCGTGCTGGTGGTGGCCGTGGGTTTCGCCGTCCAGCACTTCTGGACGGCGACTCCGGAACGGGTGAGTGCGCCGGGTGCCGAGCGGCCGATCGCGGCGCCCGGACCCGGGGCCCGCCCGCCGGGCCCGACCTGGGCATCGGCGGACGCCTCGCCCCGTGGCCCGAGGGCGGGGGGATCACCCGGCGGCGCGGTCCGGATGGTCGTCGTGGACGTTGCGGGGAAGGTCCGGCATCCGGGCATCCACCGGCTGCCCGCGGGCTCCCGGGTCACCGACGCGCTGGCGGCGGCGGGGGGAGCGCTGCGCGGCACGGAGCTGCGTGGGCTGAACCAGGCGCGGCTGCTGACCGACGGCGAACAGATCCTGGTCGGCGAACCGGGCGCCGGCACCACGGGCGGCGTCAGCGGTGGCGGGCCGACCGGGGGCGGTGGTGGCGGAGGCGGAGCGGGCAGCGGCGGACCGACCGGCCTGGCGGGCGGACCGGTGAGCCTGAGCACGGCGACGGAGCAGCAGCTGGACGCCCTGCCCGGAGTGGGCCCGGTGCTGGCCCGCCACATCGTCGAATTCCGCACCCAGCACGGCGGCTTCACTTCGGTGGACCAGCTTCGGCAGGTGACCGGCATCGGTGCGCGCCGGCTCGCCGATCTGCGCCCCCTGGTGACGCCATGACACTGGATCGGGAGGCGGCGGCCCCGCCCCTCGCTACCGAGGCGGAGACGAACCGGGCCGGTCCCGCCGATCTCCGCCTGGTCGGGCCCGCGCTGGCGGCGTGGGCGGCGGCAGCGTTCGCCCTGGGGGCACCAGGCGGCGCGGTGGGCCTGGGCTGTGCGGCGGCAGTGGTGGCCGCGGCGCTTCTGCTGTGGCGGGCCAAAGCGCGTGCGTCGGGAGCCGGCGGCCGGTTCCCGCAGGGCCGGGAGGCGGGGCACGGGCGGCCAGCAGGGGCGTGCGTGGCGCTGGCGGCGGTGTTGCTCTGCGCCGTGGCGGGCGCCGCGTCCGCCGCGCTGCACGCCGCGGACGTACGCCGCGGACCCCTGCCCGTCTGGGCCCAGCGGTACGCGCGGCTCACGGTGGACCTGGAGGTGACCGACGATCCCCGGATGACCCGGCCCAAGGTCCGCGGCTCCCAACGCACGCCGCCAGCAATGGTGTTCACCGCCGACGCCGTCCGCATCGCAGCACCGGACGGCACGGTCACCGAGGCCCGCACCCCGGTGCTGGCCGTGGTCCAGCACCGCGACCCTGAGGACGAGGAGGACGAGGAGGACGGAGGTGGGATGAGCGGAGGGGACGGCGGAGGGGAGGAGGGCGCCGCGCGTGCGAGGACGGGGCCGGAGCGCGGAGCCGGCGCGGGGCGAGGGGAGGCGCTGTCGCAGTGGCGGGGGCTGCTGCCGTCGACCCGGATCCGGGTGGTGGCGCGTGCCGCACCGCCACTGGCGTCGGCGGACCGGATGGCCGCGGTGCTGCGGGTCACCACCGACGGTCCACCGACCCAGGTGGAGTCGCCCTCCGCCCTCCAACGGTTGGCCGGCAGCCTGCGTGCCGGGCTGCGCGACGCGACCGACGGGCTGAGCGCCGATGCCCGCGCACTGTTGCCGGGCCTCGTCGTCGGTGACACCGCACGCGTGCCGCCGGAGCTCGACGACGCCTTCAGCGCCACCGACCTGACGCACCTGCTGGCGGTGTCCGGCAGCAACCTCACCATCGTGCTGGCCCTGCTCATCGGTCCACCACACCTCGCCAGCCGGGCCGAACGCCGGGGCGTGGCACGGCATCTGGGGCTTTCGCTGCGCGGCACCGCCGTGGTGGGCGGGGTGCTCGCCCTCGGCTTCGTCGTCGTGTGCCGCCCGGACCCGAGCGTGTTGCGGGCCGCCGCCTGCGGACTGATCACGCTGCTCGCCATCGGCACCGGGCGCCGCCGCTCGTTGCTCCCCGCACTCGCGGCCGCGGTGCTGTTGCTGGTCCTCTACGACCCTTGGCTGGCCCGCAGGTACGGCTTCCTGCTGTCCGTGCTGGCCACCGGGGCGCTGCTGCTCCTCGCTCCGCGCTGGAGCGCGGCCCTGCAGCGTCGTCGGATGCCGGCCCGGCTCGCCGAGGTGATCGCCGCGGCGGCGGCCGCCCAGGCGGTCTGCGCACCCGTCGTCGCGGTGCTCGCAGCGCGGGTGGGGCTGGTCGGCGTCCCCTGCAACCTGCTCGCCGAGCTCGCGGTGGCCCCGGCCACGATCCTGGGCTTCGCCGCGCTCGCCGCCGCCCCGGTCGCCCTGCCGGTCGCCAAGGCGTTGGCGTGGTGCGCGGGTTGGCCGGCGGAGTGGATCGCGGGCGTCGCCCGCACCGGGGCGGAGCTTCCGGGTGCGGAGGTCGGTTGGCCCGGTGGCTGGGTGGGCGGGCTGGCGCTCGCCGCGGCCACCGTGGTGTTGCTGGCGGTCGGCCGTCGCGTGCTGCGTCGCCGGTGGCTGTGCGTGCTGTGCGCGTTGGCCCTGGTGCTGGCGGTGTGCCGGCCCGCGCCGCTCACCCGGGTGCTGACGGGCTGGCCGCCGCCGGACTGGCGGGTCGTGGCGTGCGACGTGGGACAGGGGGACGGACTGGTGCTGGCGGCGGGCGACGGTACGGCGCTGGTGGTGGACACCGGGCCCGAGCCCCGCGCCATCGACCACTGCCTGACCGCTCTGGGCGTCCACCGGATCCCGCTCCTGCTCCTGACGCACTTCCACGCGGATCACGTGGACGGTCTGTCCGGGGCGTTGCGGGGCCGTTCGGTCGGCGCGATCGAGACCACGACGTTCCAGGAGCCGAGCGGGCAGGCGGCGTTCGTCCGGCGAGTGGCGGCCGGTGCCGGGATCCCCGTTGCCCGCGCCGTACCGGGGGAGCGGCGTCAGCTGGGCCCTCTCACATGGGAGGTCCTCTGGCCGGGCGCCTCCCCGCCGGGGGTGGGGACGGCGGCCGGCGAGGGCGGGTTTTCCGGCCCCAACGACTCCAGCGTCGCCCTGCTCGTCCGGACGGGCGGGCTAACCGTCCTGCTCCTGGGGGACCTTGAACCACCCGCTCAGCAGGCCCTGTTGAGCGCCCATCCGGAGCTGGCCGCCGTCGACGTCCTGAAGGTGGCGCACCACGGTTCCGGCTATCAGGACCCGGAGTTCCTGCACCGTCTGGCGCCACGGTTGGCCCTGATCTCCTGCGGCGTCGGAAATCCGTACGGGCATCCGGCTCCCCGCACCCTCGCGGCGCTGCGGGCGGGTGGCGCGTTGGTGCTGCGCACGGACGTCGACGGCGCCATCGCGGTGGTCGGCACTCCCGGCAGGCTCTCCGCGGTGGTCGGCGGGCGTCGGTCCCGACGCCGGTCGAGGCGTCCGGCGATCGGCCGTCCCGAGACGGGGCCTGTCGTGGACGGCCGTCGGCAGGGTGGTTGAGGGGGAGGGGAGGTCGTTGGTGCCGGGTTCGCCGTCGATGCGGCTGCCGCGTCGCGTTCCACCGCACGGGAGGAGAGTCGCCCCGGAGGGGGAGCGAGGCCCACCGAATAGCGAGGGAGCCCGCCCGGAGAGGAAGATCATGTGGGCCGGTGGGCCGGTGGGCCGGTGGGTCGGCGGGTCGGCGGGCCTGTGGGGTCCGTGCGGCATGCGACGCGAGCTGCGTGCGCTGAGAGGAGAGCGGCGGGTGCCGGTCCAAGCGGGAAGTGCGCGTGCGCCGGGTGCCAGGGGCGTCGGCGCGCATCGGACTGGAGCAGCGGCGACTCCTGCGGGAAGCGGGAAGCGGGGAGCCGTGCGACGTGTGGAGAGGAAGAACGGCTGATGGATGAGGTCACTGCGGATGCCTACCTTCGGCGGATAGCCGCCGACCGACCGGCCGTCCCCGATGCGGGCGCGCTGCGTGCGCTGCAACTGAGCCACCTGCGGGCCGTGCCGTTCGAGAACCTCGCCATCCACCTGGGAGAGGAGATCGTCCTGGCGGAGCGGCCGCTGCTGGACAAGATCGTGGGAGCCCGCCGGGGCGGGTTCTGTTACGAGCTCAACGGCGCCTTCGCGATGCTGCTCGGAGCACTGGGGTACGAGGTCGAGTTGCTGTCGGCCCGGGTGTTCGGCCCGGAGGGGCTGGGCATTCCGTACGACCACCTCGCGCTGCGGGTGCACACGGCCACCGGGCCCTGGCTCACGGACGTCGGCTTCGGCCGGAACAGCCACCGTCCGTTGCGGCTGGACAGCGTTGCGGACCAGCACGACCCCGCGGGCGTCTTCCGGATAGCCCGCACGCCGGAGGGCGACCTCGACGTCCACCGGAACGGAGAGCCGCAGTACCGCCTGGAGCAGCGTCCGCGCGAGCTGGCGGACTTCGAGGTGGGGTGCTGGTGGCAGCGCACGTCGCCCCGGTCGCACTTCCGGCAGTCGCTGGTCTGCTCGCAGCTCACCGAGACCGGACGGGTCACGCTCTCCGGCCGCACGTTGGTGATCACCGGCGCCGATGGCGCTCGGGAGGAACGCGAGCTGGCGGCGGACGAGGTCGTGCCGGCGTACCGCACCCACTTCGGCATCACGCTCGATCGGGAGCCGGTCCTCTTGGGCGGATGACCACGCGCGAGGCCCTGGTGCGGGGCAGGTGAGGGCGGGGCGAGGGGCGGAGGGGTGGGGGAGGCGGCGGGCGGGCGGGGGGAGAGGGGAGGCAGGCCCCTACTCGGTCTCCCGCCACCCCTCGTACTCCCCCGCGAGGGCATCCAGCCGAGCCGCGTCGTAGGCGGCGTCGGGGTCCTCTACCACCACGAGCCACTGCGCGTCCTCGGCGTCGTCCTCACCGGCCAGGGCGTCCCGCACCAGTTGGGGTTCCTGGGCGACGCCGAAGCGTTCGGTGAGCGCCTCGGCGACCTCTTCGGCGGCGTCGCGGTCGGGGAGGACGAGCACGTGGCGGCTGTGGTGGGTGTCGTTCACCGGTCCATTGTCGAGGATCGGCCGGCGGCCGGCGGCGGGGGACCGCGTGACGGGGCAGGGCGTGTGATCCTGGGCGGGTGGGATTGTCGGTGGGGCGTGGGATGCTGGGACGCGATGGCCAGGAAGACAGCTAACGACGATCCGCTCGCCCCCGTCACGATCGCGGTGGGGCAGGAGGAGCTGCTGCTCGATCGCGCGATGCAGCAGGTGGTGGCCGCCGCCCGGGCGGCGGACGCGGACACCGACGTGCGGGACCTCACCCCCGATCAGCTCCAGCCCGGCACCCTCGCCGAGCTGACCAGCCCTTCGCTCTTCGCCGAGCGCAAGGTCGTGGTGGTGCGCGCTTCCCAGGACCTGTCCGCGGACACCATCAAGGACGTCAAGGCGTATCTCGGCTCGCCGGCGGAAGAGATCACCCTGGTGCTGCTGCACGCCGGTGGGGCCAAGGGCAAGGGGCTGTTGGACGCGGCCCGCAAGGCCGGGGCGCGCGAGGTGGCCTGCCCCAAGATGACCAAGCCGGCCGATCGGCTCGCGTTCGTGCGCGGCGAGTTCCGGGCGACCGGTCGCTCGGCCACGCCGGAAGCCTGCCAGGCGCTGGTGGACGCCATCGGGAGCGATCTGCGCGAGTTGGCCTCGGCGTGCGCCCAGTTGGCCGCCGACGTCGAGGGCACGATCGATGACGCCGTGGTCGCGCGTTACTACACCGGTCGGGCCGAGGCGTCGAGCTTCACCGTCGCCGACCGGGCGGTCGAGGGTCGGGCCGCCGAGGCGTTGGAGGCGCTGCGCTGGGCGATCGCGACCGGTGTCGCCCCGGTGATGATCACCAGCGCGCTGGCCCAGGGCGTCCGGTCCATCGGCAAGCTCGCCTCCGCCCCGCGCGGCGCCCGCCCGGGCGACCTCGCCCGGGACCTGGGCATGCCGCCCTGGAAGATCGACCGGGTCCGGCAGCAGATGCGCGGGTGGTCGGCGGACGGCGTTGCCGTGGCGCTGCGCGCGGTGGCCGAGGCCGACGCGGGGGTGAAGGGCGGCGGGGACGACCCCGAATACGCCCTGGAGAAGGCCGTGGTGACGATCGCGCGGGCGGCCCGCTCGCGGTAGTGGGGCCCCGGGGACGCCGCATGGCGAGCCCCGACGCCCCGCGGACCAAGCTCCGTTGCGTCGACGGGCCGACCACGAGCCAACCCCCGCTGCGTCGACGGACCAACCACGGACCGACCGAGCGAAACTCACGGACCGACCGCGCCCCCTCCCCGGACTCTTCAGGACCCCCCGTTCCCCGGGGGGCCACCTCGCGCCCAAAGAGCCCAAGAACCCTCAAAGAGCCCAAGAACCGGCGCGACGGAATCGGGACGCCCCGGTGCCTGAGGGGGCCCATCCGCGAGCGAACCCACGCCCCCGTGCCGCTCCCCCCCCGTACCCCAGGCCCGCCGTACCCCAGGCCCCCTCCGCCTCCGGCCTCCGGAGGCGGAGTCGTCTCAGTCGTGGAGCCGGCTGAGGGTTTCCCGTGCGCTGGATTCCAGCATGGTGGCGATCTCGGCGGGGGCCGGCGGTTTCACGCTGCTGCTGCCAGCCGTGTAGCTGGACCACGTCGTCTGGTAGGTCATCCAACCGTCGCGGACGGCAAGGATCACGTAGGAGCTGTTGAGGGCGCCGGAGTCGGTGCGGGTGACGAGGAACGCCTCGTCACCGATGCCGGAGACCGGTTCGACCTTGTACGTGGTCGAGGTCTGTTGCGTCTCGTACGCGCGGTACAGGTCGGCGAACTCGGGCGCCGGGTCGGTCTTCTTGTGCAGGGTGGCGGCGCTGTAGACCCAACTCGACGAGTAGCCGGTGGTGCCGGCGCCGTCCGGGGTGAGGGAGACGTTGCACCACATGGAGTCCATGGAGCCCATCCGGGAGCCGCTGTGCTGCGGGTTGGGCGGCGAGGACGGGCCCGACGAGCCGGTCGAGCCCGTTCCGGTGCTCGGCTTCGCCTTGTAGTGGGCGTTCTCGAAGGGTGTCAGGGACGTCACGGAGCACAGGTCGTCGCGGAACGCGTAGCCCTTGAGGACGGGGTGCGGCTCCGAGGAGAAGGCCCCGGTGGCGAACATCACCGAGGCGCCGATCGCCGTGGCGGCGACCGCGCCCCCGACGGCCCACAGCCAGCCGGAGACGCCCCGGGACGGCGCTGCGCCCGGCGCACCGGTGGGCGCCGCCCCGTACGCCCCGGCCGGCGCCGGATAGCCGTAGCCGCCCGGTCCCTGGGGAGGCGCCGGCGGGGTCCCCGGTGGCGCGCCCTGCGGGCCCGGCTGGGCGTAGGGGTTCTGCTGGGCGGGCACCGGAGGCGGCGGTGCGGGCGTCGGGCCGTAGGCGGGCGGCTGCGGCGCGGAGAATGGAGCGTTCTGGTCTCCCGCGAAGGGAGGGTTCTGGTCCCCCGTATTGGACATGGCCGCAGAGTAGCGGACGCCTCCGACGGTGCACCCTGCTCGGACGGGATCGGGGCGCTGCACGGGGGGCTTGCGTCGCCGCCTACGACGAAAGGCCCCGCCCCGCCCGGCGAGGGGCAGAGGCAGGGCCTTCGTATCCAGTTCTGGATGGCTGCTCGGCAGGCCGTGGGCCGCCGAGGAGCCGGGTGCGCCGCACCCGCGTGGCGAACGCAGGCCGTGTGCGGCGCGGTGGTGCACCGGCAGGGAGCGGAGAGAGGGGCCGCTGGTTCCCTGAACGGCAGGGTGACCGCGTCGAGCGCGGTCGGCAGAGGGTCAGCCCTTGAGGGACGCGACCTTCTTGGCCAGCGCCGACTTCTTGTTGGCGGCGTTGTTCTTGTGCAGAACACCCTTGCTGACGGCCTTGTCGAGCTTCTGGGCCGCCAGGGCCTGCGCGGCGGTGGCCTTCTCCAGGTCACCGGCCTCGATGGCCTCGCGGGTGCGACGGATCGCGGTCTTCAGGGAGGACTTGACAGCCTTGTTGCGCTGACGAGCCTTCTCGTTGGTCTTGATCCGCTTCATCTGGGACTTGATGTTCGCCACGAAAGAGCCTTTTCAGGTTCGTTGGAGTTTCGAGTTGCGCCGCGCACGAGAGAGGGCACGAAGCGCAGTGGGCCAGGTTACCAGTCGGGTTTGCGACGCCCAAACCGGCCCTCGGGCCCCACCAGGGACGGAGCCCCGGGCCCGCCGCCCCACCGGCGGATCGCACCGCCCGTGCGGGGGTGCCGACGGCGTCGCGTGCCACCGCACCCCGTCCGGGGCCCGTCGCCCCACCGGACCTCGTCGCCCCACCGGACCTCGTCGGAGCCGATGGGCACCCGTGGGTACCTGTCCCGATCCCGGCGGGGCCCGTCGGGGGGCCCGCCCCGGATGCCCGTACCGCCCCACCCCCGGCGCTCATGGGACGATGGGGGAGACATCACATGACACCGAGTCCCGCCTACCCGCGTTCACTGAATGGACCCTGCGTGCCCGCGACCCCTACGAACGTGCCGGAGCCGAGCCGTACCGACCCGGCGCTCCTCCGTAACTTCTGCATCATCGCGCACATCGACCACGGCAAGTCGACGCTCGCCGACCGGATGCTCCAGCTCACCGGTGTCGTCGACCAGCGGCAGATGCGCGCGCAGTACCTCGACCGCATGGACATCGAGCGCGAGCGCGGCATCACGATCAAGTCCCAGGCGGTCCGGCTGCCCTGGAGCCCCTCCGAGGGCGAAGAGGCAAGTGGCACCACCCACATCCTGAACATGATCGACACGCCGGGCCACGTCGACTTCACCTACGAGGTGTCCCGCTCCCTGGCCGCGTGCGAGGGCTGCATCCTCCTCGTCGACGCCGCCCAGGGCATCGAGGCCCAAACCCTCGCCAACCTCTACCTGGCGATGGAGAACGACCTCACGATCATCCCCGTCCTCAACAAGATCGACCTGCCGGCGGCGCAGCCCGAGAAGTTCGCCGCCGAGCTGGCGAACCTGGTCGGCTGCGAGCCCGAGGACGTCCTGAGGGTCTCCGCCAAGACCGGCGTCGGCGTGCCCGAGCTGCTGGACAAGGTCGTCCGCGAGGTGCCGGCCCCGGTCGGCGTCAAGGACGCCCCCGCCCGCGCGATGATCTTCGACTCGGTCTACGACGCCTACCGCGGCGTCGTGACGTACGTGAAGGTCGTCGACGGCACGCTCAGCAAGCGCGAGCGGATCAAGATGATGTCCACCGGCGCCGCGCACGAGCTGCTGGAGATCGGCACGAACTCGCCTGAGATGAAGCCGGCCGACGGCCTGTCCGTCGGCGAGGTGGGCTACCTGATCACCGGTGTGAAGGACGTCCGGCAGTCCAAGGTGGGTGACACGATCACCCAGCTCAGCAAGGGCGCGCAGGAGCCTCTCGGCGGCTACAAGGACCCCAAGCCGATGGTGTTCTCGGGCCTGTACCCGCTGGACGGTTCGGACTACCCGGAGCTGCGCGACGCGCTGGACAAGCTCCAGCTCAACGACGCCGCGCTGGTCTACGAGCCGGAGACCTCGGCGGCGCTGGGCTTCGGCTTCCGCGTCGGCTTCCTGGGCCTGCTGCACCTGGAGGTCATCCGGGAGCGGCTGGAGCGCGAGTTCGGCCTCGACCTGATCGCCACCGCGCCCAACGTGGTCTACCGCGTGGAGATGGAGGACGGTGTCGAGCACACCGTCACCAACCCCAGCGAGTTCCCCACCGGCAAGATCGACGTGGTGCACGAGCCGGTCGTCCGGGCCACGATCCTGGCGCCCAGCGAGTTCATCGGCGCGATCATGGAGCTCTGCCAGACCCGGCGCGGTGCGCTGCTGGGCATGGACTACCTCTCCGAGGACCGGGTCGAGATCCGCTACACCCTGCCGCTCGCGGAGGTCGTCTTCGACTTCTTCGACCAGCTCAAGTCCAAGACCCGCGGCTACGCCTCGCTGGACTACGAGCCCACCGGCGAGCAGACCTCCGACCTGGTCAAGGTCGACATCCTGCTGCACGGCGACAAGGTCGACGCGTTCTCCGCGATCACCCACAAGGACAAGGCGTACGCGTACGGCGTGCGGCTGGTCGGCAAGCTGCGCGAGCTGATCCCGCGGCAGAACTTCGAGGTGCCGATCCAGGCCGCCATCGGCAGCCGGGTGATCGCCCGTGAGACGGTCCGCGCCATCCGCAAGGACGTCCTCGCCAAGTGCTACGGCGGTGACATCTCCCGCAAGCGGAAGCTGCTGGAGAAGCAGAAGGAAGGCAAGAAGCGGATGAAGATGGTCGGCAGCGTGGAGGTTCCGCAGGACGCCTTCATCGCGGTGCTGTCCTCGGACTCCGACGGCGACAGCAAGGCCAAGAAGTAGCGGCGGGTCGATCGCGCGGCGGTCGACGGCGGACGCCCGGGCGGGGCGCCGGTTCCTCGGGAACCGGCGCCCCGTGCCGTTTCCGGGCCGCCAGGGCGGGGGCGGGCGGGCGTTCCGGCGGGGCCTTCGCCCCCGTCGGGCGGGCGAGAGCGGGCGCCTCGGTCAAGCGTGTGTCATGTGCACCCATCGCGCGGGTCACATCGTGAACCAGTCGGGCGCAGCCCCTTACGCGGCGGCGTCACGCGTTCTACTCTGATCACTGCTCGAAGGTTACTCGCGAGTCACCAGCAACGAAGCGGGCCCCGGAGGACGCCGTGACCGACACTCACACGCTGATCGACAACCGGCCGCCTTCGGTGGCGGCCCTGTTCCTGGAGCGGGTCGCGGCCACCCCGGACGTCGAGGCGTACCGCTACCCCGTCCCCCCTGCCGCGGGCTCAGGACCGGACGACTGGAAGACGCTGACCTGGTCCGACGCCGCCGAGCGGGTGCTCGCCGCGGCCGCCGGGCTGATCGCGCTGGGCGTGCGCCCCGAGGAGCGGGTGGCGCTGGCCGCCAACACCCGGGTGGAGTGGATCCTCGCCGACCTCGGCGTGCTGTGCTCCGGCGCCGCCACCACCACCGTCTACCCCTCCACCAACGTCGACGAGACCGCGTTCATCCTGGCCGACTCCGGCAGCCGGGTGCTGATCGCGGAGGACGCCGCACAGCTCGCCAAGGCCCGCGAGAAGCGCGCCGAGCTGCCCGAGCTGTCGCACGTCGTGGTGATCGACGAGACCGACGCCCGGCCCGCCGACGACGACCCCGACGACTGGGTGCTCTCCCTCGCCGAGCTGGAGAAGCGCGGCACCGCCTACCTGGAGCAGCACCCGGAGTGCGTCAAGGAGCGGGTCGCCGCGCTCCGCGCCGACCAACTGGCCACCCTCATCTACACCTCCGGGACCACCGGCCGCCCCAAGGGCGTCCGGCTGCCGCACGACTGCTGGTCGTACATGGCCCGTGCCATCCAGGCGACCGGGATGGTCACCGCGGACGACGTGCAGTACCTCTGGCTGCCGCTGGCGCACGTCTTCGGGAAGGTGCTGACCGCCGGGCAGATCTCCGTCGGGCACGTGATCGCGGTGGACGGCCGGGTCGACAAGATCATCGAGAACCTTCCGGTGGTCCGGCCGACGTACATGGCGGCCGTCCCGCGGATCTTCGAGAAGGTCTACAACGGCGTCGCGGCCAAGGCCCGGGAGGGCGGCGGCGCCAAGTACAAGGTCTTCCAGTGGGCGGCCGACGTGGCCCGCGAGCACGCCAAGGCGTCCCAGGACAACTTCCGCCGCACCGGCAACGCCTCGGTGCCGTTCGCGCTGGCCGCCAAGCACAAGGTCGCCGACGCGCTGGTCTACGCCAAGCTGCGGGAGGCGTTCGGCGGCCGGCTACGCGCCGCGATCTCCGGCTCGGCCGCCCTCGCCCCCGAGATCGGCTACTTCTTCGCCGGCGCCGGCATCCACATCCTGGAGGGCTACGGCCTGACGGAGTCCAGCGCCGCCAGCTTCGTCAACCCCGGCGAGGCGTACCGCACCGGCACCGTCGGCAAGCCGCTGCCCGGCACCGAGGTGCGGATCGCCGAGGACGGCGAGATCCTGCTGCGCGGCCCCGGCATCATGCAGGGCTACCACGGCCTGCCGGACAAGACCGCCGAGGTCCTGGAGGAGGACGGCTGGTTCCACACCGGGGACATCGGCGAACTGTCCCCCGACGGCTACCTGCGGATCACCGACCGCAAGAAGGACCTGATCAAGACCTCGGGCGGCAAGTACATCGCGCCCGCCGAGGTGGAGGGCCAGTTCAAGGCGGTCTGCCCGTTCGTCTCCAACGTGATCGTGCACGGCGCCAACCGGAACTTCTGCACCGCCCTGATCGCGCTCGACGAGCCGACCATCCTCAAGTGGGCCGAGGAGCACGGCCTGGGCGGCAAGGGCTACGCCGAGGTCGTCGCCACCGACCAGGTCCGGGCGCTCATCGACGGCTACGTGGAGCGGGTCAACGGGGAGCTCCAGCGGTGGCAGCAGATCCGCAAGTTCCGGTTGCTGCCGCGCGACCTGGACATCGAACACGGGGAGATCACCCCCAGCCTCAAGATCAAGCGGCCGGTGGTGGAGCGGGCGTTCAAGGACCTGCTCGACGAGATGTACGCCGGGGCGCGGGAGGCGTAGGGGCGCCGGCGCCCCGGCCCCGGCGGCCGGACCGCGGCACACCGCTCAACTGACGCGCCGGGTCAGCCGAATTGAACCCTCTGACCACGCACTTCCGTGACTCACCGTTTATGGGTGGGCTCGTTCTGTCACTCTGGCGTAGGCGCAACCGGCGCCGCTGGGGACTGCTCGGGAGTTGCTCGATGAGGATGACAACTTCGGCCGGACGGAACGACGTTGCCGGGGCGGCCGCCCGCTCCCTGCGGGCCACGCTGCCCGGCGACCCGCGGGCCGCGGCGGCCGCGCGTCGGTTCGTCCGGACCGCCTTCGCGGACTGGACCGAGCGGCGGCTGCCCGGCGCCGACCGGCTCACCGACCGGCTGGCGGACGAAGCGGTGCTGCTGGTCAGCGAATTGGTGACCAACGCGGTGGTGCACGCCGGCACCACCGTCGAGCTGCTGTGCCGCCTCGACCCCGCCGAGGAGCACGTGCCGTACCCCGACGACCCTCCGGACACGGTCCCCGAGGAGCCGCCCCGCCCCGGCCTGGTCGTCGAGGTCTCCGACCGCCACCCCACCCGGCCGGTGCGGGCCGGCGAGGACACCGGGGCGCCCGAGGGCGGCGGCCACGGCCTGCGGTTGATCAGCGCGGTGGCCGACGCCTGGGGCGTGACCTACCGGCGCGCGATGAAGACGGTGTGGTTCCGGTTGCCGGTCGGCGCCCCCGACGCGACCTGGCCGGAGCCGGAGACCACCGACGGCGCCTACGGCACCTACGACGGCTACGGCACCCACGACGGCTACGGGGCGTACGACGGCCCCGACGCGTACGACGGCCCCGACGCGTACGCCGGCCACGGCGCCCGCGCGGCCTACGACACCTTCGACGACCAGCGCTTCCGGCGGGAGTTGCGGGCCTCCGAACTCCTCGCCCCGGTGCCGCGCCGCCCCGCCCCGCCCGAGGACTGCCCCGAACGGGACCGCGGCGGCGTCGACAGCGGCGCGCTGTCCTTCCTCGCGGAGGCGTCCGACCTGCTCTCCGGACAGCTCGACGCCGACCAGGTCGCCTCGCTGGCCTGCCAGCTGATCGTCCCGCGGCTCGCCGACTGGTGCGCGGTGTGGCTCCACGACGGCGACGGCGGAGCCCCCGGACGCGGGCTCGCCGAGGACGGCCAGGCGCCGCGGCTGGCCCGCGTCTGGCACCTCGCCGAGGGCCGGATCGACTCGCTGCGGACCGCCCTGGAGAAGGAACCGCCGGGCCGGTGGACCGACGGCGCCACCGACAACCGGCCGGTCCCGGTGCCCTGGCCGTGGCCGCCCGAACCGACCGGCCCCGAGCCCGGCGGCGCGGCCCTGGCCTGCCCCCTGGTCGCCGGCGGCCGCCGGCTCGGCACCCTGCTGCTCGGCCGGGCCGGGCTGCGGCGCTTCCCCGGTGAGGTGGTCGCGCTCACCGAGGACCTGTGCGGCCGGGCCGCCCGGGCGGTGGCCACCGCCCGCGCCTACAGCCGCCAGGAACGCATCAGCCGGGTCCTCCAGCGCCGGCTGCTGCCCCAGGGCCGGGCCCGGGTGCCCGGCGTGGCGTCGGCGGTGGTCTACGAGCCGCGCGAAGGCGCCTGGGCCGGCGGTGACTTCTGGGACCTCTTCGACGCCGGCGACGGCCGCTGGTGCTTCGCGCTCGGCGACGTCTGCGGCTCCGGCCCCGAGGCCGCCGCGGTCACCGGCCTGGCCCGGCCGGTGCTGCGGCTGCTGGCCCGCGACGGCTTCGGCGTCGCCGAGGTCCTCGACCGGCTCAACAAGACCATGGCCCGGGAGGCCGCGGACTCCGTCGCCGCGGTCGCGGCGGCGGTGGCGGCGGCCGGCGCGGGCGCGGAGGCCCCTGTGGAGATCCGCGAAGAGGGCGAGCAGGCCCGCTTCCTCTCCCTCCTGTACGGCGAGATCGTCCCGTACCGCGGCGGCGCGGGCGGCGCCCGCTGCACCCTCGCCAGCGCCGGCCACCCGCTGCCGCTGGTCCTCGGTGCCGACGGCGCGGTGCGGGTCGCCGCGGCGCCGCAGATGCTGCTGGGCGTCGTGGAGGACGCGACGTACGTCAGCGAGTCCTTCGACCTCTGCCCCGGGGAGACGCTGGTGTGCGTCACCGACGGGGTGACCGAGCGCCGCTGCGGCCGGCGGCTCTTCGACGACGAGGACGGGCTGGCCAGCGCGCTCGCCGGGGCGGCCGGCCGCAGCGCCGACGCGATCGCCGAGCACATCCGCCGCACCGTGCACGCCTTCGGGCCCACCCCGCCCGACGACGACCTCGCCCTGATGGTGCTCCAGGCGGCGGGCTGCGGCGGATAGCCGGGCCGGCGGGCCGGCGTCGCCCCCGGCACCGGCCCGCCGCCGCCACGGGCACGCGGGCCCCGGGAACGGACCGCGGACCGGCACCGTCCGGCATGACGGACAATGGACCCCATGCCTTCCGCACTGCCCGATGGTGAGCCGATGCCCCAGGACGGGGCGCTGCCCCGCCACGCGCTGACCGGCGCCGCCGAGCGCCCCCTCGGCTTCTATCTGCACGTGCCGTACTGCGCCACCCGCTGCGGCTACTGCGACTTCAACACCTACACCGCCAGCGAGCTGCGCGGCCCCGGCGGCGCCCTGGCCTCCCGGGAGAACTACGCCGACACCCTCGTCGAGGAGGTCCGGCTGGCCCGCAAGGTGCTCGGCGACGACCCCCGCCCCGTCGAGACGGTCTTCGTCGGCGGCGGCACCCCGACGCTGCTGCCCGCCGCCGACCTCGGCCGGATGCTGGCGGCGCTGCGCGACGAGTTCGGCCTGGCGCCGGACGCCGAGATCACCACCGAGGCCAACCCGGAGTCCGTCGATCCGCGCTACCTCGCCGAGCTGCGCGCGGCCGGCTTCAACCGCGTCTCCTTCGGCATGCAGAGCGCCCGGCAGCACGTCCTGAAGGTCCTCGACCGCACGCACACCCCCGGCCGCCCCGAAGCCTGCGTGGCCGAGGCCCGCGCGGCCGGCTTCGCGCACGTCAACCTCGACCTGATCTACGGCACCCCCGGCGAGTCCGACGACGACTGGCGGGCCTCCCTCGAAGCCGCCACCGCCGCCGGCCCGGACCACGTCTCGGCGTACGCCCTGATCGTCGAGGAGGGCACCCAGCTGGCCCGCCGGATCCGCCGCGGCGAGGTCCCGATGACCGACGACGACGTGCACGCCGACCGCTACCTGATCGCCGAGGAGCACCTCACCGCCGCCGGTTTCTCCTGGTACGAGGTCTCGAACTGGGCCACCACCGAGGCCGCCCGGTGCCGCCACAACGAGCTGTACTGGACCGGCGCCGACTGGTGGGGGGCCGGCCCCGGCGCCCACAGCCACGTCGGCGGTGTCCGCTGGTGGAACGTCAAGCACCCCGCCGCCTACGCCCAGGCCCTCGCCGTGGGCCGCTCACCGGGCGCCGGCCGGGAACTCCTCGCCGACGAGGACCGGCGCGTCGAGCGGATCCTCCTGGAGCTCCGCCTCGCCGACGGCTGCCCGCTCGACCTCCTCGCCCCCGCGGGCGCCCGCGCCGCCGCCCGCGCGGTGGCCGACGGCCTCCTGGCGCCCGGCCCCTACGAGGCGGGGCGGGCGGTCCTGACGCTCCGCGGGCGGCTGCTCGCCGACGCCGTCGTGCGCGACCTGGTCGACTGACCGCTCCGCCGCCCCGCCGCTCAGTGGGTCAGTGGGACAGCGGGAACGACGTGCGGCCCGACGCCGAGTCGATCTCGCCGTGGGCCTTGGTCAACAACTGCATCGCCAGGTCGTTGAGGGCCCTGGCCCCGGCGACCTCCTCGCCGACCCGGGGCTGGTTCCCGTCGGCCGGGTGGCGGCTGGCGTAACCGTGGGACCGCACCTCGGTCCCGTCCGGCAGCCGTACCAGCGCGGCGGCCCGGGTGCGGTGGGTGTCCTCCTCGAATTCCAGCTCGACGTGCCATCCGACAGCGGTCTTCAACATGGCGGTCACCTCCGGAATCGCTGCTACCAGCGTGCGCTCGCGGCCCGCCCGGCGCACGGCGTGCACCACCGGCGCTCCCCGGCCCGGCGCTCCCGGAGGCCGGCTACCGGCGGCCTCAGCGTCCGCCCGCCCCCTCGGCGTCCTCCGGCGCCGTCACGAAGTCGATCAGCTCCTCGACCCGCCCCAGCAGCGCCGGTTCGAGGTCCTTGTAGGACCGCACCCGGGACAGGATCCGCTGCCAGGCCGCGCCGGTGTTCTCCGGCCAGCCCAGCGCCCGGCACACCCCGGTCTTCCAGTCCTGGCCCCGGGGGATCTGCGGCCACGCCGGGATGCCCACCGAGGACGGCTTCACCGCCTGCCAGACGTCGATGTACGGATGGCCGACGACCAGCGCGTGCGCCCCGGTCACCGCCGCCGCGATCCGCGACTCCTTCGAGCCGGGGACGAGGTGGTCCACCAGCACGCCGAGGCGGGCGTCCGGGCCGGGGGCGAACGCCTCGACGATCGCCGGGAGGTCGTCGACGCCCTCCAGGTACTCCACGACGACGCCCTCGATCCGCAGGTCGTCGCCCCAGACCCGTTCGACCAGCTCCGCGTCGTGCCGGCCCTCCACGTAGATCCGGCCGGCCCGGGCGACCCGGGCGCGCGCCCCGGGGACCGCCAGCGAACCGGACGCGGTGCGCGCCGGGCCGCTCGGCGCAGGGCTGCCCTGCGGCCGGACCAGGGTCACCGTCCGGCCCTCCAGCAGGAAGCCGCGCGGCACCATCGGGAACACCCGCACCTTGCCGAAGCGGTCCTCCAAGGTGACCGTCGGCCCCTCGGCGGTCTTCTCGCACCGCAGGACCGCGCCGCAGTAGCCCGTCACCACCTCCTCGACGACCAGCCCGGGGTCGGCCGGCACCTCCGGCACCGGCTTCGGCTTCTTCCAGGGGGGAGTGAGGTCGGGGCTGTAGTGCCTGCTGTGCATGCGGGTCTGCTTCCCTGCGGATCGACGGGTCGGGGGTGGGGGCGAGACGGCCTGGTGGGGCCGAGGCGCTCACGGGGCGCGCGACGTGGGGCGCGGGCCGTGCGGAGCGGGCGCCCGCCGGCGGGCCAACGGGCGCCGGCTCACGGCGAGTCGGGGCTGAAGCGGGCGGCCAGGGCGTCGCGCTGGGCCCGCACGAAGGCGGCGTCGACCACCGCGCCGTGGCCCGGCACGTACACCGCGTCCTCGCCGCCCAGTGCCAGCAGCCGGTCCAGCGCGTCGGGCCACCGTCGCGGCAGCGCGTCGGGGCCCGCCTGGGGCTCACCGGACTCCTCGACCAGGTCCCCGCAGAAGACGATCTCCCGCTCACCGGCCCGCCCGGGCACCAGGACGGCCAGGTCGTGCGCGGTGTGCCCGGGGCCGACGTTGGCCAGCAGCACCTCCCGGTCGCCGAGGCCGAGGGTCAGCTGCCCGTGCACGTGGTGGTGCGGGACGACCAGCAGGTCCGCGGCCTCCGCCGCGGCGTCCGGGTCCACCCCGTGGCGCACCGCGTCCTCCCGCAGCGCGTCCTTGCCGTGCCGCAGCAGCGCGTCGACCCCGGTCGCGCCGAACACCTCCACGCCCGCGAACGCCGCGGTGCCCAGGACGTGGTCGAAGTGCGGGTGCGTGAGCGCGACATGCGTCACATCGCGCCCCAGCACCGTGCGCACCGTGCGGCGCAGTTCCGCACCGGCCCCGAGGGTCGGCCCGGTGTCGACGATCAGCACGCCGCCCGAACCGGCGATCACGCCGATCGTCTCGTCCCAACCGGGCATCCGGCGCCGGGCGACGCCGTCCCCCAGCCGCTCCCAGCCCGCTTCTTCCCACGTGGTGCGCATACCGAGACGCTAGCGCCCTCGCGATAGCGTTGCCCGGGACTCGGGCGGGCGCCTCGGCGGCGGGCCCCCGCGGACGCCCGTCGGCGCGTCGAGCCGGGGACACGCCGGTGCCGGGACCGGGGCGCACTCGGGGGGCGGCCGGGGCGCTCCCGAACGCGGCCCGGGGGTCGGATTCCGCGGCGGTGGGTAAGTCCCCACCACGCCCGCCCTTGCCGCACCCGCGCTACCCGGCCGTACACTGGCTCCGGGTCTGGCACTCGGCCCACGTGAGTGCCAGGAGAAGTGACGACCCGGCGGACGGCCGACTGGAGGTGGCGGAATGCTCAGTGAACGCAGACTCGAAGTGCTGCGCGCCATCGTCCAGGACTACGTCGGGACGGAGGAGCCGGTCGGCTCCAAGGCGTTGACCGAACGGCACCAACTCGGTGTCTCCCCGGCCACCGTCCGCAACGACATGGCCGCCCTGGAGGACGAGGGGTTCATCGCCCAGCCGCACACCAGCGCCGGGCGGATCCCGACCGACAAGGGCTACCGCCTCTTCGTCGACAAGCTGGCCGGCGTCAAGCCGCTGTCCGTCCCCGAGCGGCGGGCGATCCAGAACTTCCTGGACGGCGCCGTCGACCTGGACGACGTGGTGGGGCGCACGGTGCGGCTGCTGGCGCAGCTGACCCGGCAGGTCGCGGTGGTGCAGTACCCGTCGCTGACCCGGTCCACCGTCCGGCACGTCGAACTGCTGGCACTGGCCCCGGCCCGGCTGATGCTGGTGCTGATCACCGACACCGGACGCGTCGAGCAGCGGCTCATCGACTGCCAGACGCCGTTCGGCGAGACGTCCCTGGCGGACCTGCGCGCCCGGCTCAACAGCCGGATCGTCGGCCGCCGCTTCGCGGACGTCCCGCAACTGGTGCAGGATCTCCCGGAATCCTTCGAACAGGACGACCGGGCGACCGTCTCGACAGTACTGTCGGTACTGCTGGAGACTCTGGTGGAGGAGACCGAAGAGCGGCTGATGATCGGCGGCACCGCCAATCTGACGCGCTTCGGGCATGATTTCCCCCTGACCATCCGGCCGGTGCTGGAAGCCCTTGAGGAGCATGTGGTGATGCTCAAGCTGCTCGGGGAGGCCAAGGACTCGGGCATGACCGTACGCATCGGGCATGAGAATGCTCACGAGGGCCTGACGTCCACCTCGGTCGTCACCGTCGGATACGGTTCTGGCGACGAGGCCGTCGCCAAATTGGGCGTGGTCGGACCGACCCGCATGGACTACCCCGGAACGATGGGAGCGGTACGCGCAGTGGCACGTTACGTCGGACAGATCCTCGCGGAGTCGTAAGTGGCCACGGATTACTACTCGGTCCTCGGCGTCGGCCGGGACGCCTCGCAGGACCAGATCAAGAAGGCATTCCGGCGGCTGGCGCGCGAGCTGCACCCGGACGTGAACCCGGACCCCAAGACCCAAGAGCGGTTCAAGGAGATCAACGCCGCCTACGAGGTCCTGTCGGATCCGCAGAAGAAGCAGGTCTACGACCTCGGCGGCGACCCCCTCTCGCAGGCCGGCGGCGCCGGTGGCGCGGGCGGCTTCGGCGCGGGCTTCGGGAACTTCTCCGACATCATGGACGCGTTCTTCGGCACGGCCTCGCAGCGCGGCCCGCGCTCGCGGACCCGCCGCGGCCAGGACGCGATGATCCGCCTGGACATCGAGCTCAACGAGGCCGCGTTCGGCACCACCAAGGACATCCAGGTCGACACGGCCGTCGTCTGCACCACCTGCAGCGGCGAGGGCGCGGCGCCCGGCACCTCGGCGCAGACCTGTGACATGTGCCGCGGACGCGGCGAGGTCTCGCAGGTCACCCGGTCCTTCCTGGGCCAGGTCATGACCTCCCGGCCCTGCCCGCAGTGCCAGGGCTTCGGCACCGTCGTCCCGACGCCGTGCCCCGAGTGCGCGGGCGACGGCCGGGTCCGCTCCCGCCGCACCCTCACCGTCAAGATCCCCGCCGGTGTCGACAACGGCACCCGCATCCAGTTGGCCGGCGAGGGCGAGGTGGGCCCCGGTGGCGGGCCCGCCGGCGACCTGTACGTCGAGATCCACGAGCTGGCCCACTCGGTGTTCCAGCGGCGCGGGGACGACCTGCACTGCACGGTCACCATCCCGATGACCGCGGCGGCCCTGGGCACCAAGTGCCCGCTGGAGACGCTGGACGGGGTCGAGGAGATCGACGTCCGGCCCGGCACCCAGTCCGGCCAGTCGATTCCGCTGCACGGCCGCGGCGTGACCCACCTGCGGGGCAACGGCCGGGGCGACCTGATCGTCCACGTCGAGGTGCAGACCCCGAGCAAGCTCGAACCCGAGCAGGAGGAGCTGCTGCGCCGGCTGGCCAAGCTGCGCGGCGAGGAGCGCCCGCAGGGCCAGTTCCAGCCGGGCCAGCAGGGGCTGTTCTCCCGGCTGAAGGACGCCTTCAACGGGCGGTAGGCACACCCGTCGGGGCGGGGTCCGGGGAGTTCCCCGTGGCCGCCGCCCCGGTTCGGGGCACGGCGCCGGGCGTGACACGATGTGGGCATGCCCACCGCGCTCACCGATTTCTGCCGCTACCCCATCGTGCAGGCCCCGATGGCCGGCGGCGGCTCCGGGCCCGAGCTGGCCGCAGCCGTCTGCGAAGCCGGGGGACTCGGCTTCCTGGCCGCCGGCTACAAGACCGCCGACGGCATGTACCAGGAGATCAAACAGCTGCGGGGGCTGACCCGCCGCCCCTTCGGCGTCAACCTCTTCATGCCGCAGCCCTCCCTGGCCGACGCCTCCGCAGTCGAGGTCTACCGCGAGCAACTCGCCGGCGAGACCGCCTGGTACGAGACCGAGCTCGGCGACGTCAACGGCCCCACGGACGACGGCTACGAGGCCAAGCTCGCGATCCTGCGCGACGACCCGGTGCCGATGGTCTCCTTCACCTTCGGCTGCCCCTCGCGGGCGGTCCTCGACGCGTTCGCCGAGGTCGGCACCTACACCGTCGTCACGGTCACCACCGCCGCCGAGGCGCAGGCCGCGCAGTGGTCGGGGGCGGACGCGGTGTGCGTGCAGGGCGTCGAGGCGGGCGGCCACCAGGGCACCCATCGGGACGACCCGCACGCGGACGGGACCGGCTCCGGGCTGGGGCTGCTGGCGCTGCTCGCCCAGGTCCGGGAGACCGTGCAGATCCCGGTGATCGCCGCCGGCGGGCTGATGCGCGGCTCGCAGATCGCCGCGGTGCTGGCCGCCGGCGCCTCCATGGCGCAGCTGGGCACGGCGTTCCTGATCACCCCCGAGTCCGGCGCCAACCCGCTGCACAAGCAGGCGCTGACCAACCCCCTCTTCACGCACACCGAGTTGACCCGCGCGTTCTCCGGCCGGCCGGCCCGCGGCCTGGTGAACCGCTTCCTGCGGGAGCACGGCCCGTACGCGCCGGCCGCCTACCCCGCCGTGCACTACCTCACCTCCCCGGTCCGCAAGGCCGCCGCCAAGGCCGGTGACGCACAGGGGCTGAACCTCTGGGCGGGGCAGGGGCACCGGCTGGCCCGGGAGCTGCCCGCCGGGCAGCTGGTGGCGGTGCTCGCGGCCGAACTCGACGCCACCCGAGCCGCGTTGGGCCCCGGCGACGCGGGCCGCGGCACCGGCGGTGCGGTGTGACCGCGCCCGTCTTCCTCGTCGAATCGCTCGCCGGCGTGCGGGCCGGGAGCACCCTGACCGTGGACGGCCCCGAGGGGCGGCACGCGGTGTCCGTGCGGCGACTGCGGGTCGGTGAGGAGGTCGTCCTGACGGACGGCGCCGGGACCGGCGCCGAGGGCACGGTCGCCGCCGTCGAGGGCAAGGACCGGCTCACCGTCGCCGTCACCGGGCTGCGCACCGAGGAGCCGCCGGCCCCCACCCTCACCGTCGTCCAGGCGCTGCCCAAGGGCGACCGCGGGGAGTTGGCCGTGGAGACCATGACGGAGACCGGCGTGGACGCCATCGTGCCGTGGTCCGCGGCGCGCTGCGTCACCCAGTGGAAGGGCGAGCGGGCCGCCAAGTCGCTGGCCAAGTGGCGGGCCACGGCCCGGGAGGCGGGCAAGCAGTCGCGCCGGCTGACCTTCCCGCGCGTCGCCGATCCGCTGTCGACCAAGCAGGTCGCCGCGCTGCTCGCCGACGCCGACTTCGCCGCCGTCCTGCACGAGGAGGGCAGCACCCCGCTGGCCACCGCCGAACTCCCCGCCGCCGGCTCGATCGTGCTGGTCGTCGGCCCCGAGGGCGGCGTCTCGCCGGAGGAGTTGGCGGCCTTCGCGGAGGCCGGCGCCAAGCCGTACCGCCTGGGCGCGAGCGTGCTGCGGACCTCCACGGCGGGGACCGCGGCGACCGCGCTCCTGCTGGGCCGCACCGGCCGCTGGAGTTAGTCCCGTCCGGTGGCGCGCGGCGCCGGCGTCGGTCCCGAACCGCCGACGGCCCGCGCGACGTCCGCCGGGGCGGGCGAATTCCCGCCCGTGACAAGGCGGTTGGGGCGTCGAGGGATACAGTCGTCGCCGTGACTGAGCACCCTGCGGTTCCCCAAGGCTGGTACCAGGACCCGTCCGGCGCGGCGGCGCTGCGCTGGTGGGACGGCGCCCGCTGGACGGAACACACCCAGGCGGCACCCCCACAGGTGCCCGCACCGGCGCCCGCGCCCGCACCGGCGCAGCAGCAGTACGCCCCGCAGGCTCCCGTCCAGCAGCAGCCCTACCCGCCGCAGGCCCCGCAGCCCCCGGTGCAGCAGCAGCCGTACCCGCCCCAGCAGCCGTACGCGCAGCAGCAGTACGCCCCGCAGGCCCCCGCGCCGCAGCAGCCGTATCCGCCGCAGGGCCGGCACCCCCAGCAAGCGCAGCAGCCGTACCCGTCGCAGGCTCCGCAGGGCCCGCAGGCCCCCGTCCAGCAGCAGTTCCCGCTGGGCGGTGGCGGTCCGGAGGCGCTGCTCTCGGCCGATGTGCTCGCGATCAACCAGGAATTCAAGTGGGTCGACATCACCACCAGTTACTCGGTGCTGGACCGCAAGGGCATCGAAGTGGGGTCGGTCGCCGAGACCGGCCAGAACGCCGCCCGCAAGGTGATGCGCTTCGTCAGCACGATGGACCGCTACCTCTCCCGGAAGTTCGAGATCCGGGACGCCGCCGGCGTGCCCTTCCTGGAGCTGAGCCGGGGCACCAAGGTGCTCAAGGCCAAGGTGCAGGTCGCCCGGCCGGACGGGACGCCGGTCGGTGAGATCCTCCAGGACCGGGTGGTCACCTTCGGCAGCTTCGACCTCGTCGTGGGCGGGGCCACCATCGGCCACATCCAGGCGAGTTGGAGCGCCTTCAACTTCACCATCACCGACCACACCGGCACCGAGGTGGCCAGGATCGGCCGTTCCCTGCTGGACCGGGTGCTGGACGTCGCCTTCGGCGCCGATTACTACTACTACGAGGTGCTGAGCCCGATGGCGGAGCCCTTGCGCTCCATGTCCCTGGCGGCCGCACTCACCATGGACACCCTGCTCAAGCCGGACAAGGACGGCGACGCGTAACGGCGTGCCGACCGGCCCCGCGGACCGACCGGCACGCCGTCGCCGGCCGGTCAGTCGAGCAGCTCGGCCCGGAGCGTGATGTTCTTGACGCCCGCCAGCGCCTGGCTGACCGGGCAGTTCTTCTTGGCGTCCTCGGCCGCGGCCTGGAACTCCGCCTCGGACAGGCCGGGGACCCGGGCCTTGACGGTCAGCACGATGCCGGTGATGCCCTCGCCCGGCTGGAAGGTGACGTCGGCCTGGGTGTCCACCGCCTCGACGGTGTGGCCCTTGCCGGCCAGGCCGTGCGAGAACGCCATCGAGTAGCAGGAGGAGTGGGCCGCCGCGATCAGCTCCTCGGGGCTCGTCTTGCCGCCCGGCTCCTCGGAACGGGCCGGCCAGCTCACGTCGTAGCTGCCGATCTTGGACGATTCCAGGGCGACGGTGCCCTTGCCCTGGAGGAGGTTGCCTTCCCAGTGGGTCTTGGCCGTGCGTGTCGTTGCCATGGTGCATAACTCCCAGGTGTGGGGCCGATGCGATCTGGACGATCAGCTTAGGTCGGCCGGGCCGCGAACCGGGTGACCCGGCTCCGGGCCGACGCCGGCCGACCCCCGGGCGGCCCCGTGGCCGGCCCCCGCGGTCGGCCCCGGACCGGCCCCGGGCCGTGCGGGGTGATCGGCTAGCATCCGGAGGGCGTACGCACGGTGCGTACGGCGCGTGCCGCGCGACCCGGGAGGAGTCCACCGGTGGCGGGAGAACCGCAGGCCGACTGCCTGTTCTGCAAGATCGTGGCGGGGGAGGTCCCGGCGACGATCGTCCGCGAGACCGAGACCACCGTCGCGTTCCGCGACATCAACCCCCAGGCGCCGACGCACGTCCTGGTGATCCCCAAGACCCACTACCCGAACGCGGCGTCGCTCGCCGCCGCCGAGCCGCAGGTGATCGCCGACATACTGGGCGAGTCCCGGGAGGTCGCCGCCGCCGAGCAGATCGAGGACACCGGCTACCGGGTCGTCTTCAACACCGGCGCCGGCGCCGGCCAGACCGTCTTCCACGCCCACCTGCACGTCCTCGGAGGCCGCGGCCTCCAGTGGCCCCCCGGATAGCGAGCCATGTCGGTACGCGAACTGGTCGTCCTCGGGACCGCCAGCCAGGTCCCCACCCGGCACCGCAACCACAACGGCTACCTGCTGCGGTGGGACGGCCAGGGGCTGCTCTTCGACCCCGGAGAGGGCACCCAGCGCCAGATGCTGCGGGCCGGGGTCGCCGCCCACGACATCAACCGGATCTGCATCACCCACTTCCACGGCGACCATTCGCTGGGACTGGCCGGGGTGATCCAGCGGATCAACCTCGACCGGGTGCCGCATCCGGTGACCGCGCACTACCCGGCCAGCGGGGAGCGGTTCTTCGAGCGGCTGCGGTACGCCACGGCCTACCGCGAGACGGTCCGGATCGCCCAGCGGCCGGTCTCCGCCGACGGCGAGCTGGACCGCGCCAAGGGGTACGCCCTGACGGCGCGCAAGCTCTCGCACCCGGTCGAGTCGTACGGCTACCGCATCACCGAGCCCGACGGCCGGCGGATGCTGCCCGAGCGGCTGGCCGCCCACGGCATCGCCGGGCCGGACGTCGGTCGCCTCCAACGGGACGGCGAACTGAACGGCGTCACCCTCGACGAGGTCAGCGAGGTGCGGCCGGGCCAGAGCTTCGCGTTCGTCATGGACACCCGGCTGTGCGACGGCGTGCACGCGCTCGCGGCGGGCGTGGACATGCTGGTGATCGAGTCCACCTTCCTCGACGAGGACGTCCAACTCGCCGAGGAGCACGGTCACTTGACGGCCGGCCAGGCGGCCAGGGTGGCCGCCGACGCCGGGGTTCGGCACCTGGTGCTGACGCACTTCTCGCAGCGCTACGCCGACCCCGAGGAGTTCGAGCGGCAGGCGCGCGCGGCGGGCTTCACCGGTGAACTCACCATCGCCAAGGACCTGCTGCGGGTGCCGCTGCCCAAGCGGCGCTGAGGGCCCCCGGCGCCCTTTGCGGGCGCCGGGGCGCACCGGCCTACGGCAGGTAGTACATCGGGTTCGGCAGCTTGAAGGTGCGCCGCGAGGCGCCGCCCGCCAGGTCGCTGTACTGGTCGCCGAAGTTGGCGACGATGCGGTAGCCGAGGGACTCGATGTGCCGGCGGGTGCCCGACTTGAAGTCGATCGTCGAACAGGTCGTGCCGCACGGCAGGTAGGCGGGCGGGTGTTCCTTGTCCCGCAGGTAGACGTGCGAGGGGTCCAGCGGGACGGCGTAGCCGACGTTCTTGAGGTTGCGCACGCTCCAGTCGCGCTGCGCCTCCTTGCGGCCGGTGACGAAGAAGACCTCGGCGCCCTTCTTGTGTGCCCAGTTGACCAGGTCGTTCATCCCGAAGACCGCGGCCATGTCGGTGTGCTCCAGGTACTCGTCCTGGGACTTGGGGGTGAAGTTGAAGCCGACCTTCAGCTCGTAGTTGTAGGTCAGCAGGGTGGTGTCGTCCATGTCGAGGACGATGGCCGGCTTGGTCTTCCCGGTGCCCTTCTTGGCGAGCGCGCCGGTCAGGTAGGTGCGCGCCTTGGCCTCGATGCCGCGGATCTGGCGGGCGTAGTTGCTGGCGGGGGAGGCGTAGTGCTCGCCGTCGGCCGTCACCGTGTCGCCGTAGTACGCCTTGATCTTGTCCTGCACCTGGGTGAGGTTGGGGATCTCCTTGTCGGTGCGCGGCACGGAGTGCTCGGCGGTGGCCTGGCCGGCGCCGAAGACCGCGGTGCCGGCGACGACGACGGCGGCCACCGCACCGCCCAGACGGACGCGGCGGGAGAGGGCGGGGCGGGGCATGCGCGGCTCCTTAGGGAAGCGTGGGAGTGGTCCCGGGTAGGTGTAACAGAGGCGGACCACGGCTATCTACGCGCGGAGATTAAAGGGTTGTTCAAGGGTGGCGCAATGGCGATGCTCAACTGGCACTCTCCGACGGGCTCTTGACGTGCCATGAATGTGCTCCTTAGCCTCCATCCCGATCCATGGATGTTGTCTACATATGGAGACGAACGCCGATGGTCGCCCACCGCCCAGCGGACCTGGTCGTCACCGAGGTCCGGCTCACCCCGGTCCTGGTCGCCGACCCCCCACTGCTCAACACCCAAGGCGTGCACCAGCCTTACACCCCCCGCCTGATCATCGAACTGGTCACCGCGGGCGGCGCCACCGGGCTCGGCGAGACCTACGGCGACGCCGAATACCTCGCGCTCGCCCGCCCGTTGGCCACCGCACTCGTCGGCCGAAAGGTCACGGACCTGAACGCCCTGGCCGCGCTCACCGACCCCGGGGACGGCGCCGCCGGAACGGCCGACCCGGACGGCGTCGACGCGGCCGGACTGCGCGGCGTCCGCACCGCCGACAAACTGCGCCGCTCGGTCCGCTCCGGCTTCGAAGTGGCCTGCCTCGACGCCTGGGGGCACGCCACCGGACTGCCCGTGCACGCCCTCTTGGGCGGCGCGGTACGCGACCGGGTCCCCTACAGCGCCTACCTCTTCTACCGGTGGGAACGCCACCCCGACGGCCCGGGCGAACCGGACGACTGGGGCGCCGCCCTCGACCCCGCCGGCATCGTCGCCCAGGCCCGCCGGTTCGCCGACCGCTACGGCTTCACCTCGTTCAAGCTCAAGGGCGGGGTCCTCCCGCCGGACCGGGAGGCCGCCGCGATCCGGGCACTGGCCGCCGCGTTCCCCGGCCGGCCCCTGCGCCTGGACCCCAACGGCGCCTGGTCGGTGCGCACCGCGCTCCAGGTGGCCGACGAACTCGCCGACGTCCTCGAATACCTGGAGGACCCGGTCAGCGGCACCGAGGCGATGGCCGAGGTCGCGGCCGGCACCACGGTCCCGCTCGCCACCAACATGTGCGTCACCACCTTCGAGGAGCTCCCCGAGGCGATCGCCCGCGGCGCCGTCCGGATCGTGCTCTCCGACCACCACTACTGGGGCGGCCTGCACGCCACCCGGGAACTCGCCGCCCTCTGCCGCACCTTCGGCCTCGGCCTGGCCATGCACTCCAACACCCACCTCGGCATCAGCCTCGCCGCCATGACCCACGTGGCGGCCACCGTCCCCGACCTGGACCACGCCTGCGACACCCACTACCCCTGGCAGGCCGAGGACGTGCTGACCGAACGCCTCGCCTTCCGCGACGGCCACCTGGACGTCGGCGACGCCCCCGGCCTCGGCGTCACCCTCGACCGGGACCGGCTCGCCGCACTGCACCACCGCTGGCTCGCCGACGACGGCACGTACCGCAACCGCGACGACGCCGCCGCGATGCGCCGCGTCCACCCCGACTGGACCACGCCTCCGGTGCCCCGCTGGTGACGCCCGCGGCGCTCCGGCGTGCCGGCCGGGCGCCGCCGGGCCCCCGCGCCCCGGCCCGCGTGCCGGCCCCGCGGGAGCGGCGTGCGGCGTGCCCCTGCCGCGTCCGCGTACGGTGTGGCACGGGCCGGTGGCGGTGGGCCACAGTGGTCCTGTACGTGATCTTCGAAGAGGGGCGGTACCGATGGCACAGGAAGTGCGCGGCGTCGTGGCGCCGGGGAAGAACGAGGCGGTCAGGCTGGAGACCGTCCTGGTGCCCGACCCGGGGCCCGGTGAGGCCGTGGTGCAGGTGCAGGCGTGCGGGGTGTGCCACACCGACCTGCACTACAAGCAGGGCGGGATCAACGACGACTTCCCGTTCCTGCTCGGCCACGAGGCGTCCGGCGTGGTGGAGTCGGTGGGCGAGGGCGTCACCGACGTCGCCCCCGGGGACTTCGTCATCCTCAACTGGCGTGCGGTGTGCGGCTCCTGTCGGGCGTGCCTGCGCGGGCGACCCCAGTACTGCTTCAACACCCACAACGCGCGGCAGAAGATGACGCTCAAGGACGGCACCGAGCTGACCCCGGCACTGGGCATCGGCGCCTTCGCCGACAAGACGCTGGTCGCCGCCGGCCAGTGCACCAAGGTCGACCCCGAGGTCGCACCGGCCGTCGCGGGGCTGCTGGGCTGCGGGGTGATGGCCGGGATCGGCGCCGCGATCAACACCGGCCAGGTGGGCCGCGGCGACACGGTCGCGGTCATCGGCTGCGGCGGCGTCGGCGACGCGGCGGTGGTCGGCGCCCGGCTGGCCGGCGCCGCCAAGATCATCGCCGTCGACATCGACGACCGGAAGCTGGAGACGGCCCGCACCATGGGGGCCACCCACACCGTCAACTCCCGCAGCACCGACCCCGTCGAGGCGGTCCGCGAGCTGACCGGCGGCTTCGGCGCGGACGTCGTCATCGACGCGGTCGGCCGCCCGGAGACCTACCGGCAGGCGTTCTACGCCCGCGACCTGGCCGGCACGGTCGTCCTGGTGGGCGTGCCCACCCCGGAGATGACCCTGGAACTCCCCCTCCTGGACGTCTTCGGCCGCGGCGGCGCCCTGAAGTCCTCCTGGTACGGCGACTGCCTGCCGTCCCGGGACTTCCCGATGCTGATCGACCTCCACCAGCAGGGCCGGATCGACCTCGGCGGATTCGTCACCGAGACCATCGGCATCGACGAGGTCGAGCGGGCCTTCGACCGGATGCACGCCGGTGACGTGCTGCGCTCGGTGGTGGTGCTGTGATGGGCGCCCACATCGACCACCTCGTCACCTCCGGGACGTTCTCGCTGGACGGCGGGACCTGGGACGTCGACAACAACGTGTGGATCGTCGGCGACGATTCGGAGGCCGTCGTCATCGACGCCGCGCACGACGCCGACGCCATCCTGCGCGCCCTCGACGGGCGCACCCTGCGCGCGATCATCTGCACCCACGCGCACAACGACCACATCGACGCGGCCCCGGCGCTCGCCGCCCGCACCGGGGCGCGGATCCTGCTGCACCCCGACGACCTGCCGCTGTGGAAGCAGACCCACCCGGACACCGCCCCCGACGGGGACCTGTCGGACGGTCAGGTGCTGACCATCGCCGGCATCGACCTGACGGTGCTGCACACGCCCGGCCACGCGCCCGGCGCGGTCTGCCTGCACGCCCCCGACCTGAACACCGTCTTCACCGGGGACACGCTCTTCCAGGGCGGTCCGGGCGCCACCGGCCGGTCCTTCTCCGACTTCCCGACGATCATCGACTCGATCCGCGACCGGCTGCTGACCCTGCCGCCGACGACCGTGGTCCGCACCGGCCACGGCGACCCGACGACCATCGAACGGGAAGCACCCCACCTGGCGGAATGGGTCGCCCGGGGCCACTAGGGGGCGGGCGAACACTTCCCGTAGGGGGCTTGAACGCCCCCTGCGGGGCCACAACGTGGCGGGGGCGGCGGGTATTCCGGCCGGAGCCCGACGGCTGCGCCACCCGCGGCTGCGCCACCGACGGCTCCGTTAAGGACGGCTCCGCCACCGGCCGCCCGTCCGGCCCGGACCCGGCCGCTGCCCCGCCACGACCGCCCGCCACGAACGCCCACCTCGGCCGCCTCGCCCGCCCGTCTCACCCCTGCGTGCCCGCCCGTTGGAGGATGCGGGCGGCCACGGCCGCCGAGTCGACGAGGGGGTGCAGCGCGAGGGCCCGCAGTGCCGCGTCGCGGTCCTTGAACAGTGCCGCGGCGACCGTCGCCCGTTCGACCGCCTTGATCTGGAGCATCAGGCCCAACTGGTCCTCGCGCAGCGGCGCGCAGGGCAGCGGACGGGCCCCCTTGGCGGTCACCTCGCACACCGTCTCCACGATCGCGTCCGGCGCCAGCTGCGGCACCGTCGTCCCGTTGCGGACGTTGAGGATCAGCCGCCGGCCGGAGTCGCCGGCGATGGCGTGCATCAGCGCCAGCGCCACCCGGTCGTAGCCGCCGCCCTCCAGGTCGTCGCTGTCCCGCTGCCAGCCGCCGGTCGCCTCCCGGCTGTGCGCCATGTACGTCTGCTCGCGCTCCAGTCGAGTGCGCTCCCACAGGGCGTACACCGCGTCCGGGGAGCCGGCCGCCGCGGCCCGGTCGAAGAAGCCGCCCTGCTGCCGGTCCAGGAACTCCCCTCGGGTCTGCGCGGTGTCCCGTACGGAGTGCAGGGTCTCCCGCCGGAAGTAGTAGTAGTGCAGGTACTCGTTGGGGAGGGCACCGAGGACGCGGAGCCACTCCGGGCCGAAGAGCCGGCCCTCCTCGAAGGAGCCCAGGGCCGCCACGTCCCCCAGCAGGCCGGGCAGCACGTCGGTGCCGTCGACCGTCAACGACCGCAGCCAGCCGAGGTGGTTGAGCCCCACGTAGTCGTAGCCGGACCGCGCCGGGTCCTCCAGGGCCGTCGGGTCCGCGCCGGCCGCGCGCGCCGCGCGGCGCACCAGCCCCACGGGGGAGTCGCAGATCCCGATGACCCTCTCGCCCAGCACCTGCGCCATCGCCTCGGTCACCATCCCGGCCGGATTGGTGAAGTTGATGACCCACGCCCCCGGGGCGAGCGCCGCGACCCGCTCGGCGACGTGCAGCGCCACCGGGATCGTCCGCAGCCCGTACAGGACCCCGCCGGCGCCGACCGTCTCCTGGCCGAGGACGCCCTCGGACAGCGGGATCCGCTCGTCCCGGATGCGGCCCGCGGTGCCGCCGACCCGTATGGCGGAGAACACGAAGTCGGCGCCGGTCAGCGCCGCGTCGAGAGTTTCCGCCACTCGTACGGGTACCGGTTGGGTACGGCCCCGGGCCAGTTCGGCCA
Organism: Streptomyces sp. x-19; assembly: GCF_046549115.1. Classification (NCBI taxonomy): domain Bacteria; kingdom Bacillati; phylum Actinomycetota; class Actinomycetes; order Kitasatosporales; family Streptomycetaceae; genus Streptomyces; species Streptomyces sp. x-19. The sequence goes on along the minus strand of NZ_JAJPWK010000013.1, from coordinate 58,727 downwards.
GTACGTCGGAGATCACCGCCACCCGGCGGGGATCGGTGTCGTAGAGCGTCAGCTCGGAGACGGAGCGTGTGGGGTCGTCCAGCAGTGCGCGGTAGACCAGCGGTACCCGGAAGCCGCCACCGCCGAGAATGGAGAGCCTCATGGGGCGGAACGTACCGCAGCATCAGGCACACTGGCGGCACGAGTTGCGTACGAGAGGGGCGAGCGCGGTGAACACTGGCCGACGCGATGTCCAACCGCCCGCGGGGTCGGCCACCGAGCCGCCGGGGCTCGATCCGCTGGCCGCGGTGCGCCGCGCGGGCGACCCGCCCACCGACGTCTACCTCACCGGCACCGTCTTCCTCGACATCATCTTCACCGGCCTGGATTCCGCCCCGGTCCGCGGCACCGAGTCCTGGGCCCGCGGCATGGGCTCCAGCCCCGGCGGCGTCGCCAACATGGCCACCGCGCTGGCCCGCCTCGGGCTGCGCACCTCCCTGGCCGCCGCGTTCGGCGACGACATGTACGGCGAGTACTGCTGGGAGGCGCTGGAACGGGGCGAGGGCATCGACCTGGAACTGTCGCGGACGGTCCCCGGCTGGCACTCGCCGGTCACCGTCTCGATGGCCTACGAGGGCGAGCGCACCATGGTCTCGCACGGCCACGAGGCACCGGCCCCCGAGCACGCCTTCGACGGCGGCCACGCCCCCGGTTGCCCGCCGCCGACCCGGGCCTGCGTCGCCTCGCTGGTGCCCGGCCGCCGGGAGGGCTGGCTGGGCTGCGCGGCCGGCCGCGGCAGCCGGATCTTCGCCGACGTCGGCTGGGACGACACCGGCCGCTGGGACCCGGCCGACCTCGCCGACCTGGAGCACTGCGAGGCGTTCCTGCCCAACGCGGAGGAGGCGATGCGCTACACCCGCACCGACTGCCCGCGCGCCGCCGCCCGCAAGCTCGCCGACCTGGTGCCGCTCGCCGTCGTCACGCTCGGCTCGGAGGGCGCGTGCGCGGTGGACGCCCGCACCGGCGAGAGCGCCGAGGTGCCCGCCATCGTGGTGGAGGCGCTGGACCCGACCGGCGCCGGGGACGTCTTCGTCGCCGGGTTCGTCACCGGCACGCTCGCCGACTGGCCGCTCGCCGACCGGCTGTCGTTCGCCGGGCTGAGCGCCGCCCTGTCGGTGCAGGAGTTCGGCGGTTCGCTCTCCGCACCGGGCTGGGCGGAGATCGCCGCCTGGTGGCGCCGGGTCCGGGCCTGCGACACCGGAGCCACCGCCGGGCTGCGGCGCCAGTACGGCTTCCTGGACGCCGTGCTGCCCGCGCCGGGAGTGAGCCTGGGCAGCACCGGGGCGGCGGGTCCCGCGCGGGCGGCCGCGGCCGCGTCGCCGCTGGCCCGGGCGGTCCCCACGATCGGGTTCCGCCCCCCGGCCTGAGCCCGCCGCGGCCCCGGCGGGTGGCGCCCCGGCCGTGGTCCCGGCCGCCGCTCGGAAAAGCCGGCCGGCTTGTCAGTGCCCCGTCGTACTCTGGTAACGCAAGGAGCCAGTGCGGGCGTCGCTGCCGAGGTCCGCACCTGTGATGAGCAAAGGATGGGGGTTGAGCAGGCCACCCGGCCTACCCATGACGCAGACACCCACACGAGCGCAGGCGAGCGCCCACTTCACGGTCCCGGCCAAGCACCCGATGGTGACGGTCCTCGGATCCGGTGACTCGCTGCTGCGCGTGATCGAGGACGCCTTCCCCGCCACCGACATCCACGTCCGGGGCAACGAGATCAGCGCGGTCGGTGACGCCCGGGAAGTCGCCCTGGTCCAGCGCCTGTTCGACGAGATGATGCTGGTGCTCCGCACCGGACAACCGATGACGGAGGACGCAGTGGAACGCTCCATCGCCATGCTGCGCGCGGCGGAGAACGGCGAGGGAGCGAGCGAGACCCCGGCCGAGGTGCTCACCCAGAACATCCTCTCCAACCGCGGCCGCACCATCCGCCCCAAGACCCTCAACCAGAAGCGCTACGTCGACGCCATCGACAAGCACACCATCGTCTTCGGCATCGGCCCGGCCGGCACCGGCAAGACCTACCTGGCCATGGCCAAGGCCGTCCAGGCCCTCCAGGCCAAGCAGGTCAACCGGATCATCCTGACCCGCCCCGCGGTCGAGGCCGGCGAGCGCCTGGGCTTCCTGCCCGGCACCCTCTACGAGAAGATCGACCCCTACCTGCGCCCGCTCTACGACGCGCTGCACGACATGCTCGACCCGGATTCCATCCCGCGGCTGATGGCGGCGGGCACCATCGAGGTCGCGCCGCTGGCGTACATGCGCGGTCGGACGCTCAACGACGCCTTCATCATTCTCGACGAGGCGCAGAACACCAATCCCGAGCAGATGAAGATGTTCCTCACCCGGCTCGGCTTCGAATCGAAGATAGTCATCACCGGCGACGTCACCCAGATCGACCTGCCGGGCGGCACGAAGAGCGGTCTGCGCCAGGTCCGGGACATCCTGACCGACGTCGACGACGTCCACTTCTCCGAGCTCACCAGCAGGGACGTGGTCCGGCACAAGCTCGTCGGCCGTATCGTCGACGCCTACGAGAAGTACGACAGCCGCAACGGCAAGTAGCCCGCGCTGCGCGACCAAGAAGCGAGACCCACCTTCCCCATGTCGATCGACGTCAACAACGAGTCCGGTACGGACATCGACGAGCAGGCGATCCTGGACGTCGCCCGCTATGCCCTGGCCCGGATGCGGATCCACCCGCTCTCCGAGCTGTCCGTCATCGTCGTGGACGCCGAGGCCATGGAGCAGCTCCACATCCAGTGGATGGACCTCCCCGGCCCGACGGACGTCATGTCCTTCCCGATGGACGAACTGCGGCCGCCGGCCAAGGACGACGAGGAGCCGCCGCAGGGGCTGCTCGGCGACATCGTGCTCTGCCCGGAGGTCGCCGAGCAGCAGGGCAAGGCGGCCCCGACGGGGCACACCATGGACGAGGAGCTGCACCTGCTGACCGTCCACGGCGTGCTGCACCTGCTCGGCTACGACCACGAGGAGCCGGACGAGAAGGCGGAGATGTTCGGCCTCCAGGCCGCGATCGTCGACGGCTGGCGGGCCGAGCGCGGGATGACCGGTCCCTCGCCGGCCCCGACCGTGACCTGACGGGGCGCCCGATGACCACCCTGATCGCCGTCGCGGTACTGCTCGTCGTGGTCGCCTGGCTCGCCGCCTGCGCGGAGGCCGGACTCACCCGGACGACGAGCTTCCGCGCCGAGGAGGCCGTCCGCTCCGGCCGCCGGGGCAGCGCCAAGCTCGCCGCCGTCGCCGCCGACCCCACCCGCTACCTCAACGTCGCACTGCTGGTGCGGGTCGGCTGCGAGATGGCCGCCGGTGCCCTGGTCACCTACGCCTGCCTGCGCTCGTTCGACACCACCTGGGAGGCACTGACCGTCGCCATCGCGGTGATGGTGCTGGTCTCCTACGTCGCCGTCGGGGTCTCCCCGCGCACCATCGGCCGCCAGCACCCGCTCAACACCGCCACCGCCGCCGCGTACGTGCTGCTGCCGCTGGCCCGGGTGATGGGCCCGGTGCCGCAGTTGCTGATCCTCCTCGGCAACGCCCTCACCCCCGGCAAGGGCTTCCGCAAGGGCCCGTTCGCCTCCGAGGCGGAACTGCGGTCCCTGGTCGACCTCGCGGAGAAGGAGTCGCTGATCGAGGACGAGGAGCGCCGGATGGTGCACTCGGTCTTCCAACTCGGCGACACCCTCGTCCGGGAGGTGATGGTGCCGCGCACGGACCTGATCTCCGTCGAGCGCTTCAAGACCATCCGGCAGGCGCTGACCCTGGCGCTGCGCTCCGGCTTCTCGCGGATCCCGGTGACCGGGGAGAACGAGGACGACGTCGTCGGCGTCGTCTACCTCAAGGACCTGGCCCGCAAGGTGCACATCAGCCGGGACGCGGAGACCGACCTGGTGTCCACGGCGATGCGCCCGGCGGTGTTCGTCCCGGACACCAAGAACGCCGGGGACCTGCTGCGCGAGATGCAGCGCGACCGCAACCACGTCGCGGTGGTGATCGACGAGTACGGCGGCACCGCCGGCATCATCACCATCGAGGACATCCTGGAGGAGATCGTCGGGGAGATCACCGACGAGTACGACCGGGAACTCCCGCCCGTACAGGACCTCGGCGGCGGCCGCTACCGCGTCACCGCCCGCCTCGACATCGGCGCGCTCGGCGAGCTGTACGGCCTGGCGGAGCTCGACGACGAGGACGTGGAGACGGTCGGCGGATTGCTCGCCAAGCAATTGGGCAGGGTTCCGATCGCCGGGGCCACCGTCGAGATCGATCTGTCCGAGCACGCCTCGGACCCGGACCTCAAGGCGCTGCGGCTGGTCGCCGAGGCGCCGGCCGGCCGCCGCAACAAGATCGTCACGGTGCTCTGCGAACCGGTCCGCGGCGGAAGCGGAGGGTGACGGCGCCGGCGGCTGACCGCCCGCCCGGTGCCCTCCGCGGCCCGCGGTGCACCCCCGCACCACCGGCAATTCCGGGGCCTACGACCCCGCACCCGCTCCTGATCTGCAGTGCAGCGGAAATATCCTCAAAGCCATTTCCGGCAGCGCTGGATTCCCTCACCAATTCCGTGGAAAGATCTTCGCACCGGCGCCGAAAAGGGCGCCGGTGCTTTGCGGCAGAGGGAAGCTGAACGAAATGCGTGAAAGGAAAGCCGGGGTGGTGAACACCGTCGCGGCAGTTCTGCCGGCGGTCAGGCCGGACAGGGCCGCTGCCCTCGCCGCGAGTGGAAAGACCCGCAGTACGACCAGAGGTGAGGAATTCCGGAGCGCCGCCCATATTGCGGCGAACGCCCCGGGAGCGGCCCCTTTCACGGGAGCCGCCGGGCGGTGACGGAAAGATCACCGCAGAATTCGCGATGACGTCCGGCCAGGCCGCGGACATCGCGAACACGGGCACCGGGAGGGGGGCCGGTCACCGACGACGGTGACCGGAGACCCGGTGGTCACTCACGACTCCGCACCGCGCGGCGGCCCCGCGGGCACTGCCCGCGGCGGCCCCGCCGGTGCGGACCCGGAAACGACGTTGGCTGGAGAGCCGGGTGCCCCGGCACAGGGGAGCGGGGCAACCGGACTCTTCAGCCATCGTGCGCTCTGACGCCCACCCCGGTCCCACGGGCCGACCGAACCAGCCGCACCACCCCCGAAGCAGCCCCGAGGGCCCGCCCCCGTACACCCCGCCGGGCCCCCGCATATGCTCGCCGGTATGACCGAAGCCGCACCGCTGGACCCCGAAGACCGCAAGATCATCACGCTCGCGCGCTCGGCGCGGGCCCGTAACGGCGTTCCCGAGGGCGCCGCCGTCCGCGACGAGACCGGCCGGACCTACGTCGCCGGCACCGTCGCCCTGGACTCCCTGCAGCTCAGCGCGTTGCAGACGGCCGTCGCGATGGCGGTCGCCAGCGGCGCCACGTCCCTGGAGGCCGCGGCCGTGGTCACCGACGCCGACCAGGCCGCCGACGCCGACCGGGCCGCCGTGCGCGACCTCGGCGGCCCGGACACCCCCGTCCTCGTCGCCGCCCCCGACGGCACCCTGCGCGCCGCCACCCCGGCCGGCCCCGCGGCCTGACCGCACCACCGGGCGGGGCGTCAGCGGCCGGCGCGCCCCGCCCTCCGCGACGGCAGGTGCGCCGAATGGTCGGACCGGCCGCGGGGATCGGGGAGAATGGGCGCCATGAGCGTTCGTACAGAGTCCACCGCCCCCCACCGCGCCGGCTTCGCCTGTTTCGTCGGCCGTCCCAACGCAGGCAAGTCCACCCTGACGAACGCTCTCGTCGGGACGAAGGTGGCGATCACCTCCAACCGCCCCCAGACCACCCGCCACACCGTGCGTGGCATCGTGCACCGGCCCGACGCCCAACTGGTCCTCGTCGACACCCCGGGCCTCCACAAGCCCCGCACCCTCCTCGGCGAGCGGCTCAACGACGTCGTCCGCACCACCTGGTCCGAAGTCGACGTCATCGGCTTCTGCCTGCCCGCCGACCAGAAGCTCGGCCCCGGCGACCGCTACATCGCCAGCGAACTCGCCGAGATCAAGAAGACCCCCAAGATCGCCATCGTCACCAAGACCGACCTGGTCGACTCCAAGGCGCTCGCCACCCAGCTCATCGCCATCGACCGGCTCGGCAAGGAACTCGGCATCGAATGGGCCGAGATCATCCCCGTGTCGGCCGTCGGCGACCAGCAGGTCTCGCTCCTCGCCGACCTGCTCGTCCCGCTGCTCCCCGAAGGCCCCGCCCTCTACCCCGAGGGCGACCTGACCGACGAGCCGGAGCAGGTCATGGTCGCCGAACTGATCCGCGAGGCCGCGCTGGAAGGCGTCCGCGACGAACTGCCGCACTCCATCGCCGTCGTCGTCGAGGAAATGCTGCCCCGCGAGGACCGCCCCGCCGACAAGCCGCTGCTGGACATCCACGCCAACGTCTACATCGAGCGCCCCAGCCAGAAGGGGATCATCATCGGCCCCAAGGGCAAGCGCCTGAAAGAGGTCGGCACCAAGTCCCGCAAGCACATCGAGGCACTGCTGGGCACCCCCGTCTTCCTCGACCTACACGTCAAGGTCGCCAAGGACTGGCAACGCGACCCGAAGCAACTCCGCAAGCTGGGGTTTTAGACCGTTTGCGCCTGGCGGCGCGGGTCTCTTCCCACGTGGTCGGCCATCCGGCCGTGGGGGTGCTGTTTGCGCCTGCGGCGCGGGGCCGCTGCGCGGGGCTTGTGGGGTGCGGTGACGGGCCTGCGGGGGTGGTGTGCAGGACTGCTGCGCTTTACGTCCTGCACACCACCCCCTCCGGCCCGTCCCCTCCCGTTGTGGGTGGGTGGAAAGACGGGTGGGTGGGGCCTGGCGTGAGTGGTTCGCTGCTGGCCAGTGCTCAGCAACGCGCCCGCACGAGCCCAGCCGGGCGTACCCCCACCCACCTTTCTTCCCCCCCTCATACGGGAGGGGGCGGGCCGGAGGGGGTGGTGTGCAGGACGTAAAGCGCAGCAGTCCGGACACCCCACCACCCGCACCCCCGGCACCGCACCCAACAGCCCCGCGCAGCGGCCCCGCGCCGCAGGCGCAAACGGCAACCCCCACGGCGGGACAGCCGGAGACGTACGACGACGCCCCGCGCAGCGGCCCCGCGCCGCAGGCGCAAACGGCAACCCCCACGGCGGGACGGCCGACGACGTACGACGACGCCCCGCGCAGCGGCCCCGCGCCGCAGGCGCAAACAGAAACCCCCACGGCGGGACAGCCGGCGACGTACGACGACGCCCCGCGCAGCGGCCCCGCGCCGCAGGCGCGAACAGAAACCCCCACGGCGGGACGGCCGACAACGTGGGAAGCACAACCCCTCAGGATTGGGCGACAACCTCGCGGAGCCACCGAAACGACGCCTTCGGGGTGCGGCGGAGCGTGGTGTAGTCGACGTGGACGAGTCCGAACCGTTGGCGGAATCCCTCCGCCCATTCGAAGTTGTCCAGCAGTGACCACACGAAGTAGCCGCGGACGTCGACGCCGGCGTCCATCGCCGTCCGCAGGGCCCGCAGGTGTCCGTCCAGGAAGGCGATCCGTTCGGGGTCCTCGATGCCGTCGTACGCGCAGCCGTTCTCGGTGATCATCACGGGTGGGAGGTCGGCGCCGTAGCGGTCGTGGAAGGACAGCAGGAGTTCGGTGAGGGCCTCGGGGACGACGGGCCAGCCGAAGCCGGTGCGCGGTCGGTCGGTGATCTGCCGTGGGGTGAACGGGAGTCCGGGCGGGAGGCGGACTCCGGAGAAGTCCGTTTCCTCGGTCGTCGGCGCTCCGATCTTCGTCGGTTGGTAGTAGTTGATCCCGTACCAGTCCAGGGGGGCGGAGATGGTGGTGAGGTCGTCGGTGACGGGGCCGGGCAGGAGCGCGGCGATCTCGTCGTCGGGGTAGCGGCCCAGCAGGATCGGTTCGGCGAAGAGCCGGTTGAGCAGCAGGTCGTAGCGGTCGGCGGCCTCGGTGTCGGCGGGGGAGTCGGACGCCGGCCAGGTCGGGCCGTGCGAGTTGGCGATGCCGATGCCGGTGGCGCCGCGGGCGCGCAGCGCCTGGACGGCGAGGCCGTGGCCGAGCAGTTGGTGGTGGGCGGCGGGCAGTGCGTCGAAGAGCAGGTGCCGGCCGGGCGCGTGCTGGCCCAGGCCGTATCCCAGGAGGGTCACTTCGGCGGGTTCGTTGAGGGTGATCCAGCGGGTCACCCGGTCGCCGAGCCGGGCCGCCACCGCGTCCGCGTACGCCGCGAAGTGCTCGGCGGTCTCCCGCTGGAGCCAGCCGCCGGACGCCTCCAGGGCCTGCGGGGTGTCCCAGTGGAACAGTGTGGGCACCGGCGCGACCCCGGCCGCCAGCAGCGCGTCCACCAGCCGGTCGTAGAAGTCCAGCCCCGCGGCGTTGACCGCCCCGCGGCCTTCGGGCACCACGCGTGGCCAGGCCACCGAGAAGCGGTACGCGCCGACGCCCAGTTCCTTGAGCAGTGCGACGTCCTCTTGGTACCGGTGGTAGTGGTCGGTCGTCACCCGGGGGTCCGAGCCGTCCTTGATCCGCCCTGCCCCGGCGGCGAACGCGTCCCAGGAGGACGGTCCCCGCCCGTCCTCGTCCGCCGCCCCTTCGATCTGGGCGGCGGAGGTGGACACGCCCCAGAGGAAGCCGCGGGGGAAGCGGAGGGGGGCGGGGGGCGGTGCGGGCGCGCGTGCGGGCTCCGGTGTCATGCCCCGGGATCCTGGTAACCGCCGGTAACAGTGTCAAGGGGTGGGTGCCGGCAAGTGCCGTGCCGGGCCCGGGGGTTGGGCTGAGCGGCCGGTGGCCGGCGCCGCTACTCCCCCTCCTTCAGCACCCTCGTGATCAGTTCGCGTTGGTCGTCCGTGAGGTCGGGGTCGGTGCAGTACGCGGTCTTGTCGTCGACCGTGAGGGCGTAGCGGAAGCCGTCGGGGACGCCGGTGGGCGGGGCGGCGTGGGCGGCGGTCATGGCGCGGTCGGCGAGGCCGTGCCACTCGGTGGCGTCGGTGCGGTCGGCGGTGTCGATCTCGGCGTGGCGCTCGATGCCGGCGAAGCCGCCGGTGCGGCGGATGTGGATGCGCATGGGGGGTTCCTACCCGGTGGGGCGGAAGTAGTCGCCCTGGGGCGGGCACCCGGGGGGCGGGAGCGGCCGGGTGCCGCTCCCGCTCGGGGCGGTCATTTGCCGGTGACGCCCACCGTGGACCATGCCTTGACCACGGCCTCGTGTTCGCTGCCGGAGGCGCCGTAGCGGGTCTGGGCGGCCTGCACGGTGAGGTTGGCGAAGTCGGCGAACTGCGCGTTCTTCGTCAGGTGGCCGCCGGTCAGGACGTCGTACCAGATCTGGCCGGCGCGCTCCCACGCCTTGCCGCCGAGCGCGCTGGCGACGAGGTAGAAGGCGTGGTTGGGGATGCCGGAGTTCAGGTGGACGCCGCCGTTGTCCTCGGAGGTCTGGACGTAGCCGGCCATGGTGGCGGGCTGCGGGTCCTTGCCGAGCTGCGGGTCGTCGTAGGCGGTGCCGGGGGCCTTCATCGAGCGCAGGGCCTGTCCGTGCACGCCCGGGGCGAGCAGGTCCGCGCCGATCAGCCAGTCGGCCTGGTCGGCGCTCTGGCCGAGGGCGTACTGCTTGATCAGGGAGCCGAAGACGTCGGAGACGGACTCGTTGAGGGCGCCGGACTGGCCCTGGTAGTCGAGGTTGGCGGTGTACTGGGTGACGCCGTGGGTCAGCTCGTGGCCGATGACGTCGACGGGGATGGTGAAGTCCTTGAAGAGCGTGCCGTCGCCGTCGCCGAAGACCATCCGCTGGCCGTCCCAGAAGGCGTTGTCGTACTTCTCGCCGTAGTGGACGGTGGCGTCGAGCGGGAGGCCGGCGCCGTCGATGGACTTGCGGCCGTAGACCTTCAGGTAGAGCTCGAAGGTGGCGCCGAGGCCGGCGTGCGCGCGGTTGACGGAGGCGTCCTTGGACGGGGCGTCGGACTCGGCGTGGACCTTGGTGCCGGGGAGGTTCTGCTGGTGGCCGGCGTCGTAGATGGTGCGGTTCGGCTTGTCGGCGGCGGCCCGGGCCTCCTGCGGGATGAGGGCCTGGGCGGCCAGGTCGGTGCGGCGGGTGCGGTGGAGGGCGTCGTGCTCCAGGGTGCGGCGGGCCGGCTCGTGGTGGGCCGGGTCGTCGGACTCGGCGAGCTTGCCCAGGATGTGCGGCGGCACGATCGTGCAGAAGACGGGCGTGGTGGGGGCGGGCGCGGTGCGTTTCTGGGTCACGGTTTCCTTCATAGGACGACGGTGGCACTGTGTAATGCGTCTGTCACTGCCAGCGGCCGAAGTTCCCGAAAACGTGTGGTTGGTCGCATTTTTGCCTCTACGTCCGCACGGTCCCGCATACTGATACGCGACTGCGGATCTTCGGTGCCTCGGCTACGGTGCTGTCCATCATGCGTTTCGGGCTGCTTCTCCTTAGCTGCCGCGGCGAGGGCCTGTAGTCGTAGGCCGACCCCCTCCCCGCGGGATCTGGTGCTGCGTTCGACTGTCGGCCGTCACACGGAACTCCCCGAGGAGCCCTACGCAATGTCGCAGCCTGTCGGCCGCCCCACTCCGATCACCAACGCCACGCACGCCCAGACGTCGTCCGGGATGCCGATCCACAAGTACCGCCCGTTCGAGGCCGTGGACCTCTCCGCGCGCACCTGGCCGGCGAAGCGGATCACCAAGGCGCCCCGCTGGCTCTCCACCGACCTGCGCGACGGCAACCAGGCGCTGATCGACCCGATGTCGCCGGCCCGCAAGCGCGAGATGTTCGACCTGCTGGTACGCCTGGGCTACAAGGAGATCGAGGTCGGCTTCCCGTCGTCCGGCGAGACCGACTTCGCCTTCGTCCGGTCGATCATCGAAGAGGGCGCGATCCCGGACGACGTCACCATCTCGGTGCTGACGCAGGCCCGGGAGGAGCTGATCGAGCGGACCGTCGAGGCGCTGCGCGGCGCCCCCCGCGCCACCGTCCACCTCTACAACGCCACCGCCCCCACCTTCCGCCGGGTCGTCTTCCGCGGCTCGAAGGAGCAGGTCAAGCAGATCGCGGTGGACGGCACCCGGCTGGTGATGGAGTACGCCGACAAACTGCTGGGCGACGAGACGGCCTTCGGCTACCAGTACAGCCCGGAGATCTTCACCGACACCGAGCTGGACTTCGCGCTGGAGGTCTGCGAGGCGGTCATGGACGTCTGGCAGCCCGAGGCGGGCCGCGAGATCATCCTCAACCTGCCGGCCACCGTGGAGCGTTCGACCCCGTCCACGCACGCCGACCGCTTCGAGTGGATGAGCCGCAACCTGAGCCGGCGCGAGTTCGTCTGCCTGTCCACGCACCCGCACAACGACCGCGGCACGGCCGTGGCCGCCGCCGAACTGGCCGTGATGGCCGGCGCCGACCGCGTCGAGGGCTGCCTGTTCGGTCAGGGCGAGCGCACCGGCAACGTCGACCTGGTGACGCTGGGCATGAACCTCTTCTCGCAGGGCGTCGACCCGCAGATCGACTTCTCGCAGATCGACGAGATCCGCCGCACCAGCGAGTACTGCAACCAGATGGAGGTCCACCCGCGCCACCCCTACGCGGGCGACCTGGTCTACACCGCCTTCTCCGGCTCCCACCAGGACGCCATCAAGAAGGGCTTCGACGCGCTGGAGGCCGACGCGGCCGCCCAGGGCAAGACCGTCGACGACATCGAGTGGGCGGTGCCGTACCTGCCCATCGACCCCAAGGACGTCGGCCGCTCCTACGAGGCCGTCATCCGGGTCAACTCGCAGTCCGGCAAGGGCGGCATCGCCTACGTCCTGAAGAACGACCACAAGCTGGACCTGCCGCGCCGGATGCAGATCGAGTTCTCCCGGATCATCCAGGAGAAGACCGACGCCGAGGGCGGCGAGGTCACCCCGAAGGCCATCTGGGACACCTTCCGGGACGAGTACCTGCCCAACCCGCAGAACCCGTGGGGCCGCATCCAGGTCAGGACCGGGCAGACCACCACCGACAAGGACGGCGTGGACACCCTCACCGTCGAGGCGGAGGTGGACGGCGTCGAGACCGTCCTGACGGGCTCCGGCAACGGTCCGATCTCCGCGTTCTTCGACGCGCTGTCCGGCCTGGGCATCGACGCCCGCCTGCTGGACTACCAGGAGCACACCATGAGCGAGGGCGCCTCCGCGCAGGCCGCCTCGTACATCGAGTGCGCCATCGACGGCAAGGTGCTGTGGGGCATCGGCATCGACGCCAACACCACCCGCGCCTCCCTCAAGGCCGTGGTCTCCGCCGTCAACCGCTCGGCGCGCTGACGCCCACCCGCCCCGTCTCCCGCACGGCCCCGCCGCTCCGCACGCCGGAACGGCGGGGCCGCGCGCATCCGTACACATTCCGTACGCATTCCCGCCCGCATCCGGCCAGCCGCCGGCCCGTTGTCCGATACGAGGTGCTGACGACACGTCATCGATGTGGCTAACATCACGTAACGAACGGCAACGGAGCCGAAGGGGGCTCTCTCCCAGCTGCCGCTGAGGGGCACCCCCACCCATGCCCCAGCGGCCGTGGGGGAATGACGGAGGGCTGACGTGATGCGCAACGTACGTGTGGTGGGGGTGCGCACCTCGTGGCGGACCGTCGCCGACGGCGAGTTCTTCTGTCCCGACTGCGGCGGCGACCGCAACTACCTCCGCCGCACCGGCCGACGCCGCCTCCACGTCCTCGGCGTCCCCGTCCTCGCCCGCGGTGACGCCGGCCCGGTCCTCGAATGCTCCGCCTGCCGCGGCCGCTTCGGGCTCGACGCCCTCGACCACCCGACCACCGTCCGACTCTCCACGATGCTCCGGGACGCCGTCCACACCCTGACCCTGGCCCTGTTGGCGGCCGGCGGCACGGCCTCCCGCACGGTCCGCGACGCCGCGGTCACCGCGGTCCGCGCGGCCGGCTCCGCCGACTGCACCGAGGACCAACTGCTCACCCTGCTCGCCGCGCTCGCCGCCGACACCGGTCGGATGACCGGCACCTACGAGGCGGCCACCGGCGACCACTGCGGACACCAGGGCCTCGACCCGTGCGGCACCGCGCTGGCCATAGAGCTCCACGAGGCGCTGGAGCCGCTCGCCCCGCACCTCGCCCCCGCCGGGCGGGAGTCGCTGCTCCTCCAGGCCGCCCGGATCGCCCTCGCCGACGGCCCGTGCACCCCCGCCGAGCGGGAGGTGCTCAGCACCGCCGGCGCCGCCCTGACGCTCCGCCCCGAGGACGTCGACCGGCTGCTCCTCGCCGCGGCCCGTTCGTCCCGCTACCGCGGCTAGGCCCCGCCCCCGACCCACCGGACGGGCCCCCGGCCCGCGTTCGAAGCCCCCGGCCCACGGCGGCGCCCCGCCCCCGGGCGCCGCCCGGCACCACGACGGCCCCGCCACCGGTCGCAACCGGCGGCGGGGCCGCATGCCCACGTGCGGCTCAGGCCGTCAGCCGCACCGGCAGGCTCGCCAGTCCACCCGCGATGAACCCGCCCGCCGGCTGCAACTCCTCGGCCGGCACCGCGAGACGCATGTCCGGGAACCGCTCGAAGAGCGCCGGCAGCGCGGTCCGCGCCTCCAGCCGGGCCAGCGGCGCACCGATGCAGTGGTGCACCCCGTGGCCGAACGCCAAGTGGTCCTGGCTCGCCCGCTGGACGTCGAACGTCGCGGCCGCCGGGCCGTGCTGCTCGGGGTCCCGGCCCGCCGCCGCGTACATCGGCAGCAGCGCCTCGCCCCTGCGGATCACCTCGCCGTGCGGCAGCGCCACGTCCTGAACCGCGAACCGCAGCGGCAGGCTCGCGATGCTCGGCGTCCAGCGCAGGGTCTCCTCGATGACGTCGTGCCACGACACGGCGCCGTCCCGCACCAGCTTCAGCTGCTCGGGATGGGTCAGCAGCGCGAACACCGCGTTGCCCAGCAGGTCCACGGTCGTCTCGTGGCCGGCGCCGATCACCAGCAGCAGGGTGTCCAGCAGCTCCCGCTCGGTCATCCCCTGGCCCTCGTCGTCCCGGGCCGCGACCAGCAGGCTGGTCAGGTCGTCCGCGGGCTGCGCGCGCTTGGTCGCGACCAGCGCACCGAGCAGCTCGGCCACCGCCACCTGCGTCGCCGTGGCCTGCTCCGGGGTGGCCGTGGTGTCCATGATCTCGGAGACGACCCGGGCCAGTTCGCCCCGCGGCGCGCCCTCCGGGTAGCCGAACAGCTCGCAGATCACCTGCATCGGCAGCGGGTGGTTGAAGGACTCCCGCAGGTCGACGACCTCGCCGGCCGGCCGCGCCGCGAGCCCGTCCAGCAGGTCGCCGACGATCTGGGTCACCCGCGGCACCATCGCGTCCGTGCGGCGGGCGGTGAACGCCGGGGCGATCAGCTTCCGCAGCCGGCGGTGGTCGGGGCCGTAGGCGGTGAACATGTTCGTCACGCCGATCCACGACTGCAGCCAACTGCCGCGGATCTCCGGGCGCTGCCACTCGGGCCAGTGGTCCCGCGGGTTCTTCGAGATCCGGTCGTCGGTGAGCAGCTCCTTGAGCAGGGCGTGACCGGTCACGCCCCACGCCTGGATGCCACCGGGCAGCTCGATCCGGGCCGCCGGGCCTAGTGCGCGGAGGCGGTCTCCTTCGCCGTGGATGTCGGTGCCGGCCGGGTCGATGACGACGGGCTGCGGTCGCTGTTCTGCCATGGCGTGGCTCCTGCCTGGTCCGGGGTGATGGGGGTGAAACGGGCCGGGAGCGCGGCCAGGGCACGGTGGAAGGCGCCGTTGCGCCACGTCAACTCCGCCGGGGCGACGGCGAGTTCGATGTCCGAGAGCCAGGCGGTGAGCCGCTCGATGGCGGTGATCGCGATCAGCAGCGCGTGCCGCTTCACCGGGCAGGCGTGCGGCCCCGCCGCCCACGCCAGGTGCGAGCCGCTGCCCGACCCCGGGCCGTGGGCCCCGGTGGTGTCGAACTGGCTGTTGGCCGCGGCGTAGGAGACCATCACCAGTTGCCCGGCGCGCACCCAGGTGCCGTGGAAGAACACGTCCCGGACCGGGAAGTGGGCGGAGTAGTTGGCCATCGGCGGGTCGTTCCACAGCACCTCGTTGATGGCGTCGTGGACGGTCAGCGCGCCACCGGAGACGGTGTTGTAGTAGCGGTCGTCCGACAGCATGCGGGCGAGCGCGTTGCCGATGAGGTTGGCCAGCGGCTCGTTGCCGGCGCCCATCACGAGGATGATGTTGTGGATCAGTTCCTCGTCGCTCAGGTCGTTGGCGTGGTCCATCATCCACGACGTGAGGTCCGGCCCGCGCTGCGCCTTCTTCGCGCCGACCAGCTCCATGATGTACTGCGTGTACGCCTCGTTGGCGGCCGTCGCCTCCTCCGGCGAATTGCCCTCCAGCATCCCCGCGATCGCCGCGATCAGCCGGTCGCTGTAGGAGTCGGGCAGCCCGAAGAGGGTGTTGAACATCAGCAGCGGGATCAGCCGCGCGTAGTCCGCGATCAGGTCCGCCTCACCGTGGTCACCGAACCGCCGGATCAGGGTGTCCGCCGCGTGGTGCACCCGCGCCCGCAGCTCGTGCGGCTCGACCAGCTTGAAGCTGTCGACGATGGCGTCCCGGTAGCGGACGTGCGCCGGCCCGTCGCTGTAGAAGACGTTCGGCCGCCAGTGCAGCATCGGCATGACCGGCGAGTCCGCCGGGACGGTCTGCATCCAGGCCCGGGAGTCCTTGGACCAGGTCGCGTCGTCGTTCAGCAGCTCCAGCGCCGCCCGGTAGTCGGTCACCAGCAGCGCCGGCACCTCGGGCGCGATCTCCACCGGCGCCACCGCCCCGTACTGCCGCAGCCGCGCGTAGATGCGGTGCGGGTCGGCGGCGAAGTCCGGTCCGTACAGCTTCACCGGGGCGTGCGCTTCCGGGTGCGCCGCGGCCCGCGGCGGCCCCGCGTGCGCCGGACAGCCCGGCGGTGGGGCGGCGGCCTCCGACGGCGGGACGGCCTGCCCGGGGCAGGACGACGGCGGTGGGGCGGCGCCCGGCTCGTACGGGGAAGTCACGGGATCGGGTTCTCCTCGGGCTGGGGCGTGTGGTCCAGGACGTGGCGGACCAGTGCGATCAGCGCGTCGACTGACTGTTCCCGGTCCCGGGCGTCGCACAGCACCAGCGGGGTGTCCGGGTGCAGGTCGAGCGCCTCGCGCATCTTCTCCACGTCGTACTGCGGGGCGTCGGGGAAGGTGTTGACCGCGACCGCGTAGCGCAGTCCGGCCTCCTCCACGATGTCCATCACCTCGAACGAGTCCGCCAGTCGGCGGGTGTCGGCGAGGACCAGGGCGCCCAGCGCGCCGCGGGCGATGTCCTGCCACAGCGGGCGGAAGCGCTTCTGGCCGGGCGTGCCGAACAGGTACAGCACCAGGTCGCCGGGGAGCGTCAGCCGCCCGAAGTCGATGGCGACGGTGGTGGTGGTCTTGTCGCGCACCCCGGCGAGGTCGTCGACCATCGCGCCGGACTGCGTCATCACCTCTTCGGTGTGCAGCGGCGGGGTTTCCGAGAGCGCCCGGATCAGCGTGGTCTTGCCGACCCCGAAGGGCCCGGCGACCAGCAGCTTGACCAGGGTCTGGTCCTCGCCGCGGAGGTACATGTTGCCGGTCCCGGCGCCGGGGCTAGGACTTGAGAGAGCGGAGTCCATCGAGAACCCTCTCCAGGATCTGCCGGTCGAATTGCTCGGCTTCGGGTATGGGGACTCGGGCGTGCAGGCGCCCGGCATCGACGAGGTCGGCGACCAGCACCTTCACCACGCTCACGGGCAGGTGAAGGTGGGCGGCCACCTCGGCCAGAGTCAGCGCACCGGGCTGGAGCAGCTCCAGGATCCGGTGCTCTTCGGGGCGTACCTCACTGGTGATCGGCATGTCGACGCCGATCAGCACGGTCAGCCGGTCCAACGTGTTGCGGCTCGGTCGGGCACGCCCGCCGGTCGCCAGGTAGGCCGGTACGAGGCGTCGTCCGCTGCTCTGGCGCGGCGTCATGCGTGGCTACCGGTGTCCCGAGCCGGGCTGTTCATGACCTTCTTGCCCAGGGTCGTCACCTGGATCTGCATGTGGTGCGCGACGACTCCCATGTTCACCTCCGGATCGGCGAAGACGGCCAGGCAGGTGTTCTCGCCGGCCGGGATCGCGAAAACGAAACCTTCGTCGGACTCGATGACGGTCTGCCGCAGCCGGGCGTCGTCCTGCTCGGTGAACGCCGCGGTCACCGCGCGCCCCGCGCCCTGGAGCGCCGACATCATCGCCGCGACGCCCTCGGCGGCCTCCCGCGACAGGCCCGGCGAGGCGCCCTCGATGAAGCCGTCGCCGGAGATGACGGCGGCGTGCACGACATGCGGCAGCTCCAAGAGGGGAGCCAGCACCCAGGACTTGTCCTCGGTGACACGGCGACGGGTGGGGCTGTTCATGACTGGGCGTTCCCTTCGGGACTGCGCGGGGGTTCTGAATGGGCTGCGGCCCGCCCGGATTCGGTGCCGCGCTGGAGCGCCGCCCAGCGGGATCCGGTCTCCTCCGGGGAG
This sequence comes from Streptomyces sp. x-19, assembly GCF_046549115.1. Classification (NCBI taxonomy): domain Bacteria; kingdom Bacillati; phylum Actinomycetota; class Actinomycetes; order Kitasatosporales; family Streptomycetaceae; genus Streptomyces; species Streptomyces sp. x-19. Next base: position 41,154 of record NZ_JAJPWK010000013.1, on the reverse strand, counting down.
CGCAGGTTGAGCGTGTCGGCGTGCGACTCGGGCTGCTGCTCGGCCTGCGGCCGGCGCCGGCGCCGGCGCGGCAACTCGCCCTCGACCGGCGGCTGCGGTGCGGGCTCGGCGTCCGGTCGGGCCGGGGCCGGCTGGACGGGCACGGCGTGCGCCTCGGCGGCGGGCCGCGGCGTCGGCACGGCACCCGCGGGGGTGGCCGGCGCGCTCGCTCCGGTCGGCATCGCGGACGGCACCGCGGCCCGGTCCCGGGGCCCGCCGGGGGCCCGGTGCGGCATCGGCGCCATCACCGAGATCGGCCGGGCGCCCTCGTCGAGGACGGTCAGCAGCGGGTCGCCCGGGATGTAGACGACGGCCCGCACGCCGCCGTACGGCGAGGGCTCCACGTGCACGCCGAAGCCGTACTGCCGCACCAGTTGGCCGGCCGCCGCGAAACCGGACCGGGGCGGGTCGCCCAACTGCGTCAGCAGCAGCCCGTCGTTGCTGGCCAGCAGCTCCATCGCGTGCTTGAGCTCGTCGTCGTGCATGCCGACGCCGTAGTCGTCGATGATCACCGAGGCGCCGCGGTTGCCCTGCTGGAGCGTGACGGTGACCGGCAGCTCCCGGTGCGAGTGGTGCAGTGCGTTGGCGAGCAGCTCGGTGACGGTGATCGCGATCGGCTCGACGGCCCGCGCCACCACGGCGACCGGGTCCCGCAGCTGGTTGCTGACCTGCACCCGCTCGTAGCCGCGCAGCCGTGAGGTGGCGCCTACCACCAGCTCGGCGAGGTAGGAGTCCTCGCGGGTCAGCCCCGGCCAGGCGCCGCAGACCACGCCGGTGGCCTGGACGCGGCGCAGCGCCTGCTCGTTGAGGAAGTCCGCGTCGAGCAGGTCCTGCGCGATCTGCGGGTCGTCGTACTTGTGCTGCATCGCCTGTAGCGACGTCTGCACCTGGTACAGCAGTGCCTGGATCGTGGTGGTGGCGCCGCGCAGCGTGGACTGCGCCGCCGCGTCGACCCGGGTCCGTTCCTTGGTGATGGCCTCGCTGACCTGCGCCATGACGGCGTCCAGCGCCTCGTCGGTCTCCGACCCGCCGAACCGTTTGTCGAGCAGACCGCGCACCGGGACGTGCGGGTGGGCCAGCGCCAGGGTCAGGTCGGGCAGTCGGGCCTCGGCCAGGTGCCGCACCTCGGCCTCGGTGGCCCGCAGCCTGGCCGACAGCTCCGTGTTGCCGTGGAGTGTGGCGCTGCTGTGTTCCTCGGCGGCGGTCAGTCGGGCTCTGAGGCCGGCACGCTCCTTGCGCACGCGGACCAGGAGCGCCGCCAGCACGACGGCGGCGACCGTACCTGCGCTGAGGCACCACAACAGCGCCTGCGGTATGGATGTCATCGAGATCCTCGTTTGGGGACTGACGGGGATGTCTCGGCCGCTACGGCTGGCGTGCCGCCGAACATCACCGGATGCTACCTGTCGCTCGACACGCCGTGAGGGTCCTTGACGTGCGAGGACGGAGAAGTGTGGAAGGTCGCATTGAGGCGTTGATGACCGGTGGGTAGCGTGATGAGGCCCCGTCATCCGGAGCCCTGCAGAGGGGTTGTGGAGATGGTGTGGATGCGACGCGGATGAAACGCGGTCAGGTCACCGCATATCGACCGTCATTGCGGCCTTTCGAAGCGACGGCGCGCGTGGCGGCGCGATCGTCCCGTGGCGCTCCTTCACGCCACTCCGCCATCTCTGCAAGGAAATTGACGAGTCGTCACTAAAGCCGCCGAGCGGTCGGCCGTCGGTCGCGGCGGTAGGCGGCCCCGCCTCGCGTGAGCGGAGGGACGCCCGCCGCCCCGTCGCCCGGCCCGATTCCGAAGCGTCACACGCCCGCCGCGCACCGTGAGTGGCGGGCCGCCCGGAAAGCGCCGCGTGCCGCGCAGTGACATTCCGCACGCTCGCGCGCTGCGGGCCGTGGCCCCGGAGGGGCGTCGGGGTGCGGGACGGGGTGTCCGGTAGGTGCGGGAGAATGGCGGCATGACTCTGTTCCGCGACGACGGCATCGTGCTGCGCACCCAGAAGCTGGGGGAGGCGGACCGGATCATCACCCTGCTCACCCGCGGCAACGGCCGGGTGCGGGCCGTGGCGCGGGGCGTGCGGCGGACGAAGTCGAAGTTCGGGGCCCGTCTGGAGCCGTTCTCCCACGTGGACGTGCAGTTCTTCGCGCGCGGCGGGGAGCTGATCGGGCGCGGGCTGCCGCTGTGCACGCAGAGCGAGACGATCGCCGCGTACGGTGGCGCGATCGTCACCGACTACGCCCGCTACACCGCCGGCACGGCCATGCTGGAGACCGCCGAGCGGTTCACCGACCACGAGGGCGAGCCGGCCGTCCAGCAGTACCTGCTGCTGGTCGGGGGGCTGCGGACGCTGGCCAACGGCGAGCACGCCCCGCACCTGGTGCTGGACGCGTTCCTGCTGCGCTCGCTGGCGGTGAACGGCTACGCGCCGAGCTTCGACGCCTGCGCGCGGTGCGGAATGCCTGGTCCGAACCGGTTCTTCTCGGTGGCGTCGGGTGGCGTGGTGTGCGGTGACTGCCGGGTGCCCGGAAGCGTCGTACCCTCCTCAGAGGCCATCGGCCTCCTGGGCGCGCTGCTGACCGGCGACTGGGAGACCGCGGACGCCTGCGAGGCCCGGCACGTCCGCGAGGGCAGCGGCCTCGTCGCGGCGTATCTGCACTGGCACCTGGAGCGCGGTCTGCGGTCCCTGCGCTACGTGGAGAAGTAGCGCCGGGCACGACCGACCGGCCACGACGACGTCGTGAACACACCGTCCATCGAGATTGCATAGGAGACGTGGGGCGCATGGCAGTACGCGGGATTCTGGGGCGCAACCGACGTGAGTACCAGACGCCCGAGCCGCATCCCTCGGGCGCGCGTCCGCCGAGGATCCCCGGCGAGCTCGTGCCGAACCACGTCGCCGTCGTGATGGACGGCAACGGGCGGTGGGCCAAGGAGCGCGGGCTGCCGCGCACGGAGGGCCACAAGGTCGGCGAGGGCGTCGTCCTGGACGTCCTCAAGGGCTGCATCGAGATGGGGGTGAAGAACCTCTCGCTCTACGCCTTCTCCACCGAGAACTGGAAGCGCTCGCCGGACGAGGTCCGCTTCCTGATGAACTTCAACCGGGACGTCATCCGGCGGCGCCGGGACGAGATGGATGCGCTGGGCATCCGCATCCGGTGGGTCGGCCGGATGCCGAAGCTGTGGAAGTCCGTGGTCCAGGAGCTCCAGGTCGCCCAGGAGCAGACCAAGAACAATGACGCGATGACGCTGTATTTCTGCGTGAATTACGGCGGTCGGGCGGAGATCGCGGACGCCGCGGCGGCCATCGCGGCGGACGTCCGGGCCGGGAAGCTGGACCCGTCCAAGGTCAACGAGAAGACCGTGGCGAAGTACATGTACTACCCGGACATGCCCGATGTGGACCTGTTCGTCCGGCCGTCCGGTGAGCAGCGCACCTCGAACTACCTGATCTGGCAGAGCGCCTACGCCGAGATGGTGTTCCAGGACATCCTGTGGCCGGACTTCGACCGCCGGAACCTGTGGGACGCGTGCTTCGAGTACGCCAAGCGGGACCGCCGCTTCGGCGCGGCGCCACTGGAAGACGGCGAGCAGGCGACCTGAGCCCGGGCCCGCGCGACGGGCCGTGCACGGCGGACGGGCCGCCTCCCCACGGGGAGGCGGCCCGTCCGCCGTTTCCGGGGACCCGTCCGGGCCCGCTCACAGGCTCCGGTCGCGGTGAGTAGGACCGGCAGCCGGGGCAGGTCGGTGGCGGGCGCCGGCCATCACGCCCAGCGGCGGGTAGGGGGCGATCGGCCAGTCGGAGCCGAGGACCGCGGTGGCGCCGGCGTCGGTCAGGTCGCGGCAGCGCCAGGCGCGGCCGGCGCGCTCCTCACCGAGCCGGCGGGACCAGTTGTCGGTGTGGTCGGCGCGGGTGAAGTCGCAGCAGTGGGTGGGCTGCATGGACGCCAGCACGCCGAGTTCGGCGAAGCGGCGCAGGGTGTCGTCGGGCACCGTCTCGATGTGTTCGATGCGGTGCCGCACCCCGTTGGGGTCGGCGCGCCGGGCCTGTTCGACGGCGTCCAGTACGTGCCGGACGGCGGCGTCGCCGATGGCGTGGGTGGCGGTGGGCCAGGGCGCCGGCCGGGGCCGTCAGGCGCCCTGGCCGCCCGCCTCCGCCTTGGTTGCGCACTCCCCGCACGTCCCGAAGATCTCGACGGTGTGTGCCACGTCGCGGAAGCCGTGCTCGGCGGCGATCTGGTCGGCCCACTTCTCCACCGCGGGGCCCTCCACCTCGACGGCCGTGCCGCAGCCGCGGCACACCAGGTGGTGGTGATGGTCGTCGCTGCTGCACCGGCGGTAGACGGCCTCGCCGTCGCTGGTGCGCAGCACGTCGACCTCGCCGGCGTCGGCGAGGGACTGCAACGTCCGGTAGACGGTGGTCAACCCGACCGAGTCGCCCCGGTGCTTGAGCATGTCATGGAGCTCCTGTGCGCTGCGGAACTCGTTGACCTCGTCGAGTGCGGCCGAAACCGCGGTGCGCTGCCGCGTCGACCGGCCGCGGACCGGAGATCCCGCGCTCGTCGCCACCGTTGCCTCCCTTAGGACGTCAGGACTTCTCCCGCGCATGCGTTTGGCCATTGTGCCAGGTGATGACCGGAAGCCCTGTTTGGCGCTTACATGTACTCCTCTATGTATCCCTCGGCCGGGCGGTCCCACACGCACCGCCCGGCCAGCGGTTCCGACGCTTCCCGTTCGTCCGCAACGCCGTTGCGCCCGGCGGCGCCTCGGCCCGCGCCGACCGTCACACCCGGACGTCGTCCTGCGCGGTGCGGCTGCCCGGTACCTCCAGGGTGCACCCCTCGCCGGCCGCCGCGGGCGCTCCGGCGCGCCGCCGGGCCAGCGGGGCGGCCACCGCCGTGAAGACCACGAACAGCGCGATGGCGAACAGCACGATGGTCGCGCCGGACGGCACGTCGACGTAGTAGGAGGCGGTGGTGCCGGTGAGGGTCACCACCATGCCGATCGCCAGCGCGGTCACGAAGGTCACCGCGAAGCTCCGGCTGATCTGCTGCGCGGCCGCGACCGGGATCACCATCAGCGCGCTGACCAGCAGCAGGCCGACCACCCGCATGGCGACCGTGACGGTGACCGCGGCGGTCACCGCGACCAGGAGGTTGAGCAACCGCACCGGTAGCCCGGTGACCCGGGCGAACTCCTCGTCCTGGCAGACCGCGAACAGTTGGCGGCGCAGCCCCACGGTGATCGCCAGCACCAGTGCGGCCAGCACGTAGATCGTCGTCATGTCCTGCGGCGAGACGGTGGTGATCGACCCGAACAGGTACGTCCCCAGGTTGGCGCTGGAGCCGGCGTCCGAGAGGTTCATCAGCATCACGCCGCCCGCCATGCCGCCGTAGAACAGCATGGCCAGCGCCAGGTCGCCGCGGGTCTTGCCGTACCAGCGGATCAGCTCCATCACCACCGAGCCCAGCACCGCGACCGCGGTGGCGACCCAGACCGGGCTGGTGTTGAGCAGGAAGCCCAGGCCGACACCGGTCAGGGCGACGTGGCCGATGCCGTCGCCCATCAGGGCCTGGCGGCGCTGGACGAGATAGATGCCGATGGCGGGTGCGGTGATGCCGACGATCAGGGCGGCGATCAACGCCCGCTGCATGAAGGGGAAGGAGAGCATTTCCATGGTGGCGGGCCCCTAGCTCAGCAGGCCGGTGCGGAGCGGTTCCGCGGCGGCGTCGGCGTGCGGGTGGACGTGGTCGTGGCCGGGCAGGGCGTGCTGCCCCACCGCCTCGGGCGGCGGACCGTCGTGGACGACGCAGCCGTCCCGCAGCACCACCGCGCGGTCGATCAGCGGCTCCAACGGGCCCAGTTCGTGCAGCACCAGCAGCACCGTGGCGCCGTGGCCGACCTGCTCGCGCAGGGCCGAGGCCAGTACCTCCTGGCTCGCCAGGTCCACGCCGGCCATCGGCTCGTCCATGATCAGCAGGTCGGGTTCCCCGGCCAGCGCACGGGCGATCAGGACCCGTTGGTGCTGCCCGCCCGACAGGGCGTTGACGGAGTCCTTGGCCCGGTCCGCCATCCCGACCAGCTCCAGTGCGTGGTGCACCGCGCTGCGGTCGGCCTTGCGGAGCAGGCCCAGCTTCGTCCGGGCCAGCCGGCCGGCCGTGACCACCTCGCGGACGGTGGCCGGCACCCCGCCGGCCGCCGTGGTCCGCTGCGGCACGTAGCCGATCCGGGCCCAGTCCTTGAAGCGGCGGAACGGCGTGCCGAACAGCGCCAGGTCGCCGCCGGTCAGCGGCACCTGGCCGATCACCGAGCGGACGGCGGTGGACTTGCCCGAGCCGTTGGCACCGAGCAGCGCGACGACCTCGCCGGACCGCACGGTCAGGTCGACTCCGCGGAGCACCGGTCGGGCGCCCAGCGACGCGGTCGCCCCGCGCAGCTCGATGACCGCCGAGCGGTCCCCGGCGGGCCGCTCGGCGGCCTCTCGGGCTATGACGGGCTGGCCGGTGTCCTTCATCTGGTGACCTCCGTCGTGCGGTGCGTCCTGGTGTGCGGGGTGTGCGGGGTGTGCCGCGCCGGGTGCCCGGCGGGCACGTGGTGCGCAGGGCGCGGGCGGGTGCCGGTCACTTGGTGCCGAGCGCCTTCTGCAGCGCGGTGAGGTTGGCGCGCTGCACCGAGAAGTAGTCCGTGCCGCGGGACTTTTTGGTGATGCCCTCCAGCGGGTCCAGCACGTCGGTCTTCAGGTGCAGGTCGCCGGCGAGAGTCTTGGCCGTGGCCGGGTTGGCCAGCGTCTCGAAGAACACCGTGGACACGTGGTGGGTCTGGGCGAGCGTGTGCAGTTCCTTGATCCGGTTGGCGCTGGGCTCGGACTCCGGGTCCAGGCCGCTGATCGCCTCCTCGGTCAGGCCGTAGCGCTCGGCGAGGTAGCCGAAGGCCGCGTGGGTGGTGATGAAGGTGTCCGAGGCGCGGTTCTTCAGGCCGTTGACGAACTCCGTGTTCAGCGCGTCCAGCTTCTTCACCAGGACGTCGGTGTTCTTCTGGTAGTCGGCCTTGTGCTGGGGGTCGGCCGCCGCGAGGGTCGTGTTCACGCCCTTCGCCACCTGGGCGAACTTCAACGGATCCAGCCAGATGTGCGGATCCTGGCCGGGCTCGGACTCGGAGTGCGAATGGTTGTCGCCGGTGGTGTGGTGGTGCCCGTCCACCTCGGGGCCGTGCACCTCCATGGGGGTCAGCTTCGCCGCGTCGGCGATGTGCTTGACGCCGGACTGGGCGATCGCGTTGTCCACGGCGGGCTGCAGGCCCTTGAGGTAGACGATCGCGCCGGCCTGGCTGAGGTGCCCGGTCTGCTGGGGGGTGAGCTCCAGGTCGTGCGGCTCCACGCCGGGCTCGGTGAGGTTGGACACCTCGACGTGTGACCCGCCGATCTGCTGGGCGAGGAACTGCATCGGGTAGAACGACGCCGTCACCTTCAGCTTCCCGTCGTCGGTGCGCCCGGAGGTGGTGGGGGAACAGGCGGACAGGGCCAGCAGGCCGAGAACCGCGGCTCCGGCGACGGCTGCGGTGGATATGTGCGGGCGTACGTTCATGACACTCATTTTCAACAAAGCTGGAAATGATTGTCAACAAAGTGCGCGCCAGGTCACAGGGCGAAGACAACCGGCCGGAAGCGATCCGGAATCGATTTGGTCCGCGGGGTACGCCCGCCGCTACCCTGAACTATTCGCCCAGCCGTCTCCTGATCACCACGCTTGAGTGAGGCGCTTCGCGCCCTCCTATCCACTGTCCGACGTCGTACTGAAGAGAGCACCGTGGCCGCCGACAAGATCGATACCATCGTCAGCCTGAGCAAGCGCCGTGGCTTCGTCTACCCCTGCAGTGAGATCTACGGCGGCTCGCGCGCTGCCTGGGACTACGGTCCCCTCGGCGTCGAGCTCAAGGAGAACCTCAAGCGCCAGTGGTGGCGCGCCATGGTCACCTCCCGTGAGGACGTCGTCGGCATCGACTCGTCGGTGATCCTGGCCCCCGAGGTGTGGCAGGCGTCCGGCCACGTCGCCACCTTCACCGACCCGCTCACCGAGTGCACCTCCTGCCACAAGCGCTTCCGCGCCGACCACCTGGAGGAGGCGTACGAGGCCAAGCACGGCAAGCTCCCCGAGAACGGCCTCGCCGACATCAACTGCCCGCACTGCGGCAACAAGGGCGGCTTCACCGAGCCCAAGCAGTTCTCCGGCCTGCTCTCCACCCACCTCGGCCCGTCGCAGGACACCGCCTCCGTCGCGTACCTGCGTCCCGAGACCGCCCAGGGCATCTTCACCAACTTCGCGCAGGTCCAGCAGACCTCCCGCAAGAAGCCGCCGTTCGGCATCGCCCAGATGGGCAAGTCCTTCCGGAACGAGATCACCCCGGGCAACTTCATCTTCCGGACCCGCGAGTTCGAGCAGATGGAGATGGAGTTCTTCGTCAAGCCGGGCGAGGACGAGCAGTGGCACGAGTACTGGATGGAGCAGCGCTGGAACTGGTACCGCGACCTCGGTCTCCGCGAGGAGAACGTCCGCTGGTACGAGCACCCCAAGGAGAAGCTCTCCCACTACTCCAAGCGCACCGCTGACATCGAGTACCGCTTCCAGTTCGGCGGCTCGGAGTGGGGCGAGCTGGAGGGCGTCGCCAACCGCACCGACTACGACCTTGCCTCGCACGCCAAGGCGTCCGGCCAGGACCTCTCCTACTTCGACCAGGAGGCCGGCGAGCGCTACACCCCGTTCGTCATCGAGCCCGCGGCCGGCGTCGGCCGCGCCATGCTCGCCTTCCTCCTCGACGCCTACACCGAGGACGAGGCGCCGAACGCCAAGGGCAAGCTGGAGAAGCGCACGGTGCTGCGCCTCGACCCGCGCCTGTCCCCGGTGAAGGTCGCGGTCCTGCCGCTCTCCCGCAACCCGCAGCTCTCCCCGAAGGCCAAGGGGCTCGCCGCGGACCTCCGCAAGTTCTGGAACATCGAGTTCGACGACGCGGGCGCCATCGGCCGCCGCTACCGCCGCCAGGACGAGATCGGCACCCCGTTCTGCGTCACCGTCGACTTCGACACCCTCGACGACAACGCGGTCACGGTGCGCGAGCGCGACACCATGAAGCAGGAGCGCGTCAGCCTCGACCAGATCCAGTCCTACCTGGGCAGCCGCCTCCTCGGCTGCTGACCCCGCGGCCCGCGGCCCGACCGGCGAACGGCCGGCCGCGGGCACCCGCCCGCTCCGCGCGGCGCACACACCAACGCCGGCCGGCCCCCGAGGAATCGGGAGCCGGCCGGCGTCGTGCCGCCCACCCGGGCGAGCCGTCGCCCCGTGACGCGCTACCCCCGCAAACCGCGCAGCACGAGGTCGCGGACCGCCTCGAAGTCGTCGGTGATCTCCGGCCGGAACCACTCCGCGGAGTAACACGGGTCATGGAAGCGGCTGGTGGCCGCGAACACGGCATGCGCGGAGACGGCCGGCGCCGGCGCGTGAAAGGCCCCTTCCGCCGCCCCCGCCTCGATGATCTTCGCCAACTGGCCTTCGAGAGCGGTGACATGCCGGTCCACCACACCACCGCTCTCCCCGATCAACGTCATGTACGTGGCGAAGAGTTCGGGATCGTCCCCGGCCTTGTGCCGCTTGGCCTCGAAGAGCGTGGCGAGCCAACGCCCCAACCGCTCCTCGGCCGGCCCCGCGTCCGCCACCACACCCGCCAACGCCTCGCTCGTCCGGTCCAGCCAACGCGCCGTGACCGCCTCCCGCAGCGCCGTCTTCGTCCGGAAGTGCCGGTACACGCTGCCGTGGCTCACCCCCAGCGCCCGCGCCACGTCCACGACCGTGGCCTTCGCCGGCCCATACCGGCGCAGCACCTCCTCGGTGGCTTCGAGGATCCGCTCGGGCGTCAACGTCTCGGGTGGCATGGGGTCGGTCCGACCTTTCGGGGTATGGGGGGCGGCTCCCTATGGACGGTACCGGGTCGCTGCGCTTGGCTGGCTTCCCACGTTGTCGGCTTCCCGAAGCTCATAACGGGTACTTCTGTGATGGGCCTGATAGAGCCCCGTCCGGAGATAGCCCGGACGGGGCTGGTGGGGCGGAGGGCTACTTCAGTTCGCCAGGCAGGGGGCCGGGCACGAGGTGCACGGCGCAGTTGGGGCAGGCGTAGATCATCACGTCGGGTCCGCTTGCGCGGGGAACATGGCGTACGGGGACAGGGACCCGCGTTGGTTGCCCGCAGCGGCAGCAGTTCACGGCTCGCTCTGGTGGTACGAGCGGGAAGCGTTGACGGTGCCAGCTCATGCGGCGCTCCCCTCGGCGGCAAACGAGGACGCTGGGAACGGGGCGCCGGGGTAGCTGTACGGGTAGTCCGTGCCCATGGTGGCGAGCACTGCCGCGCGCCGCCGCTCCCGGATCACACCCAGCTCTAGCGTGCACTCGGCTTGCTGTCGGAAGAACTCGGCAGCTTCTTCTTTGGTTGGCCCGGTCCAGGGGCGGGACCACGGGTTCACGGGTGCGGGTTCGGTGCCCGGTTCGGTGGTGGGTGCTGCTGCGTGTCGTCCTCGGGCGGGCAGCAGCAACCCCAGCATGCACACCAGGGCACGGGCGATAGCATCGCGCATGGTCGTTTCAGCTCCTGTGTAGCTGTTTCGGCAAGCCCCGACGGACCGGGCCTAATCGGTCTGTCGGGGCGTTTTCGTGTTTGACGGTAAGGCACTGGTCTACCTTCGTCTACCTCAGTAGATAGACGTATGCCATCGGGTGGAGACATGGCTGGATGTCTACTGTGGCTCTATGGCTGCATCTGAGGTTGATCACGAATCCCCCACGCCAGTCTACCAGCAAATCGCGGCAGCGATCATCGCTGACATTGAAAGCGGCACCTTGGCCGTGAACCGGCGGATTCCCTCCGAAGCATCTCTAGTGCAGCGCTTCGGCGTGGCCCGGGAGACCGTGCGCAACGCGGTGCGCTTCTTGCGCGAGGAAGGTCATGTCTTCACCGTCCCGCAACGAGGGACGTACGTCCGCGACCGCAGCGGCAAGGGCGACACGTAGACGGGCCGGGGTGCATGGAAGCCCCCGCCCTGGTGTGAGCGGGGGCTTCCAACCCGCCCCCACCACAGGGGCGCATCCAGCTACGGGAACTGAGAGCCTGGCTACTCGTCGCCACTCGCCGGCGGCGCTTCCGGGGCTTCACTTCCCGGCCAGATGAACCCCCGTCGGGGTGTCGTGACACCTTCATCGCCTGCTTGCGTCTGGGCGTCGCGCCACGATCGTACGAGCGATGCGTACCGAGGGTTGATCCACTCAGTCATGGAGCCTCCAATCCACCGCCCAACCTACGCCCAATCGGCCGGACAGCTAAGAGGGTTCACTCTCGGGGATCTTGGGGTGTGGGCATCGGTTTGATGGCACATTCTGTTGAGTGCTGGCAGTTTGCCGCCACGGACACGAGGGGAGCGCTGGCACTGACAGGCGGCCCCCACAGTTCGTCATCGACGCTGTAGCCGCACTGCCGGATCCTGTCGCGGGTGCGCTCTAGGACGCTGGGGTCGTAGTTCATCGGGTCCCAGCCGGGGAAGTGGTGCACGAAGTCTCCGCCCAGTTGCTCGCACAGATCCGCGTACACCTTGGTGTGGAGGATGAGCCCGTGCCAGCCTTCGTCAACCACTCGGGACGGTGCCAGGCCGTCGCGGGGAAAGCGGGAGCAGGCGGCTACGAACTTCAGCCCCTCCGCGACGATCCGTTCGGCAAGGCCAAGTTCCATGCCGGGATTGTTGTCCTTCACCGTGTTGACGACGCCCATGAGGGACGCCTCACTGACTAACGCGCTTACCGTGTTCATGTACGGCCTCTCGTTGAGTGTGTCGTGCATGGGGCCGTCTCTGGTCGTGATCGCTGTCCAGGCTTGGCGACCAGAGACGCGCCTTGCGCCTTTCCCTAGTGCGGTGGTGGAGCCCGCCCCTGCCAACCCGCACTTTCAGGAAGGCAGGGGCAGGAACTCGCGACCGTCACTCAGGACCGCTCGGTGCTGGGCGACCGCTTCGCGCTCACTACTCCGAGCGCAGTCCGGGGATGCCGCCGACGAACATGCCACCCGCCGCGACTCTCGCAGCGACGCATCAACCACGTTCCGCACGATGCGCACTTCGGTTGTCATCGCTGGTGCTCTGGGTGCTGGTGGATCTCGATGTTGCAATCGGACGCCGCAGACCCGTCCCCGCGCTTCCGTGCTTCCGCCCGATGTTTGGCCAGCGCCGCACACACATCACAACCGTCTACAGGCACGGGCTCCACGTCCAGGCGTAGAGGCAGTACAACCGGGGCTGCGGAGTATCTCGTCGGCTCGGTCATGGTGCCGATCTTTCCGCCCTCCACCAGGACGTAGGAACCTCGTACGTTTCCCACTTCGGGACGTCCCACGGCGGGTAGAACGTCCCTAGCAACGTCCAAACGTGCGGGGTGACACTGACTATGCGGAACGATCGTCTGCGGGCCGGCTTGGCGTCCAAAGGGTGGACGCACTCAGACCTAGCCAAAGCAACCGGCGTTGATCCCAAGAGTGTTGAACGGTGGGTCAACCTCGGGCGCACGCCGAGGCGAGCAACCGCACTCAAGGCAGCCGAGGCGTTAGGGGAAGATATGCACGCACTGTGGCCAGCACTCAGGCAGGCCCGCTCCGCACGGGCGGTCAGTCCCGAACTGGTCGCGCTGTACGACCAACGGGCCGATGTCCCTGTTTCCACGTACGCGGATTTGTTCGCCCAAGCGCATGAGCGCATTGATGTTCTGGTCTATGCGGCGGTCTTCCTGCACGAGGCATACCCGCGTCTGAACGACCTCCTGCGCGAGCGGGCCGCCGAGGGGTGCACCGTCCGAATCGCCATTGGGGACGCCGACAGCGAGAACGTCAAGCAGCGAGGGAGGGAAGAACGGTTTGGCCACGGGATCGAGTCGCGCTGCCGACTCGCGCTCCTGCATTACCGGCCATTGCTCGGGGTGTCTGGGATCGAACTGCGGACGCACGGCACAACCCTCTACAACAGCCTCTATCGCAGCGACGATCAGATGTTGGTCAACGCACACGTCTGGGGCGTAAACGCGTATGGCGCGCCCGTATGGCACCTACGGCGAAACAGCGACGGTGGGATATTCGACAGCTACGCGGAGAGCTTCAACGGCGTATGGGAACAGGCAACGCCTGTGCAGGAAGGCTAGAGAGTGGCACGCACCGAGTATTACGACGACCCCGACGCGCCGAAGCCGAACAGCCTCGTCGTCGCTGCCTCAGCGGTCGTGACCGACGATAGAGGCCGAATCCTGCTACAGCGCCGCCGAGACAATGACCTCTGGGCACTGCCCGGCGGCGGAATGGACATGGCTGAATCACTACCGGGAACGGCCGTGCGGGAGGTCATGGAAGAGACCGGCTACGACGTGGAGATCACGGGACTGGTCGGCACGTACACCGACCCGCGCCACATCATCGCGTACAGCAACGGGGAGGTAAGGCGGCAGTTCAATGTGTGCTTCCGGGCGCGCATCGTCGGCGGCTCGCTGACCGTCTCTGCCGAGAGCACGGAGGTCCGCTTCGTGGAGCCCAGCGAACTAGACGCGCTTCCCATGCACCACACCCAACGGCTACGACTCCAACACTTCCTGGAGGACCGGCCGATGCCTTACCTCGGATAGCGAAATGCCCCCGCACCCGCCCCCCGGTGAAGGGTGACGAGCGCGGGGGCTCAGAGTTGATCAGCCGACGAGAACGTTCGTCAGACGGGCAGCGGCCTTGCCGCCGAACAGTGCGAGACCGCAGTAGAAGTCGATGCGGGTCCGGTAGACGGGCTTGTCGTGCGCCTCGCCCAAGTCGGTCACCTGGACACCACCGTTGGTCAGTCCGGAGACACCGGCGTCAGCTTCGCTGGTACCGAAGCGCACCGCGTAGATGTCACCGGTCTGCTTCCCGCCCGTGCCCGCCGTGAGCGGCAGCACGTCCGCTCCGTCGAGCTTCTGCCCGGCGTCCAGGAGGGGGACGCCCTTCCACATGACGGTGCTCTTCCCCGCAATGACCTCCCTGAGCAATTCGCCGCCACCGAGCCGACGGAACCCGGACTCGATCTTCGCCCGGACAGCAGCGTTCATGTACAGCGCTCCGTTGGAGCCGTTGATGCCACGTACCTGTGCGGTCAGTGCGTCCAAGGTGTCAAAGAAGTCATAGCCGTTGGCAACAGGACCGGTCTCCTTCGCATCGAGCACCTGAGCGCCGAGCAGCCGCTTGCGCAGCCCGTCGAAACCCTTCGGGTTGACTTCCACGTCACCGTTGAAGAACTGGTCGGCGAAGTGAATCGACGCCGCCTTGACCTTGAGCATGGTCTGAATGGCTCGCTGGTCGTTCAGGTTGCCCCGGGTCTGCACGATGAACTTGTCCAGGTCGGCGTCCCCGCCGAGGATGGCGAGGGTCTCGATCCGCTGGTTCAGCGTGCCCGTGCTCTCCGGGTAAGCCTCGTTCACAGCACGGAAGGAAACGCCGGGAAGGCTGGACTCCTCGTTGTACTTGTATGCGTTCCCGGTCACCTGAATCAGCGGAAGCCGGTCCAGGATCGGGGACTCGTGCACGAACGTCTCGATCACGCCACGCTGCAACTGGTCAAGCGAAAGCTTCGCGGATTCGGTAAGGGTGAGAGCCATAAAATTCTCCTTTGAGATAAGCGAGGGCGAACGGATGTCCACCCTCTCGTCGGTGGCTGGCGAATGAACCAGCCCACAGAATTGGCTTATTTAGCCATGCGAGAAAGTCACCTCCCTGCCGATCAGCAGCGGGAGGGGAAGGGGGTACCCCCCTGGTAATTCATTCAAAAATGCTGCGAATCTGAACGTTTTTCGGCAGCCCAACCGCCCGGTTGATGCCTCGCTGTCTCGCTGTTATGGCACGTCGCACACAACGGACGCAGACGAGCAAACGCATCAGGATCGCTCACCCCTTGCGCGACCAACTCACGGCGCGACACAGGGAAATGGTCAGCAACCGTCGCCGTGCGACCACACAGCAGACACCACGGATTCCGGTACAGGTACGCCTTACGGATGCGCTGCCACCGTGTCCCGTAGCCCCGCTCAGCAGACGTACCGCGCTGCCTCTCAGCCTCACGTCGATGCCGGTCGCAGCGACCACCAGTGCGCGTCAGCTCGGGGCACCCGGGGACGGAACAAGGGGGGCGGGGTCTACGGGGCATGGGGGCACCTCCGATGGGCGATAGGCGGGCGTCACACACTCCTGAAGGGGCGCAAGTGCAGCGTGGGCACGGGGCCTCATGGACGTGACCATGGCCAATTTCTTGCTACGCGGAGCGACTGCACCTCGACAGACTGTGTCTGCTCGTGCGCTAAATTCTCGCTGCGAGTGCGGCCCTGCGGGCTGCTCAGGCCACCGAGACAAGGAAACCGTGTGCCACTACTGGAGCGTTACCCCAACAACGCGGCCATCGACGCGCAGCTTCGTAAGCACGGGATCGATCCGTCCCGCATCGGCAGCCTGCCGACGATCGACCCGAACCGCATCGCACCTGAGCAATGGGAGCAATTCGAAAATGACTCATGGGCCTTCGGGGTCATCGGACGACACAAGGTGATGCAGTACGACTTCGGGGCGCCGAAGGCAATCTCGCCAGCCGTGGCCAACGCGACGTCCCACCCCGTCACGCGGACCCTCACCGGCGAGGAGGAGATCGGTACAGAAACGACGTTCCACATCTCTGCGACTGTCGAAGCCGGGTTCTTCGACGTGGTCAAAGTGTCGGTGACCTCTGGGTTCTCACAGACATGGACCCAGAAGAAGAAGTTCACCGATTCACTCCAAGTGATCATCCCGCCAGGCCACATGATGTGGCTGGAAGCCACGCCCGTCATGCGCATCCTCGACGGAGACTTCGTCTACTACCTTTCTTTGACGGGCGTACCACTTACAGCCGGGCGATTCAGCGGCACGGTCACCGCGCCCGGCGTCGAAGGGAGCCTCCGAGATGTGATCGTGGCTCGGGAAGTGCCGATGCCCGCTCAGATGCTGGAAAAGCTGCGCGCCGCCGCTGAGGCGACATCTCGCCCCAAGAACCCGCCGGTGCGGCGGCACAACGACGGAACGATCACTCTGCCCGGCTTCGTGGCTGCCGCCATGCTGGGCGACTCCGCCAAGAGCGAAGACGTGACAGACCAGGTCCGGCCCGCGTAGACACGGTTGTCAGTAGGAGCGATGAGCCAGACGCGGACCCTCTTCCCGCCCGGAAGGGCGCAACCGCGATCACGGTGAAGCCCCGAACTCGGTGCTCGTCTTAAGCCGATGGCACCCCCGGCACAACACCTGAACGTTCCCGTCCGTGTCGGCCCCTCCCAACGCGAGGGGCCGCACGTGGTCCACCTCCACGGCGTCCGCGAAGTGGTACAGCAGACACCAGTCACACCACGCGTAACCGCGCTCCCGAACCTGTCGCCGGAGCCGCGCAGCAGCGTCGAACCGCTTCGCCCGTCGCCGGCCACGCGAACGCCGCGCCTGAACCGATGGCCGGTCCTGGTGCGCCTGGTCGTGAACGTCGCACCGTCCACGGCGAGTTGCTGGACTGGTGCAGTCGATACAGCCGTTCATCTTCACCTCCTGGTGCTCGTTGTCCTTGGTCCTGGTGCTCGTCGCCGAACAGCAAACGAGCTGGTCAGCAGTAGTGCCCGCCCCCGGACTCGAACCGGGAACACCGCGGGTCTAGGCCGCGTGCCTCTTGCCAGTTGGGCCAGACGGGCGAACATGCGGCGCCTGGACGGGCCGCACGTCGTTGATGGGTCATGACCACTCGTAGGACAGCCACCGCACTCGGGCTCACCGCCGCAGCACTCGGAGCCGGACTAGCAACCGCCGCCCCCGCATCCGCCGGCGGTGTCCTCGTCTTCTTGTCCCCGGCCATGGACAACAGTTGCGCCAACGGGCACTCCAGCGGCGCGGCAGGGCCAACAAAGCACGCTTCAGGCAGCGCTAGCGGCCTCCTTGGGCAAGTCCCCGTCAGCACTCCCCTTAACCAATGCGGCGGAGCTGACCTGCCGTTGGATATTTCGGATATTACTGGACGCTTGGATGGATCCGTCGGGGTGGTTGAGAACGCCGCTAACATCGTAACCGGCCAGAGTCTCAATTAGAGATCCGCAATGTGGCTCTACAGATTGAGTACGGCACACCTTTAGCCGTTCGGCTATACGGACCGGTACGGGCACCGAGGGGACTGCACACACCCCGAAGCAGCGCACCGGTTGGGCGGTTGCTCATGGGCCGTGCAGTCCCCGCGCGCCGCCCGCAATGTGTTGTGCGGGCAACGCTGTTCCGAGAGTGGGCACTCAGTCCGCCGTGTTCCCCCTTGGGGTGGGTGCGCGGTAATCCCGCTCTCTATGGAGTAGTAGGGACCAGCGAATTCCTGCCCGCCGTAGCGGAACCGGGCTCACTGTCCCCTGCTTCCCCGGTAGTAGGGACCGACGAATTCCCGCGCCCTGACCGCTTGCACGGTAGGCCGTGGGGCTCGATCCCTCTGGGTTCCCAGACAGTAGGGACCGAGGGATTCCTGTGGGCACCGGACAGTGACGCGGTGTCGGCTGAGACCCCAATCTCTCTTCTCTCTTACTTTTTTACGTGTTTCTGAAAAGTGGTGTAAACCGTCACTCCAACACCCTCCCTATCCGCTGGAGGGCAGTCGCAGCCCGACCCCGGAGCCAGCGATACCCCCGGAGCGGCATACCTGCCTGTCTGCGGGCACCAGAGAGCCCCGGCCACGGGGTCGGGGGTGCCGGGGCTTCCCTGGGCCGCTACGCGGCGGTTGTGAGCGTCTGCGGGGTGAGGTTCCGGTGCGCGCTCGCTCCCGGCGTGGGCGCGTGGTCCGGGTTGCTTTCCGCTGCGAGGTGATCGGCCGTGGCTGCGGCTTCCTCAATGCACGGGTCAAGCTCTCCGGTGATGGCGAACTCCACTCGTCGCAGGTCGAGCATTCGCCATCCGCCCTTGGTGCCGCGCTTTACGTCCAAGCGTGCGCCTGCCTCGATGAGCATGGCGCGCTTGCCTGCTGTGTCGGACGTGTGCCATTCGTCGGCGAACGTGCGCCCGGTGGGGACGATCTCGCGCCGGGGCTCGGTCTTCTCCCTCGACTCCAGTTCGGCCAGCCGCGCGTCAAGTGCGTCTGCACGCCGCTGCCAGGCAGTCATGCCCGCTTGGGACTTGCGACGGTCCTTCTGTGCGTCGTGCTCCTCCATCTCGGCCACGGTGGCGTCGATTTCGGGCTGTGGGTCGTACCCGGGGATCTCCGTGATGCGCGTGAACTGCACCGAGCCGACCAGTCGCAGGAACTCAGCGGTCACGTACTCGTCCACCCACGTTCCGCGGATGGTGACGGGGGCCGGGCAGTACGTCCCGTACTTGTACGAGCTGCACCCGTAGGCCCCGGAGGACTTGTTGAGGTACATGCGGCTGCCGCATCCGGTGCAGTGGATGACCCGTAGCAGCAGCGCCGCCGAATCCGTACGCGTCGGTGCTTTCTGCTCCGTGGGCTTCGGCGCCAACAGCGCGCCGATCTGGTCGAACTCCTCGCGGGTCACGATCGGCGTTTCAGTCGCCATGACGGGGTTGCCCTGGTCGTCACGGACGGGCTTGCCCTTGTGCATCTTCCAGCCCAGCAGTGCGGGGCTGGTGAGCATTTCGACGATGCGCTGACCACGCCACGGGGTGGGCTTCCGCTTCGGCGCGTCGGTCTCGGTGTCGCCATCGGTGCCGGTGATGCCCTTGATCCGGGCTTTGTACGCCCGCCAGTGCTCGGAGGGGGACAGCACCCCGTCCTTGTTGAGCATGAGCGCGATGGCCCGGGGGCTCTTGCCTTCCAGCAGTGCGGCAATGATCCGCTCAATGACGCGCACGGCGTCCGGATCGGGAACGAGCGTCCAGCCCGCCCCGCCGTGTTCCTTGGGCATGGGGGCAGGCAGGTAGCCGAACGGCGGGCGACCGCCGCCGCGCCACCGAAGTGCCATCTTGCGCATGGCTGCCTGTGCGCCGGTCACGCGGTCTTTGATGCTCTGTGCCTCTACCTGTGCGGCAAAGGCGAGCATCATCATCATGAGTTCGGACGTGGGGTCCATGGGGTTGCGGAAGTCGAAGACCAGCCGGCCCCCGCCGATGCCCTCGGCGAAGACGAGCATCTTGCGATGGGCTCGCGCCCACTTTGCAAGCTCGTGCATGTCGCCCATGGACCGGATGGCCCGGTCGAAGCGCCACCACACCAGCGCATCGAAAGCTTCCGGCTGGGCGAGCCATCCGCCGAGCTGCGGACGATCGAACGGGCCGACCTTGGACGCGCTCACGTCCAGGTCCACAGCTTCCCGAAGTGCATCACCCTCTCCGAAATCGATCCCGAGCGCTGCCGCCGCTATGTCGTCGGCCTCGCGCTGCCGCTCGGGGCTGGTCGTCTCATCCGTCCGCACCGAGAGGCGGACGCATCGGACCCCGCGCAGGGTCTCGGGGAAGACGGTCCCCGCGAGGGCTCTTTGTGAAGTGTCCATGCCCCCGGTAGGGACCGACGCGTTCCCACAAGGCTTGACCTGCGTAGATGCCACCACGGGTGATCACTCCAGAACTACAACTCTGGAGCTTCGGGGCTTTCCCGCCGTGGGGGTTGCCGTTTGCGCCTGGCGGCGCGGGCGTTGTCGGCTGTCCCGCCGTGGGGGTGCTGTTTGCGCCTGCGGCGCGGGGCCGCTGCGCGGGGCTGTTGGGTGGCGGTGACGGGCCGGAGGGGGTGGGTTGAAAGATGGGTGGGTGGGGCCTGGGGTGGGTGGGTTGGTGCGGGTGTGTCGAGGAGGAGTTTGGGGGCCTGCATCCGCCTGCCAAAGCGCCATAGGTCCTGGATCCCTGTCGGAAGGCGGATAGGGGCCCTGTGTACCAGTACCAAGGCGCACAGGTGGGCTGGCCTAGGCTCCCGCACCACGCCACACACAACGCGCGCCAACCCACCCACGCGAACCCCCACCGTCTCCCCCTCCCACCTCATACGGGAGGGGTCGGGGGGGGGGGGGGGGGGGGGGGGGGGGGGGGGCGCCCCGCCCCCCCCCCCCCCCCCCCCCCCCCCCCCCCCCCCCCCCCCCCCCGGCACCGCACCCGACCAGCCCCGCGCAGCGGCAACGCGCCGCAGGCGCAAAAGAAACCCCCACGGCGGGATAGCCGGCGACGTACGACGACGCCCCGCGCAGCGGCCCCGCGCCGCAGGCGCGAACAGAAACCCCCGCGGCGGGACGGCCGACGACGTACGAACCGTTAGTTTTCGCTGTCGAGGTGGGCCATTTGTGAGGCCGGGTAGCGGTCGCCGGCGGCGGCGCCGGCGGGGATGGCGCGTTCGATGGCGGTGAGGTCGGTGGCGTCCAGAGGGGTGTCGAGGGCGCCGAGGGCCTCGGTCAGGCGGTCGCGGCGGCGGGCGCCGATCAGGGGGACGATGTCCTCGCCGCGGGAGAGGACCCAGGCGATGGCGGTCTGGGCGACCGTGATGCCCTTCGCGTCGGCGATCGCGCGGAGGGCGTCGACGAGGTCGAGGTTGCGGGTGAGGTTGTCGCCCTGGAAGCGGGGGGACATGCCGCGGAAGTCGTTGGCGGCCAGCTGGCGGTCGCGGCCGAAGTGGCCGCTGATCAGGCCGCGGGACAGCACGCCGTACGCGGTGATGCCGATGCCGAGCTGGCGGGCGGTGGGCAGGATCGCGTCCTCGATGCCGCGGGAGAGCAGGGAGTACTCGATCTGGAGGTCGGAGATCGGGGCGACGGCGGCGGCGCGGCGGAGGGTCTCAGCGCCCACCTCGGAGAGGCCGATGTGGCGGACGTGGCCGGCTTCGACGAGTTCGGCGATGGCGCCGACGGTCTCCTCGATCGGGACGTCCGGGTCGACGCGGGCGATCCGGTAGATGTCGATGTGGTCGGTGCCCAGCCGCTGGAGGGAGTAGGCGGCGAAGTTCTTCACCGCGGCGGGGCGGCCGTCGTAGCCGCTGAAGCCGCCCTCGACGGTGCGTAGGGCGCCGAACTTCACGCTGATGAGGGCCTTTTCGCGGGCGGCGGCGGGGGCCGTGCGGAGGGCTTCGTTGATGAGGAGTTCGTTGTGGCCCATGCCGTAGAAGTCGCCGGTGTCGAGCAGGGTGATGCCCGCGTCGAGGGCGGCGTGGACGGTGGCGAGGGATTCGGTGCGGTCGGCGTCGCCGTAGAGGGCGGACATGCCCATGCAGCCGAGGCCGAGGGCGGAGGTCTGCGGGCCGCTGGTGCCGAGGGTGCGGGTCTGCACGTCGTGCTCCTGGGTGGGGAGGGGAAGGTGCGGCCGGCGTGCCGGGGCGCGCCGTGCCGGTAACCACCTTCGCATGACGGCTGACAGATTTCAATATTTGTCATTCGTAAGGGTGGGGGTGTGCGGGCGGAGCGCGCCCGCGGTGGTGCAGCGGTGGGGTGTCAGCACAGGTCAGCGCAGGGTGCGGGGGAGGCGGAGGCCGAGCAGGGTGGTGCCCGCGACGATCGCCAACTGGGTGAGCACGGCGGCGAGGAACGCGTCCCGGATCCCGGTGGTGGGCAGCAGGGAGAGGAACAGCGTGCCGAGCGTCGCCACGCCCAGGGCCAGGCCCGACTGCTGGGTGGTCACCATCACGCCGCCGCCGACCCCCGCCTGCGTCGCCGGCAGTTCGCTCAGCACGATCCGCATCAGCACCGGCAGCACCAGTCCCTGGCCGGCGCCCAGCACGGCCATGCTCGGGGCGAGGGCGGCGACCGGGATGTCGGGCCAGTCCGCGTGGACGGTCAGCGCCAGGAGGAGCAGGCCGGCGCCCTGGACCAGCGAGCCGGTGACGACCACCTTGCGCCCGAAGCGCTGCACCAGTCGGGGTCCGGCCAGCGAGGCGACGAAGAAGGCGACGCAGAGCGGGGCCAGGGAGACGCCCGCGGCCAGCGGCCCGTAGTGCAGCCCGCTCTGCAGGGCGACCGCCACCACGAACATGAACCCGCCGAAGCCCAGCGAGAACGGGACGATCATGGTCAGTCCGCTGCGGACGGAGGGGAGGCGGAAGAGCGAGGGCGGCACCAGCGGGGTGCGGCCGGTGCGTTCGGCGCGGCGTTCCACGGCCACGAACGCCACGGCCGCGAACGGGAACACGGCCAGCAGCAGCCAGGACCACAGGGGCCAGCCGGCGGCGCGGCCCTCGGTCAGCGGCAGCAGCAGGGTGATCAGCGAGGTGGCGAGCAGCGCGGTGCCGGGGCCGTCCACCCGGCTGGGGTGCGGGGAGCGGCTCTCCGGCACGGTGCGGGCCGCGAGCAGCCAGGCGACGGCCGCGATCGGGACGTTCACCAGGAACACCGCGCGCCAGCCGCTGCCCGCCAGGTTCACCGAGACCAGCAGCCCGCCGAGCACCTGGCCGACGGCGCTGGAGACCCCGGCCGTGCCGCCGTACAGGCTGACGGCCTTCGCGCGCCGTTTGCCGGTGGTGGCGGCCTGGATGGTGGCCAGCACCTGCGGCAGCAACAGTGCGGCCGCCGCGCCCTGGGCGACCCGGGCGGCCACCAGGGTCCAGGCGTCGGGGGCCAGCCCGCAGGCGAGCGAGGTCAGGCCGAAGGCGGCCAGTCCCCACAGGAACAGCCGGCGCCGCCCGGCCATGTCGCCGAGCCGTCCGCCGAGCACCAGCAAGGTGGCGTAGGCGACGCCGTAACCGGCCACGACCATCTCCAGCATCGCCGGGCCGGCGTCCAGGTCGCGGTCGATGGTCGGCAGCGCGACGTTGACGATGAAGAAGTCGATCAGGGGGAGGGCCGCGCCCAGCAGCACGGTCAGCAGGCCCAGCGGGGTCAGCAGCGGGGCGGGCGCCGGACGGGGTGGGACCGTAGTGGTCCGGGTGGTGGACGGGGCCGGTGGGGCGGGGGACGCTATCGGGGTTTCGCTCACGCAGACGAGCATCGTGCGCCGCTCAACCAGGTACCAGAGTGTCCTTATCCTGGTACCGGCGCTACCTGGCAACCGGCTGCGGTCTGGGGCACGCTGGACCCATGACAGTGGACGTGACCGAGCTCGCCGGGGCGGCGCGCATGAGCGGGACGACCAGGACGAGCGGGACGGCCAGGCCGAAGGGGCCGCGGCCGGTGGGCGGCGCCGGGCACCGGGCCGACGACGCGGTCCGACGGGCCGAGCTGGCGGCGTTCCTGCGCAGCCGGCGCGAGCGGATCACCCCCGAGCAGGTCGGGCTGCCGCGCGGCAGCCGCCGCCGCACGCCGGGGCTGCGCCGCGAGGAGGTCGCGCACCTCGGCGCCGTGGGCGTCACCTGGTACACGTGGTTGGAGCAGGGCCGGGACATCCACGTCTCCCCGCAGGTGCTGGACGCGGTCGCCCGGGCCCTGCAACTGGACCGCGCCGAGCGCAGCCACCTCTTCGCCCTGGCCGGGGCGGTCGATCCGCTGCCGGGCAAGGAGTGCACCGGCGTCCCCCGGGCGCTGCGGGACATCCTCGACGGGCTGGAGCCGTATCCGGCCGTCGTCCAGAACAGCCGGTTCGACATCCTCGCCTACAACGCCCCGTACGGGCAGTTGCTGTGCGACCTGGACGCGCTGCCCGACGAGGACCGCAACTGCATGTGGCTGGCGTTCACCCACCCCGGCTGGCGGGCGAGCCTGGTCGACCGGGAGGCCACGGTCCGCACGATGACCGCGAAGTTCCGGGCCTCGATGGCCGAGCACATCGCGGAGCCGGGGTGGAAGGCGCTGGTGGCCCGGCTGACGGAGGCGTCGCCGGAGTTCCGCGCGCTGTGGGCCGAGCACGAGGTCGAGCGGGCGACCAGCGCGGTCAAGGTGTTCCGACACCCGGTCGTCGGCGTCCTCCAGCTGACCGGCACCAACCTGTGGACGGGCCCCAACCCCGGCCCGAAGGTGCTCACGTACACGCCGGTGGACGACACGTCCCGGGTGCGCCTGACGGAGCTGGCGGAACTGGCCCGGAAGCGGCCCGGAGCCCGGCCGGAGGCCGCGGGAGCCGACGCGCCGTCGGCGTAGCCGGCGCCCGGCCGCTCGTCACGAACCGGCGCGCGCCCGGTGGTGGTCCTGCGGCGCCTCGTCCGTGAAGAGCGTGGCGGTGCGCCGGGCGGTGGCGGCGGCCCAGCGGCCGGTGGTGAGCGCGCCGAGGAAGAAGATGGCGCCGCCGCAGCCCGTGATGATCCACCAGGCCGGGTGGGCCGCGGCCAGGAACTCGGGGCGGGTGGCGCCGACGTGCGCCCCGCCTGCCAGTACGGCACCGATCACCGCGACCCCCAGCGACCCGCCGACCTGCCGGCTGGTGGAGGCCACGGCCGCCGCGACGCCCGCCTGGGTGCGGGGCATGCCGGACACCGCGGTGTTGGTGATCGGGGCGTTGACCAGGCCGAATCCGATGCCGAACAGGACGTATCCGGTGAACAGCAGACCGGTCGCCGACGCGGTGTTGAAGGCCGCGAAGAGGGCGCCGCTGGTCGCCATCGCGCAGCCGGCCAGCAGCAGCGGCAGCCGCGCGCCCCGACTGGCGACCAGCCGCCCGGACAGCGGCGCGCAGACCAGCGTCATGCCCGCCATCGGCAGCATGTACAGGCCGGCGTTCAGGGCGGACAGGCCGCGGATGTTCTGGAGGTAGAGGGTGTTGACGAACAGGAAGCCGCTCAGCGCGGCGAACGCGCAGACCGCTATCACCGTCGCGCCGGCGAACGGCGCGCTGTGGAAGAACCGCAGGTCGATAAGGGGTTCCCGGCGGCGCCGCTCGTAGCCGATCAGGGTGGCCAGGGAGACCAGCGCCACCACCGTGAACGCCAGGATCTCCGCCGAGGTCCAGCCGGCCTCCGGGGCCTCGATGATCGCGTACGTCAGCGAGCCGAGCAGCGCGATCACCAGCAGCTGGCCCACCGGATCGACCCGGCGCGGGCGCGGGGCGCGGGACTCGGGCACGTAACGGAAGGTGAGGAAGAGCGCCAGGGCGCCGATCGGGACGTTGATCCAGAAGATCGAGCGCCAGCCGACGCTCTGCACCAGCAGCCCGCCGATCACCGGCCCGGCGGCCATGCTGATGCCGACCACCCCGCCCCACACCCCGATGGCGCGGGCCCGCTCCCGGGGGTCGGTGAAGGTGTTGGTGATGATCGACATGGCGACCGGGTTGAGCATCGAGCCGCCGACCGCCTGCACCATCCGGAACGCCACCAGCCACCCCAGGTCGGGCGCCAGGCTGCACAGCAGGGAGCCGAGGGAGAAGACCACCAGGCCGGCGGTGAAGACCCGGCGCCGGCCCAGGCGGTCCGCGGTCGAGCCGGCGAGCATCAGCAGTGCGGCCAGCACCAGGGTGTAGGCGTCGATCGTCCACTGCATGCCGGAGATCGAGGCGCCCAGTTCGTGCTGCATCGAGGGCAGGGCGACGTTCAGGACGGTGTTGTCGAGGCTGACGATCAGCAGGCTCATGCAGCAGATCGCCAGGACGAGCAGACGCCGCCGACGGCTGAGGTCAGGCATGGTTGAACGCTACAACGATCCGGGCCGGACGGCCCCCGGCGGGGTGCCCGGCCGGGTGCGGGACAATGGGAGCCATGAGTTCGCTGCAGATCGGCCCGCACACGGTGCAGCCCCCCGTGGTCCTGGCACCCATGGCCGGCATCACCAACGCCCCGTTCCGGACGCTGTGCCGGGAGTTCAGCGGCGGCAAGGGCCTCTTCGTCAGCGAGATGATCACCACCCGGGCCCTGGTCGAGCGCAACGAGAAGACCATGCAGCTGATCCACTTCGACGCCAGCGAGCGTCCGCGGTCGATCCAGCTGTACGGCGTCGACCCGGTCACCGTCGGCAAGGCCGTGCGCATGATCGTCGAAGAGGACCTGGCCGACCACATCGACCTCAACTTCGGCTGCCCGGTCCCCAAGGTGACCCGCAAGGGCGGCGGCTCCGCCCTGCCGTACAAGCGGCCGCTGCTGCGCGCCATCCTCCGCGAGGCGGTCACCGGCGCCGGTGCGCTGCCGGTGACGATGAAGATGCGCAAGGGCATCGACGACGACCACCTCACCTTCCTCGACGCCGGCCGGATCGCCGTCGAGGAGGGCGTCACCGCCATCGCGCTGCACGGCCGCACCACCGCCCAGCACTACGGCGGCACCGCCGACTGGGACGCCATCGCCCGCCTGAAGGAGCACGTCCCGGAGATCCCGGTGCTCGGCAACGGCGACATCTGGTCGGCCGACGACGCGGCGCGGATGATGCGGCAGACCGGCTGCGACGGCGTCGTGGTCGGCCGCGGCTGCCTGGGGCGGCCCTGGCTCTTCGGCGACCTGGTCGCCGCCTTCGAGGGCACCGGTGCCCCCAAGGCCCCCGACCTGCGCGAGGTCGCGGCCGTGATGGTGCGGCACGCCACCCTGCTCGGCGAGTGGTTGGGCGACGAGGCCCGCGGCGTGATCGATTTCCGCAAGCACGTCGCCTGGTACCTCAAGGGCTTCGCGGTCGGCTCCGAGATGCGCAAGCGGCTGGCGATCAGCTCGTCGCTGGCCGAACTCTCCGAGGGGCTGCACGAGCTCGACCTCGACCAGCCCTGGCCGGTCGGCGCCGACGGCCCGCGCGGCCGGACCTCCGGCAACAACCGCGTGGTGCTCCCGGACGGCTGGCTGCGCGACCCGTACGACTGCGCCGGCGTCGGTGAGGACGCCGAGCTGGACACCTCCGGCGGCTGACCGGAGCCGTCACGGGCGAGGGCTCCCGGTGCCCGCCGGTATACGACCCCGGACGTCGTAGCGGCGTTCCCGCCGGCGTCGAACTATGGCCTGATACTGCCGCCGGGCGTGCCCTGGGCGCTGGCCCGCCGCACCGCGTGGATCCGGGCGGTGCGGGTGCTGCCGCGCGCCGCCCGCAGTGCCCGGGTCGGCGGCGCCGGGCAGCTGCCTCGGTGCGCAGGCGCCGGCCGCCGCGCCGGGCGGGGCGTCGAACCGGCCGCCGCGTCGCACGGGGCCGGAGCCGGACGCCCACCGACGTTCCGGAGCGGATGGGGCCCGAGCCGCGGTGCCCGTTCCATGCGGGCGCCGTCGGGTGCCGTCCGGTGCCCCCGAGCTGGCCCGTAGCGAGGTCGCCACGCCGACGTTCGCCCTCTGCCGGTCGCAGGGCGTGCAGCGCCGTCCGGAGCTGATGGCCGGGGCGCTGCGAGCCCGGTGCGCCGGGGCGGTCCGGCGCTCGTGGTGTGCGCCGGCGTCGATCCGCAGCGGCGGGTGGCCGAATAGTGCGCCGATCTGTCCGCGGTACGGAAAAGGGCCCGTGATCCGGTCGTCGCGTTCCTTGATCACATCGCGGAAGAGGGTCCAAATGATGGGCCGGCGTCACACATGAGCGCGTGATTCTCGCCACCCCTGATAGGGGTTGCGCTCATATGAGTACTGAAGGGTGGGCTCCATCTCTCGCAAAGGTGGCACCCGGTGCCACTCGGCATCCGTTCAATCCATCAAGTGAAACCGAGCGCTCCGTAACGGTTCCGGCCTTGATGACTGCGGAGTGCAGTGATGCATTCAGGTAGTAAACGATGGTCGAAATGCATGATCACATTCGATCTACTGGCGGACGCCGGGTTACGCACGTATGTCGACCAAGTGGACGTACCCATACGCCTTCGATCTGGGTATGTTCCTCGCCGTCAGGGCAGCCCGTCGGCGAGGAGTCAGACCCGTGCCGGAAACACAAGATCCCCACGTAAGCGCGTCTTCTTCCGTGAAGTTCGTCTACGACTTCACCGAGGGCAACAAGGACCTCAAAGACCTCCTCGGTGGCAAGGGCGCCAACCTCGCGGAGATGACCAACCTGGGACTTCCCGTCCCGCCCGGCTTCACGATCACCACGGAAGCCTGCAAGGTCTACCTGGAGAGCGGCAGTGAGCCCGCGGCACTCCGTGCCGAGGTCTCCGACCACCTCGACGCCCTTGAGCAGAAGATGGGCAAGAAGCTCGGCCAGGCCGACGACCCCCTGTTGGTTTCGGTGCGTTCCGGGGCGAAGTTCTCCATGCCCGGCATGATGGACACCGTCCTCAACATCGGCCTCTCCGATGCATCGGTTTCCGGCCTCGCCGCGCAGGCCGGCGACGAGCGGTTCGCGTGGGACTCCTACCGCCGCCTGATCCAGATGTTCGGCAAGACCGTGCTCGGCGTCGACGGCGACCTCTTCGAGGAGGCCCTGGAGGACGCCAAGCACGCCAAGGGCGTCACCGTCGACGTCGACCTGGACGCCGCCGACCTCAAGACGCTGGTCGAGCGCTTCCAGCAGATCGTCACCAAGGAGACCGGCCGGGACTTCCCGCAGGACCCGCGCGAGCAGATGGACCTCGCCGTCCGTGCGGTCTTCGACTCCTGGAACACCGACCGCGCCAAGCTCTACCGCCGCCAGGAGCGCATCCCCGGCGACCTCGGCACCGCGGTCAACGTCTGCTCCATGGTCTTCGGCAACCTCGGCCCCGACTCCGGCACCGGCGTCGCCTTCACCCGCGACCCGGCCAGCGGCCACCAGGGCGTCTACGGCGACTACCTGCAGAACGCGCAGGGCGAGGACGTCGTCGCCGGCATCCGCAACACGGTCCCGCTCGCGGACCTGGAGTCGATCGACCAGGCGTCGTACGACGAGCTGATGCAGATCATGGAGACGCTCGAAACGCACTACAAGGACCTGTGCGACATCGAGTTCACCATCGAGCGCGGCAAGCTGTGGATGCTCCAGACCCGGGTCGGCAAGCGCACCGCCGGTGCCGCCTTCCGGATCGCCACCCAGCTCGTCGACCAGGGCCTGATCGACGAGGCCGAGGCGCTCCAGCGGGTCACCGGCGGCCAGCTGGCGCAGCTGATGTTCCCCCGCTTCGACCTGGACGCGAAGTCCGAGCTGATCGGCCGCGGCATCGCCGCCTCCCCGGGCGCGGCGGTCGGCAAGGCCGTCTTCGACTCCTACACGGCCGTCAAGTGGTCGCGCTCCGGCGAGAAGGTCATCCTGATCCGCCGCGAGACCAACCCCGACGACCTCAACGGCATGATCGCCGCCGAGGGCATCCTCACCTCGCGCGGCGGCAAGACCTCGCACGCCGCCGTCGTCGCCCGCGGCATGGGCAAGACCTGCGTCTGCGGCGCCGAGGAGCTGGAGGTCGACACCAAGACCCGCAAGCTGACCACCAAGGACGGCACCGTCATCGAGGAGGGGGACGTCGTCTCCATCGACGGCTCCACCGGCAAGGTCTACGTCGGTGAGGTCCCGGTCGTGCCGTCCCCGGTCGTCGAGTACTTCGAGGGCCGGATGCACGCCGGTGCCGAGGACGCCGACGAGCTGGTCAAGGCCGTCCACCGGGTCATGGCGTACGCGGACCGGGTGCGCCGGCTGCGCGTGCGGGCCAACGCCGACAACGCCGAGGACGCCGCCCGCGCCCGCCGGTTCGGTGCCCAGGGCATCGGCCTGTGCCGCACCGAGCACATGTTCCTCGGCGAGCGCCGGGAGATGGTCGAGCGCCTGATCCTGGCCGACAGCGACGCCGACAAGGAAGCCGCCCTCGCCGAGCTGTTGCCGCTCCAGAAGGCCGACTTCATCGAGCTGTTCGAGGCGATGGACGGCCTGCCGGTGACCGTCCGCCTGCTGGACCCGCCGCTGCACGAGTTCCTGCCCGACATCACCGACCTGTCGGTGCGGGTCGCGCTCGCCGAGGCCCGCAAGGAGCCGCACGAGAACGACCTGCGCCTCCTCCAGGCCGTGCACAAGCTGCACGAGCAGAACCCGATGCTGGGTCTGCGCGGCGTCCGCCTGGGCCTGGTCATCCCCGGCCTGTTCGCCATGCAGGTGCGGGCCATCGCCGAGGCCGCCGCCGAGCGCAAGGACGCCAAGGGCGACCCGCGGGCGGAGATCATGATCCCGCTGGTCGGCACCGTCCAGGAGCTGGAGATCGTCCGCGAGGAGGCCGAGCAGGTCATCGCCGAGGTCGAGCAGGCCCGCGGCGTCAGCCTCAAGCTCACCCTCGGTACCATGATCGAACTGCCCCGGGCCGCCCTCACGGCCGGTCAGATCGCCGAGTCCGCGGACTTCTTCTCCTTCGGCACCAACGACCTCACCCAGACCGTCTGGGGCTTCTCCCGGGACGACGTGGAGGCCAGCTTCTTCACCGCGTACCTGGAGAAGGGCATCTTCGGCGTCAGCCCCTTCGAGACCATCGACAAGGACGGCGTGGGCTCCCTGGTCCGCAGCGCCGCGGCGGCCGGTCGGGCCACCCGCCCCGACCTCAAGCTCGGCGTCTGCGGCGAGCACGGCGGTGACCCGGAGTCGGTCCACTTCTTCCACGAGGTCGGTCTGGACTACGTCTCCTGCTCGCCGTTCCGCATCCCGGTCGCACGACTGGAAGCGGGCCGCGCGGCGGCCGAGTCCCAGGGCAGCGACAGCCGCTGACCCCCGGGGCGCGAGTCCCCACACCCCCGGAACCGGCGGCGGGCACGCCCTTCGACCCTCAAGCCCGCCACCTGCTCCGGAACCCCACGAGGGCGGCACCTGTGCGGAGGTGCCGCCCTCGGTTTTGTGGGCGGGGGGCTTTGCGGGCGAGTGCCCGGTGGGGCGGGGTGGTCGGGTGGGTGTGGTGCGGCTCGGGGGCTTTGCGGGTGCGATCCGTTTCGGGGTGCTGGCTTGATCCCTCTCTTGTACGTGACGATGCGTGTGCATAGCGTGACGGGCGTTCTCGTGTGATTCCCGCCCCCTATGTGGAGGTCGTTGCGCCGTGCCCGAAAAGTCTGAGTACGTCGAGCCCATCGAGCCGTCGGCCGCGGTTGCCGAGGCGAACCGGAAGGTCGCCGAGGCGACCAACGCCGCCGATGAGAAGGACGGCAGGGACTTCGCGGATGCCAGCAGGTTCCAGATCGCCGTGCCCGACGTCCCGGTGATCATGTCCCGCAGGGACCCGGAGAAGGTGGTCTGGGACTTCACCGCGTACGACTTCCTCGATCCGGACCTGCGCGCGCAGATGCCGTCGGTCAACGGCAGCCTGCACCGCCAGGGCGAACTGACCGCCATCGCCGGGCTGTTCCAGGTCACGTCCTGTCGTGAGTACCGCATTTACCAGGTGCGCGGCTACGACCTGTCGAACATGACGATCGTCGAGCACGACGCGGGCCTGGTCATCATCGACCCGCTGGCCTGCTACGAGACCGCGCAGGCCGCGCTGCAGCTGTTCCGGGACAAGACGGAGCTGACCAAGGAGCAGCGGCCCGTCAAGGGGCTGATCTACACCCACTGCCACGTCGACCACTTCGGCGGCGCCCGCGGCGTCTTCGCCGAGCTGGGCGATCCCGCGGACCCGGGGGTGCCGATCGTCGCGCCGGACGGCTTCCTGGAGCACGCGATCAGCGAGAACGTCTACGCCGGTCCGGCGATGGCGCGGCGCGCGCAGTACATGTACGCGGCGCAGCTGGACAAGAGCCCCATGGGGCAGGTCGGTTCGGGGCTGGGCCTGACGATCTCCACGGGCGAGGTGACCCTCATCCCGCCGACCCACTACATCGGCGGGCCGCAGTACCAGCCGGTTCCGAAGGGTTCCTGGAGCGGCTCGCACGTCATCCCCTGGCGGTCGGGGCTGTACGTGTTCGAGGAGTTCGGCTTCCCGCTGGTCTTCCAGCTCACGCCGGGCACCGAGGCGCCGGCGGAGATGAACATCTACTTCCCGGACGCCAGGACCCTGTGCATCGCGGAGAACGCCACGCACACCATGCACAACATCCTCAGCCTGCGCGGTGCGCAGGTGCGGGACGCGCACGCCTGGTCGAAGTACCTCACCGAGGCGATCCAGACCTTCGGCAAGGAGACGGACGTCCTGTTCGCCTCGCACCACTGGCCGGTGTGGGCGGAGGTGGAGCACGAGGAGCCAGGCGCCAAGCTGAGCAACGAGCGCATCCTCGAATTCCTCAACAAGCAGCGCGACATGTACGGCTACCTCAACGACCAGTCGCTGCGGCTGATCAACGCAGGCCGCACCGGCATCGAGATCTCCGAAGAGCTCCAGGACCTGCCGCCCGGCCTGCGTGACCACTGGTACGACCAGGGCTACTACGGCTCGATGAGCCACAACCTCAAGGCGGTCTACCAGCGTTACATGGGCTGGTACGACGGCAACCCGGCACACCTGTGGGAACTGCCGCCCGTCGAGGCGGGTGCGGCCTACGTGGCGGCGATGGGTGGTGCCGAAGCCGTCGTCGACCAGGCCCAGCAGGCGTACGACCGCGACACCCCGGACGGCTTCCGCTGGGCCGCGGAACTCCTCAACCACGTCATCTTCGCGGCGGCCGCGGAAGACGGCAGTCCGCTGGCCGAGCCGCAGGTCACCCGGGCCAAGGAGCTCCAGGCCAAGGTCTTCACCCAGCTCGGCTACGGCAGCGAGAACGGCACCTGGCGCAACGCCTACCTCACCGGTGCCCAGGAAGTGGTGAACGGTCCGCAGCCGCTGATCGTCAGCCAGTCCTCCTCCGACCTGATCCGCAGCACCACTCTGGACCAGTACTTCTCCGCGCTCGCCCGCAGCGTGGACGGGCCGGCGGCCGCCGAGCAGCACCTCGCCCCGATCGCCCTCAACTGGGTCTTCACCGACGCGCAGGGCGCCGCGACCGGGGAGAAGTGCACCACGACGCTCCGCAACGGCGTGCTGGTCTTCGTCGAGGGCGGGGACCGCTTCGTCGAGCTGCCGGCAGCGACCGTCACGCTCAGCCGCCAGACGCTCAACGAACTGGCCGAGACCCCCGGCTTCAAGGAGAACTTCAACAAGGCCGTGCAGGCAGGGAAGATCACCCTGGAGGGCGAGCGGGCGCAGGAGGCGACGGACGCCGTCTTCTCCACGCTGACCCTCCCCGACCCGAAGTTCGCCATCGTCACCCCGCGCCAGCGGAACTGACGACCCGTCCGGACGACTCCGTCCGGACGCCGGCGCCCGGTCCGTCCGCCGCGGACCGGGCGCCGGCCGTTCAGGGGCGTGCGCGGGGCGGACTTTGTCCGGCAGCCCTACGCGGGCCCGCGTCTCAGATCGAGGAACAGCGCGTCGTGCAGGTCGGCGCCGGTCCGCGGGCGGGCCTCGCCGAACTTGCGGTAGCCCCAGGACCGGTAGGCGGCCTGGGCGGCCTCGCCCGCCGGGTGGACGTGGAGGACCACCCGCTCGGCCGCGAGGCCGTCGAGGAGGGTCTCGTGCAGCCGGCGCGCGAGGCCGTGGCCGCGCCACGGCAGGCGCACGGCCAGTTCCATCAGGTCGAAGGTGCGCCGGCCGTCCGCGCGGCGCACGGCGTCCGGCACGGGCGCGGTGAGCGTGTCCCACCAGCCGGTCCCCGGTCCGAGGTGGGCGCCGTACGCCAGGCCGACGGGGGTGCCGTCCGGCGTGCGGGCCAGCGCGGCGCGGAACGTCGGGTTCCGGGTCGTGCCGCGGAAGCGGCGGACGGCGGCGCGGACGTCGTCCCCGGTCTCGCAGTACGGCGGTTCGGCGAACGCGTCGGCGTGGACGAACGTGAGGTCGGCTTCGGCCCGTTCGGCGGCCGGGCCGTCCAGGCGGGCGACGGTGAGGGATGCGGGGTGGGTCACGTGGTGCTCCTCGGGCGGTCGCGCGGATCCGGCCGCCCCGGGCGGGCGGCGGCCGGCTCGGCCCCGGCCGCGGGTGGGCTGCGGGACCATCCGGATCTTTCCCAGCCACCGGCGCCGGACGATCCCCGTGCCGGGCCCGGTGACGCGTTCCGCCCGCCGTGGAACGCCGACGAGGGCGGCACCCGCGCACGGGTGCCGCCCTCGGACTCGGCCGGCCGGCGCGGGGCGACCGGCTCGGGCGCGGTCAGCCGGCCCGGACCTCGCCGCGTACCCGCCGTCCGGCGAGCACCGCGTAGACGGCGCCCGACACCACGATGGGCAGGAACCAGGACAGGTCGGTGCCGCCGAGCCGGGCGCTCAGCCAGCTGTGCAGCAGCGGCGAGTTGATGGTGAGCAGCCCCGTTCCCACGCCGCACGCCATGGCCGCGATGCCGCGGACGTTGACGCCGCCCAGGCCCCAGTAGCGGCTGCTGGCGTCGCTGGTGTGGATGGCGTGCGCGTCGTACTGCCAGCGGCGCAGCACCCCGTCGGTGATCCAGACCGCGGCGAACGGTCCCGCCCACACGTTGACCAGCGACAGGAAGTCGTTCAACGCGGTCTCGAAGTCGTACACGAAGAGGATCAGCAGGACCGCGACCAGCGCGAGGAGGGCGTCGAGGGCGGTGGCCAGCCAACGCTTGAGGGGAATGCCGATCGCCTGGATGGCGAGGCCGGAGGAGTAGAAGACGGAGGCGTTGTTGGAGATCGAGCCGAGGAAGCAGGCGGCGATGTAGAGGACGTACAGCCAGCTCGTAGCCGTAGCCGCGGACGGCGGTGTCGGGGCGCAGGCCCTCGGCGTGCCGCCGCAGGGCCGCCACCAGGCCGTCGATGGTGTCGACGGTCTCCGGGCGGACGTCCGCCCAGGCCAGGTTCTGGCCGTACATCACCGGGTGGCAGTGCGCGTCGACGAAGCCGGGCAGGACCCACCGGCCGTCCAGGTCCAGCACCTCGTCCACGCGGCCGTCGAGCGCGGCGCGGCAGTCCTCGGCCGTGCGAATCGGGCGCCCAGTCCGCCACGCCGGGGCCCGCCGCTCCGCTCCGGGCGCCGTTTTCAGGGCTTTCGGCACACGGGCCCGCAGAAGGGACCCGGAGGCCCCTGCGCGGAATCCCGAAAAGCGTCGAAGCCGGTGATCCGAGCGGCACCGGAACCCGTCGGCCGGGAATCCTTTGAACCGGAAGACGCCGCACCGGAAATCGTCCAATGGAGAACCATCCGCGGGGGAATGCCCCGTCCCGGAATCGTCCGAACGGGAACCGTCCGTATCGGAACTATTCCGTGGCGCGGGTCACGGTCGGTTGTCGGCCGTTCCGGGAGTCGCGGCCGTGGTCGACCGGGCGGCGACGTGCCCCGCGGACCGGCCGGCGAACGGCGGCGTACGGCAAGGGCGGCACCCGTGCGCACGGGTGCCGCCCTCGCTTTTCTCCGGACTCCCCCCTCGGGAGCTGCCGCCCTCCCAGTCGGCGTGGGAGGCGGCCTTCAACGGGGCTGTGCCCGGCCGGTTGTTTGCCCATCACCCCCCACGGGATCGAGCAATCCGGGCCGTGCGCACCGTCGTTGAATTGCCTCCAGCATTCCGTCCGGGTGGGGCCCCGCGCGACCCTTTTCAACTGTGGCCAAAAGGGCATGGTGACCGCGTGTGGTTGCGTGCATACTCAGGCGTGCCGGGGGCCGACGGAGATAACCAAAGAGTGGGGGTTCGGTGTTACGCGTCCATTTCAGTGGACTCGATCTGGCCCGCGTGCGGATTGCCGCGCGCCCGGATGCGCTGTGGGAGACGGTCTTAAGCTTTCACCGGCTTCGCGACCGACGTGACGATTCCACGTTCGGCAGTTGGCGATCGGAAACCCGCGGAAGGTTGAATGGCGAAGCGCGTATGCTGGCGCCGCTGGTGCCCACCCGCGGCTATTTCCCGGATTTCCTGACGCCCGCCGAGGGGCTGCTCGGCATGGGCGAGGCGCTCGCCGCGCTGCGTGAGACGCCGGTCGGTCGGCTGCACGCCGAACTCTCCCGTCTGGTGCCCGCCGCGGGGCGCCCGCTCCCCGCCTGGATACGCGCCATGGCGGACGGCGAGACCCGTGCGCTGGGCCGCCTCGCCGGGATACTCCAGCGCTACCACGACGCGGCCGTCGCCCCCCACTGGCACCGCGTCCGCAGTCGGATAGAGGCCGACCGGGCCGCCCGCGGCCGGGCCCTGCTGGACGGCGGCGCGGACCGGCTGCTGGCGTCGCTGCCGCCGATGATGCGCTGGCGCCCGCCCGTCCTGGAGGCCGACTACCCGGTGGACCGGGACCTCCACCTCGGCGGCCGCGGGCTGCTCCTGCTGCCCTCGTACTTCTGCCGCCGCACCCCGGTGACCTTCCACAACCCGGACCTGACGCCGGTCCTGGTCTATCCGGTCGAGCACCCGGCGCCCCGCCTCGCCCCGCCGGTCCCGGCCGACCGCTCGCTGGGCCGGCTGGTGGGCCAGACCCGCTCGGCGATCCTGCACGGCATCGGCGTCGGCTGCACCACCAGCGAACTCGCCCGCCGCGTCGACGTGTCGCTGGCCTCCGCCAGCCAGCACGCCACCGTCCTGCGCGACGCCGGCCTGCTGTCCACCCTGCGTCAGGGCAATGCGGTGCTGCACACCCTGACGCCGCTGGGCGCCGCCCTGTTGCGCGGCGCCCACGCGGACGGGGCGGCGGTCTTCGAGCGCTGAGCCGCCGGTCGGGCGCGGCGCGCGGCCCGTCCCGTCAGTACGGCCGGTCCCCGGCGATCGCCACCCGTTCCGCGAGCCGCCGCTGTGTGCCGTAGTCGTGGACGGCGTAGTGCTGGGTGGCGCGGTTGTCCCAGAAGGCGACGTCCCCGGCCCGCCAGCGGAACCGCACCTGGAACTCCGGGACGTGCGCCTGCTGGAACAACCGGCGCAGCAGCCGGTCGCTCTCCGCCTCCGGCAGCCCCACGATCCGGGTGGTGAACGACGCGTTGACGAACAGCATCCGCCGCCCGGTCTCCGGGTGCCGGCGCACCACCGGATGCTCCACCGGAGGGAACTCCCCTTGGAACGGGGCGAGTTGGGCCGCGGAGAAGAATCGGGAGAAGCCCGGGAGATAGTCGTGCACCGCCCGCGCCCCATCGATCCGCTCCCGGATTTCCAGTGGCAAATTGTCGTACGCCGCGGCCATGTCGGCCCACATCGTGTCCCCGCCCGCCGCCGGAACCTCGCGCAGCTGCAACACCGCGCCCATCGCCGGCCGTTCGCGGAAGGTTACGTCCGTGTGCCATACGTTCTCGAACGTCTGAGCGCCGGCGGCCGCCTTGTCAAACCGCACCACCTCCTTCGAGTCGCCCCGGGCGAGCAGCGGGTTGGTCTCCAACTCCCCCCAATTGGCGGCGAATTGACGCTGCGCGGCCGATGTGAGGTGCTGTCCGCGGAAGAACAGCACCTTCCACTCCAGCAGGGCCCGGTTCAGCTCCGCCCGCAGCGCCGGGGACAGGGGGCGCGACAGGTCCGGCCCCCGGACCTCCGCCCCGATGGTGGCGGACTGCGGGACGACGTCGAACAGCTCGTAGGGCCGGTCCGGCCAGTCGTCCGGGGTGCGGCGCAGGATCCGATGGCCTTCGTAGAGGCCGTCGGCGGGGATGCGGTGGGGGCGCAGGGGCGGCGGGACGGCGGATGCGGGCGCGTCGAGGGAAGTCGTCAACGGGTCCTCCTTGCAACGGAGTCGAGTGGGCGCACGGCCGCGGACGGGCGACCGGCGCGGGGCGGGGGAAGGGGACGGCGGGTGCCGGGGGAAGGAACGGGCGAGCCGGCGGCCGGGCCGGGTCGTGGGTCCCTAGTGCGTGCCGGGACAGCCGGCCGGGGGCGAACCCACCCGGCCGCGGCGGCGCAGGAAGCTCAGGCCGCGCGGGGCGCACGCACCGTGAGGGCCGCGGTCGCGCGGCGCCGCCTCACGGAGATCCAGGTACGTGCACATGGCACGCACCGTACCGCATCCGCGGCCCGCTGCCCATGGTGCGCGGACCGCGACCGCCCTCAGTCGTCGATGCCGGAGCGCTCCACGCCGGCCACGATGTACCGCTGGAGCAGCAGGAAGACCACCACCAGCGGGAGGATCGACACCCCCGCCGCGACGAAGAGTTCGTGCAGGTTGAGGTTCTGCGCGGTGGTGAACGTGGACAGCGCCACCTGCACCGTCCAGGCCGACTGGTCCTGCCCGATCACCAGCGGCCACAGGAAGGAGTTCCACGCCCCGATGAAGACGATGGTGCCGACCGCCGCGAAGACCGGCCGGGTGTTGGGCACCACGATCCGCCAGTACGTCCGCCAGTACCCCAGCCCGTCCACCCGCGCCGCGTCCTCCAACTCCTGGGGGAAGCCCAGGAAGTACTGCCGGAAGACGAAGCACGCGAAGGCGCTGAACAGCGTCGGGACGACCAGGCCGCGCAGCGTCGAGATCCAGCCGAGCGTGGAGACCAGCACGAAGCTGGGCACGAACGTCACGGCCGCCGGGACCATCAACGTCCCCAGGATCGCGTAGAAGACCACCGAGGCGTGGCGGTAGGGGATGCGGGCCAGGCCGTAGCCGGCCATCGAGGCCAGCACCACCGTGCCCACGGTCGTCGCCACCGCGATCACCGCAGAGTTGAGCAGCGACCGGGCCAACGGCAGGTCCGGATCGGTGAACGCCTCGGCCAGGTTCGACCAGTGCAGCTCGTGCGGGAAGAACGTCCAGGCGGGCGCCGTGATGTCGGCCTCGCTCGCCAGCCCGTTGCGCACCAGCAGGTAGAACGGGACGAGGAAGAGCAGGGCCAGCGCGACCAGCAGCACCAGCCGCAGCGCCCGGCCGGCCCGGGTCAGGGCCTCGTGCATGGTCTCAGTCCTCCTTGCGGCCGAGCCCGAACCAGCGGGCCTGGACCACCGTCGCCAGCGCGATGATCAACGCCAGGATCACCGCGCCGGCGCTGCCCAGCCCCAGGTTCTGGTCCCGGCCGAGCGCGGTGTAGTACAGGTACACCAGCGGCGGGCGGGCGTACGGCGGATAGCCACGGGCGTCGCTCAGCAGGTTGTAGAACTCGTCGAACGCCTGGAAGGCGTTGATGACCAGCAGCAGCACCACCGCCACCGAGGTGGCCCGCAGCTGCGGGAAGGTGATGTGCCGGAAGACCTGCCAGCCCGGCCGGGCCCCGTCCACCGCCGCCGCCTCGTACAACTGCGGGGAGATCCGCTGGAGTCCGGCGAGGAAGAGGATCATGTAGAAGCCGGCCTGCAGCCACATCCGCACGGTGACGATCACCAGCCAGTACCACGGCGGACTGGTCGTGGACAGCCACGCCGTCTGATCCACCCCGAACCAGCCGAGCACGGTGTTCGCCAGCCCGAACCGCACCCCGTTGAAGAGCGACAACTTCCAGATCAGCGACGCCACGACGTACGAGCACGCGGTCGGCAGGAAGAACACCGACCGGAAGAACGCCTGCGCGAAACGCAGCCGGTTCACCATCAGCGCCAACGACAGCGACAGCCCGAACGTGGCCGGCACGATGAACGCGGTGAAGAGCAGGAAGGTGCCCAAACTGCTCAGGAAGGCGCCGTCCTGCAGCATCGTCGCGTAATTGTCGAGCCCGATGAATTCCGTCGGGTTCACCGTGTTGTGGGCGTCGAAGAAACTGAGGTAGACGCTCCACAGCAACGGGACGTAGGTGAACAGCGCCAGCCCGATCGCGAACGGCCCGACGAACACCCAGAACCACAGATTGCGCCG
The DNA here is from genome assembly GCF_046549115.1 of Streptomyces sp. x-19. NCBI lineage: Bacteria > Bacillati > Actinomycetota > Actinomycetes > Kitasatosporales > Streptomycetaceae > Streptomyces > Streptomyces sp. x-19. The sequence goes on along the minus strand of NZ_JAJPWK010000013.1, from coordinate 1,737 downwards.
TTGCGGACCGAGCAGCCGGGCGGTGCGCGCGCTCACTTCTTCTTGGCCCGCTGCAGCTCGGCGTTGACCGTCCGTACCACGGACCTCAGCTCGGACTCCGGGTTCGCCCCGCTCTTGATGATCCGACTGAGCGCGTCCTGGTACGCGTTGCGGTCCGCGGTGTTCCACAGCAGCGGCTCGGCGTAACCGTGGTCGGTGGCGAACCGCACGGCGTCCGCCGCCGGCCCCTGCTGTAGTTGCCGGGCCTTCTTCGCCAGCGAGAGGCGGGCCGGAATGTGGAATCCGTACGACAGCGCGAAATCCTCCTGGAAATCCGTCCGGTCGATCCACAACCACTTGGCGAATTCCTTAGCCGCCGCACGGTTCTTGCTGCGGGCGTTCACCGCGGTCGCGTACGCCCCCACCGGCACGGTCGGCTTCCCGCCGGGGCCGTCCTTCGGGAACGGCAGCACCCCGAAATCGTCCCCCAGCGCCTTCTTGATCTGCGGCAGCGCCCACAGCCCCGACCACTGCATGGCGGTCAGCCCCTGGACGAAGGCCGCCGGGTCGGACCAGTCCGTGGGCGCACCCAGCAGCAGCGACCCGTCGGCGAACAACTGCCGGAACTTCGCCAGCACCCGGGCCGCCGCCGGATCGTCGAACCCGACCTTGCCGTCCTCGGTGATCAGGCTCAGCCCGGCGGCGAACAGCGGCGTCCCGCTGAGCACCCCGACACCGCCGTCGTTGCCGAGGAACAGCCCCTTGACCTTGCCGGTGGTGAGCTTCTTCGCGGCGTCGACCAACGCGTCGACGCTCTGCGGCGGCTGCACCCCGGCGCCCTTCAGCAGGCTCTTGCGGTAGTACAGCAACTGCGTGTCGACGGTCTGCGGGATGCCCCAGATCTTGTCCTGCCAGATCTTGGGCGCCAGCACCGCCTGGTTGAAGTCGTCCTTGACCGGCGCGACCAGCTCGGTCAGATCGGCGACCTGCCCGCCCTGGATCTGCTCCAGCATCGGCCCGTTGACCTCGAAGACGTCCGGTCCCGCATCGGTCAGCAGCGCCGCCGCGGTCTGCCGGTCGTAGTCGCCGGGCCGCCACTGGACGCTGACGTCCGCCTTCTTGTACGCGGCGGCGTACCGCTTCACCGCCTGCTGGGTGCCCGGTTCGCCGTACTGGTGGTACCACTGCGCCAGCGCCGGCCCCGAACCGGAGCCGCCACGACCGGTGTTGGAACCGCACGCGGTCGCCATCGCCCCGGTGAGCGCGATGCCGCCTCCGGCGGCGAGGAGCCGTCTTCTGCCGATCATCGTCATGGCAGGTACTTTGCCGTACCTGGCGGGGCCGCGCACCACGTTGTGGGGTTTGCCGCCGTGGGGGTGCGGTTGTTTCGCCTTCGGCGGGGGGTGTGTTCGGGTGGGGGCGTTGGTTCGTTGTGGTGCCGGGGTCGGGCCGGAGGGGGCGTCATGCAGGACTGCTGCGCTTTACGTCCTGCACAACGCCCCCTCCGGCCCGACCCCTTCCCGCCGTGGAGCGCCCCCACCCGGTGAGGGGGAGAGGACGAACAGGCCCGGTCGTGGTGGCCCCCCGACCAGCAGTGCGGGTCGGCCGTGCGCAACCAGGGCCTTTCCCTCCTCACCCCAGGGGTGGGGAACCGTACGGACGGCGCGAGGGTGTGGGGGGGGGGGGGGGGGGGGGGGGGGGGGGGGGGGGGGGGGCCGGGCGCCCCCCCCCCCCCCCCCCCCCCCCCCCCCCCCCCCC
>NZ_JAJPWK010000012.1:0-238438 GCF_046549115.1 Streptomyces sp. x-19 | reverse complement strand
GGGGCCGTGTCTGCGGGGGTGGTGTGCAGGACGTAAAGCGCAGCAGTCCTGCACACCACCCCCGCAGGCCCGTCACCGGCACCCAACAGCCCCGCGCAGCGGACAACGCCCCGCGCCGCAGGCGCAAAACGGCAACCCCCACGGCGGGACAGCCGACCACGTACGTCAAAGCCCCGCGCAGCGGCAACGCGCCGCAGGCGCAAACAGCAACCCCCACGGCGGGACCGCCGACAACGTGGGAAGCAAAAACAGTCGTCAGCGGCGGATCTCGTCCGCAATCGCTTTCAAGAAGCCGTCGATGTCGTCTTCGGTGGTGTCGAAGGCGCACATCCAGCGGACGACGCCGGCCGGTTCGTCCCAGAAGTAGAAGCGGAAGCGCTTCTGGAGGCGTTCGCTGACGTCGTGCGGGAGGCGGGCGAAGACGGCGTTGGACTGGACGGGGTAGAGGATCTCGATGCCGGGGATCTCGCGGACGCCGGTGGCCAGGCGCTGGGCCATGGCGTTGGCGTGGCGGGCGTTGCGGAGCCAGAGGTCCTTGGCGAGGAGCGCCTCCAGTTGGACGGAGACGAAGCGCATCTTGGACGCCAGCTGCATGGAGAGCTTGCGCAGGTGTTTCATGGCGCGGACCGCGTCGGGGTTGAGGACGACCACGGCCTCGCCGAAGACCGCGCCGTTCTTGGTGCCGCCGTAGGACAGGATGTCGACGCCCACGGCGTTGGTGAAGGCCCGCATGGGGACGTCGAGGGTGGCGGCGGCGTTGGCTATCCGGGAGCCGTCGAGGTGGACGAGCATGTTGCGTTCGTGGGCGTGGTCGCAGATGGCGCGGACCTCGTCCGGGGTGTAGACGGTGCCGAGTTCGGTGCTCTGGGTGATCGAGACGACCTGCGGCATGGCGCGGTGCTCGTCGTCCCAGCCCCATGCCTGGCGGTCGATCAGCTCGGGGGTGAGTTTGCCGTCGGGGGTGGTGACGGTGAGCAGTTTGAGGCCGCCGATCCGTTCTGGGGCGCCGCATTCGTCGACGTTGATGTGGGCGGTGTCGGCGGAGATCACCGCGCCCCAGCGGTCGGTGACGGCTTGCAGCGCGACGACGTTGGCGCCGGTGCCGTTGAACACCGGGAACGCCTGGGCCTGCTGCCCGAAGTGGCTGCGGAAGACGCGTTGGAGGTGCTCGGTGTAGTCGTCCTCGCCGTAGGCGACCTGGTGGCCGCCGTTGGCGAGGGCGAGCGCGGCGAGCACTTCCGGGTGGGCGCCGGCGTAGTTGTCGCTGGCGAAGCCGCGGAGCTGCGGGTCGTGGTGCTGCCGGGCGTCGGTCTTCGCCCGGTTCACGGCTTGGGGGTCAGCCACAGACGCTGTCCATTCACTTCCTGGGCGGGCCGGTTCCAGACCCCGGCGATGGCTTCGGCCAGCTCCGTGACGTCGGTGAAGCCCGCGAACTTGGCGTTCGGTCGCTCGGCGCGCATCTGGTCGTTGACGAGCGCCTTGACGACCAGGATGGCAGCCGCGGCGCGCGGTCCGTCCTCGCCCCCGGCCTTGCGGAAGCCGTCCGCCATAGCGAGCGTCCACGCCTCGGCGGCCGCCTTCGACGCGGCGTAGGCGGCGTTGCCGGCGGTGGGCTTGCTGGCGCCGGCCGCGCTGATCAGCAGGTAGCGGCCGTTGCCGCTGCGGTCGAGCGCGTCGTAGAAGGCGAGGGAGGTGTGCTGGACGGTGCGGACCAGCAGCCGGTGGAGGGTGTCCCAGTCCGCGAGGTCGGTCTCGGTGAACGTGGAGCAGCCGCGCCAGCCGCCGACGAGGTGGACGACGCCGTCGACGCGCCCGAACTCCTTCTCCGTGCGGGCGGCCCATTCGCGGGTCTGGTCGAGGTCGAGGAGGTCGACGGTCTCGCCGATGACGGTGGCGCCGCCGTGGGCGTACCGGGCCGCGTCGACGGCCTCCGCCAGGCGTTCGGGGTTGGAGTCCGAGCCGACCACCACCGCGCCGGCCTCGGCCAGTCGCAGCAGGGTGGCCCGGCCGGCCGGGCCGGCCGCTCCGGCCACCGCGATGACCGCACCGTCCAGCGGCCCCTGGCCGCCCGTCGAAGTAACCATCTCCGTCGCCTCCTCGTCCTGCCCCTGGACGGCCGTTGCCCGGGTGTTCTGGTCGTTGCGCACGCTGCGCTGTCCGTTCTGGTCCTGTTCGGTCCGTACGTTCCTCACGCCGCCGCCGGGGTGTCGCTGTGGGCGGTGATGCCCTTGGTCGAGGCGATCACGGAACGGAGCTTCTTGGCGAGCGCCTCGTAGAACATGCTCAGCGGGAACTCGTCGGGAAGCACGTCGTCCACGAGCTTGCGCGGCGGCTGGTCGAGGTTGAGGGCGTCCGGGCCCTTGGCCCAGGCCGAGCCGGGGTGCGGGGCGAGGTAGGTCGAGACGAGGTCGTAGGCGGCGAACCAGTGGACCAGCTTCGGTCGGTCGATGCCGTCGCGGTAGAGCCGTTCGATCTCGCCGCACAGCTGCTGGGTGACCTTGGGCGCCCGCTCCCAGTCGATGTGCAGTGTGTTGTCCGTCCAGCGTACGACGTCGTGCTTGTGGAGGTACGCGAAGAGCAGCTGGCCGCCGAGGCCGTCATAATTGCGCACCCGGTCGCCGGTGACCGGGAAGCGGAACATCCGGTCGAAGATCACCGCGAACTGCACGTCGCGGGCCTGTGCGTACCCCTCGGCCTCCAGCTTCACGGCCTCCTTGAAGGCGGTGAGGTCGCAGCGCAGCTCCTCCAGGCCGTACATCCAGAACGGCTGGCGCTGCTTGATCATGAACGGGTCGAACGGCAGGTCGCCGTGGCTGTGGGTGCGGTCGTGGATCATGTCCCAGAGGACGAACGCCTGCTGGCAGCGCTGCTGGTCGTCGAGCATGGCCGCGACGTCCGCGGGGAGTTCGACGCCGAGGATGTCGACGGCGGCCTCGCTGACCCGGCGGAAGCGGGCGGCCTCGCGGTCGCAGAAGATGCCGCCCCAGCTGAACCGCTCGGGGGCCTGGCGGACCGCGATGGTCTCGGGGAAGAGGACGGCCGAGTTGGTGTCGTAGCCGGCGGTGAAGTCCTCGAAGGTGATCCCGCAGAAGAGCGGGTTGTCGTAGCGGGTGCGCTCCAGGTCGGCGAGCCACTCGGGCCAGACCATGCGCAGGACGACGGCCTCGAAGTTGCGGTTCGGGTTGCCGTTCTGGGTGTACATGGGGAACACGACGAGGTGCTGGAGGCCGTCGGCGCGCTGTTGGGCGGGCTGGAAGGCGAGCAGCGAGTCGAGGAAGTCGGGGACGCCGAAGCCCTGGTCGGCCCAGCGTCGCAGGTCGGCGTCGAGGGCCTGGTGGTAGGCGGCGTTGTGCGGGAGCAGCGGGGCGAGTTCCCGGATGGCGGCTATGGCGCGGTCGACCTCGTGGCGGACGGCCGTGGCGGTGGGCGCACCGTCCGCGGCGAGGTCGATCGAACCGTCCTTGGACTGCCACGGGCGGATGGTCTCGATGGCGTCCTTCAGCACGGGCCAGGCGGGGTGCGCGACCACGGACTCGTGGGACGGGGTGCCACCCCGGACACCCACAGGCGAAAGAATTTCCGTCATGACTGCCCTCCGGCGGTAGATCGTCCTGTGAGACCACCGTAACCAGCCAAGGATCGCCCATTCAAGTGGGGCTACTGAAAATTATTCTGCTGACACCCCATGGTCACGACTGTTTTTCCTGTGAGGTACGGATTCGATCTCACTTCCTGGCGTGAGTGGCACCCGATTCCGCGTTTTCTCCGCCCAATGACGGGGTAGGCGAGGGAATCATGACCCGTCCGGGCGGGTGACGGACGCGGGAGCGGCACGCCCCCCGGCGAAGTGCGGAATGACCTTTTCACCCCATTGACGGATGGTCTCCAGACAGGCTTCCTGCGGCACCGTGCCCATCTGGATCAGGCACATCACCTCGTCGGCGCCGGCCGCCCGGAGCCGCTCCACGTAGGCGATGGCGTCCTCGGCCGTCCCGTAGGCGTGGTCGGCCCGGAAGGTCGCGGTGGCGCTCGGGCGGACCGGGATGCGCTGCTCGTGGAGGTGGGCGACGACCGTCTCGGCGGCCCGCCGCAGCTCGACGGCCTCGTCCGTGCCCTCCACCACCGCCTCGTCGGGGACCCCGGCGCCGCCGTACCAGTGCGCGATGGCCTGGGCGAAGAAGCGCTGACCGCGCAGGCCGACGGCGCGGGCCCGGTCGCGGTCGGCGAGCACGATGGTGGGGCAGAGCACCGCGAAGTGGTCGTTGACCTGCGTGGAGACCAGCCGGTCACCGGTGCGGGCGGCCCGTGCTGCGTCGTACGCGGTGCGCAGTTCGGCGACCGCTTCCGGGCCGGCGAAGCCCATGACGAGGGCGCCCACGCCCAGTTCGGCGGCCTGCCGCAGGGTCTCGGTGCGGCTGCAGGCCAGGAAGAGCGGCGGGTGCGGCGTCTGGTGCGGTCGGGGCAGGATCGGGTGCGGCGGGATGTCGATCAACTCGCCGTGATAGGCGAGCTGTTCGCCCTGCCAGGCGCGGCCGATGATGCGCAGCGCCTCCTCCACCTCCCGGGTCGTGCGGTCGCGGTCGACGCCGCACAGCGAGGTCTCCTGTGCGGTGCCGCCACGACCGGCACCGAGGTCGAGGCGGCCGCCGGAGAGCAGGTCGAGGGTGGCGGCGCGCTCGGCGACCCGGGCCGGGTGGTTGAAGGCGAACGGCATGCAGACCACGCCGTGGCCGACGCGGATGGTCCGGGTGCGGGCGGCGACCCAGGACAGGAAGACCTCCGGGGCGCTCATGTGCGCGTACCACGTCAGGGAGTGGTGCTCGACCGCCCAGATCCGGTCGAATCCCATCTGCTCGGCGAGGACGGCCTGTTCGACGCAGTCGTGGAACAACTGGTGCTCGCGGGCGACGGTCGGATCGGCGAGCTGGGCCTCGAAGATGATCGAGAACTTCACGGTGCCTCCCGGCTTGTCCTGCGGCCAACTCACTATTTCAATCAGTCATATGACTAATCGTCAGAAGTGGGAAGGGGCGGGGTCCCCGGACCTGCCGGCGACCGCGTGGGCGGTGCTCGGACTGCTCTCGTTCCGCGGTGCACGCACCGGCTACGAGCTGAAGAAGTGGGCCGACGCCTCGTTGCGGTTCTTCCACTGGTCGCCGGCGATCAGCCAGATCTACGCGAAGCTGCGCCGGTTGGAGCGGTGGGGGTTGGCGACGTCGCGGACGTCCGCGTCCCAGGAGCCCCGGGCCGCCCGGCGGTACACGCTCACCGACGCGGGCCGCGCCGCGCTCGCCGCTTGGGCGGACGGCGTCGACGACCCGGGACCGCCGGTCCTCAAGCACCCGCTGGTGCTGCGGCTCTGGCTCGGCCACCTCGCCACGCCGGAGACCCTGCGCGCCCTGGTGGAACGCCACCTCGCCCGGCCCCGGGACGAACTGGCCGAGGTCCGCGGGACGCTGCGGCGTGCCGAGCGGGTCCCGCAGTGGGCGTTCCCGCGCGTCGCGCTGGCCTGGAGCGAGCGTCGGCACCTCGCGGAGTTGGCGCTGGCCGAGGAGATGTTGGCGGATCCGGCGCGGTTGGCGGCGGCCGGTCCGGCCACCGGTGCGTAGCCGGCGGAACACGCGGGCACTCGTACGGGCTAGAGGGCACTTGTCCCTACGGCGCTGCCGCTGTCGGGCGGATTAGGCTGTGGGCCATTTCGGGCAGCAGTGCGCCGGCGGCCGACACGTGCGCGGAGCCGACAGCAACCGAGCCGACAGAAGCGAGGCAGCCTTGTCCTTTCTCACCATCGGGCACCGCGGAATGATGGGTGTGGAGCCGGAGAACACCCTGCGCTCCTTCGAACGGGCCGAACGCGAGGGCGTCGACGTCATCGAACTCGACCTGCACCTGAGCAAGGACGGCGCGCTGGTGGTGATGCACGACCCGGACGTCGACCGGACCACCGACGGCACCGGCCCGATCGCCGAACGCACCCTCGCCGAACTGCGGGAGCTCGACGCCGGGCAGGGCGAGCGGATCCCGGTGTTCGAGGACGTGGTGGACGCGGTGCAGCTGCCGCTCCAGGCCGAGATCAAGGACGTCGCGGCGGCCCGGGCGCTGGCCGAGGTGGTGCGCGCCCGGGACCTGATCGGCCGGGTGGAGGTCATCTCGTTCCACGACGAGGCGCTCGCGGCGGTCCGTGCGCTGCTGCCGGGGGTACGGACCGGGTTGGTGGGCGAGCGGTACGGCGCCGACGTCGTCGACCGGGCCACGGCGGTGGGTGCGGGACTGGTGTCGCTCTACCTCCCGCGGCTCACCCTGGAGCTCGTCGAGCGGGCGCACGCCGCCCGGTTGAGGGTGCTGGGCTGGACGGTGAACACCCACGACGAACTGCGGCTGGCGCGCGGGCTGAGGCTGGACGGCGTGGTCACCGACCAGCCGGAGATCCGACGGGCGGTGCGCTTCACCGCGTAGCCGGCGGGCGGCGGGCGGCGGGCGGCGGGCGGGCCGACCGGGCCCGCACACGGGGGCCGCCCGACAGGAAACGCGCAGTTCACAGCGGCGCAACGGGTTTCCAGCATGTGGACGTTCGGCCCGCTGATCTCGACAGGGCGGCCGGAGCACTGTCACCCTCCCCGCATGTACCTGTCCCCACGCCCCGTGCGTCTCGCCGTCTGCGCCACCACCGTGTTGCTCGTCGCCGCGGTCGGCTGCGCCCCGCAGGACGCCTCCCCCGGCGGCTCGCAGGCCGCCGGACAGGGCAAGCAGAGCTGTGCACCCGGCAAGTTGGCCACCGTGACGCCCGGGAAGCTCACCGTCGGCACCGACAAGCCCGCCTACGCGCCCTGGTTCGTCGACGACGACCCGGCCAACGGCAAGGGCTACGAATCGGCGGTGACCTACGCCGTGGCCGAGGAACTGGGCTACCGCAAGGACGCGGTGCGCTGGCAGACCGTGCCGTTCAACAGCGCCTTCGCGCCCGGTGCGAAGAACTTCGACTTCGACGTGAACCAGGTGTCGATCAGCGACTCCCGCAAGCAGGCGGCGGCCTTCTCCGCCGGCTACTACGACGTGCGGCAGGCGGTGGTGGCGCTCAAGGGCTCCAAGGCGGCCGGCGCCAAGAGCATCGCCGACCTCGCGGACGTCAAGCTCGGCGCGCAGGTCGGCAGCACCAGCCTCGACGTGGTCGACGACACCGTCCGTCCCCACCGGACCGCCGCGGTCTTCCAGAAGAACGACCTGGCCAAGTCCGCCCTGAAGAACGGCCAGGTGGACGCGATCGTGGTCGACCTGCCGACCGCCTTCTACATCACCTCCGCCGAGCTCAAGGACGCCGTGGTGGTCGGGCAGTTCAGCCAACGGGGGCCGGCCAAGGAGCAGTTCGGGCTGGTGCTGGACAAGGAGAGCAAGCTCACCGGCTGCGTCACGGCGGCGGTGGACGCGCTGCGCCGCAAGGGCACCCTGGCCGCGTTGGAGAAGCGGTGGCTGGCCGACGCGGTCAACGTTCCGGTGCTGAAGTGACCCCCCGGAAGGCAAACGTGAAGGTGCAGGGGACGGAGCAGGGGGCCGCGCCGGGCGCAGCGGCCGGGAGCGCCGACGACGGGTACGTGCCGTCCGCGCGGCGGCGCGAACGGGAGCGGTACAAACGGGCCCGGGCCCGCCGGGCAACCGCCCTCGCCGCGACGAGCACGCTGGTCACCGGCGCGGTGCTGTACTTCGTGATCACGGCGGCGCCCGGCTGGCCGCGTACCAGGGAGACGTTCTTCAGCGCCGCCTATGCGCGCCTCGCGCTGCCGAAGGTGCTGGACGGGCTGCTGCTCAACCTGCGGTTGTTGGTGGTCTGCGGGGCCGCGGTGCTGGTGTTGGGTTTGTTGCTGGCGGTGGCGCGGACACTGCGGGGGCCGGTGTTCTTCCCGGTGCGGGCGCTGGCCACCGCCTACACCGACTTCTTCCGCGGGATGCCGCTGATCATCTGTCTGTTGATGGTGGTCTTCGGGGTGCCGGCGCTGCGGCTCCAGGGCGTCACCACCGACCCGGTGGTCCTCGGGGGCGCGGCGCTGGTGCTGACGTACTCGGCGTACGTCGCGGAGGTCTTCCGGGCCGGCATCGAGTCGGTGCACCCCTCGCAGCGGGCCGCGGCCCGCTCGCTGGGGCTCTCCAGCGGGCAGACGCTGCGCTTCGTGGTGCTGCCGCAGGCGGTGCGCCGGGTGGTGCCGCCGCTGCTCAACGACCTGGTGTCGCTCCAGAAGGACACCGGGCTGGTGTCGATCGCCGGCGCGGTGGACGCCGTCTACGCGGCGCAGATCATCGCCAGCAAGGACTTCAACTACACCCCGTACGTGGTGGCCGGGCTGGTCTTCGTGGCGCTGACGATCCCGATGACCCGCCTCACGGACTGGGTCACGGCCCGGATGGACCGCCGGCGCGCCCAGGGAGGGACGGTATGAGCAGGACGGACGACACCCCGGTGACGCCGCCGGCACCGGCACCGGCCGGCGGGCCGGTGCTGCGGATGGAGTCGGTGCGCAAGACCTACGGGCGCGGCGGCACCGTCGTGCTGCGGGACGTGGACCTGGAGGTCGCCCCGCACACCGTGACCGCGCTGATCGGGGCCTCCGGGTCCGGCAAGTCCACGCTGTTGCGCTGCGCCAACCTGCTGGAGGAGATCGACGACGGGGCGATCTTCCTGGACGGCGAGGAGATCACCGATCCACGGGCCGACCCGGACGCGGTGCGCCGCCGGATCGGGGTGGTCTTCCAGGCGTACAACCTCTTCCCGCACATGAGCGTGCTGGACAACATCACGCTGGCGCCGCGCCGGGTGCACGGGGTGCCGCGCGCCGAGGCGCAGGAGCGCGCCCGCGAGCTGCTGGCGCGACTGGGGCTGGAGGGGCGGGCCGACGAGTATCCGGACCGGCTCAGCGGGGGCCAGCAGCAGCGGGTGGCGATCGCCCGGGCGCTGGCCGGGCGGCCGCGGTTGTTGCTGCTCGACGAGATCACCGCGGCGCTCGATCCGGAGCTGGTCGGCGAGGTGCTGCGGGTCGTCCGGGACCTCAAGGAGGACGGGATGACGATGGTCATCGCCACCCACGAGATGGGCTTCGCCCGGGAGGTCGCCGACCAGGTGTGCTTCCTGGAGGGCGGGGTGGTCCTGGAGCGCGGCACGCCCGGTCGGGTCTTCGGCGAGCCCGAGCACCCCCGGACCCGGCAGTTCCTCCAGCGGATCATCGAGGCCGGGCGGCTGTGAGGGACGGGGCGGCTGTGCGGGCCGGCCGCCGCGGCGGCCGGCCCGGCGTCAGCCCAGCGGCTTGACCATCAGCTCGAACTCCAGGTCGGCGCGCTGCGGGATGCCGAACCGCTCGTCGCCGTAGGGGAACGGGCTGAACTGGCCGGTGCGCCGGTAGCCCCGGCGCTCGTACCAGGCGATCAGTTCCTCGCGCTGGCGGATGACGGTCATCCGCATCTCCCGGACGCCCCAGGCGGCCAGCGCGGTCCGCTCGGCCTCGGCGATGATGACCTTGCCCAGGCCGTCGCCCTGGAGGTCCGGGCGGACCGCGAACATCCCGAAGTAGGCGTGGTCCTCGCGGTGCTCCAGCTGGCAGCAGGCGATCAGCTCGCCGTCCCGCTCGGCGACCAGCAGCCGGCCCCGGTCGTTGCGCACCACGTCGGCGACGCCGTCCGGGTCGGTCCGCTGGCCCTCCAGGAGGTCCGCCTCCGTCGTCCACCCGGCGCGGCTGGCGTCCCCTCGGTAGGCCGATTCCACCAGGGCGACGAGCGCGGGCACGTCGGCCTCGGTGGCGGAGCGGAAGGTCAGCGCGGTGGTGGTCATGGTGAGCGGGATCCTCTCGGCCGTACAGGTGGCTGCCAGCGAGGCTAACAAGCGGCGGCGGCCGGCGGCAGGGCCCATGGTCCCGGCGCCCCCGCCGGCCGGCCGTCCCGGTGGCCGAGCTGCGCCGTGTCCGCCCGGGCGGGGCGGTCCGGCGGCGTAGGGTCCGTGCCATGGTGCAGGTACTGAGCAGCAGGGTGCTGGTACGGCCGGCCGACCCGGAGCGGTCGCGGACGTTCTACGGCGAGGCGCTGGGACTGGCGGTCTACCGGGAGTTCGGCACGGGGCCGGAGCGCGGCACCGTGTACTTCCTCGGCGGCGGGTTCCTGGAGGTCTCCGGGCGGGCCACGGACGCCCCGACGCCCACCGTCCAGTTGTGGCTCCAGGTGGCCGACGCGGCGCGGGCGCACGAGGAGCTGGTGGAGCGCGGGGTGACCGTGCTGCGCCCGCCGGTGCGGGAGCCCTGGGGGCTGATCGAGATGTGGATCGCGGACCCGGACGGGCACCAGATCGTGGTGACCGAGGTCCCCGCCGACCATCCGCTGCGCTACCGGCCCTGAGCCGACGGGCGGGCCGGCGGCGGGTCGCGGGCCGGCCGGTTGCGGGGCCGTCCGCGGGCGTCGCCGGAACCGGCCGGCCGTGCGTGCGTGCGTGCGTGCGGTGCAACTCTGGCCTGCACGACGGTAACTGGTGGTGAGGTGCCGCGGTCGCTAGCGTCACGCCCATGACCACTACGGAATTCCCCTCCGTCGGGGAGCACTTCGACGTCGTCATCGCGGGCGGCGGGCCGGTCGGCCTGGCGCTCGCCGCGGAGTTGCGGCTGCACGGCGTCGCCACCCTCGTCCTGGAACGGGGGCCACGCGGCGTGGGCGAACCGCGGGTGCTGGCACTGCACGCCCGGACCCTGGAGACGCTGGACCGGCGCGGCCTGCTGGCGGAGTTCGCCCGCGCCCAGGAGACCCTGCCGGACCTGGATGCGTGGCGGGGGCAGCTCGACGACCAGGGCGCCCGCGGCCACTTCGCCGGGCTGTACCAGCTGGGCCGGCACACCGCGGAGCCGGCCGAGCAGCCGCACGGTCTGACCCTGCCGCACCAGGTCCTCAAGGACCTCCTCGCGGGGCGGGCCGAGGAGCTCGGCGCGGTGGTCCGCCACGACCACGAGGTGGTCGGCCTGGAGCAGGACGCGGACGGCGTCACGGTCCGCGTGCGGACCGCGGACGGCGAGGGCGCGGTCCGCGCGGACTTCCTCGTCGGGTGCGACGGCGGGCGCAGCGTGGTCCGCAAGGACGCCGGGATCGCCTTCCCGGGCACCGGGCCGTCGCTGGTGTCCCGGATGGGGCGCGGCACCGTCGAGGTCCTCGGGGGCGGGGAGCTGCCGGGCGGCTGGCGGCGGAGCGACGGCGGCTGGTTCATGCGGATGGCCGACGGGCGGATATCCGTCATCGAGTGGGACCGGCCGACGGACCAGGAGGACGCGGCGACCGGGGACGAACTGGCGGCGGCCATCGAGCGGGTCACCGGGCAGCGCGTCGCCCTGACCGACGTGGACTTCGTGACCCGCTTCACCGACAGCGCCCGCCAGGCGGGCCGGTACCGGGCGGGCCGGGTGCTGTTGGCCGGGGACGCCGCGCACATCCACTTCCCGGCCGGTGGGCAGGGCGTCAACCTCGGCCTCCAGGACGCCTTCAACCTGGGGTGGAAGCTGGCCGCCGAGTGCCGGGGCTGGGCTCCGGAGGGGCTGTTGGACAGCTACCACGCGGAGCGGCATCCGATCGCCGCGGAAGTGCTGGACAACACTCGGGCCCAGGTCGCCCTGATGCGGCCGGGACCCCAAGTGGACGCGCTGCGGGCGCTGTTCAGCCGGCTGCTGGGGATGGAGGAGGTCAACAAGTACCTCAGCGACGTCATCTACGGCACCGGCATCCGCTACGACACCCTCCCCGCTGCCGGCGGTGGTCCGTCGGGGCCGGGCGGGCACCCACGGGTCGGGACGTTCGCCCGCGACCTGCCGGTGACGACGGCGGACGGGCCGACCCGCCTGGCGGAACTGCTGCGCCCGGGACGGCCGTTGCTGCTGGGCTTCGACGGTTCCGGCGCGGGCGACGCGCTCGACGCAGCGGCGGGCTGGGCCGACCGCGTCACGATCGTCGCGGCCACCGCCCGGGATCCCCTGGCGGCGGCGCTGCTGGTGCGCCCCGACGGCTATCTGGCCTGGGCGAGCGACGGGCCGGTGACCGGGAAGGGGCTGCGCGCGGCGCTGACCGCGTGGTGCGGGGCGGAGCGGGCGGCGAGCTGACGGGTCCGCCACCGGCCGCCCGACCCGCCGCCGGCGCCCTGCGCTCCCGGATTGCGCCCGTGCGCTCCCGTGTGCCGCACCGCGGCCGGGCATTCTGCCGGTGCCCACGTCCCCGGTCCGGGAGGTGTCCCGTGCACACACCGTCGCTGGTCGGCTGGTTGCTGGTGCTGCTGTGCGCCGCCACCGGCGGCTACTGCCTGACGCGGAGCCGCAGCGGCTCCCCGGCACAGCGGGTGACGGCCCGCTGCGAGGCCCTGATGGCGGTGGGCATGGCGGTGATGGCGCTGCCGGCGTCCGTGGTGCCGCCGCCCGCGTGGTCGCCCTGGGTCTTCACCGCGGTGTTCGGGGCGGCAGCGCTGTGGGCGCTGGTGCGGCGTCATCCACACCATGCGGTGGGCGGCTTGGCGATGGTCTACATGGCGCTCGCCATGGTCGGCATGCCGGACATGGCCGGGCACCCTGCGGCGGGGATGGGCGCGATGGACGGGATGACCGGGATGACTGGGATGGCTGGGATGACTGGGATGACGCACTCCGCCCCGGCCGGCGTCCCGCTGCTGACCGGGTTGCTGCTCGCCTACTACGCGGTCTACGTGCTCGCCGCCGGGGTCCGGTTGGTGCCGGGGGACGCCGGGGCCGGGCCCCGTGCGGTGGTCGGCGCGGAGCGGGGCGCGTGCGCCGGGCCGCCCGTGGTCCTGCGGGCCTGCCAGGTGGCCATGGGGTTGGGGATGCTCGCCATGCTGCTGGCGCTGTGACGCGGCGGGCGGCCCGGCCGCACCGTCCCGGAGCCGTACACCTGGGGCGGGCGTGGTGTACGTCACTTCCGTCGCAGGACCGTACCAACCGGTAGTCGGCCGCTCATAGGCTGACGCCATGATGGTCCCCCTCACGCTGATGATTCTCGGCGTGCTGGCCGCGGCGATGGCGCCGCGCCTGATGGCCCGTTCGGACTGGCCCGACCGTGAGCCGGTACTGGCCCTGTGGGTGTGGCAGTGCGTGGTGGCCGCCGTCCTGCTGTGCTGCGGCCTGGCCATGTCGCTGAGCGCGGCCGCCGCCTGGGACGCGATCCGCAGCCCGGTCTTCGGCTTCGCCCCGCGGGTGGTCGTCGAGGCGTACGCGCTCAACACCTACGGCCCGTGGGCCGGTGTGCTGGCCATGCTGCTGGCCGGCGGCGGCGCGTGGACGGTGGTGGCGCTGACCCGCGAGGTGCGGGCGGCGCGGGTCCGCCGCCGCCGGCGCCGGGCCGAACTGCGCCGGCGCTCCCCCCTGATGCCGGGTGAGGACCCGCGCGAGGGTCGCCTGGTGGTCCTGGAGGGCGAGCGGCCGGAGGCGTCCTGGCAGCACCACCCCGCACCGCAACTGGTCATCACCACCGCGGCGTTGCGGCGCCTGAAGGGCCGCCAGCTCGACGCGTTGATCGCGCACGAGCAGGGCCACCTGCGGGCCCGGCACGACGTCCTGCTGCACTGCGCGTCGGCGCTGGCCGTCGGATTCCCGCAGATCCCGGTCTTCGCGGCGTTCCGCGCCCAGGTCCACCGACTGGTCGAGATGGCCGCCGACGACGTCGCCTCGCGCCGTTTCGGCCGACTGACCATCGCCCTGGCCCTGGTCGAACTCAACGAGGACCGCGGGGTGTTCGGACCCTGCCCGCCCCAGCTCGCGCAGGTCCCGCAGCGGGTCGACCGGCTGCTCGCCCCGGCGGCCCGGTTCACCCCTGGGCGCCGACTGCGGATGACCGCCTACGCGCTGCTGCTCCCGGCCGTCCCGCTCCTGGTGGCCTTCGGGCCCGGACTCTCCGCACTCACCTGAGCTTCCGCCGCCCGGCCGGCACCATGGTCACCATGACCCTCACCAACGGCGCACCCGACGGCACGGTCGGCGGCGCGATCGACGGCGTCCTGTTCGACTTCTCCGGGACGCTGCTGCGCATCGAGCCGGCCGAACGCTGGCTGCGCGCGTCCCTCGCCGCCTTCCACGCCGTCCCCGGCACCGCACCCTGTCCGCTCACCGACGACGAGATCGCCCGGCTGGCCGGCGCACTGGAACGGGCCGGCGCGCTCCCCGGCGGCGGGTCACCGACCACGGTGCCCGAGGCGCTGCGGCCGCTCTGGGACCTCCGGGACCGCGACGCCCGCAGCCACCGCGCCCTCTACACCGGCTTGGCCCGTCAAGTTCCCCTGCCACACGCGGAGTTGTACGTTCCGCCGGACACCGCCCCCTCCCTCTACGACGCCCTCTACGAACGCCACCGGCTGCCGGACGCCTGGCTGCCCTACCCCGACGCGGCCGAGGTGCTGGCCGCGCTCCACGGCCGCGGCATCCGCGTCGGCCTGCTCAGCAACATCGGCTGGGACCTCCGCCCGGTCCTGCGCGCCCACGGCCTCCACCGCCACCTCAGCGCCTGCGTGCTGTCCTACGAGCACGGCCTGCAGAAGCCGGACCCGCGCCTGTTCACACTCGCCTGCAAGGAGTTGGGAGTGGCTCCGGCGCGGGTCCTGATGGTCGGCGACGACCGGACGGCCGACGGCGGCGCCACCGCGATCGGCTGCGGCTACTTCCCGGTCGACCACGTTCCCGTCCACCGCCGCCCCGACGGGCTGCGGCCGGTCCTGAAGCTGGTCGGCTGAGCGACCGGGCCGGCGGGAAGGGGGTGGCGCGGGGCGGGGCGGTGTGTGATCGTCGGGGAGCTTGACGACCGCAGCGCCCCGCGGCGCGCACCCCGTCCGCCCAGGAGGCCGACCCGTGTCCACCCCGTACCTCGACGCGTTGTTCTCGCTCTCCGGTCGGCGGGCCCTGGTGACCGGGGGCAGCTCCGGGATCGGGCGGGCGATCGCCGAGGCGCTGGGGCGTGCCGGGGCCGCCGTCGTCCTGATGGCGCGCCGCCCGGACCCGTTGCGGGAAGCCGCCGAGGAGCTGCGGACGGCGGGGTGCGCGGCGGACTGGGTGGCCGCCGACCTGGGCGACCGGGCGGCGGTCGGGACCGGCGCCGACGAGGTGGTGCGCCGGTTCGGCGCACCGGACGTCCTGGTCAACGCCGCCGGGGTCAATCCCCGCCCGCCGCTCGACGCGTTGCGCACCGAGGAGTGGGACCGCACGATGGCGGTCAATCTGGACGCCCCGTTCCTGTTGGGCCAGCGTTTCGGTCCCGCGATGGCGGAGCGGGGCTGGGGGCGGATCGTCCACGTCGCGTCCCAGCAGGCGATCCGGGCGTTCGGCAACAGCGGCGCCTACGGGGTGTCCAAGGCGGGCCTGGCCGCACTGACCCGTTCCCAGGCCGAGGCATGGTCCCGGCACGGTGTGACCGTCAACGCCCTCGCCCCCGGATTCGTGCGCACCCCGCTCAACGCGGCGGTCTTCGCGGATCCGGAGCGCACCGAGGCGATGGCGCGCCGGACGATGACCGGCCGCAACGGCGAACTGGCCGACTTCGCCGGCGCCGCGGTCTTCCTGGCCGGCCCCGGCTCGGCGTACGTGACCGGGCAGACGCTGTTCGTGGACGGCGGCTTCTCGGTGACCTGACGCCGTGGCCGGGAGGCGTGGCACCGCCCGCCCCCGGGCGGTGCCACGCCTCCCGGTCTCAACTCCCCTCCCCCACCATGGAGTCGAGGATGCCGGTGACGGTCTCCTCACTGATGTCCGGGTGCAGGAACGCCAGCCGGGCGACGGTCTCACCCTCCCAGACGCTGGGGGTCACGAAGGCCGTTCCGGCCGCCAACAGCCGCTTGGACCAGGCGTAGTAGTCCTCGGGCCGCCAGCCGGTGCGGCGCACCAGGACCACGGTCAGCTCCGGCTCCCGCAGCAGTTCCAGGCCGTCGGTCGCCCGCACCTGCTCGGCGGTCCGGCGGGCGGTCCGGGCGCCGCGGGCGACGGCGTCGCGGTAGGCGTCGGTGCCGTGGACGGCCAGCGAGAACCACAGCGGCAGCCCGCGCGGGCGGCGGGTGAGGTGGTAGGCGTAGTCGCTGGGGTTCCACTCGCCGGGGGTGTCGCCGTCGGCGCCGTGGATGGCGTCGAGGTAGGAGGCGTCCTGGGTGTGCACCGCGCGGGCCAGGTGCGGTTCCCGGTAGAGCAGGGCGCCGCAGTCGAAGGGCGCGAACATCCACTTGTGCGGGTCCATGACCAGCGAGTCGGCGTGCTCGATGCCGCGGAGCCGGTCGCGGAGTTCGGGGACGAAGAGCGCGGCGCCGCCGTAGGCCGCGTCGACGTGCAGCCACAGCGCGCGGGTCCGGGCCTGCTCGGCGACGCCGGCCAGGTCGTCGACGATCCCGGCGTTGGTGGTGCCGGCGGTGGCGACCACCGCGACCACCGGCGCGCCGCCGTCCCGCTCGGCCGCGTCCAGGGCCGTGCGCAGCGCGTCCCCGGTCAGCCGGTGGTCCTCGGTCGGCACCACCAGCGGTTCCACGCCGATGATCCGCAGCGTGTTGCCGACGGAGGAGTGGACCTGGTCGCTGACGGCGATCCGAACCGGGGCGGCGTCGCCGAGGCCCCGGGTGCGGCGGCCGGTGTCCCGGGCGACGACGAGGGCGGAGAGGTTGCCGGCCGAGCCGCCGCTGACGAAGCAGCCGCCCGCGGCCGCGGGCAGTCCGGCGAGGTCGGCGAGCAGGCGCAGCACCTGGTTCTCCGCGGCCACCGCGCCGGACGCCTCCAGCCAGGACACCCCGTGCAGCGACGACGCGGAGAGCACCATGTCGAAGAGGGCCGCGGCCTTGGTGGGCGCACCGGGGATGAACGCCAGGAAGGCGGGGTGGTCGCAGGAGACGACGGTGGGTTCGAGGTCGTCGGTGTAGGTGCGCAGCACGTCGGCCACCGGGCGCGGGCCGGTGCCTATCGCGTCCTTGAGCGCGGTGGAGAGTGCACCGACCTCGCCGAGGCGGCCCAGCGGCGGCGGGTCGAGCCGCAGCCGGTGGAGCAGGTGGTCCATGACCTGCTGGGCGAGTTCCTCGTCGTAAGCGTGCACGGGCGTCTCTCCTGTCGCGTAGCGGGATCCCACACTCCGGATCCAATGGATCTGGATCAGATCCATTTACGGGAGCGTAAGTGTCCGCGGCAGGCAGCGTCAATCAGCGGTTGCGGCGGCGACACACGGGCCCCTCCCTGGGACCTCGCCCCACGAGCAGCCCGGACCGGACCTAGTCGTGCGCCGCGAACTGGTCCAGGACCGTCAGGAACTGCCGGTGCGCGTCCCGCAGGTGGTCCCGCATGGCCGCCTCCGCGGCCGCGCCGTCCCCGGCCAGCACCGCGAACGCGATCGCCTCGTGCTCCTCGCGGAGGGCCAGCCCGAAATCCCGGTCCGTGGGGTAGACCCGGCTCCAGTCCGAGCCCAGCCAGAGCGCGTTGCCGGCGACGAACATCTCGGCCCGCGCCCGGGTCACCGCCTCCGCCAGCACCTCGTTGCCGCCCGCGGACGCCAGCCCGAGGTGGAAGCGGGTGTCGATCCGGTGGTACTCGCCCAGGTCCGTGACCTTGGCATCGAGCAGCGCCAGCAGTTCCCGGCGCGCCGCGCCGCCCCCGCGCTCGGCCGCCAGCCGCGCCGCGTACGGCTCGATGGCCTGCCGGTATTCCATGTAGTCGCGCAGCGACGCCCGGATCCCGGCGGTGACCGCGGCGCGCGCGCTGTCGCCGCCGGGCCGGGCCGAGGCGATCCGGGTGCCGCCCGCGCGCCCCAGGGTGGTGTGCACCAGCCCCTCGTCCGCCAGCTCGCGCAGCGCCTGCCGCACGGTGTTGCGCCCCACGCCGAACGCCGCCGCCAACTCCCGCTCCGGCGGCAGCCGGTCGCCCGGGCCGAAGCCGCCGAGCGCGATCCGCTGCCGCAGCGCCTCGGCCACCACCGCCCGCGAGGACTGCTGCCCCGCCCCGTTCACTCGCTCGCCGTCGCCGCTGCGGGCCGACCCGCCGGAACCCTCGTCATGCACGCCGTCGCTCACGCCTCCAGCCTATTGGACTTCGCGCGGAACCTATTGACAGGCATCCGCCCCCCTCCTACGGTCACCTCATCATTTTTGGATCCCAGGCAAACCCATTGATTGGGCGGCCGGACCGGGTGCACGCCCCGCCGCACCCCGCAGCGGTCCGCCGTTCCATGGGACCGCCGTGAGGAGCGTCTTCATGAGCAGAACCGCAGGTGCCCCGGCGAGCTCCGCCCCGGAGCCGAGCACCAGCGCCCCCGGCGCCGACCCCGACCCCGGCCCCGCACGCCCGTCGAGCCCCTGGAGGATCGCCACCGCCTCGCTGATCGGCACCAGCGTCGAGTGGTACGACTTCGGCATCTACGCCACGGCGTCCGCGCTGGTCTTCCCCGAGCTCTTCTTCCCCGAGATGAACCGCGCCCTGGGCACCCTGATGTCCTTCGCCACGCTGTTCGTCGGCGCGCTGGGCCGCCCGCTCGGCGCGATCGTCTTCGGGCACATCGGCGACCGGTACGGCCGCAAGAAGGCCCTCATCTGGTCACTGACCCTGATGGGCGCCGGCACCGTCGGCATCGGCCTGCTCCCCGGCTACCACGCCATCGGGGTGGTGGCCCCGGTCCTGCTGGTGCTGGTCCGGATGACCCAGTCGCTGGCCGTCGGCGGCGAGTGGGGCGGCGCGGTCCTCTTCGCCGTCGAACACGCCCCGCCCCGCCGCAAGGCGTTCTTCGGCTCCTTCCCGCAAGTCGGCGACGGCGTCGGCTACTTCCTCTCCACCGGCGCCTTCGCCGCCGTCGGCCTGCTGGGCCACCGCGCCCTGCTCGACTGGGCCTGGCGGGTCCCCTTCCTGCTCTCCGCCGTGCTGGTCATGGTCGGCCTGCTGATCCGGCGCACGATGGCGGAGTCCCCGGAGTTCGAGGCCGCGCAGGAGGCCACCGAGGCCGAACGCGACCCGGCCGGCGCCGTCGCGGCCCCCGCCGCCAAGCGCGACACCCCGTTCCTGTCCGTCCTGCGCGACGCCTGGCGGACCTGGCTGCTGGCCTCCGGCGCCTTCCTGATCACCGTCGGCGGCTACTACATCGTGGTCACCTTCATGTCCACCTACGCCGTCGACGACCTGGGCTTCTCCGACTCGCAGGCGGCCGGCGCCGGGACCGCCGCCTCCCTCGTGGTCATCGTCTGCACGCCGCTCGCCGCCCTCGCCGCCGACCGCTTCGGACTGCGTCGGATCACCCTCATCGGGATCCTGCTCCACGTCGCGGTCGCCTTCCCGATGTTCTGGCTCGCCGAGACCCGTTCCGTCCCCGGACTCTGGCTCGCCATGTGCCTGCCCATGCTGGCCAGCACCGTCGCCTACGCCGCGATCGGCACGTTGGTGTCCGGATGGTTCACCCCCCGCACCCGGTACACCGGCCTGTCGATGAGCTTCCAGACCGCCGGGCTCGCCGGCACCCTGGCCCCGGCCGCCACCACCTGGCTGTTCACCGCGTCCGGCAACTCCTGGACCCCGGTCGCCCTCGCCTTCGCCGCGATGGCCCTGCTCAGCGCGGTGTGCCTGGTCGCCCAGGGACGGCGGGGCACCCGCGGCGGGGCGGACTGACGCCCGGCACGACGCGACGGAACGAGGCGGTCGGAGCGCGGGAAGTCGCCGCGTCCGCCCGCCCCTCCCGCACTCACCGAGCGGCGCCGCTCCCCGGCCGGTCCCCGGCCGCGGACCCCACCGACGGCAGGTAGCGCGGCGCCCGCCAGGCGTCCATGCGGTGTTCCACCGCGGCCCCCAGCGACAGGAGCTCGCCGTCCTGGCGGGCGCCGGCCATCAGGAGCAGTCCCACGGGGAGTTCGTGCACGAAGCCGGCCGGCACCGACAGCGACGGGTATCCGGCCGCGGCCGCGGGCGTGGACGAGGGGATGACGTCGTTGTCGCCCCGCGCGCAGTCGGTCGTCCAGGCGGGCGGGTTGGTCGGCGCGGCGATGGCGTCCAGCCGGTGCGCGGCCATCGTCTCGTCGATGGAGCGCCGCGCGAGGTCCGTCAACTCCGCCCGCTTGGCGCGGTATTGGGGATCGGTGGTGGGTGGGGCGGCGAGCGCCCGTTCGAAGAGTTCCTGGCCGGCGAAGCAGGTGCGTTCGGCCGGGTGGGCGCGGTTGAACGCGATGAGCCCGGCGAGGTCCTGCGGGCCGTCGCGGGTGGGGAGGTAGGCGTCGATGTCCCGGTGGAACTCGCTCAGCAGCGCCGGGAACTCAAGTTCCGCCAGGCGCTTCTGGTACGGCGGCGTCACCTCGACGACCTCGGCGCCCGCGCCGCGCAGCCGCTCGGCGGTCCGGGACAGCACGGCGTCCACCTCCGGCCCGAGCGAGGGCAGCCGCCACAGGCCGATCCGCTTGCCGCGCAGACCGTCCGGGCGCAGCAGCCCCGCCGGCAGGTCGCCGGAGCCGTCGGTGCGCACGCCCTGCCCGCCGCTGAGCACCGAGAAGGCGAGCGCGGTGTCGATCACGTTGCGCGCCATGGGCCCGGCGGTGTCCTGTTCGGCGGAGATCGGGACCACGCCGGACTGGCTGACCAGGCCGAGAGTGGGCTTGTGGCCGACCACCCCGTTCATCCCGGCCGGGCACACGATGGAACCGTCCGTCTCGGTCCCGATCGCCACCTGCGCCAACGACGCGGCGAGCGCGGCGGCCGAACCGGCGGAGGAACCGCACGGGTTGCGGTCCAGGACGTAGGGGTTGTGGGTCTGGCCGCCCACCGCCGACCACCCCGACGTCGGTTTCTCGGCACGGAAGTTCGCCCACTCGGAGAGATTGGTCTTGCCGAGGATCACCGCTCCGGCCGCGCGCAGCCGGGTCACCAGGGCGGCGTCGCGGTGCGGCGGAGCGCCGGCCAGCGCCAGCGACCCGGCCGTGGTGGGCAGGCCGCGGGTGTCGACATTGTCCTTGAGCAGGACGGGGATGCCGTCGAGCGGGCCGCGGACGTCGCCGCGCCGGTGCCGGACGTCGCTGGCGGCCGCCTGCCGCAGGGCCGTCGGATCGAGCCGCAGCACGGCGTGGAGGGTGGGGTCGATCGCCGCGATCCGCCGCAGGTAGGCGGCGGTCAGCGCCGACGAGGTCAGGGAACCGTGCGCCATGCGCGCCTGGAGTTCCGGGATGGTGACGGTGTCGAGGTCGACGCCGATGCTCGGGTCGTGGGCGTCGTGGCGATCGGTGTCGGTGTGTGGCGCCGCCGCCCCGCGGGCTTCCGCGGCGCCCCGGCCCGGGTTCGCCGCACCCGCGCACAGGGACCCCACCACCAGGGCACCGATCAGCGTGGCGATGCTCCGCTTCCTCCTGCTCCTCATGGAACCCAGCCGACTACACGCCCGCCCACCCGCACAAGGGCCTTTCGCGCCGTGCCCGTCGGGTGGGCGGGGTCGGGTGACGGCGGTGCCCGCCGTGGAACCGCGCCGCCCGCGTCCCGCCGGCCAACTCCGCCGGGACGCGGCGGGCTGACGGCATGACGACCTCGCGCACGCCGACCTCGCTCACGTCGTCCCCGCCGGTCCCTTCGTCTCCTCGGCCTCCTGCGCGCCCTTCGTCCCCTTGCGGGCGACCGCGGTCTGGGCCATGCCGGGCAGGAAGTCGGTGAACAGTTCGTGCACCTCGTGGACCAGGGGGCGCAGCACCCGGAAGCGGGCCAGCGCCACGCCGCGTGCGGTCAGCCGGGCGCCGCGGCCGGCCAGCCGACGGCTGCGCTCGCGCTCCGGGGAGCGGTCGAAGACCCAGTACAGCACCAGCCCCATCTGCGAGAGCCACATCAACTCGGGCAGGACCTCGGCGAGTTCCGCCGGCACCTTCGCCTTCGACCCGGCCAGCACCTCGCGGTGCACGTCGATGGCCGCCTGGCGGGCGTGTTCGGACTCGGCGGAGAAGGGGCTGAGCGGGCTTTCCGGGTCCGCGGCGTTCTTGAAGAACTGGGCCGCGAACTCGTGGTAGGGCGCGGCGATGTCCAGCCACGCCCGCAGTACCCCGGCCAGCCGCTCCTCCAGGCCCGTCTCCCGGTCCAGCACCTCGCGGACCGCCGCCTGGTGCTCCTGGGCGATCCGGTCGTAGAAGCCCTGGATCAGGTGCTCCTTGCCCGCGAAGTAGTAGTACGCGTTCCCGACGGAGACCCCGGCCTCCTTGGCGATGGCCCGCATCGTGGTCTTGTCGTAGCCCCGCTCCTGGAACAGCCGCATCGCCGTCTCCAGGATCAGGGTGCGGGTCTGCTCGCTCTTGGTGGGTGGGGGCTGGTTCTGTGCTGGCACGGGGAGAGCCTAATCGGGCACCGTGCAGCCACCGCGGCAGCCCCGCGCGGCGGACGAACCCGATGCGGGCCCGTCCGCCGGACCGGGCACCACCGGGTCGACGGGGTGCGGACGGCGGTGCGCGTCCCGGTACTGCGCCGCGGCGAGCACCGCGCCGCGGGCGAGCCGCTGCCCGGCGCGGGTGCCGAGCCGGTGGGCCAACGGCCGGTACTTCTGGAGCGCCCACAGGCACACCACCCAGGCGGCGGCGCCCCGGTACACCTGGCCGCCGTCCCCCACCACCGTGATCTCCTCCAGGGTGCTGGCGTGGTCCAGCTCCGGCAACCGCTGCCGCGCCTGCTCGGTCCCGGCCGGCACCAGGTCCAGCGGCACCAACTGCCGCTGCCGCACCAGCCAGTCGCGCACGAACGCGCAGAGCGGACAGTGCGCGTCGTACAGGACGGTGAGCCGGCCGACCGGGGCGCCCGCGGCACCCCGGTCCCCGGAGGCGGTGTGCGCCGTCATGCCTGCGCCGGACCGTGGCCCGCGGGCCGGGTGTACGCCTGCGGCGGCACCGGCGGGGTCTGCTCACGGTCCATCAGCCCGCGCCGGCGGAACTTGTTGAGCGCGAAGACGTTGCCGAGGTGCATCAGTCCGAGCACCAGCAGCACGACCCCGAGCCTCTTCGACAGCGCCTCGAAGACTTCTCGCGCGGTGGCGAGGGTGGCGTCGTCCTGGAGGTACAGCGTGACGAACCCGAGGTTGACGAGGTAGAAGCCGACCACGAGCAGGTGGTTGACGGCGTCCGTCAACTTCTCGTTCCCGCGCAGGACGTCGGCGAGGAAGACCCGGCCGTTCCGGCTGAGGGTGCGGGCGACCCAGACGGTGAGGCCGATGCTGACGACCAGGTAGATGACGTACGCGACGACGGTGAGGTCCACGTCCCGACTCCTTCTTGAACATGTTCAAAAGTTCTTGAGGAGGACTGTAGACACCTTTTTGAACGCGTTCAAGTACGGGCGCGACCATGTGACCGGCCCGACACCCGGAGAGAGCGACAACGCCCCGAAGCGCAGCGGCGCGGCCCCCGACCGCCGTACCGGCGTACCGAGGACCGCGCCGCACCGGGGCCCGCGCCCCGTTCAGACCGCCGGCGTCGCCGCCCAACTGGCCAGGAGTTGCAGGCGCTCCGCCGTCTGCGAACCCGACTCCGCCGTGTAGACCACCAACAGCTGACCCGCCTCCCCCGGCACGGCCAACGTCTCGTACGGCAGCTCCAGTTCGCCCACCACGGGATGGTGAAGGCGCTTGACGCCGTAGCTCTTCTCCCTGACCTGGTGGTCCGCCCACAGCCGGCGGAAATCCTCGCTCCGCAACGACAACTCGCCGACGAGCGTCGTCAGTTGGGCGTCGTGCGGATGCTGTCCCGCGTCCAGTCGCAGATGGGCGACCGTCTCCGCGGCGACCGCCGCCCAGTCGGGGTACAGCTCACGGGCCCGAGGGTCGAGGAACACCTGCCGCGGCATGTTGCGGTCCTCGGGCGCCATCCGCGAGAAGCCCACCACGGCGTCGCCCAGGTCGTTCCACGCGAGCACGTCCATCCGGCGGCCGAGCACGAAGGCCGGCGCCCTGTCGAGGGTGTCCAGGAGCAGACGCAGGCCGGGACGGACCTGCTGGGGCGCGGCGCCGCCGGCGGGCGCACGGCGGGTGGCGGCGCGCCGGGCGGCGGGCCTCGCCACCCGCCGCAGGTACTCCTGCTCGGTGTCGTCGAGGCGCAGCACCCGCCCGACGGCGTCGAGGACGGCGTCCGAGACGGAGGGACCGCGGCCCTGTTCGAGACGGATGTAGTAGTCGACGCTGACGCCCGCGAGTTGGGCGACCTCCTCCCGGCGCAGGCCCGGCACCCGCCGCCGGCCGTGCCCCGGCAACCCGACCTCCTCGGGCTGGATGCGAGCGCGCCGCGAGCGCAGGAAGTCGCCGAGTTCCCGGCCTATGGGTGTGTCCATGCCGCCGATCCTAGGCTCCGGTACGCCGTCGATCCTGGTACTGCCGGACCCAGGAAAACAGCCACCCTGGGTAAGCCCGGCCACCGGGCCCAGAGTGGGTGACGTCGCCGGGAGACGCCCGACAACACCACCCAGCACCAGGAGTTCCCATGTCGTACACCACCCTCGCCGGTCGCACCGCCGTCATCACCGGAGCCGCCAGCGGCATGGGCGAGGCCACCGCGCGGACGCTCGCCTCACACGGCGTGCGGGTGGCGCTGCTCGCCCGCCGGGCCGACCGGCTGACCGCACTGGCCACCCGGATCGAAGCGGACGGCGGGCAGGCCCTCGCGGTCCCCGCCGACGTCACCGACCCGGCCTCCGTGGACGCGGCGGCGGAGCGGATCCACACCGCGTACGGGGCGGTCGACCTGGTGGTCAACGCGGCCGGCGTGATGCTGCCCAACCCCGTCACCGACGGCCGCGCCGACGAGTGGCAGCGCATGCTCGACACGAACGTCGCCGGCGCCCTGCGCGTCATCCGCGCCTTCACCCCGGACCTGGTCGCGGCGGCCGCGGCGGGTCGGACCGCGGACCTCGTGAACCTCTCGTCCATCGGCGCCCACGTCGCCTTCCCCCACTACGCGGTCTACGGCGCGACGAAGGCCGCACTCACGTACCTCTCCCAGTCCCTGCGCACCGAGTTGGGCCCGCGCGACGTGCGCGTCACCAACATCGAGCCCGGCCTGACCGACACGGAACTGGGCGGCCACATCGACAACGCCGAACTCTCCACCCAACTGGACGGCATGTTCGACGCCCTGATCGGCCTCTCCCCCGACGACGTCGCAGACCTGATCGCCTACGCCACGAGCCGCGCCCGCCACGTCAACCTGCGCCAGGCCGTCGTACTGCCGACGCGACAGGCCTGACCCCGTCCGACGACACGGGCCGACTGCGTCGACACGGGCCGGCAGGAACGGCCGGGCCGACCCGCGTTGGCCCCACCCACCCCAGTGACGACGGCGCCGCCCTACGGTCGTCCACACGCCTCGACCACACTACTTTCCCAGGAGGAAAGAACCTGGTATTTTCCTGACGGGAAACTAGATACCGCAGAGGGGCAGGGGCCGCATGACATCCCATGACGCACATGACGCACATGACGCACAGGTCGCACTGGATGACGTCCGACGTCGGCGCGGGCAGTCGCACGCCGAGTACGTACGCTACGGTCTCTCCCGTCCCTACCTCGCCGTCACGGCACTGCTGGTGTTCGCGGCGTTCGCCTCCTTCGACCTGCCCAACCCCTGGGGCGGAGCCGTGCTGCTCCCGGAGTTAGTGCTGTTCGCGGGCACGATCGTGGTCTACGCGCGACGGGCTTCCGTCCGCATGCCGCTGACCAACAAGCAGGCGCTCCTCGCGCTGGCGTTCGCACTGACCCTGATGGCGGCGTTCCGCCTGCTGTCGGACGCCGCGGAGGCCGGGGGCGTGCCCGCACCGCACGCGGTGGTCTCCGCAGTGCTGTGCCTGGCGGGCGCGGTCGTCACAGACAGGTGGCGGGCCGTCGCAGTGGCCCGGGCCCAGGACAAGAAGGCGGAGGCCACAACGCACTGATGGATGAAGACTTCAACGAGTTCCTGCACGTCCCCGCGCGACTGGCGATCGTCGCGCTGCTGGCGCCGGCCAGTTGGACGGAGTTCGGATTCGTGCGGGACGCGATCGACACCAGCGACTCCGCACTCTCCAAGCAGGTTTCCGCTCTCACGTCCAAGGGCTACGTCGAGGTCCGCAAGTACAAGACCCTCGGCGGGCGCCGCGCCCTCATGCGGCTGACACCGGTGGGGCGAGAGGAATTCCGTCGCCACGCCGCGGCGTTGGAACGGATCGCGGCAGCCGCGCACGCCCCGCAAGCCGCCGGCCAGTCAGACTGATCGGGGGACGGAGGAGACGTCGGGGCCCAGGCGGCCGGGTGACTCGCAGCGGCAGCACTGGACCAAGGTCGGGGCCTGGGACACGACCCGGCGGCAACGACTCCTCCGCAAGGAAGTGGCGCTGATCGCATACCTGGACGGCCACGGCAGATGACGTCCGCGCCCTGAGGACAACCGGTCCTCTTCGGAGCGTTGTTCTGCTACCGCTGAAGCGGGCCTCCGGTTCGGCGCAGGTCGGCTCCGTCCCGCCCGGGCGGACCGGCGGAGCCGCCCGGGCGGGCGGGACGGAGCCGACGGGACTGGTCCGGCATCGGCCGGTCCACCGAAATGGCCTTCATGGGCCGACGCCCCTCAGACCGGGCCGTACCAGGGCCGGCGCGTCACTGCCAGCGGCGTTTGACGACCGCGGTGTTGGCAGCCTTGTCGTGCATGCACTGTCGAAAGGGCTCGTTCCAGATGCACGACAACACGCTGATCAGGCCCAGAACCGGCACCATGCCGATCCCGAGATAGGCCAGCCACCGGCCCAGGGCGCGACCGAAGCCGAGCTTGTCACCGGTTTCGACGCGCACGACGCGCAGGCCACAGACGGCTTTGCCGATGGTGCCGCCCATCGCCATCGTCAGCGGTTCGAAGAAGAGTCCGACGAGCAGCGTCCAGGCGAAGAGGCCGAGAACCACGGGCACCCCTCGGTCGTCACCGGACTTGAGCGTGCTGTACATCCAGATGTTCGCCGGCACCCAGGCGCCGGCGATCAACACGACGATGACGAGGTAGTCGATGAAGCGGGCGAGCAGACGCATGCCCGGAACCGCGAGCGCCTGCGGGGGCGGGCCCTGTGGCCTGCCCATCTGCGGATGCATGGGCTGCGGCGGCGCCCCGTACGGCGGCACTGGGGACTGCGGCGGATAAGGCTGAGGCGGGACGCCCTGCGGTTGACCGTACTGCGGTTGCGCGGGACCGAAGCCGGGGCCGGGCTGGTTGGAGGACGGTGGCGACTGAAAGCTACTCACAGAAGGTGATCCAAACCGATGCCGCGGCACAACGACAACCCGGGAAGCACGAACAGGGCCATACCACCCACCAGTTGCCCTACACAGAACGAGAGGACGGTCAGCCGTCGCTGCGGTCTCGGTCCTTTCCTCGCTCCAGGCCGTTGACCACACGATGAGCCAGCGCGATCAGCAAGTGGCCAGCAGGGCTGACAGGGCTGACAGCACGGGATGTTGAGCGCAGACCACAGGGCTGGAACACCACCGGCACCGCCCAGGCAAGCGGTCCGATCCCCTCGCTGGCCTGACCGACGACCTTCCCAACCCACGGGAGCCGCCGTCACGCAAGCCGGCAACAACCCGCTTTCGGCAGCAACGCCGAGCTGACGAGTCACGAGACGCCCCGGACCACGCGGAGGTCCCCGAAAGACTCACTGCTAGCCTGCTCCGCATGATCGGGAAGGGTCCAAGAAGCGGACATCCGGCTTGATAGCGCCCAACGGTCCGCAACGCGCCCTCATCATCTCAAGTTTCGTCAGTCGGGTGGGCAACGGGCTGTTCAACACCGCTTCGGTGCTCTACTTCACGCTGGTGGTGCACCTGCCCGCCGCAGAGGTCGGCGTCGGCCTCACCGTCGCCGGGCTGACCGGTCTGCTGGCCGGGATCCCGGCAGGCAATCTGGCCGACCGGTACGGACCGCGCACGATCTGGTTGACGTCGCTCGCGCTGCAGGCCGCGACGATGGCCGCGTTCGTCTTCATCCACAGCTGGGGCACGTTCACCCTCCTCGCCACCCTGGACCGACTGGCGGCAACGGCGAGCGGCGCCGCAGGCGGTGCGCTCATCGCGCGCGCCGCCGGTGAACGCCCGGCCGCATTCAGGGCGAAACTCCGCACGTTCGTCAACCTCGGCGTGGTCCTGGGCACCCTCGGCGCCGCCTTCGCCGTCTCGATCGGCACCCGCACCGCGTACACCGCGCTCATCCTCGCCAACGCCGCCAGCTTCGCCTGCGCCGGCCTGATCGCCCTGATCGGCATCCCGAACTACCGGCCCCTGCCCAGGCCCCAGGAGCACCGCGGCTGGGCCGTCCTGACCGACCGGCCGTTCGTGTCCTTCGTCGCGCTCTACGGCGCCATGGGCCTGCAATACCAGACGGTCTCCCTGCTGTTGCCGATCTGGCTTTCCGCACACACCGACGCGCCCCGGTGGACCGTGGCGGCGGTCTCCGCGGTCAACAGCGGGGTCTGCGTGCTGCTCCAAAGCAGGATCGGCTCGCGGGTGGAGACACCGCGCCAGGGCGGCCGGGCGTTCCGCCTCGCCGGACTGCTCTTCTTGGTCAGTTGCCCCTTGATGGCCCTGACCGCGGACGTTCCTGCCTGGATCGCGCCGGGGCTCGCCGTCCTCGCCATCTGCGTGCACAGTCTCGGAGAGGTGTGGGAGTCGTCGGCCGGCTTCGCGCTCGGTTTCGGCCTCGCCCCCGACCACGCCCAGGGGCAGTACCAGGGACTCTTCGGCATCGGCTTCGACGCCGGACAGGCACTGGCACCGGTGATCCTCACAGCGGCGGTCCTGGAACTCGGACACGCAGGCTGGCTGCTGCTCGGCGGGTTCTTCGCGGCTCTGGGAGCGGCCGGCCCACCGGTGGCCGCGTGGGCGGAGCGAACCCGGCTCACCAGCCAGGACACGACCTCCGCATGAAAAGGGTCCCTGCCTCAGCGAGGAAGGGACCCTTTCAGCACGTCAGGCCGCCATCCGCCTCTGCACGCGCGCTCTCACTTGGTGCACATGGCGTATGCCTTGGCCCGGCCTCCGTCCATCCGGACGGCCCAGGTGTTCGCCTTCCACGAGGAGGGGGCGTTGGCATTGACGGCATCGGCGATGGCGCCGTTGCCGGTGTGAACGGGCTGTGAGTCGTATCCGCCGCCGGCCAGCGTGGTGCCCTCCGGACACGTGGCGTACACGGTCTCGGCGGGGCCCGACCAGTCGGAGGTGACGACGACGGGCGCCTGGTGGGAGTCCTTGCTGCACATGGCATACGCGTTGGCGGTGCCGTCGTCCATGCGCACGGCCCAGGTGTTGGGCTTCGACGTGGAGGGGGCGTTGGCGTTGACCGCGTCGGCGTTCGCCCCGTTGCCGAGGTGCACCGGCTTGGAGTCGTAGCCACCACCCACCAACGTGGTGCCTGCCGGGCAGGTCGCATAGGCGGTCTGCGCGCGCCCGGACCAGCCCGAGGTGACGATCACCGGTGCGTCAGCCGCAGCGGTCGCGCCCACTCCCGGGGCGGCGAGCAGTGAACCGACAGAAGTGACCGCGGCGGCGGACGCAAGCGTCACACAACGCATGAATCGGCGAGACATCGGAAGCCCTTCCTCCACAAGAAACCAGCGAACTCCCCCTTTTTATAAGGAGTTTGAGGACTCCGAGCCGATATCCAACCATCTACCCCAAAAGGGTGAACCAAGCCCTCGCTCACAGGCGGCTCCGCGCCCCACAACCTGCGACACCGACACTCTCGAACTCACCGAAAGGGCCGATCCCGAAGGTCGCGCCGTCAGCCTCTTCGTCCATGACATCGGCGGTCCGCCGGCAGAAGTAGCCGCGCCTCCGAACACCGGCCGTTCGTCGCATCTCCGACCGTCCACAGCGTGTCCGCGTCCACGACGACTCCCCGCGCGGCAGGATCCCCCCATGTCGTACTCCTACGACCCACCCGAGCCGTCCCTCGACAACCTCATGGCCGACGCCCTCGACGAGCTCGAGGAACAGGCCGGTGGCAACCCCGTTCTCGCCGCCGCCGAGTTCCTGCACCGGGCGTTGGTGCTGCACGACCAGCGTCACCAGATCGGCGCGGACGGCCAGGAGGTGGTGCTGAGGATGCCGACCCAGACCACGCTGGCGCTGGCGCTGCTGCTGAAGGACGCGTGGCGGGAGGGGCAGGCGCGTCCGGACTGACAACTGCGCGCGGTTCCTGCCCGGGGCCGGAAGTTACGGTGCTGGCTCGCTCTCCGTGACGCGGCCACGCCGAGTGATGGGCGACGCTGGGATCGACAACGGGTCCGGAGGCATCCGAACGACCCCCTCATCAGGCTGGACGGGTGGCACTCAGGTCCGTACGGAGAACGGCGGCTATGTCCGCGGCCAGCCCCGGGATGTCGTCAAGCCCCAGCGTGGAAACGGTGAGACGAAGGCCCGAGCGGGATCCCAAGCAGAAGCGAGAACCGGGCGCGACCGCCCACCCTCGCCTCAACAGCCCCACCACCGCTGGGGTTTCGTCCGGTACCGGAATCCACACGTTGAAGCCGCTGCGGCCGTACGCCTGGACTCCCTGCTCGGCCAGGGCAAGGATCAGTGCCCTCCGACGCTCTCCATAGAATCCGGCCACCCGCTTGCGGTCCACCGCCTCGCTGTTCCACAGCTGCGCGACGGCCCGCTGGAGCACGTAACTCACCCAGCCAGCCCCGAGGTGCTGCCTGCCCCGGACCCGGTCCACGGTGTCAGCGTCGCCCGTCAGCACCGCCAACCGCATGTCAGGCCCGAAGGCTTTGGTCACCGACCGGATCACCGTCCAGTGCTCGGTCACTGGTCGCCCGCCATCAGCGCAGAGCGAGTGGTAAGGCACGTCAGCGATTGCGTGGCCGAAGTCATCCTCGATCACCAGCACATCGGGACGAAGCCTCAGCACCTCCCGCAGCTCAGCCGCCCGGTGCGCCCCTAACGCCGCCCCTGTGGGGTTCTGCGCACGTGACGTAACGACGAGCGCGACAGCTCCGGCCGCCAGCGCCCGCTCGACGTCGTCGAGACGGGGCCCATCGTCGTCGACCTCGACGCCCACGGCGTTCAGCCCCAACGCAGGCAGGAGGTCCAGCAAGCTGGTCCATCCCGGATCCTCCACAGCCACCAGATCACCGGGTCGTAGCCGAGCTTGCAGGACGCGTTCGATGGCGTCGAGCGCACCGGAGGTGACAGCGATCCGCCCCGGCGGCACACCGTCTGCAAGGAACTCTCGCCGAGCAAGATCCATCAACTGTTCGTCCGCGGAGGCCCTTCCGTAGAGAACAGGGTCACGGTCCTGCTCGGCAGCCGCATGCCGCAGCGCCTCGGCCAGCGAGGGCAACTGCTCCGTCGAGGGGTTCCCGTGCGACAGGTCATGCGCATCGCTGGGAACATCGAACCGGACCTGATGGCGCGGCGTATGGGCCGGCCGCGGCAGCACACGACTGCCGCGGCGGCCGCCGGTCTCGATGACGCCTCGTTCGCGCAGGAGACGGTACGCGGAGGCAACCGTATTGGGGTTGACCCCGAGTTCCGCGGCCAGGTCCCTCAGGGGAGGGAGAGCACTCCCCGGAGCAAGTGCACCGGCCGTCACAGCCTTTTCCACGCTGATCACGATCTCGGCGGCCCGCCGACCCCGAATGCGGTATTTCTCTGACATGATGAACATTCTGCACGATCGAGCCCCACGCGGTAGCGGCTCACGGGGCCGAGCCAGAAAGACTCCTCGCTCCGACATGACTGGAGTCCATCAAATGCGCAGTCGACAGGGGCTCTTGGCGAACCCGTACGGGGTTCGCGTTTGAGGAGCGAACATGCGGAGCCCGCCGGTAAACCCAGCCTGCGCGGTTTTCCCTTGCCACCGATAACCTTGCATCCGGCAACTCACGTCATTATGGCCAATTTCACTCCCCCAGAGACGAAGACTCCACAGCGAATTCTCATGCGTCCGAATTGCGCGTTACCGAAAAGCATTCCTGCGCGACCGCCCCATTTCGCCAGGGTCAGTGAGTGAGGGCGGCCAGGCTCGTGACGACCGCGATGCCTGCGGGGGCGGATGCTCCGTCGGGGGTCTCCCTGCGCAGCCAGACCGCCGTCAGACCGGCACGTTGCGCACCGATGGCGTCGTTGTCGAGGCTGTCGCCGATGTGCACCGTCCGCTCGGGCGGGGTGCCGATTCGGTCACAGGCCAGGAAGAAGGACTCCGGGGAGGGTTTCGCCAGACCTGACTCACCCGAGACGGTGATCGCGTCAAGCCACGGGCTCAGGCCCAACCCTGCGATGCGGCGGCGCTGTTGGCGCCCGTCGGAGTTGGAGAGGACCCCCATCCGGTATCCGGCGGCGCGCACGCGCCGAACGAAGGGAAGGACGTCGGGGTAGAGCCGAAGCCGGGATTCCACGGCCTGTTTGCGTCGCGCGTCAAGCTCGTCGAGACCGGCGGTGCCGGGAACGGGGCGGCCAAGCAGGGTGAGCATCTCGGCGAGACGGTTCCGCTCAAGGGCCTGGTAGCTCACCTGTCCGGAGGTGAATTGTGGATACCAGTGGTCGGTCAGCGCCATCCAGGTCGTGAAATCGGCCTCCGGGCCCAGCACTTCGGCCAGCGCGGCGGGACTCGCCCCGCTGAAGTCGACGAGTGTGTCATCCATGTCCAGCAGAACCCCGGCGGGTCCGGCTGTCCGATCGGGCAGCCGGACCGTGCCGGAGCGCGCGGCCGATCTGGGCGTGGATGCGGTCAAGGATCCTGTCTTTCACTGGAGTTGGCCGGTGCGGTGTGTCCAGACGCTCAGTGGGGTGATGCCACGACCGGGTTGCTGAGGGTCCCTACGGACTCGATGTGGACCTCGATTTCATCGCCGACGTTCAGCGCGCCCGTGCCGACCGGCGTGCCGGTCAGCAGAAC
Source organism: Streptomyces sp. x-19 (assembly GCF_046549115.1). NCBI lineage: Bacteria > Bacillati > Actinomycetota > Actinomycetes > Kitasatosporales > Streptomycetaceae > Streptomyces > Streptomyces sp. x-19. Next base: position 205,599 of record NZ_JAJPWK010000012.1, on the reverse strand, counting down.
GTCGCCGGGGACGAGGGTCATCACCGCCGCGACCCGCTCGATCAGCCCTGCGATGTCCAGCAGCATCTGGGAGGTGCGGCCCTGCTGGACCACCGTCCCGTTGCGCCGGGCCGTGATCGCGAGGTCTCGGGCGTCGATGCCCGTCACGATCCATGGGCCCAGCGGACAGGATGTGTCGAAGCCCTTGGCGCGCGTCCACTGGCCGTCACTCCGCTGTGCGTCGCGGGCCGTGACGTCGTTGGCGCAGGTGTAACCGAGGACGTATGACAGGGCCTCGTCGCGCGACACCTGGCGGCAGGTCCGACCGATGACCACAGCGAGTTCCGCCTCGAAGGCGATCTCGTCGGAGAACGCCGGCCGGACGATGGGCAGTCCGTGGGCGAGCAGCGCGCTGTGGGGCTTGAGGAACAACGGTGCCTCGCCGGAGCCCGTCTCCGTTCCCGCGTAGTTGCGGCCGATACCCACGATCTTCGCGGTGGCCGGGACCGGCGGCAGCAGCGTCACCTCATGGGCGCCGAGTAGGCGGCCGGTGGACGGACACTCGTCCCGGAAGGGACGGGCACTGTCGAACGGGTCGGTCGACAGCAGGACGTATGCGGTGCCCTGTGGGCCTTCGACGACGCTCGCGTACTGCTCGGCGCCCGCGGTGAGAACTCGGGCCAGTCGCATGGCGGCATCCTTCTGTGGGGAGTGGGGTGGTCGATTCGCCGATCATGTCGCCGGAAGGGAAGAGCAGGTCGCGGGGGCCTCCGGCCGCCGCCGGCCGCCGCCGGGTACCGCAGTGCCCGGAACCACAGCAGCGGCCCAGCGGTGGCTGGCCGTTCACTGAGCCGCCACGTCGATCCGCAGCATGGCACGCAGTTCGTTGAAGCGGGCGTCGAGGCTCGCGGGGTCGTCGGCGGTGAAGAGCACGTGGCCGTGCGCCTGCCCGACGTGCGAGGACTCCTGGACGGTGTCACCCACGCTCTTGTACACCTCGACCTCGACGACACCCTCGGTCGCGCGGGCCTCCTCCACACCGTGGATGGCGGTGATCACGCCGGCCTTCTCGGCGAAGAAGCCGAAGAAGGCGGTCGGCCGGGCGGCGCCGGTCCCCTTCAGGTGGGGCTCGCGGTTCAGCGCGACGTCCAGGATGACGTCCACCATGTCGACGCCGGTGCTGGTGAGCACCGAGGTGTAGACCTGGAGGCCGCCGAGCCGTGCGGCGGTCTCCAGGATGACCGGCTCGCCGTTCGCGGGGATGCGGAACTCGGTGTGCGTGACGGCGGTGTGGATGCCCAGCGCCTCGTGCGCATGGGCCGTCAACTCCACGATCCGGTCCTGGATCTCAGGGGAGAGCTGGGAGGGCGTGCGGAAGAAGACCTCTTGGAAGAAGGGGCCCTGCATCGGCAGCGGCTTGTCGTGGATGGCCACGACCTGGGTCTCTCCGTCACGCACGACGGACTCGACGCTGACCTCGCTGCCCTCGACATAGCCTTCCAACAGCAGTGCCGCGCCGTACTTCGCACGGTCCGCCTGGTGCAGCGGGTCGTAGTCGAAGCCGTCCCAGGCCCCGCCCCGGATCATGTCGAAGTGCTCATCGAGTTCGGCCGCGCTGTTGACGCGGCGCACATACATGCTGCCGCCGCCGATCAGCGGCTTCATCACGAGCGGATAGCCGATGTCCGAACCCAGTTGGCGGGCCTCGTCCAGGGTGTGCGCGAGGCCGAAGCCCGGGCCGGGGACGGAGCCGTGCCGGGCGAACGCGGTACGCATCTCGAACTTGTTGCGGGCGATGTGCGCGGTCTGTTCGGAGATGAACGGCAGATCGAGCGCGGCGGCGACCGCCGCGGCGGCGGGCACGCTGTGCTCGACGAAGGACACGACCGCTGCGATCGGCTCGCTCTCCGAGGCCGCCAACTCCCGGGCCGCGGCCACCGTCTCCGCGATGCTGCTGGTTTCCGCATCCACCACGCGGTCGACGAACTCCGGCTCCCACGTGGGGCCGTTGACGATCAGCAGCAGCCGCTCACCATACTGACGGGCGCGGGCGAAGTGCGGCTTGCGGTTGGGAGTGCTGGTGTGCAGGATCAGGACGCTCATGGCAGGTCGGTTCCTCTTTCGGAGTGAGCGGGAAAGCGGGGGCGGGCACAGTGGGCGACACGGTGCGTCGGACGGACACAGGACATCAGAACCGGCCGCGGACCCGAGAATCGCACCCGGGACGTCTCGACGGACAGCGGTGACGGACAGCGGTGTCCGTCGTCCGGTGGTGGTGCGCCCTTACAGCAGCGTGCGCAGGTAGGCGACCGGTCGGCCGCCACCCCACAGCTGCGGCGAGAGCAGCTCCTCCACGGTGCTGCCGGCCGATTCGGGCACCGACAGCCCGCCGAACTCGGTGAACGCACGCAGCGCCACCGGCATCGAGGCGCGGCTCGCGCCGTCGTCGATCTTCACCGCCACCGCCCCGGCTCGCGGCGCGGCCAGCAGGTGCAGGCCCTCGGCCCCCAACTTCACCAGCAGGCCCGGGACGGCCGTCATCGCCCGAGCGTCGATCTGGTCGGTGCCCTCGACCAACTGCGGGTGGGCGCGCATGGCGTCGGCGACCTCCCGCTCCTGGGTGCCCTCGGGGGCCTCGACCAGACGGGCCATCGCGCGCGCCAGGCCGGTCAGACTCACGGCGAAGATCGGCACACCGCACCCGTCGACACCGGTCGCGGTGACCGGCTCGCCCGACAACTCCTCGACCACGGACGCGGCCAGCTTCTGCAGCGGGTGGTCGAGCTCCCGGTAGGTCTCGGTGTCCCAGCCGTTGGCCGCACACGCCGCGAGCATCGCCGCGTGCTTGCCCGAACAGGCCATGTACACCTGCCGCGCCTCGGCTCCGGCGGCGATCAGCGCCCGCTGGGCGGCCGGGTCGCCGGGGAGGTCCGCCGGGCACTGGAGCGCGTCCTGGCCGAGCCCCGCGCCCGACAGGATCGCCTCGACCTGCGCCACATGCATCGGCTCGCCCCGGTGGCTGGCCGCGGCGACCGCGAGTTCGGCGGCGCTGCCTGGCTTCCACCCCGCGCGCAGCATCGCGACGGCGAGCACCGGCTTGACGGCCGAGCGCGGGAAGACCGGGGAAGCCGCGTCACCGACCGACTTCACCAGTACGCCCGAGGGATCGACGACCGCGACGGAACCGCGGTGGAAACTCTCGACGAAACCGGAACGGACGAGCTCGGCGACGTTGTCCCCGCCACGGTATGCGGCGGCGGAGGGATTGGGGCTCACTCGGGACACTCCTTGCGAATCGGTGTGATGGCTACGTGGAAACCAGACGGATCAGCTGGCCGTCAGGCCGTGCCGGAAGAATTGCCGGAGGGAACCCCCGGTGCTTTCGGGGCCGCCGGCTCTCGATAGATGTGCCGGGTGCGCTCGGCCCAGCGCACGGCCGCCGGCTGGGCAAGTCCCGCTGCCAGAAAGAGCAGACCCACGATGTACCAGCCCGGTTTCCCCAGTCCGATGCACAGGGAAGTGAGCAGGGCAGGACCGAAGGATTCGGCCAGACCGAGCCCGATCCCGAACACACCGAGATACTGCCCCTGAGAGTGACTCGGCGCCAGCTCGAAGGAAATCTCGAATCCGCCGGCGGCCTGCCACAATTCGCCGACGCTGTGCACGACGGTGGCGATGACCAGCATGATGACCGCAACCCACGTGGGGACCCCGGCGGACCAGGCAATGGCCACGCACGAGATGAGGAAGGCCACCCCGGACCGACGCAGGGTGAGTCCTGCCGCCCGAGGGCTGTCGATGCTTTTGCTGGCGCGCACCTGAAAGAGCACGACGATGGCGGTATTGGCGATGACGATGGCCGATATGAGCCAGCGCGGTGCGGATGTCTGACTGACCAGCCACAGCGGGATGGCCACCGTCAGCACCCGGTACTGGATCGACAGAATGCCGTCCAGCAGCGACAGCGCGATATAGGGGCGGTCTCGCAGGGCCAGCCAGCGCGGTCCTTCCGCCGGAGCTTCCGGCGGGACCGGCGGCAGGCCGAGCATGATCGCGGCGGAGGCCAGGAGCAGGACCGCATTGCCGACGACGATGAGGAGGTAGGCGCTGCGCGTGTCGGCCTGGGCGGCCCATCCCGCCACCGCGGCCCCCACGGAGATCCCGACATTGGTGACGGATTGAATGTAGGCGCGGAACTCCTGCGGTCGCTTTCCTCCGTAGCGGCGAATGAGCGGGCCGCGCGCGATGAGGCCCGCCCCCTGAGCGGCGGCGGCCAGACTCGCCACCACCAGGAACGGCCAGAAGCTGCTCACCAGGCAGAAGCCCGCCGTCGCGAGGCCACCGAGCACCAGGCTCGCCACATAGATGCCCCGGGCCCCGCGACGGTCGGCCAGATATCCAGCAAAGATCCCGATAGCCACCGATATGAAACCAGCGACGCTGAGCCCGATACCCACCTGTTTAACGGGAAGGTGTGCCGATCTCGTGAAATACAGCACACCCGAGGTGAGGAATATTCCTTTTCCGATGGTGCCGACCAGTGTCGCAAGTGCCAGTACGCGACGTGGCCTGGTGTCGGGAAGCAGTGGAGACATAGGTGATTACGCAATCTTGCATATTAGTTATCGAACATGGAACTGGAGGGTCTGGTTGATGTTCCGCTGCTTCTCGAGAATGTCCTCGCGGGAGTCCCCCGTGAAGATCACGTGCCCGTGCGCCTGCCAGACCCGCGGCGGCACGTCGACCTGCTCGCCGAGCTGGCGGTAGATCATGACCTCCGAGACGCTGTCACTGGCCTCCAGGCTTTCGACTCCGTCGACGGCGACGAGTTCACCGGGCTCCTCCGCGAAGTGCAGCGAGAAGCCGACGTGCCGGAACTTCTCGCTGTCCACGACGACATCGGCGTCCGCGCCCAGCGAAACCTTGGTGAGGACCTCGACCATGTCGACGCCGGTCGACAGCAGCACACTCTGGTACACCGGGCCGCCGCCCAGGCGTGCGCCGGTCTCCAGGATGTAGGGCTCGCCTTCCGGCGAGACCCGGAACTCGGTGTGCGTGGCGCCCTGGGTGATGCCGAGCCCCTCGTGGGCCAGCGTCGTGAACTTCTTCACCTTCTCCAGCGTCTCGCCCGTCAGCACGGTCGGAGTCGCGTAGAACGTCTCCTCGAAGAAAGGGCCGTCCATCGGCGCCGGCTTGTCGTGAACGGCGACGACGGTCGTCTCGCCGTTCTGCACATAGCTCTCGACGCTGATCTCATCACCGACGAGGAACTCTTCGAGGAGAATCCCTTCCGAGTACCGCGCCTTCAGGAAGAACAGCGGGTCGTAGTCGAACCCGGCCCAGGCGCCCTGCCGGATCTCCTCGAAATGCTCGGCCAGTTCCTCCGGGCCGTCGACTCGGCGGACGAACATGCTGCCGCCCCCGATGATGGGCTTCATGACCAGGGGGTACTTGATGGTCCGGGCGGCCTCCTGTGCCTCCTCGACCGAGGACGCGAGCGCGAAGCGCGGCTGCGAGATACCCACGGTCTCGAAGGCGCTGCGCATGCTCAGCTTGTCGCGGCTCTTCGCGGCCGTCTCAGGAGAGATGTACGGAAGACCGAGTTCCGCGGCGACCGCGGCAGCGGCCGGCACGCTGTGCTCGACGAACGCGATCACGCCCGCTATGGGCTCGGACTCTTCCTTCGCGATCTCCACACACCGGGCGACGGTGGCCTCGAGGTTGCCGGTGGGCGCGGCGTAGACCGCATCGACGTATTCGAGCTCCCAGCTGGGCTCCTCCACGACGACAATCGCCCGGTGGCCCAGCGCGTGGGCGGTCTCCGCAGCCTTGGCGAGGTGCTTGCGGCGACTCGCGTTGCGGGTGTGCAGGATCATCAGGGTCATTTCAGTGCACCTTTCGAATTGCGATTGCCATGTCCGGCGAGACCTCGTCGACCGACGTGTCCAGTACGAGGACGGCCGGGCCCGGTCGGGAGAAGAAGGACGCGATCTCCGACGCGTCGCGGGCCGGGTCGTCGCAGGCCATCACGGGCAGGCCGATCGCCGCACAGATGGTGGGCCAGTCGATCCGGCGGAAGTCCCGGCTGACAGCGGCGGCCCCGTGACGGTGGATGGCGTGTTGGTCGATCAGATTGAGCCGTCCGTTGTCGAGGACGGTGATCTTCACGTTGAGACCGAGGCGTTCGATGGTCTCCAACTCGCCGATGGCCATGGTGAGTCCGCCGTCGCCGACCAGGGTCCACACCGTCGCGTCGGGGCGTGCGACGGCCGCGCCGACGGCCGCGGGGATCGCGTAGCCGAGGCTTCCGGTCCCGCGCGGGGTGATGAGTCGCTGCGGCGGCGCCAGGCGCAGCAGCGCGCCGAACCAGCCGCTCGCGACGCTGGCCTCGCCGACGCAGACGTCCCGGTCGGACAGCTCCGCGTTGACCGTCGCCACCAGGGAGGCGGTGCCGGTCTTCGACCAGTCGCCGGCGGTGGCGGTCGACGGACGGGGACCGCCGTAGGCCCACTCTCCCAGCTCGCCGGTGAGCAGCTTGAGGCCGCCGGCGATGTCCTCGCGCAGCAGGCAGCCGCGCGCCGGGTCGGCCTCCTCGATCGTCGGGTCGTCGTCGATCCGGACGAGGAACTGGTCGGGCGACGGCCACGCGTACTGGTTGGTCGACTTGTCGCCCATCTTGGAGCCCGCGTAGAGCACGACCTCGCAGCCGCTGATGTACGCGTTCGCGGGCGTGTCGCCCTTCGACCCGACCACCCGGGGAAGGTCGCTGTCGACCTCGGAGAGGACGCCCTTGCCGTTGAGCGTGGTGAACACCGGGATGCCGAACCGGTCGACGAACTCCCGCAGTGCCTCGGCTGCGCCCGCCGCGTGGCAGCCGCCACCGGCGATCAGGGCGACGCTCGCTCCCCTCCTGACCGCTTCGGCGGCCCGCGCGACCGCGTCGCCGACCGTGGCGGCCGTGTCCGCGGGCGCCGTCGCGCCGGCCGCGGCGGACGGCGCATCCAGCAGTGCCGGGTCCGCCTCGGCCTCCAGGACGTCGGGGGCGATCTCCACGACGACCGGGCCGCGGCGGGGCCGCTCCGCGAGGGCGAGCGCGGCGTCGATGACGCCCAACGCACCCCGCTGCTCACGGACCACGTAGACGTGCTTCGCGACGCTGTCGAAGAGCCGCGCGTGCTCGACCTGTCCCGTCGCCCACGGCCTCGGGGTGCTCTTGCTGGGCCCCGAGGTGATCAGCACCAGCGGCGTGCCGCTGTTGTATGCCTCCAGGAGGGCCGGGGTGGCGTAGGGAGAGCCGATTCCCCCCGGGGCGTCGCAGACCGCGACGCCCCCGCTGATCCGGGCGTAGGCCTCGGCCGCGTAGGCCGCTCCCCGGGGGCACCGGCCGACGACGTGGGTGAGCTCGTCGCTTCGTTGGAAGGCGGCGTAGAGCGAGAGCGAGGTCTCGCCGGGGTAGCCGAAGACCTGGGAGACGCCGTGCTTCGCCAGCCTGCGGGCGATTTCGTCCGCGACCGTGGTCATGAGGCCACGGCCAGGATGTTCGTCGGCGTGGGCAGCATGGGTCGCTCCGCACCGGTGAGGATGACGAGCAGGTCGCTGTCCTCCTTGAGGGAGCCTTCCTGCGCCATCCGCATCGCGCCCGCGAGGCACGCGGCGGCCGCGTAGCAGGCGTCGAAGCCGAGCGACTTCAGCAGCCCCTTGGCCATGTGCATGTCGTGCGTCCGGGCGGCCACCAGGGCGCCGCCCGTGTTGAGGGCCATCGCGCGCAGGTAGGGGTAGGTGTTCGTCGGGTCGCCCCGCTGGATGGCGTGGGCCAGTCCCTCGGGGTTCTCGACGATGTCCTCCTGCGCGATCGCGGCGCGGCCCGCGTTCCACGCGCTGACCATGGGAGCGCAGCTGTCCTCCTGCACGCCGACGAAGGCCGGCGTGCTCTCCAGGAGGCCGAGGCGGTTCATCTCCACGGCGCCCTTGTAGCCGCCGAGCAGCCCCATGCCGCTGCTGATGGCCTGGAAGACGTGGGTCGGGGCCGACGGCATCTGCTGGTAGGCCTCGATGTAGGACATCTTGAGGCCCTCGCGGCGGGCGTAGTTGAAGAAGCCGCCCTCCCAGAAGTACCCGTTGTCCTCGGCGAACTTCTGGGCTATCGCGCCCGCGCCGACGAAGCTGCCGGCGACGGCGTGCGTGTCGATCTGGGGGTGGTCCGCGTAGTTCAGGCGGTACGCGAACTGCTCGCCCACGAAGATGTGGAGCTTGAAGCCGCGGACGAGGCTCATCGAGTTCGCGTAGGCCATGGAGCTGTTGCCCGTGGAGGCCATCACGAACTCGCGGACACCGAGGCCCTTGAAGCGGCTCAGGGAGGCCGACGCGATGCGGTCCTTGGTCGAGCGCGTGGGGTTGCGCGTCTCGTCCTTGATGTACACCGAGCGGACGCCGAGGAGGCGGGCCAGCGCGGGCACGTCGGTGCAGGGAGTGTTGCCCTCGCCCAGCCAGGTGATGTGGTCCTCTTCGGCGACGGGCAGGACGTCCTTGTAGCGCAGCAGCGGGTTGGGGTTCGAGTCGAGCGCCCCGAACTCCACCCGGTCGAGCGGGTACAGGACGTCGATCGCGCCCTTGCAGGAGGGGCATCGGTGCGCCCTGTCGTCCGTCTCCTTCTCGCAGTCGAGACAGAGGAAGACGGGACGGTCGGCCGGTGTGCGGTTCGCGTAGAGCTTCTGGTAGTCAAACATCAGGATCCCCCGGAATCCTTGTCTTCTCGCGGGCACGTGGTGACGGCCGTTCCGGCCTTCAGCCCGAGTGCGTGGCCGTTTCGGAAGTCCGCGCCCTCGACGAGGATGTTGTAGTGGTTCGGCATGTGGGTTTCGTCGAAGCCGCTGATGGTGCCGAGCGTGCGCCCCTCGCAGACCAGGGCGTCGCCGACCGCGAGGACGCCCGACGTCTCGAAGGTGGCGAATCCGTAGTACTCGACGTGGTCGACGGGGTAACGGGGGCCGGGTCCCACGTTGATGAACTCGTGCACCTCACCCGCGCGAATGCACCGGGTCTGCCAGGCCGACGGCTCGATGGCGCGGTCGTGTCGCGTGTGGTCCATCACTGCGGCCCAACGCAGACGTAACGGTTCTCTACTGGTAAACATCATTCCCTGCTTCTCGGAAAGTTCTGTCGGAAAATTCCGTGAGTGAGCGCCGTCAGCGCGGGTTCACCGCGTACGGCAGGTCCCAGGCCGAGGAACCCTGGTGGAAGCGCGGACCGAAACGGCTCGATCCCCGCAGCCGCCGGTACAGCGAGATCGGAACGAACACCGCGACGAACACCGCGGATGCTGCAAAACGCATGGAGACCATTCCTTGTCAGTCGAGCGGGATCTCGTCGCGCCAGTCGACGGATTCGGCGAACGGCGGCTGGTCGTCCTTGTGCAGGAGGTGGCTGCCGAGGACGAGCACGTCCATCCCCGTGCGCATGAAGCAGCGGTAGGCGTCCTCGGGGGTGTGCACGATGGGCTCGCCGCGCACGTTGAACGACGTGTTCACCAGGACAGGGCAGCCGGTCGCCGCCTTGAAGGCGCTCAGGAGCCGGGCGTACGGGGCGTTGTCGCGCTCGGTGACGGTCTGCACCCTGGCAGAGAGGTCCACGTGCGTGATGGCGGGCAGCTCCGAACGGGCCTCGTTGATGCTGCCCAGGCCGCGGCTTGGCCCGCCGGGCTTCCGCGAGGTCTCGGTCTTGATCCGGTCTGCGACCTCGGCGACCACCAGCATGTACGGGCTGTCGCCGACCAGACCGAAGTAGTCCTTGGCGTCCGCGCCGAGGACGGCCGGCGCGAACGGCCGGAACGACTCACGGAACTTGATCTTGAGGTTCATGCGCTTCTGCATGGACTGGTCGCGCGGGTCGCCGATGATCGACCGGGCGCCCAGGGCGCGCGGGCCGAACTCCATGCGTCCCTGGAACCAGCCCACCACGGCGCCCTCGGCCAGGTGGCCGGCCACCTCGTCGTACAGCTTGTCCTGCGGGAACGTGGTGAAGACGTAGCCGTTCTCCTGCAGGAACTTCTCGACCTCGCCGTCGGAGAAGCTCGGCCCGAGCAGCGCGCCGGACATGCCGTCGCCACCGTCGGCCAGGTGCGGCCGACCGTGCGCCGGGACCGAGTGGTCGAGTGCGGCGCCCAGAGCGCAGCCCGCGTCGCCGGCCGCCGGCTGGATCCACAGGTCGTCGACGATGCCGGAGCGGCTGAGCACGCCGTTGGCGACGCAGTTCAGGGCGACGCCGCCGGCCATGACGAGCGCGCGTTCGCCGGTCTGCTCGACCGCCGCCCGCGCCAGGCCCAGCACGATCTCCTCGGTGACCACCTGCACGGAGGCCGCCAAATCGCAGTGCCGCTGCTCCAGTTCGCTCTCCGCGTCCCGGATCGGCGCGCCGAACAGCTCCTCGAAGGCGCGCCCGACCATGCGGCTGCCCTGGTGGAACTCGAAGTACTTCATGTTCAGCGTGAACGAGCCGTCGGGCCGGATGTTCACCAGCTCCCGGCGGATGACGTCCGCGTACCGCGGCTCGCCGTAGGGCGCCAGGCCCATCAGCTTGTACTCGCCGGAGTCGACCTTGAAGCCGCAGTAGTAGGTGAACGCCGAGTAGAGCATTCCCACCGAGTGCGGATAGGAGACCGAGTTGACCAGTTCCAGGGAGTTGCCGCGGCCGTGCCAGATCGTCGTCGTCTGCCATTCGCCGACGCCGTCGATCGTGAGCACCGCCGCGTTCTCGAACGGCGAGGGGAAGAACGCCGATGCGGCGTGCGAGCGGTGGTGCTGCGAGGCGACCGCCCGCGGCGCCGCGCCGCGCCCCATCGCCACGAGCTCGGCGTCCACGCGCTTCAGGACGTCGCGCTTCCAGCGCAGCCATTCCGGCAGGACGGCCGAGAACGGCCGGAGACCGCGCGGGCCGGCGCTGGCGAACGAGGACAGCACCCGCCCGTACTTCAGCGCCGGGTCCTCGTAGTAGACGACGGCGTCGAGCTCCGCCAGGGATATCCCTGCGTGGTCCAGGCAGTACGCGATCGCGTCTGACGGGAACCCGGAATCGTGCCGGATCCTGCTGAAACGCTCCTGCTGCGCTGCTGCGACGACGACGCCGTCGCGGACCAACGCGGCCGCGCTGTCGTGATAGTAGGCCGAAATTCCCAGCGTATACATGGACATCAGGACACCTCCACCGGTGCGTGGTGGAACAGCGACCCGCCTTGCGATCGAGGTTTCCACGGAGTTGTCAGGAATCGGTCGCCGATCCGGTCAGCGATGGTGGACGACGGCAGCGGGGCCAGCGACTCGTAGCCGATGCGGATCCGCTCCCATTCGGCGGCGGACTCCGCCGGGGTCGACAGCTTCGACACCGTGCGCATGTGGGTGTCGATGGCGTCGGCGGCCCAGGCGGAGTGGCCGGTGGACACGTTGTCGATCGTGTTGTGCAGATCGACGAAGTGCGTGGAGAAGCCGTAGTGCTTCAGGAAGCGCCGGGCGGTGCGGTAGCTGCCGCCGACGCCGGAGAGTTCCATCGCCAGGTTCATGCCGAGGATCTCCGACATGAAGGTGTGCGGCAGCTTGCCCAGGCACAGCCAGTACACCGGCCGCTCCAGCGACTCCTCGCGGAACCGGGTGTCGTAGGCGAACTCCCGGCTGCCGGTGGGCGCGAGATCGATGCCCATCTCCCGCAGCACGTCACGGTAGATCTTGGGGTGGTTGAGCTCGATGTCACCGTTGCCCAGCTCGTCCCAGTACGTCTCGAACAGCGGGAAGCCGTACCGGGTGGTGGCGAGCCCCGCGTCGGTGAAGCCCTGCAGCCACGAACCGTCGATCAGCGTCAGCGGCGCCAGCTGCAGGGTCTCGTCGATGACCTGCTCGCGGGTCGGCAGGTCGCCGGACCTGCCGGTCTCGAACTCGACGCCGTGCTTGTCGTGCATGTCCAGCAGCCAGGGACGCAGTCCCGCGGACGTCCACCGCTCGGGCAGCGAACGGTCCGTGCGGCCCAGCGACCGCTTCGCCCGGGCCAGCCAGCGGTTCACGTACCGGAGGGCGAAGTCGCGGGTGCCCGGGGCCAGCACGCGGCCCTGCAGCACGAAGTACGCCTCGCGGATGTCGGCCGGCACCACGCCCTCCTCGGCCGTCCGGTCGAGGAGGCCGGGAGCCGGCGCGCCCGGGACCCGCGCGGCCGACGGCGGCACGGGCTCCGGCTCGGAGTCGGCCAGCGAGTCGATCCACTTCGAGATCACCTCGACGTCGTCGGCCGAGAAGACCCGGAACATCGGGCCCTTCGGTCCGATCAGGCCGTTGACCAGCGAGCTGCGCTCGGCGTTGCCCGGCTTGACCATGCGGGTCGCGGCCAGCTCCGTCAGCAGCGGACCCGGGTCGGTCTTCGCCTGCTTCAGCAGTTCGGAGAGCGTCTCTCCGCCGCCCATCCGGAAGTTCTGGTGGTAGACGGCGCCTTCCCGGGCCCGCTCCCGAATGAGTTGTTCCATCGCACGCTGCGGGTGCAGCGCGGCGCGGGCCTCGTCGAGCAGCAGCTCGTTCCATGACCGCAGGGCGTCGAGCATCCAGGCCGCGCCGAACGCGACCTGGCGGCGCGCGGCCTCGTCCGTCGCGCAGAACCTCTCGGCCACGCCACGCGAGACGTCCAGGGGCGCCGCGAGGTCGGTGGCCCCGGTGGACCGTGCCAGGTCCAGGCGCGCCCACTCGGCCGGGGCGCCGTCGCTCGCGCGGAGCGCCTCCCAGCAGGGGAGCATGCCGACGGAACGCAGCACCACATCGATGCCGCCGATCAGCGGCGCGAACGCGTCGCTGCGTCGGCTGATCGCGAACAGGGCCGCGGGCAGCGCGAACATGTGGTCCCGGACCGACCGCTCGGCGGCCAGTTCGTCGGCGTCCACGGCCAGTTCGGGACGGCCGTACTGCGTCGCGAGGACCTTGAACGCGTCGTAGCGCGACGAGCGGGGCCCGCCGACGCCGATGTCGTCGGCGAAGAGGGCCAGGATCGTGAGGTGGACCTCGTCCTCGAAGACCCCGGGCGCGCTCATGCCCTGCAGCCAGGCCCCGAGCGTCGAGGCGAACGGCCCGGACTGGCGGAGCAGCGCGTGCGCCAGGGTCTCCGATGCCTCGGTCCGGTCGGCAGAGTCTGTCAACTCCCGGTAGGCGCTGCCCTGTTCGTTCCGCCACGAGGAAGCCTCGTCGAGCGTGACGGACAGGTGCGGAGGGTCGGTCTCGGGATCAACAGACGCGACCTCGGCCATGAGTGTCTGGATTGCGGTGGTGCCCAGAAATAATTCTGGGTCGACACACCGGCGGTACGTCTCACGCCACATTGGATGCTCTCTTGCTGTACTCGACCGGCCTTAGAACATCGGGTAAATGGAAGCGTCCGGCTTCTTGGACTTCTTCCGGCCGAAAATTCGGGCTATCAAGGATTTGATGAACGACATGCGGGGCTCCAGGTTAGATGTTTTCCAGGACCTTACTGGCAACGAAATCATGACCATGGTCCGTCAGATGGATCCGATCGATGAACAGCCACTGGTCCTGCTGGGCGGACTCGGCCAGGACGGGGCTGAAGTTGACGAAGTCGATGCCCATCTCCTTCGCACCCTGCTCCAGCATCGCCGCGTAATCGATATTCACCTGGCGGCTCAGAATATCGCCGTACATCGCGGCGAAACCGCCGTGCTGCTCAAGCTCGTCGAAGATGAGTTCCTCTTCCCGACTCCCCTTGTCACGCACCCAGCCCGACAGCGGCTGAAGAATGTAGGTGATCTTCGCGTCCCAGGTCGAGGCCAGGGCCTTCCAGCCGCTCAGGTGCCGCAGCGTCAGGTCGGCGGCGTAGGCGAGCTGCTCGTCGATGCTCGGCGCGGCCGGCGCGGGCGCTTCCTTCTGCCGACGCAGCAGGCTGCGCATCGAGGACTTCGTCTTCGCGTGCTGCGCGAAGATGTCCTGGTACGTCGTGTACTGGAAGAAGGTGCCGTGGTCCTCCTCCCGCATCTGCGGCATGCGGGCCAGGCTCAGGTTGTTGAATCCGGAGAACAGCACGATCTCGTCCACCTTCGGCAGCAGGTGGCGGTAGAGCGTGAGCAGGAGGAGTTCCTGTGTCGAGTTGAAGCTGCGGCCACCGAAGTTGAGCCAGGTGCCAGGTCTGTCGTCGTGGGCGTTCAGCCGCGAGGGAAGCGTCCAGGCATCGGAGCTGGCACCGATACCGAAGACGGTGGAACTGCCGGCCAGGAGCCGTACCGAATCGGCGTCTTGCTGGTCGGCCACCGAATAGTTGCGGCCGCCGTCCGTAGCGTACCGGAAACCGATCGAGTCGGTGTTCACCACGTCCGAACGATGCGATTGCGGGTGGAAGAAGAGAAGATGCGGGAGCCAGCGGATCTCGCCCTTGCTCGTGAATTTCTCCTCATAGCCCGCAAGATACGGCGCCAGTTCGTTCCTGATTTTCACTGATAACTCCTCAGGCGATACGCCCCGAACCTTGTCGAGAACATTATTCGATCTCGATCCTGACGGACTTCACAAGCTCGTCGAACGTCTCGACGAGTCCGTCGTCACTGTCGGCGGTGAAGATCACATGGCCGTGCGACTGCCAGACGCGCGGCGGAACATCGACGAAGTCCCCCACCTTCCGGTAGAGCGAGAGCTCCTGCACACGGGGATTGCGGCCGGCTTCTTCCACCCCGCTGATCCCGCTGACCCGCCCGGCCTTCTCCGCGAAGAACAGGTAGAAACCAGCAGGCGTGGGTTGAGGTTTGGGAGTGAGATCAGGGGTCCGGCCAGACGCCACATCGAGCACCGCCGCGACCATGTCGACCCCGGTGCTCAGCAGAACCGACTGGTAGACCGGCCCGCCGCCGAGTCGCGCCGCCGTCTCCAGGATCTTCGGCGTGCCGTCGCTCTGGATCCGGAACTCCGTGTGAACGGCGCCTGTCTCGATGCCGACGGCTCGGTGCGAGGCCGCAGCCAGCTCGACGATCCGCTCCTGCACCTCCGCCGGCAGCCGGCTGGGCGTCGCGTAGTGCACGTCGACGAAGTAGGGGCCCTCCATGGGGACGGGCTTGTCATGGATGGCGACCACGTGGGCCCGACCATCGACGACGATCGACTCGACGCTGACCTCCGCGCCCGGTAAGTACTCCTCCAGCAAGATGGCCGAGTCGTACGTTTCGACCATCCACGCGTACAGCGGGTTGTGCGCGATTCCGGACCAGGCGCCACGCTGCACCACCGGAAAGTACTCGGTGAGTTCGGCGACGCTGTCCACTCGCCGGAAGTAGCCGGTGTCGTTGTCGATGAGCGGCTTGAGCACCAGAGGGAAGCCGATGCGGGCGGCCTGCGTCACAGCTTCGTCGAGCGTCCGGGCCAGTCCGTAGACCGGCTGCGGCACGTTGCCCGAGGCGAAGGCCTCACGCATGGCGTACTTGTCGCGCACCGTGCGCGCCACCTGTTCGCCGACGAAGGGAAGTCCCAGGTCGGCAGCGACCGCGGCAGCGGCGGGCACACTGTGCCCGACGAACGCCGCGACGGCCCGGATGGGTTCCGACTCGGACGCCGCTAAGGCGCGCGCCGCAGTGACTGTGGCCTCGATGTCCGAGGTGTCCACCGACACCACGACGTCGGCGAACTCCTTCTCCCAGGTCAAGTCCTTCACTAAGAGAAGAAGCCGGTCCCCGTTCTTCCTCGCGTACTCTGCGGCTTTCGCCAGGTGGCCGCGACGGCTGGCGTTGGATTTGTGGAGTACGAGGATGCTCATCCTCTACACCTCTTTCCGTGCACGACGACCCCGGCCGTGACTCTCGGGTTCAGCCGATGTTGCCGTTGAAGAACTTCGCTCCGCCGTAGACCGACTCGGATCCCAGCTCTTCCTCGATCCGAATCAGCTGGTTGTACTTGGCCGTCCGGTCGGCGCGCGACAGCGAACCCGTCTTGATCTGACCGCAGTTGAGGGCGACCGCGAGATCGGCGATGGTCGTGTCCTCGGTCTCGCCCGAGCGGTGCGACATCACGACGGAGTAGCCGGCGCGGAAAGCCGTGTTCGCGGTGTCCAGCATTTCGGTCAGAGTGCCGATCTGGTTCACCTTGACCAGGATCGAGTTCGCGATGCCCCGGTCGATGCCGTCCTGGAGCAGGCGGACATTGGTGCAGAAGACGTCGTCACCGACCAGCTGGCAGGTGGAGCCGATGGCGTCGGTGAGGTACTTCCAGCCCTCGAAGTCGTCCTGGGCCATGCCGTCTTCGATCGACACGATCGGGAATCGGGACGTCAGGTCGGCGAGGTAGTCGGCGTGCTCGGTCACCGACCGGACGCGGTTCTCGCCCGCGTAGTGGTAGACCCCATCGCGGTAGAACTCGGAGGAAGCCGGGTCCAGCAGCAGCGCCACGTCGTGACCGGGCCGGAAACCGGCCTTTTCGATGGCTTTGACGATGAATTCGAGCGCCTCGTCCGCCGTGGCCAGATCGGGTGCGAATCCACCCTCATCGCCGACGTTGGTGTTGTGTCCCGAAGCGCGGAGAAGGTCTCGCAGGGTATGGAAGACCTCTGAGCCAATACGGACGGCCTCGGCCATCGAGGTCGCACCCACCGGCGCGATCATGAATTCCTGGAAATCCAGCGCATTATCGGCGTGGGCACCGCCATTGATGATATTGATCATCGGGGCGGGAAGAACGTGCGCGAAAGTGCCGCCGACATAACGGTACAGAGGCATCTTGTGCGACGCCGCCGCGGCCTTGGCGATCGCGAGTGAAACGCCCAGCGTCGCGTTGGCGCCGAGGCGTCCCTTGTTCTCGGTCCCATCGAGCTCGATCATCAGTCGGTCGACGGCGGACTGCGATTCAGCCGGGAGTCCACGCACCGCCTGCGCGATTTCTCCGTTCACTGCGGCAACCGCGCGCGTGACGCCCTTCCCCCGGAAACGGGTGGGGTCGGAGTCGCGAAGTTCGACCGCTTCCCGGGTGCCGGTCGAGGCGCCTGAGGGCACCGCGGCCCTGCCCAGGGAGCCGTCGGCCAGGCGAACGTCGACCTCGACAGTGGGATTTCCACGGCTATCGACGATTTCGCGTGCTAACACGTCAGTAATATCAGACATTCCACTCCTACGCTGCGTCTCACATTTTTATGCTGGGTGAGTCACTACATAGCATTGCTGCCGCGGCACGCTAAAGGGCACCCTCGCTGCAAAGCCGCTCGGTTGGCATCGAGCAGGACGCTATTGACCTGGGACGAAACTACGGAACTACGCCGTAGCGACCATCAACCGACCGGATTGCTTCTCACCGAGTCGCATCTGCCTGTTGCGCAAAGAATCCGTCAAGAGATTCCGTCGACCATACTGTCTGCGCTGTGGACGACAGATCTCCGTGCCCCGATAGATTCACGACGAATTTTGGTGAATCGCGAACACCATCCGGTGGGACGACTTCCGGCACCTCCAACACGCGCCCGCAACGAAACTCAGGCAACTGCGTGGGAGACGAATGCGCCCTTCCACATTGAAGGGACTGCTCCTATTCCCCCGCGCCACGGCTCCAGGTGGCCGCGCGGTTGCAATCTAACCACACGCCCCCCTGAGCGAGACAGTGCGTGCGGGGTTTCCTTCCTGACGCATCGCAAGGTGAAGAGTGAAGATGACCTTGACAACCACGGAGATGGCAACCCTCCCCAGGGACGCCTACCCAACGCACTCAACTCCGTTGAGAACGCGCTGTGTGCGCGCAGGTAGACGACCTGGTCGCGCCGGTGCGCAGAGCGTCAACGCTCACGACCGCCTCGGCCACGCCCACCCCCTCCAGGACGGCGACCGCGCCCCGTGTTCCGTACGCGGATCGCCGTCGAGTTGCTCCAGGACCTCGCGGTCCGCACTGCGGATCCACCGCGAGCCCGAACGACGACGGCGCGAGCGCCGGACGGTTCACCGCGAACGACCTGCTGTCCCTCCCCGCCCACCACCTGGTCAAACTCTCGTGCGCCGCGGGGTGCACCGTCCCGGCCGACCCCTCGCGAGCTGCACGTCATCCGGCCGCTTCGAGCACTGGAGAGACCCGTGAGGAGGATCGGCACGACCAGCAGCGACAACGGGCCGATCCTGGTTCCGGTGCGGTGGCTCCCGCTGGGGCGAGTGGGAGCGGTGCCTCGGCCTGGGCGCGGCGGAGTTGGAGGCGGCCCGGGCGAGACGAGCGCCGGCGAGCCGGCTCGGCTTCGGCCGTGGCGTGGGGCGCGGTGCCGAGCATCCGCGGGGTGAGGCGGACGCAACCTCAAGGCCCGAGCCCGAGTTGAGTTGCCACGCAGCCAAATCCTCAACCACGTCCGACATTTGGCACGGCCGGAATTTCGAGCGACAACGACATCCCGGCGGGAAGACCCGTCGGAATGCTCGGATGCATGGGTGCGGACTTGGCAACGTTTCAGGAAAGGGGGGCTAATGAACTCGAAAAGCGCTGGGCTGTCCACTACCGCCAGCCGGGCGGACACGGCGCCCGGCAACGTGAGAAGTCGTTCGACCGCAGGAAGGACACGGCGGGACTTCGCCACCAAAGTCGAACGACAAGCGCGAGAACGCCTTCATCGACCCGCCGCCGGAAAGGTCTCGCGGGGTACGCCACAAGCACATCGCCGACAACTCCCGTTCAGGGGTGCGGAGAAGCCCGCAGGACAACACGCTGTGCCTGCGCCGCCAGATGGTCCGGTATCGGGAAAAGGGCGGCCTCGACGCGGCCCGCTACGCCCCCTCCCGAAGCGCCGGCAGGAAGGGGAATGGCGCGATGTGCCGCTGCCTGAATTCTTCGCCGCCTATGCCGGCCGCTTCCCCGTTCTCGATCAGCAAGGCGGCATGACCTGTCCCGGGCTCGTCCGCAATGCATGGGACCGTGCCATCGAGCGGCTGGGGCTCCGCGATGACACGCCGCACGACCTCCGCCGTAAATGGGCGACCGCGCCCCTGACACCTAGGGCTGCCATTCATGAGGTGTCCCGTCGGCTCGGACACCGGTCCATGAGGATCACGGTCGCCCAGTACCGCCATCTCACCCAGGACGGCCGCGAGCGCTACCGCCAGGTCGTGACGACGACCTTCCAGGGCCCCCGGAGGGGCTGGCGGTCGGCTTGGCGGCATGAGCTGTTACCGGATCCCGAGCTCGCGCAGGACGCGGTGCTGAGTCGGTGTTGAGTTGACGGGGAAGTAGAGGTAGCAGACACCCCCGGAACCGCTCTTGACCTGGCCTTTTTCGTCGTGGCGCTTCGTCCGCAGCCAGATGTTTTCGAATTGGCGGCGCTTGTAGACGCGGCGGACGGCGGGGTCGTCGGGGGAGGCCGGGTCGTTGGCGATGACGTCGCCGGTGGGGGTGAAGCCGATGACGGTCATCAGGTGGCCGGCGGTGCCGTAGCCGGCGCCGTCGAGTTCGGTCTTGAGGAAGGACTGGGAGGTGATGACGGGGAGGCCGGCGTGGACGAGGCGTTCGACGTCGGTGAGGGAGGAGAGGCGGGTGACGACGGCCTGGAGGTCTCGGTAGGTGGCGGCGTAGGCCGCGTTGAAGGGCCAGTTGCCGCAGCCGTCGTACTGGTAGTCGAAGGTGTAGCGGGCGGCGTGGCAGACCTGGGGGTCGGCGTAGGAGGGGTCGACCCAGGAGAGCTGCTGCGGGGTGGGGCGGCGGCCCCAGTGCTCGATGATCATCTGGGAGGAGGTGGGGCTGCACCACGCCTCTCCCCCGTTGTCGTACTGCGGGTACTGGCCCTTGTGGATCTCCTGCGAGTAGCGCGGGACCTGGAGTTCGCGGCCGACGAGGCCGGGGGCGGAGGCCGGCACCTCGAAGCGGTCGGGGAGGTCGGAGGCCATCGCACCGAGGCGCCAGACGGTGGGGGTGTCGGTGCTGCCGGGTCGGCGGTACAGGGTGACGCGGAGTTGGTAGGCGGCCAGCCGGAGACCGCTCGACGGGTCGTCGACGGCGAAGGTGTCGGTGGAGACGGCGCTCCGGCCGTCCTTCTGATCGTCGACGGAGGTGCGCCGGATGTCGCTCTCGCCGTCGCCGGCGGTCCAGCGGCCCATGACGTACCAGGGGGTTCGGCCGCCGTCGGAGTAGGTACCGCCCAGCTCTACGGCGATCCAGGTGCCGGCGGGGGTGTGCGCGTTCCAGGAGGCGACGGCCTCGGTGGCGGGGACCGGCAGGCGGTGCGCCGGGCTGGTCCAGGTGGCGTACTCCCAGGTGGCGGTCTTGTTGGTGTGCGGGTCGCGGTAGACGGTGATGCCGGCGGGGCGGGCGAGGGCGATGCCGGGGCGGGCGGCGGCCACGACGCGGGTGCCGTGGGCGGTGCCCTGGTGCCAGTCGGCGGCGGTGGTCCAGGCGTGGTAGTCCACGGGGCTCTTCGTTCGGGCGGTGGGGGCGGGAACCGGCGGGACGGGGCGGCGGGCGGGTGCGCCGGCGGCCGCGGCCAGGGGCGGGGCGGCGGCGCCCGCGGCTGCGGCGAGCACGGCGGCCAGGACGGTGCGCCGGGGCGCGGAGCTGGTCATGTGAGGTCCCCCAGTCGGTGCGGACGGATCGCGGTGCGGGGTGGTGCGGGTGGGCTCAACTATTGCCGTTGCGGACGGGCTTAGGAAGGCGGTCCGACGCGCGTCGCGCCACGAATATTGGTGTGGACCACTGGCGTACGCTGGTGGGATGACCCCGACCCCGGACCCGGTACTGACCTCGCTGGCCGCCCGGCTGCGCACCCTGCCGCCGTCGTGCGGCCCGGTGCGGCTGATCGCCGTGGACGGGCACGCGGGATCCGGCAAGAGCACCTTCGCCGGGCGGTTGGCGGCGGCGCTGGGCGGCGCCCCGGTGGTGCACACCGACGACCTCGCGACCCACGAGGAGCTGTTCGCCTGGAGCGGCCGGTTCCGGGAGCAGGTGCTGGCGCCGCTGTCACGGGGCGAGCCGGCGCGCTACGAGGTCTACGACTGGGTGCGGCGGGAGTTCGACGCGGTGCGGGAGTTGCCGCCGGAGCCGGTGGTGGTCGTCGAGGGCGTGGGCACCGGGCGGCGCGCGCTGCGCCCGTACACCGCGTGCCTGCTGTGGATGGAACTGACGCGCGAACAGGCATGGGAACGAGGCCAACTCCGCGACGGTCCGGGGCTCTCCACGTTCTGGGATGGCTGGATTCCGGCGGAGCGCGCGCACTTCGCGGCGGATCCGTCCCGACCGCACGCCGATCTCCTGGTACGCCAGGGGCAGATGGGGTACGAGGTGCTTGTGGGACCGGCCGACGCGCCGTGAGCGGGCCCGGATTTCACCCTGCGTAGCCGACCATGGCTGACACACCGACGGGCACTGACCGGGACCCGCCGAGTGCGCCAACTCCGCTTGACCTAGGGGGCGTACAGGACTTACGTTCTCAATGTGCGGTTCAACGGACCGCCTGCAGACGCGAAGCCCCCGGTTGTTCCCCCGTGATCGGGGGCTTCGTCCTGTGTGGAACACCGACCGCGGCGCTCGCCGGGCGGCATTTTCCTCACCCTGGGTCACCGTTCTCTTCGCGCCGGTGCGCCCCCTCGTCCGCCCCTGCTTCCACCTCGTGCGGCCCTCTACGACCTGCACCGACAGCGCAGGTACGATGCGAGTCTGTGCCACCGCAGGACCCGGACCCGGGTGCGTGGCAGGGCAACTCCCGCCCGCCGCACGCCGGTTCGGCCAGGACCGAGCAGGACCTGGACCCACGGCCCGGCACACGTCCGGTGGTACACCACGGGGGGACGTTTTGTGGGGGGACGGGATGGAAGTCGGCGCTCAGGGTTCGCCCGCCCCGGCCGAACTCGCTTGGTTGCGCGCGGTCGACGCCTACACCATGGGGGCCTACCCCCAGGCCGAGGAGGAGTTCCGGTCCGCGGTGCGACTCGATCCGTCGATGGCCGACGCCTGGCTCGGACTGCACGCGCTGCGCGCGGACACCACCATGGCGCTGCTGCGGATGCACCAGCACCGGGACCGCTTCGGCGAGCAGCGCGCCCGGCACCGGCGCTCCCTCAACTCGTGGTACTGGCTCGGCTGGTGGGTCCAGCCGGTGCTGGAGACCGGTCGTGACCTGCTGCTGGCGCACGCCTCGCACTGGCTCGACGGACGCCACGTCGCCGAGCTGGACCAGGCGCTGGCCGGCTGCCCCCCGGTGGAGACCGACCCCCAGGTCCGGTTCCTGCACGCCTGCCGCGCCTATCTCGTCAAGGACTGGGACCAGCTCGTCCGGCACACCGAACCGCTGCTGGGCGATCCGGTGCTGGGCATCGAGGCGGGGCTGTTCGGCGGGATGGCACGGGTCCGGCTGGAGATGTACGGGCAGGCCGAACCGCTGCTGGCCGCGGCGCTGATGCGCTGCCGCAGCGAGCAGCCGCAGCGCAAGGAGTTGCGGTACTGGCTCGCCCGCGCCTACGAGGGCACCGGGCGCAGTGCCGCCGCGCTCCCCCTCTACCGCGCGGTGCACCGGGTCGATCCGACGTTCATGGACACCGCGGCCCGGTTGGCGGCCATCGCGGAGGCCGACGGGCTGGACGAGGGCGCCGGGCTGGCGACGGTGTCCGCCCAGGGCCCGGTGCAGGAGGCCGGCGGCGACCTCGACCCGCTGGCGCCGCTGGACCCGGTGGACGGCCGGGAGTTGCTGCTGGCCGACGAGCCGACCGCGCCGCCGCCCGAGACGACCGGGCCGCCCGTGGGGGACGGCGGCGCGGCGCGACGGAAGACCGTCCCGCCGGGCCGTCGCGGCGGCCCGCTCCTGCCCACCGGACCGGCCGACCCGGTGCTGCTGGAGAAGGCGCTGGCGGAGCTGGAGCGGATGGTCGGCATGGAGCCGGTAAAGCGGCACGTGCGGGCGCTCTCCGCGCAGTTGCGGATGGCCCGGCTGCGCGCCGGTCAGGGCCTGCCGGTGGCGCCCCCGAAGCGGCACTTCGTCTTCTCCGGCCCCTCGGGGACCGGCAAGACCACCGTGGCCCGGATACTCGGCCGGGTCTTCTACGCGCTGGGGCTGCTGGGCGGCGACCATCTCGTGGAGGCCCAACGGGCGGATCTGGTCGGAGAGTTCCTCGGCCAGACCGCGGTCAAGGCGAACGAACTGATCGACTCGGCGCTCGGCGGGGTGCTCTTCGTCGACGAGGCGTACAGCCTGTCCAACTCCGGCTACAGCAAGGGCGACGCGTACGGCGACGAGGCGCTGCAGGTCCTGCTCAAGCGCGCCGAGGACAACCGCGACCGGCTGGTGGTCATCCTGGCCGGCTACCCCGAGGGCATGGACCGGCTGCTGGCCGCCAACCCCGGGCTGTCCTCGCGGTTCACCAGCCGCGTCGACTTCCCCAGCTACCGCCCGCTCGAACTCACCAAGATCGGCGAAGTGCTGGCGGCGGAGAACGGCGACCGCTGGGACGAGGAGGCCCGCGACGAACTGCGCAGCATCAACGGCCACGTCGTCGAGCAGGGCTGGATCGACGAGCTGGGCAACGGCCGGTTCCTGCGGACCCTGTACGAGAAGAGCTGCGCCTACCGCGATCTGCGGCTGTCGACCTGGCTGGGCACGCCGACCCGGGACGACCTCGCCACCCTCCGCCTGGCGGACCTGATGCAGGCATACGGCGAGGTGCTCTCGGGGCGCGGGCCCGATCCGCAGGCACCGCCCAAGGGAATGGACTTCTAGGGCACCGACGGCCGGACGCGCGTGGGGGCGCGCCGGTCGTCCGGCGCGCCCCCACGTCCGGCGCGCCCCCACGTCCGCGTGTCCGTCCGGCGTCAGCCGGCCAGCGCGGGATCCTCGGCCGCCAGTGGCGCCCCGGCCTGCGGTGCGCCGACCCGCTCGGTGCCCGCGCGGGGCGCCGGGCCGGCCGTCGACTCCGTGCGGTGCGCCGGATCGCGGACCTCACCGACCAGCATCTCCAGGACGTCTTCCAGGGCGACCAGGCCGAGCACCCGACCGCTGGCGTCGGCCACCGCGGCGAGGTGCGAGGCGGCCCGGCGCATCGCGGTCAGGGCGTCGTCCAGCGGCAGTTCGGCGCGCAGTGTGGTCATCGGGTGCCAGATCCGCTGCGGCACCGCCCGCTTCCGGTCCTCCAGGTCCAGGACGTCCTTGACGTGCAGGTACCCCATGTAGGCGCCGCCGGGCGCGCAGACCGGGAAACGGGAGTAGCCGGTCCGTACGGTCAGCTCCTCCACCTGGCGGGGCGTCACCGTCGGCTCGACGGTGATCAGCCCGGCGGGGTCGAGGAGCACGTCGGTGACGGGTCGGCTGCCGAGCTCCAGGGCGTCGGAGAGCCGTTCCTGCTCGACCGGGTCGAGCAGGCCCGCCTGCCCGGAGTCCTCGACGAGGTGGGTGAGCTGCTCGCTAGTGAAGACCGCCTCGACCTCGTCCTTGGGCTCCACGCGGAAGAGTCGCAGCACGCCCCGGGCCAGTGCGCCGAGCAGCGCGGTGACCGGGCGGCACAGTCGGGCGAAGGCGACCAGTCCGGGGCTGAACCACAGGGCGGTCTTCTCCGGCGCGGCCATCGCCAGGTTCTTGGGGACCATCTCGCCGATCACCAGGTGGAGGAAGACCACCAGCGCGAGGGCGAGGGCGTAGCCCAGCGGGTGGACCAGGGCCTCGGGCAGGTGGACGGCCTCGAAGACCGGTTCCAGCAGGCTGGCGACGGTCGGTTCGGCGACCGCGCCGAGGGTCAGGGAGCAGACGGTGATGCCGAACTGGGCGGCGGCCATCATCTGCGGCAGGTTCTCCAGGCCGTGCAGGACCCGGCGGGCCCGTTTGGAACCCATGGCGGCGAGCGGTTCGACCTGGCTGCGGCGGACCGAGACCAGGGCGAACTCGGCGCCGACGAAGAAGCCGTTGACGAGCACGAGCAGCAGCGCGAGGAGGAGCTGGGCCATGGTCATCGGGCCACCTCCGCACCGGCAGCGACCCGCTCGCGGGCGGCCTCGGGGACGACCGGGGTCGCCAGCCGGACCAGCCGTATCCGCTCGGCGCGGTGGTGCGCGACCAGCCGCACCCGCAGGCGCCACCCGTCGAGCTCCGCGGTGTCGCCGGGGGCCGGGATCCGGCCGAGTATGTGGGCGACCAGGCCGGCGACCGTCTCGTACGGGCCGTCGGGGGCGTCCAGGCCGATGCGACGCAGGGTGTCGACCCGGCAGCCGCCGTCGGCGTCCCAGGCGGGGCGGCCGTCCTCGGGCGGGGCCTGACCCAGTTCGGGCAGGTCCACCCGGTCGTGCTCGTCGCGGACCTCGCCGACGAGTTCCTCGATGATGTCCTCCAGGGTGACCACGCCGGCGGTGCCGCCGTACTCGTCGACGACGACGGCGATCGGCTGCTCGCTGCGCAGTCGCTCCAGCAGCGGCTGCACCGGCAGCGTCTCGGGCACCAGCAGCGGCGGCACCGCGATCCGGGCCGCCGGGATGCGCAGCCGCTCCTCGGCGGGGACCGCCAGGGCGTCCTTGAGGTGCACCATGCCGACGATCTCGTCGAGCCGGGTGCGGTAGACGGGGAAGCGGGAGAGGCCGGTGGCCCGGGTGAGGTTGACGACGTCCTCGGCGGTGGCGTTGGCCTGGAGGGCGCTGACCCGGACGCGGGGCGTCATCACGTTCTCCGCGGTGAGGTCGCCGAGTGAGAGGGTGCGGACGAAGAGGTCCGCGGTGTCCTGCTCGATCGCACCGGCCAGGGCGGAGTGCCGGGCCAGCGAGACCAGCTCGCCGGGGGTGCGGGCGGAGGCCAGTTCGTCGGTCGGCTCCACGCCCAGGGCGCGGACCAGCCGGTTGGCGACGGTGTTCAGCATGGTGATCACCGGCCGGAAGAAGCGGGAGAACGCGTCCTGGGGGCCGGCGACGAAGCGGGCGACCTGGAGCGGCTTGGAGACCGCCCAGTTCTTGGGCACCAGCTCGCCGATGACCATCTGGACGGCGGAGGCGACCAACATGCCGATGACCACCGCGATGCCCGGGACGGCGCCCTTGGGCAGGCCGAGTGCGAGCAGCGGGCCGGACAGCAGTTCGGCCAGCGCCGGCTCGGCGAGCATGCCGACCACCAAGGAGGTGATGGTGATGCCGAGTTGGGTGCCGGAGAGCTGGAAGGAGAGTTCGCGCAGTGCGGAGACCACGGTGCCGGCCCGGCGGTCGCCGTCGGCGGCGGCCCGTTCGGCGTCCGCCTTCTCGACGGTGACGAGGCCGAACTCGGCGGCCACGAAGAAGCCGTTGGCCAAGATCAGTGCGAGTGCCGCAAGGAGGAGCAGCAGGGGGCCGGTCATGCCGCCGCCTCCATCGTATGCGGAGGTTCGGGAGGGGCGGCGCAGGTACTACAGGACGATCCGTCCATTGCCGGAGGGAGTCACTCCTCGGGTCGTTGGGGCCCACTCAGGGGCAGGGGTGCGGGTGCACCCCGGAGAACAGAGTAAACAGCGGGGCCCGCCTTGCGGCAGGGTCAGCGGGCCGTGTGGTCGACGGCACCGTGCCGCTCGACGAGGTCGCGGAGCGCACGGGCGTCGCGGATGGCCTGCTCCCGGGCGACGCCGGGCTGGATGCCCATCGCGGGCAGGCTGGTGCCGTCGGCGAGGTCCAGATGGACCCAGGGGTCGCCGGCACGGAGGTTGACGCCCAGGACCTGGGCCCACGCCAGGTCGCGTCGGGTGGTGAGGTTGACGACCGTGACGCCCTCCTGCCGCGCGACCACCCGGGGGCGGCTGAGCAGTAGGAGGACGGCGCCCACGAGCACCCCGGTGCCGACGAAGCTGATCCGCTCGCCGCCGCTCAGCTCCGGCAGCAGCACCGCGATCGCGGTGAGGGCGGCGAGCTGGGCGATCCCGACGGTGTACAGGACGGCCCGGGTGCGGGACGGCCGGAAGGTCACCGGGAGGGCGGGCAGGGCGGCAGCGGGGGACGCGGGCGCGGACACGTGTCGTCTTCCGTCAGGAGGGTTGGAGGTGCTGGCGGCGGTGGCGGCGGTGCGTCAGAGCCGGCAGGCGTGGATGCCGGTGGTCAGGATCGCCCGGGCGCCGAGGTCGTACAGCTCGTCCATGATGCGCTGGGCGTCCTTGGCCGGAACCATGGAGCGGACCGCGACCCAGCCTTCGTGGTGCAGCGGGGAGACGGTCGGGGACTCCAGGCCCGGGGTGAGCGCCACGGCCTTCTCGACCTGGTCGACGCGGATGTCGTAGTCCATCATCACGTACCGGCGGGCCACCAGGACGCCCTGCATGCGGCGGAGGAACTGGCGGACCTTCGGGTCGTCGTCCGGGGCGCCGGTGCCGCGGATGACCACGGCCTCGGACTTCAGGATCGGCTCGCCGATGATCTCCAGGCCGGCGTTGCGCAGGGTGGTGCCGGTCTCCACGACGTCGGCGATGATCTGGGCGACGCCGAGCTGGATGGCGGTCTCGACCGCGCCGTCGAGGTGGACGACGGAGGCGTCCACCCCGTTGTCGGCGAGGTGCTTGGTGACCAGGCCGGAGAAGGAGGTGGCGATGGTCATCCCGCCGAACTCGCTGACGTCCTTGGCGGTCCCGGGACGGGTGGCGTAGCGGAACGTGGAGCCGGCGAAGCCGAGCTGGAGGATCTCCTCGGCCGGCGAGCCGGAGTCCAGCAGCAGGTCGCGGCCGGTGATGCCGATGTCGAGCTTGCCGGAGCCCACGTAGACCGCGATGTCGCGGGGGCGCAGGAAGAAGAACTCGACGTCGTTCTCCGCGTCGACCAGGACCAGTTCGCGGCGGTCCTTGCGCTGGCGGTAGCCGGCCTCATGGAGCATCGCCGACGCAGGCTCGGACAGTGAACCCTTGTTGGGGACAGCGATGCGCAGCATGACAGCGATTTCCTTTGCAGCTAAGGGAGTTGGGGACGTGCGTGGGGGTGGCTGGATCAGAGGTGGGCGTAGACGTCGTCGAGGGAGATTCCCTTGGCGACCATCATCACCTGGAGGTGGTAGAGGAGCTGCGAGATCTCCTCGGCGGCGGCGTCGTGGGACTCGTGCTCCGCGGCCATCCACACCTCCGCGGCCTCTTCGACGATCTTCTTGCCGATCGTGTGGACACCGGCCTGCACGAGTTCGGCGGTGCGGGAGGTGGCGGGGTCGCCCGTGGCGGCCTTCTGCTGGAGCTCGGCGAAGAGCTCCTCGAACGTCTTCTTGGACATGATGGCGCCTACCCTACGCGGTGACGTCGCTGCGACGCGCAGCGCCTCGTGCGAAGGCCGGTGGGCCGGGGCGCCTCCGACCGGGGACTGATCGGGGCGGCTCAGCGCCAGGGCTCCGCGACGGTGCGGAGCGTCGCGGCGGTGGCGACGGCGGCGGTGACCGCCTCGTGCCCCTTGTCCTCGACGGATCCGGGCAGTCCGGCACGGTCCAGCGCCTGCTCCTCGGTGTCGCAGGTCAACACGCCGAAGCCGACCGGAACGCCGGTGTCCACCGCGACCTGGGTCAGGCCCTGGGTGACGCCCTGGCACACGTAGTCGAAGTGCGGGGTGCCGCCGCGGATCACCACGCCCAGCGCGACCACCGCGTCGTAGCCGCGGCCGGCGAGAACCTTGGCGACGACCGGCAGCTCGAAGGTTCCGGGCACCCGCAGCAGCGTCGGCTCGTCGATGCCCAGGTCGCCCAGGGCCCGCAGCGCGCCGTCCACCAGGCCGTCCATGACCTGCTGGTGCCACTGTGCGGCGATCACGGCCACCCGCAGGTCGCCACAGTTCTTCACGGTCAGTTCGGGTGCGCCCTTGCCGCTCATGCTTCTCCTCGTACGGGTGACGTGTCGGTGTTCGGTTGACGTGGTGATGGGGTGGTCACTGGTTGGCGCAGGTGCTCGGTGTGCCGTCCAGCCAGGGCAGGTCGTGGCCCATCCGGTCGCGCTTGGTGCGCAGGTACCGCAGGTTGTGCTCGCCGGCCTGGACGGGCATCGGCTCGCGGCCGGTGACGGTGAGGCCGTGGCGCACCAGGGCGGCGGTCTTCTCGGGGTTGTTGGTCATCAGGCGCAGCGAGCGCACGCCGAGGTCGCGGAGCATCTGGGCGCCGGCGCCGTAGTCCCGGGAGTCGGCCGGCAGCCCCAGTTCGAGGTTGGCGTCGAGGGTGTCCCGGCCGCGCTCCTGGAGCTCGTAGGCGCGCAGCTTGGACAGCAGTCCGATGCCGCGTCCCTCGTGGCCGCGGAGGTAGACCACCACGCCGCGGCCGGCCTCGTCGATCCGGCGCAGCGACTCCGCCAGCTGGGGGCCGCAGTCGCAGCGCTGCGACTGGAAGACGTCGCCGGTCAGGCACTCGGAGTGGATCCGGACCAGGACGTCCTCGCCGTCGCCGAGGTCGCCGGCGACCAGGGCGACGTGCTCGACGCCGTCGGCCGTGGAGCGGTAGCCGTGGGCGGTGAACTCGCCGTGGGCGGTGGGCAGCCGGGTGGTGGCCTCGCGGCGGACCGTGGGTTCGGCGGACCGGCGGTAGGCGATCAGGTCCTCGATGGAGATGATCGCCAACCCGTGCTTGCGGGCGAACGGGACCAGCTCGGGCAGCCGCAACATGGTGCCGTCCTCACCGGCGATCTCGACGATGGCGGCGGCCGGGCGCAGTCCGGCCAGGCGGGCGAGGTCCACCCCGGCCTCGGTGTGCCCGTTGCGGACCAGCACGCCGCCGGGCTTGGCGCGCAGCGGGAAGACGTGGCCGGGCCGGACGAAGTCGCCGGCGGTCGAGCCGCCGGCGGCCAGCAGCCTGAGGGTGGTGGCGCGGTCGGCGGCGGAGATGCCGGTGCTGACGCCGTGCGCGGCGGTGGCGTCGACCGAGACGGTGAAGGCGGTGCCCATCGACTCGGTGTTCCGGTCGACCATCTGCGGGAGGTCGAGGCGGTCCAGGTCGGGGCCCTCCATGGGGGCGCAGATCAGACCGCGGCACTCGCTCATCATGAACGCGACGATCTCCGGGGTGGCCTTCTCGGCCGCGACGATCAGGTCGCCCTCGTTCTCCCGGCTCTCGTCGTCGACCACGACGACCGGCCGGCCGGCGGCGATGTCGGCGATCGCCCGCTCGATCGGGTCGAGCGTGAGCGCGCCGGCCCCGGTCTCGCCGTACCAGCTCTGCAGTGCGGTCATGCTGCGGCTCCTTCCAGTGCGGGGCGTTCGGCGGCGGTCCGCGAGCGGAGCCACCAGTCGCGCATGCCCCAGGCGACGAGCGCGAGGTAGACGACGTAGACGAGCCCGGAGAAGGCCAGGCCGCTGCTGAAGGCCAGCGGGACGCCGACCACGTCGACCAGCAGCCAGGCGAACCAGAACTCGACCAGCCCGCGGGCCTGGGCGACCATCGCGGCGAGCGTGCCGACGAAGATGTAGGCGTCCGGCCAGGGGTTCCAGGACAGCTGCGGGACCAGGGCGAACAGGCCGCCGACGGCGAGCGTGCCGAGGGCGGTGCCGCCGATCAGCAGCCCGCGCTCGCGCCAGGTGGCGAACCGGACGGCGATCGAGCCGTCCTGGGCCTGCCGCCGGCCGCGCTGCCACTGCCGCCAGCCCCACAGCGCCACGCCGATGACCAGCAGTTGCTTGCCTACGCCGCCGCTGAGGTGGGCGGAGGCGTAGGCCGCGACGAGGATGACGCCGGAAAGGAACTGGGTGGGCCAGGTCCAGATCGAGCGTCGCCAGCCGAGCGCGAGGGCGGCCAGGCCGACGGTGTTGCCGATCATGTCGGACCAGATGACCCGCTGGCCGAAGGCCGTGAAGGCCGGGCCGTTGAGCCAGTCGAGGACGCTCACCGGTCCATCTCCTTGATCTCCGCGAGGTCGCCGGCGTCCCCGTCGCCCCGGCCGAGCAGCCGCTCGACGTACTTGGCGAGCACGTCCACCTCCAGGTTGACCGGGTCGCCGGGCGCCTTGATGCCGAGCGTGGTCAGGGCGAGGGTGGTGGGGATGAGGCTGATGGTGAAGTGGTCGTCGGCGGCGTCGACGACGGTGAGGCTGACGCCGTCGACCGTGATGGAGCCCTTCTCGACGACGTAGCGGGCGAGTTGGGCGGGCAGCGCGACCTTCACCAACTCCCAGCGTTCGCCGGGGGTGCGCTCGACGATGGTGCCGGTGCCGTCGACGTGGCCTTGGACGAGGTGGCCGCCGAGCCGTCCGCCGAGGGCCATCGGGCGTTCCAGGTTGACCCGGGAGCCGATGGTCAGCGCGCCGAGGCTGGAGCGCTGCAGGGTCTCGGCCATCACGTCGGCGGTGAACTCGCCGTCCGCGGTGTCCACGACGGTCAGGCAGACGCCGTTGACGGCGATCGAGTCGCCGTGCTTGGCGCCCTCGGTGACGACGGGGCCGCGCAGGCGGAAGAGGGAGCTGTCGCCGAGGTTCTCGACGGCGACGACCTCACCCAGTTCTTCGACGATTCCGGTGAACACGTCAGTTCTCCTCGGGACGGAGTGCGGAGGCGGAGCCCTTGGCTGCACGGGCGGTGACGGGCCGGGGCCGCGTCCCGGCAGTGGCGGGGTGGGACACGGTGGCGGTGATGCGCAGGTCGGGGCCGAGCCGATCGGTGTCGGTCACGTCGAGCCGCAACGCCTGGGTGAGGGTGGTGATTCCGACGTCGCCGACGACGGACGGGCCGGCACCGAGCAGCACCGGCGCGAGGTAGCCGACGACCTTGTCGACGGCCCCGGCGGCGAGGAAGGCGCCGGCCAGCGTCGGCCCGCCTTCGAGCAGTACGGACCGCACGTCGCGGGCCTGGAGGGCCTGGAGCAGGGCGGGGATGGACAGGCCGCGCCCCTGCGGTGCGCGCGGCAGCCGGACGAGCGGGGCGAGCCCTTCGAGGTGGGCGGCGTCCGCGTCCTCGGCGACCGCGATCAGGGTCGGCGCGGTGCCGTCCAGGACCCGGGCGCCGGCCTTGACGGCGCTGGCGCTGGAGTCGACGACCACCCGCAGCGGCTGGCTGACCGCGTCGTCCGCGAGCCCGGAGACCCGCGCGCCGAGCTGCGGATCGTCGGCGCGGGCGGTGCCCGAGCCGACGATCACGGCGTCCGCGGCGGCGCGCAGCCGGTGCACGTCGGCGCGGGACTCGGGCGAGGAGATCCAGCGGCTGGTGCCGTCGGCGGCGGCGATCCTGCCGTCCAGCGTGGCGGCGTATTTCCAGAGGACGAACGGGCGGCCGCGCAGCACCGAGGTCAACCAGGCTTCGTTGCCGGCGGCGGCCTCGTCGGCGAGCAGTCCGCCCTCGACGTCGATCCCGGCCTCGGCCAGGGTCAGTGCGCCGCCGGTGGCGGAGGGGTTGGGGTCGGAGACGGCGTAGACGACGCGGGCGACGCCGGCGTCGATCAGCGCCCGGGCACAGGGGCCGGTGCGACCGGTGTGGTTGCAGGGCTCCAGAGTGACCACCGCGGTGCCACCCCGGGCGCGCTCGCCGGCGGCCCGTAGGGCGTGAACCTCGGCGTGCGGTCCGCCGGCCCGTTGATGCCAGCCCTCGCCCGCGGTGCGGCCCGCGGAATCCAGGACGACACAACCGACGACCGGGTTCGGGCTGGTGTGACCGAGGCCGCGGGCGGCGAGCTCGATGGCCCGGCGCATCGCCGCGGTCTCCACGGGGGCTGAGGTGGCCACCGGGTCCTCCTGCCTCATCGGGCACGGACTCCGGGGCTGTCTGGACGACAGGAGCGGACGCTGAAGCCGAAGGACACCGGGTCGGCACGGAACGGCCCGACCGAACGAGACGTCCGGACGCGCCGCCGACGGCGGTGTACCTCAAGCTGGCCCGCCGCGCACTGCCTCCCATCCGGACTTTCACCGTCGGTGCAGGAATTTCACCTGCTCAACCGGCCGCTGGCTGCGGACGGGTCGCGGACTATAACCGCCGGTTCGGAATTACACCGACCCCGGAGTGCGCTGCTGCTTATGTCAGTACAGCTCCAGTCTGCCACGGCCGATCGTCGGCCATGCGAGCGAAGCGCTGTGGGCTGTCTCACAGGGCGTGGGCGCGCCGTCCGTCACCGTCACGTCCGGTGTTCCGTCATGGGTCGGTACGCCCACCTTCTCCCCTCTCCCCTTCTCTTCCCTTTCTCTTCCCTTTCTGCCTTTTCCCCGCATGCAAGGAGGGTCCGCGATGACGGACACGACGGAGATCCTGGTCACCGGCGGCACGGGCACCCTCGGGCGCGCCGTGGTCGACCGGCTGCTGACCGCCGGCCACGGCGTCCGGTCGCTGAGCCGCCACCCGCACACCGGGGTCGCGCGGCCCCGCCCGCGGTCGTACGCGGTCGACCTGCGGGACGGCACCGGGCTGGCGGAGGCGGTGGCGGGCGTGGGCACGGTCGTGCACTGCGCCTCCACCCTCGCCGGCGGCGACGCGGAGGCGGCCGGACGGCTCGTCGAAGCGGCGCGCGGAGCCGGCGTCCGGCACCTGGTCTACATCTCGATCGTCGGCGTGGACCGGATCCCGCTGCGCTACTACCGCGCCAAGCTCGCGGTGGAGCGGCTGGTGGCGGAGTCCGGGATCGGCTTCACGGTGCTGCGGACGACGCAGTTCCACGACCTGCTGCTGCACCTGGTCAAGACGGGGGCCCGTTCGCCGGTCCTCCCGGTACCCGCGGGGGTCCGCTTCCAGCCGGTGGACTCCGGCGAAGTGGCCGACCGGCTCGCCGAGTTGGCGCTGCTCGGGCCGGCCGGGCGGGTCGCCGACGTGGGCGGGCCCGAGGTGCTGACGGCCGACGAGGTGGTCCGGATGACGCTGCGGGCCGGCGGGCGGCGTCGGCTGCCGCTGCCGGTGTGGCTGCCCGGCCCGACGGTCGCTGCGCTGCGGCGCGGCGAGAACCTCACGCCCGAGCACGCGGTGGGCCGTCGCACCTACGGGGAGTTCCTGGCGGCCCGGACCGGCGGGTGAGCCGGTGGCCGGCGCGGGCCCGGGGCGCGACGGGGCCCGGGCCGGTCCCGGCGGGTTCAGCCGGCGGGACCGAACAGGTCGTCCTGCGCGGCGTCCCGGGCGGCGAGCACCGCGCCGCGCAGCACCGCCCGGCCGCCGACCGTGCCGGCCCGGACGTCGGTGTGCAGCGGGGAGAGCCGGGCGAGGTGGTCGGCGACGCGCTCGGCGAGCGGCGCGCCGCCGGCCCGGCCGATCTCGCCGCCGAGCACGACGCACCCGGGATCGAGCACCGCGCACACGCCCGACACGCCGAGCGCGATCCGGGCGGCCAGGTCGTCGAGGAAGCCGGCAGCGGCGTCGCCCGCGGCCACCGCGTTGCGGACCAGGGCTTCGGCGGGCGGGGCGTCGGTGCGTTCCGGGCCGTCGGCGGGGGGCACCGGGCGGCCGTGTTCCGCGGCGAGCCGACTGATCGCGGCGGAGCCGGCCAGGGAGTGGAAGCCGCCGTCGCAGCCGGTGGCGGAGGGCAGTCCGCCGGTGCCCGGGACGGGCAGGAAGCCGATCTCGCCGGCGCCGCCGGAGGCGCCGCGCCGCACCGCACCGTCCAGGACCACGGCGGCGCCGGTGCCGTGGCCGAGCCAGAGCAGGACGAAGGTGTCGCGGTCGCGGGCGGCGCCGTCGCGCTGTTCGGCGAGGGCGGCGAGGTTGACCTCGTTCTCCAGCAGCAGGGTGCCGGTCCGGCGGTCGCGCAGGGCGCCGATCAGCGCGGCGTGCCAGGTGGGGGCGGAGCCGCCGAGCCGCCCGGTGACCGGGTCGACCAGGCCGGGTGCGCCGATGGCGAGGGTGTGCGGAGCGGTGGCCCCGGCCTCGGCGAGCGTCGTGTCGACGGCGGCGAGCGCGGTGGCGAGGGCCGCTGCGGTGGTGTCGGCCGGGGTGGCGGCCGGCCGGTCGGCGGCGGGCGCGCCGACCGGCACGGTGCGTTCGGCCCGCACCCGGCCGAGGAGGTCGGCGACCGCCACGGTGAGGGTGCGGGTGCGCAGGTCGAGGCCGAGCAGGTGGGCGCGGTCGGCGACGATCCCGTAGAGCCGGGCGTTGGGGCCGCGGCGCTGGGCACCGCTCTCGCCGACCACGGCGACCAGTCCGGCAGCCTGGAGGCGGTCGACGAGGTCCGCGACGGTGGGGCGGGACAGTCCGGTCAGGTTCTTGAGTTGATTTGCCGTCAAAGGGCCCTCGGACTGGAGGAGTTGGAGGGCCAGTCGGTCGTTGATGAGCCGGGCGGTGGCCGGGGAGGCGGTACGGCCGGCGGCTGCCGCGAGCGGTGCATGCATGGCTGGATTCTTCCATCCTGACGAGCCGTCACTCTTATTATCAGGCAGGGTTCCTGATAGTTTACCGGCCATGGCTGGCCACGGCGTTCCCGACGCCACCCCCCGCGCCCCGCTGCCCCCACTTCCCGACCACCGGCTGCGCCGCGCCCGTTGGGCGATCGCCGCGGTGTTCCTCGTCCACGGATCGGTCACCGGAAACTTCGCCACCCGCATCCCCTGGATCCAGGACCACACCCAGATCCCACCGGGTCAACTCGGCCTGGCCCTCGCCTTCCCGGCGATCGGCGCGTCGCTGGCGATGCCGCTGGCCGGCCGGATCAGCCACCGTTTCGGCGCCCGCACGGCGCTGCGCGCCCTGCTCGCC
Organism: Streptomyces sp. x-19; assembly: GCF_046549115.1. Taxonomy (NCBI): domain Bacteria; kingdom Bacillati; phylum Actinomycetota; class Actinomycetes; order Kitasatosporales; family Streptomycetaceae; genus Streptomyces; species Streptomyces sp. x-19. The sequence continues at coordinate 170,146 of NZ_JAJPWK010000012.1, read as the reverse complement.
CTGTGGACCCTGTCGCTGGCGCTGCCCGCCCTCTCCCCCAACCTCCTCGTGCTGTGCGGCGCGCTGTTGGTCTACGGCGGCACCTCGGGCACGGCGGACGTGGCGATGAACGCACTGGGCGTGGAGACCGAGGACCGGTGGGGGAAGCCGATCATGTCCGGGCTGCACGGCATGTGGAGCCTGGGCGCGCTGCTCGGCTCGGCGGTCGGCACCGTCGCCGCGCACAGCGGCACCGACGCCCGGCTCCATCTGGCCGGCGCCGCACTGGTGTTGACCGTGCTCGGGGCGCTCGCCTGCCAGGGCGTACTGGACCTGCGCAGCGGCCCCGAGGAGCATCCGCCGCCGCGCTTCGCGCTGCCGCCCCGGTCGGCGCTGGTCATCGGCGTCATAGGGTTCTGCGCGGTGTTCGCCGAGGGCGCCTCGTTGGACTGGTCGGCGGTCTACCTCCGCGACCGGTTGGGCACGGACGCGGGGCTGGCGGCCGCCTCCACCACCGCGTTCTCCTGCACCATGGCGGTCGCGCGGCTGGCCGGGGACAGGGTGGTGGCCCGCTTCGGCCCGGTGCGCACGGTCCGGGCGGGCGGGGTGCTGGCCACCGTCGGCGGGCTGTTGATCGTCACCGCCGGCCATCCGGCGCCGGCGCTGGCCGGCTTCGGCCTGGTCGGACTGGGGATCGCGGTGGTGGTTCCGCTGGCGTTCGCGGCGGCCGGGCACAGTGGCCCGGCCCCCAGCCAGGCCATCGCCGGGGTGGCCACGATCACCTACACCTCGGGGCTGATCGCCCCCTCCGCGATCGGCGGAATCGCCCAGGCGACGTCCCTGACGGGCTCGTTCGCCCTGGTGGCGGTGTTGACCTGCGGCCTGGTGGCGGGGGCCCGGGTGCTGCGGGTACCGGCCCGGACGGCGTCGACGGGCGGGCCGGCACCCGCCGACCGCGGCAGCGGCCTGGAACGCTCCTGACCGCCGCCGCTCAGGCCGCGGCGGCCTCGTCGTCCGCCTGCTCCGGCCGGAGCAGGTCCGCGGCGATCGTCCGGGCCCGGTCCGACCACGGGGTGGGGCGCAGGGACTGCGGGTCGACGCGGACCAGCACGCGGTGGCCCTGGGCGTGGGTGTCGGTGCCGTCGGCGGAGCAGAGCCGGAAGCCGTAGGTCAGGCTGGTGCGGCCGAGGCGTTCGACCCACAGGTGCGCGGCGTAGTGGCCGGCGCGGGTGACCGGGCGCTCGTAGGAGACCTTCATCTCCTTGATGACGTTGCACATGTCGCCCGCGGTCGCCCAGTCACCGTCGAAGCCGAAGCCGAGGCCGTGCCAGTACTCCGCCCAGGCACGTTCGGCGAGCAGCGGGTAGCGGGAGTTGTGGAGCATGCCGAGCGCGTCGAGGTCGTCGAAGTGGACCGTGACGGGGACCAGTTGCCCGTAGGGGACGGGGGCGGCGGCCTGGAGGGGTTCAACGGTCACGGGTGGTGCTCCTGGGAAATCCGAGTGGGTGGTCCGGTGCGGGCGGCGCCGGCGGTCCGGCGCGACGAGCCCGAGCCATAGTAAGCGGCTGCTTAGAATGCTTTGCGTCCACCCGTGCACGACGGTCCCCGACGAGGCCCCGCCCGCGCCGCCGCACCGCCCGCGCCCGGCCCCTCAGGCGGCCACGGTCTCGACGAGCCAGGCCAGCCCTCCCACCAGCGCCCCGTAGCCGGGGACGGCCAGGAGCGGCCAGGGAACGGGGCGGGGGACCAGCACCTTGGCGTGGAAGGCGAGGTCACGGTATTCCGGCATGCCCTCGGTGCCGGGGAGCACCATGAAGCGCGGCCGCACGGTGCAGAACAGCAGCCAGTCGATGACCAGCAGGTCGAACAGGGTCAGGGCGAGGAAGCCGGTGGTCCCCAGGACGAACGGCGGCAGGAAGCCCAGGCGTCCCTCGGTCCGGCCGTGCAGGTCCAGCACGCCGACCACCGGAACGGCGATGAACAGCGCGAGGTTCAGCAGGCCGGCCACCGCCGCGGTCCGCCGGCCGCGTGCGCTCTGCGTCCCGTACCGCTCCCTGATCGCGGGCGGGTAGTCGGAGAGCAGGGCGTCCCGTGCCACGAACAGGGAGCCGATGACTATCAGGGTGAAGAGGGACACCAGGACGAGGGCATAGCCCATGCTGACGCGAGCGATCACTGTGAAGCCCATGGAATCGGAGCCTAACGAGTCCGTTGCCGCTCTCGACGCGGCGTCTGCGGCCTCCCGGATCGGTACGAACGCCGCGCCCGTACGTTTAGTGATCGTTTATTGCCGATCGACAGGATGTGCAGGGTCGAGAAGGATCGTTCACAGGGGACGGCATGGCCAAGCTGTATCTGGAGAAGCTCACGTGCGTCACGACTGAGGGCTGGGGCGGCTTCGACGAGCAGCGGCTCGTCGTCCAGGACCGCGGCACCGTCTGGAACGGAACGGTGCTGGGAGACCGGATGTACACCGTGAAGTACGACTGCGACTTCACGGGGACGATCGCCGTCTCCCTCGGGGAGACCGGCACCCCGGGCGGGGACGGCGGGCTCGGGGAGCAGTGGATCACGGACACGCCCGGCGAGCGCAGTCTGCGCTTCCGCGCGGACGGGGCGGAGTACCGGCTCCTGTACGCGGTGGAGTAGTAGACCGACGGCCCGGCGGGGCGACGCCCGCCGGGCCGAGGTCCCGCCGATCCGGCCCTGACCCGTCGGACACGCCCTAGTCCCGCCCGCCCGCGCGCGGCCAGCGCGCGGTCTCCTCGTCGCGCGCCACCGCATACGTCACGGTGAAGCGATCGGCGGACATCCGGGTGCGGTTCACCTCCACGACCTGCTCCCCGACCCGGGACACCCGCGTGATCACCAGGACCGGCAGGCCGGCCCCGATCCGCAGGAGCCGCTGCTCGCGGTCGTCGGCGGGCCGGGCGGCCACCGTCTCCTCCCAGGAGAGCGCGGCGCCGAAGTGCTCTTCGATCCGGTCGTAGATGCCCCCGGGCCCGGTCTCGTCCGCACCGAGGACCGGGAGCCGGTCGACGAGCGTCATCGGGAGGTAGGACGTCGCCAGTTGCCAGGGGTGGGAGGCGTCCGGCGGGCCGATGGCGCGGTCCCTGATCAGCACGGGTTCGCCCGCGGCGACGCCGAGCAGCTCCGCCGCGTCGGCCGGCGGCGGGCCCACTTCCTGGGTCGGAGTGCCGACGCCGCGCCAATCCGCCGCGTTCGGGCCGAAGAAGTAGCCCCGCGCGTCGCGGCGGACGTGCCGGTCCCGGGCCACCGTCCGCGCGGGGGCCGCGGGGCGGATGAACGTGCCGCGGCGCCCCTCGCTGTACAGCAGCCCCTCCGACACCAGGTGCTGGACCGCGCGGTTGGCCGTCTGGCGGGCCACTTCGTAGCGGTCCTTCAGCCGGTCGATGCCGGGGATCGGCCGGCCGGTCGGCCAGACGCCGGCCTCCACGTCGGCGCGGATGCGCGCCGCGACCTCCCGGTAACCGGTCCGGTCCGACTCCACGCGGGTCATCGTCCGTCTCCTATCGATCGTTGCGGTCGGCAGAACTGTCGTAGTCGCTGGTCCCCGCGTCCAGCAGGGGCATGCGGCCCTGGCCGGCCGCCTGGGAAAGCCAGCGCAGCCCGTGATAGCCGGTCAGCACGATGAGCGTGCCCAGTGCGATGCCACCGAGTTCGAAGTGCTCCGTGAACTTCAGCGAGACGCCGCCGATCGCGATGATGATGCCGGCCGCGGCGGGAATGAGGTTCAGCGGAACCGTGAAGTCGACCTTGTTCCGGATCCAGATCTGCGCGCCCAGCAAGCCGATCATGCCGTAGAGGATGACCGTGATGCCGCCGAGCACCCCGCCGGGGATCGCGGCGACCACCGCGCCGAACTTCGGGCACAGGCCGAAGAGGACGGCGAAGCCGGCCGCCGCCCAGTAGGCCGCGGTGGAGTAGACCCGGGTCGCCGCCATCACCCCGATGTTCTCGGCGTACGTCGTCGTGGCGGGACCGCCGACCGCCGTCGACAGGACCGTTGCCGTGCCGTCGGCGACGATGGCCAGCCCCATCTTGTCGTCCAGGGCGTCACCGGTCATCTCCCCGACCGCCTTGACGTGCCCGGTGTTCTCCGCGACGAGGGCCACCAGGACCGGGAGTGCCACCAACACGGCGGAGGCCGAGAAGTTCGGTGCGTGGAACGTCGGCAGCCCGATCCAGTCGGCCTTCTGGACACCGGAGAAGTCGATGCGCCAGTGGTCGGTCACCTTCCCCGCGCCGTTGGCCGCATGGATCATTCCGGTGGTGCGGTCGAGGATCCACGACAGCACGTAGCCGAAGACCAGGCCGAGGAAGATCGCGACCCGTGACCAGAAACCCCGGAGCACGACCAGGGCGAGGCCGGTGAACATCATGGTCGCCAGGGCCGTCCACTGGTCCTGCGGCCAGTAGGTCGAGGCCGTCACCGGTGCCAGGTTGAAGCCGATCAGCATCACGACGGCACCCGTCACGACGGGCGGGAGGACCGCATGGATCACCCGGGCCCCGAGGACGTGGATGACGATGCCGCAGCCCGCCAGACAGGCGCCGACGACGAGCATGGCGCCCGTCAGGGTGCCGGCGTCCCCGCCCTGACCGGCGATCACCGCGGACACGCCGACGAAGGAGAGCGACGACCCCAGGTAGCTCGGGATGCGCCCGCGCGTCACCACCAGGAAGAGCACGGTGGCGACGCCCGAGGCCATGAGGGCCAGGCTCGGGTCCAACCCCATGAGGACCGGGGCGACGAAGCACGCGCCGATCATCGAGACGACGTGCTGCGCGCCCAGCGCGATCGTGCGTCCCCACGTCAGGCGCTCCCCCGGCTTGACGACCTCCCCCGGCTTCAGGTGCCGCCCGTCCCCGTGAACCTTCCACCGCAAGCCGACCATGAACGCTCTCCACTTCTGCGACGCCCTGCACGTCACAGAGCCGAGGGGATTCATAACCGAACCGCGGCTTCAGGACAAACTCGACCGCGATCGGCCGGCGACCCGCGGCGCTGACCGCTTCCACCACGATGTCCGCCGTGCGGCGGACCCGGGGGCGCGGTGGGGCGGCCGGCCGCGCCCCCGGAGCGTCGCCGGGGTTACTTTCCGAGTTTCTTGACGGCCTGGTAATACGTCCAGGCAAGTCCGTTGCAGGACGTCTTCTGCGCGCCGGAATAACCGGCGCAGACCCGCTTCACATCCTCGTACAGGGCACGGTCCAGGCGGGTCTTGTTGGCGGCGAACGTGCCCGCCTTCTTGTAGTTGCGGTAACCGAAGTCGTGCCGGGCACAGGAGAGCTTGAAAGGGAAGCCGAAGGGGTTGTCCGGCGACTTGGAGCAATAGTCGGTGGACCAGTCGAAGGCGTAGACGGCCCATTTTCCCTGAGCGTCGCGGGCGGCCAGCCAGTTGCCGTAACTGGCCGCGCTGGTCTGCGTGAAGCCCGCCATCACCTGCGGCCTGTCGGCGGGGACGGCGTGGGCCGGAGCGGCGGCCGCGGTCAGCACCGAGACCGCGAGCAGCGGCGTGACCAGCGCGGCGGCACGTCTTCGGGACACGGATCAACCTCCGGAATTCCGCGCCGCGGTCATGCGGCGTTTCCTGGGATGCCGAGTGGATATTGTTTTCTCAAGGGACGCCGGATGCGCGGGAGGTACCGGGGAAGTACCTCAGGACGGCGCGCCGATTATTACGCCGATCCGGTCAACTCGCCATGTTCTTGGCCGTATTCGAGGTCGCGCCGATGTCACGCTGAGCGGATGACGACCCTTCAGCAGCACGGCGGCAACGGCCCGCAGCACACCGCCGCAGGACCCGCCGACGGCGCCGCGGGCCCCACCGGACCCGCGGAGCAGGCGGGGGTGGCGCACGTACTGGCCCGGATGCGGGCGCTGGACGGGGCACTGCCCGCCGACGACGGGGTGGCCGTGTTCAACCGGGTCTACTTGACCGTCACCGAGGCCGTCGCCCAACGGGTGGGGGGCGGTGCCTTCGAGGACCCGGTGGCCGCCGGCGAGTTGGACGTCCAGTTCGCCCGTCGCTACTTCACCGCGGTGGACGCCGACGCCACCGGGCGGCGACCGCCGGCCTGTTGGCGGCCGCTGTTCCAGCTGCGCGGGCATCCCCGGGTCCGTCCGCTGCAGTTCGCGCTGGCCGGCATCAACGCCCACATCGGGCACGACCTCGCACTGGCCGTCGTGGACACCTGTCGGGCGCTGGACTGCGAACCCCCCTCCCTGGAAGGCGACTTCGACCGCATCGGCACGATCCTGACCGGCCTGGAGGAGGGCATCCGGGAGACCCTGATGCCCGGCCCCGACCTCCTGGACGTCGCCGATCCGCTCACCCACCTGATCGGCTCCTGGAGCCTGGACCGGGCCCGTGACGGCGCCTGGGCCGCGGCCCGCATGATGTGGGGCGTCCGCCGGCTGCCGGACGTGGTGGAGGAGTTCGCCGACCGGCTGGACGCGAGCGTCGGGCTGATCGGCCGCTGCCTGCTGACCCCGCTGGGCTAGCCGGCGGGTCCGGTGCGGCGTCGGGAGCGGGCCCGCCACGTCCGGCGTCGGCTTCGTTCCGCCGCCGGGCAGCGCGTCGTAAGGTGCGCCCCATGACGTTACGACTGGGACTGGGGCTGCCCCAGATGCCGCAGTACGACCCGCGGCGCGCGGTGCGGGACGTGGCCCGCGCCGCGGAGGAGATCGGCTTCGACAGCGTCTGGGTCTTCGAGCGGACGGTGTTCCCGCGCGCGCCGCTCGACGGGCTCTACGGCGTGCCGGACCTTCCCTGGCCCGACTTCTACCAACGGTGCGCCGACCCGCTGGTGGCCCTCGCGCTGGCCGCCGCCGTCACCGACCGGGTCAGGTTGGGCAGCAGCGTGCTGGTCTCCGGGCTGCACGCGCCGTTCCCGCTCGCCCGGACGCTGGCGTCGCTGGACGCGGCCAGTGGCGGACGGGTGCTGGCGGGGCTGGGAACGGGCTGGTCGCAGGACGAGTACCGGGCCGCCGGGATCACCCCGTACGCCGACCGCGGCGCCCAGTTGGACGAGTTGTTGGACGTCTGCGCCGCCGTCTGGGGCCCCGATCCGGTCGCCTACCGGGGGCGCTGGACGGAGATCGCCCCGGCCTCGGTCGGACCCAAACCGGCCCGCCCGATCCCCGTCTACCTCGCCGGGGGCGGCGGCCGGGCCCTGGACCGGGTGGCGCGGCGCGCCGACGGCTGGCTCCCGGCCCACCTGACGGGCGAGCGGCTGGCCCCGCTCCTGGCCCGGCTGGCCGGCGCCGCCGAACGCCACGGCCGGGACGCGGCGGAGCTGGACGTCGTGCTGCGAGTCGGGGTCGAGCTGACCGACGCGCCGCTGCCGAAGGCCGGGCGCCCGCCGTACACCGGCAGTCACGAGCAGGTGCTGGCGGACCTGGCCGGTGCCGCGGACGCCGGGGCGCGGGAGGTGCTGGTGGACCTCCAGGTGCACTGCCGCGACGGCGCGGAGCTGGCCGACCGGGCCGCCGAACTCCACGGCCGCATCCGCGCGGCCGGCTTGTGACGGCGGTGGGTGGGCGCGCGTCGTGCGGGCCCACCCACCGGTACGGGGCTCAGTCCTCCGGGAGCTCCACCGGCGCGATCGCGTCGTAGACGTCGCCCGGGCCGGGGTTGGCCGCGTCGGTGCCGCCGCCGAGGTGGTGCATCACGCCCCACACCGCGTTCAGCGCGGTCTGGATGGCGCCCTCGGCCCAGCCGGCCGTCCAGGAGATGTCGTCGCCGGCGAGGAAGATGCCGCGCTTGTCCTCCGGGAGCAGCTCCTGCATGAAGTGGGTGAACAGGCGCCGCTGGTAGCGGTAGTGGCCGGGCAGGTTGGCCTTGAACGCACCCATGAAGTAGGGCTCGTTCTCCCAGGACACGGTCACCGGGTTGCCGATGATGTGCTTCCGGATGTCGACCTTCGGGTAGATCTCGCCGAGCGACTTGAGCATGACCTCCATGCGCTCGTTCGCCGACAGCGGCAGCCACTTCAGGCTGTCGTCGCACCAGGTGTAGGAGAGGCAGATGACGGCCGGCTGGTCCGGGCCGTTGTCGAGGAGGTACGTCCCGCGCGTCATGCGGTCGGTGAGGGTCATCGACATCACGTCGCGGCCCGTCTCGTTGCCCTCGTCGTCGACGGCCTTGTCCAGCCAGAACGGCCGGTCCACGGGCACGAAGAGCTTGCTGGACTCCATGTAGTGGGTGCGCTCGATCGCCGTCCAGTGGTCGATCGGGAACAGGTCGTCGTCGCAGTCGATCTTCGACAGCAGCATCCAGCTCTGCGCGGTGAAGACCACGGCCTTGTACGAGCGGATGTCGCCGGAGGCGTCGGTGACGGTGACGTGGTTGCCGGCGGTGCGGTGCAGCCGGGTGACGGCCGGCCGGGGGGCGCCGCCGTGCAGCGACGACAGCGAGGTGCCCGGGGCCCAGTGCACGATCTTGGCCGGCTCGCGCTCCCACAGGCGCAGCGGCAGCTGCTGGGAGCCGCCGACGATGCCGCGGTGGTGGTCGTCGGCCTCGGTGTAGACGACCCGCAGGATCTCCAGGATGGAGTTGGGGAAGTCGGTGTCCCAGCCGCCGGTGCCGAAGCCGACCTGGCCGAAGATCTCGCGGTGCCGGAAGGAGGTGAACGCCTCGGAGTCGCAGAGGAAGCCGTAGAAGGTCTGGTTGTCGAGCTTCTCGACGAGCTTCGCCCAGATCTCGCGGATGCGCGGCACGTCGCGCTCGCGCATCGCCTGGTTCATGTCGGAGAAGTCGGCGCCCTCCTCCAGGCAGGCGTTCCACGCCTCGGCGACCTGGCGGTAGACCGGGGGCAGGTCGTCGACGGTCTCCGCGTAGTGGGACTCGCCCTTGAGGTCGACGACGGTGGAGGGGGTGGACTCGGCGAGCGGGTTGGGGAACGGCGTGGTCGTCAGGCCCACCAGGTCGATGTAGTGCTGGAGCGCCGTCGAGGACGGCGGAAAGCGCATCGCGCCCAGCTCGCAGTTGAGCACGCTCTCGTCGGCCGCGGCGGAGCAGCCGTCGAAGCCGACGGTGCGCAGCCGGCCGCCTATCTGGTCCGCCTCGTAGACGACGGGCTTGAGGCCCATCTTCATGAGCTCGTACGCGGTGACGATGCCGGAGAGGCCGCCGCCGACGATGGCGACCTCGGTGCCGTGCTCGGTCGCCGGGATCTGGCCGAGGCCCGCCGGGTGGGCGAGGAAGTCGTCGTACGCGTAGGGGAAGTCCGGGCCGAACATGGTGATCGGCGGCTGCGCGGTGGTGTGCGGGACGGCGGGGGGCACCGTGGACGTCATCGGGGCGGACTCCTTGCGGGCAGGGCGGGCGTATCGGGGCGTATCGGGCACGGTCGGGCGTGCCGGGGCGCGGGCGTGCGCGGTGGGGCGGTCCGGGGCGCGACGGCGCCCGTCGCCACGGGGCGGGCGGGGCCGTCGAAGGCGGCGGGCGCCGGTCAGACGAGGTCGGTGTAGAGCTCCGGCCTCCGGTCGTGCAGGTAGGGGTTGTTCTCCCGGGCTTCCTTCAGGAAGGCCGGGTCGACCGCGGCCTGCACCAGTTGCTCGGAGCGTCCGGCGCGGGTGCGCACGACGCCGTCCGGTCCGGCCAGGCAGCTGAGGCCGACGAACTCGAACTCACCCTCCGCGCCGACCCGGTTGACGTAGGCGACGTACATCTGGTTCTCGAAGGCACGCACCGGGATCACCTGCTCCGGCACGATCTGGAAGGGGTGCATCTGCGCGGTGGGCACCAGCAGCAGGTCGGTCCCGGCCAGCGCGTGCGCCCGGACGTTCTCCGGGAACTCCACGTCGTAGCAGATCAACAGGCCGATCCGGATCCCGTCCAGTTCGGCCTGGACGACCGTGCGCTCCCCCGGGGTGAACCACTCGCGCTCGAAGCAGCCGAAGAGGTGGGTCTTGCGGTAGTTGGCGAGCGCCGTGCCGTCGGGGCCGATGAGCTGGGCCGCGTTGTAGACCGTGCCGGCCGCTTCGGGGTCGCGCTCGGGGTAGCCGTAGAGCACCGCGATGCCGTGTTCGGCGGCGATCCGGCCCACCGCCCGGGCGCTGTCGCCGTCGGCCGGCTCGGCGAGGCGGTGCACGTCGCCGCCGATCGCGTAGCCGGTGAGGAAGAGCTCGGGGCAGGCGAGCAGCCGGGCGCCGGTCGCGGCTGCCGTGCGGGCCGCGTCGGCGAGCACCCGCAGGTTGTGCGCGACGTCGCCGGGCCGTCCCGAACTCTGGAGCAGGGCGGTGTGCAGCGGCGACATGGGACCCCTCGGCGGTGGCGGTTCGGGTGGGACGCAATGACGGTACGGTCCGCTGCCAATTCCGGACAAGGCGCCACCGTTGCGTGCCGAGGAACGATTCGTTGCGCGTTCAAGGGCCATCGCGGCGATTCGTTGCACGGGGCATCCGGCCAGGTCGGGTGGGTCCCGACGGGGTGATTCAGGCCACCCCGGCGGCCAGCGTCGCGCGCACCAGGCCGCGCAGCCACCGGTGGCCCGGGTCGGCGTCCTGGCGCGGGTGCCAGGCCATCGCCATCGGCATCGGCGGCAGGTCCAACGGGATGGGCAGCGCACTCAGGCCCAGATCGCGGACCAGCGAGGCCGCGGTCCGCGCCGGCACCATGCCCACCACGTCGCTGTCGCGCACCATCATCAGCGCCGCCGTCACGGTCGGCACGGTGGTGACCACCCGGCGGCGCAGCCCGTGTTCGGCCAGCGCGGTGTCGATGGGGCCGGTCAGCCGGCCGCGCCGGGAGAAGTTGAGGTGCGGGGCGGCGGCGAACCGGCGGGCGGTCAGGGTCTGGTCGGTCAGCGGGTGGCCCGCGCGGACGACCGCGATCGCGTGGTCGTCGTAGAGCCGGGCCGTGCGGATCTCCGGCTCGCGGCTGTCGATCACGCCCAGTTCCAGGTCGGCCGCCCCGTCCCGGAGGACGGGCACGTCGACGTGGCTCTCGCCGAGGAAGCGCAGCACCACCCCGGGCGCCTCGCGGGCGACCCGGGCGACCAGTGCGGGCCCGAGGGCGGTGACGAACAGGTCGCCGGTGTGCAGCGCGAAGACCCGGGTGAGCTGCGCCGGATCGGCCGGGGCGGACGGGGCGAGCACCCCCTGCGCCGCCTCGACCAGCCGGCGCACCTCGGCCTTGATCTCCAGTGCGCGGGGCGTCGGCACCATGTGACGGCCGGCCCGGACCAGGACCGGGTCGCCGATGGTCCGGCGGATCCGGCCCAGCGCCCGGCTCATGGCCGGTCCGGAGAGCCCGAGCCGGTCGGCGGCGGCGGTGACGCTCTCCTCTTCCAGGAGCGCGTCCAGGGCGGTCAACAGGTTGAAGTCGATGTTTGCGTTTCGCGCAATCACGGAGTGCACACCTTGCATTTGAGATCAACTGAACGGCACCCTAGCGTCCCCGGCATGACCACGTCAGCACCGCCGCCGCCCGGCGGCCCCTCGCCCCGAGGCGCCGGTCGGCGCTCCGTCACCGCCGCGATGTGCGCCGGCGTCCTGGTGGCCCAGTCCCTGGTGGCCGCGATGAACCTGGCCATCCCGAAGATCGCCGCGAGCGCCCTGCACCCCACCCCCGCCCAACTCCTCTGGGTCGTCGACACCTACGTCCTGGTCTTCGCCGGGCTGCTGATCCCGGCCGGCGCGCTCGGCGACCGGTTCGGCCGCAGGGGCACCCTGCTCACCGGCCTCGCCGTCTTCGGCACCGGCGCGCTGCTGAGCGCACTCGCGCCGACCCTCCCCGTCCTGCTGGCGGGCCGCGCCGTCTCCGGGGCCGGCGCCGCGCTCCTGGTGCCGGCCACCATGTCGGTGCTGCTGTACGCGTCCCCGCCCGACCGGAAGGCCACCGCGATCGCGGCGTGGAGCACGGCGATGGGCGTCGGCGGGATGGCCGGCAACGCGGGCGGCGCACTGATCCTCCAATTCCTGCCCTGGCAGGGGCTGTTCTGGGGGTACGTGCCGCTGGCGCTGATCCTGTTCGGCTGGGTGGCGCGGTCCGCGCCACGGGTGCCACGACAGACCGCGGCGCTGGACCTGCCGGGCTCGGCGTTGCTGGTCGTGGGCTCCTTCGCGCTGCTCTTCGGCATCATCGAGGGCCCCGGGCTGGGCTGGGCCTCGGCCCCGGTGCTCGGTTCCTTCGCGCTGGCGCTGGTGCTCCTCGCGGTCTTCGTGCGCCACGGCCTCAGGTCCGCGCACCCGGTGCTGGACCCCCGGCTGTTCCGGCTGCCGCGGCTGCGCGCCGGCAGCGCCGGGATCGCCGTCGGCTTCTTCGGGATGTTCGCGCTGTTCTACGTCAACGCGCAGTTCCTGCAGTACGTGAAGGGCTACTCGCCGCTGCGGACGGGCTTCGCGCTCGTGCCGATGGCGTTCGGGATGATGGTGCTGACCCGGTACGGCATGCGCCTGGCCCGGCGGATCGGCGAGGCCCGGACCGCCGGCGCGGCGCTGGTGCTGATAGCCGCCGGCCTGCTGCTGCTAGCCACCTCCGACGCCGGCACCCCCTACCCGCGCTACTTGGCGTACCTGCTGGTGCTGGCGGCCGGCGCGGGCCTGGCGATGCCGACGCTGTCGCACGCGATCGTGGCGTCCGTGCCGGCCCACCAGGCGGGCATGGGCTCCGGACTCCAGGGCGCGGCACGGGAGTTGGGCGCGGCACTGGGCATCGCCGTGGTGGGCACCGCACTGTCGGTGCGCTACGCGACGGGCACTGCGCACGGGTCGTCAGCGGCGGTCGCGTTCGCCGACGCCGCGGCGCTGGGCTACCGGATCGCGGCCGTCGTGGTGCTGGTCGTGGGCGCCGCCGTGACGGTCGGGCTCCGGGCCCGGCGGCCCGCCGCCGGCATCCCGTCGAACGCGCCCGAAGTGCCCGCCTCGCCACCCCTTGACCTCAAGTCCACTTGAGGTCGCAGGATCGTCGCATGATCCCTAACGAGGCCACCACCGATCCGACCGCCGAGTCCACCGCGCTCCGCACGGCACGACAGCTCCAGCACCTCACCGACCGCGCCGACATCACCGACCTGTTGGACCGCTACCTGCGCTCGCTCGACGAGGGGGTCTTCGACGAGGCGTGGGGACGCGCCTTCTACACCGAGGACGCCACCGCCGAGATGCCCATCGGCACCGTCCGGGGACGGGACGCGGTGGTGCGGCGGATCCGGGAGGGGATGGCACTGTTCGACCGCACCGTGCACCTGGGCGGCAACCCCGTCATCGACATCGACGGGGACCGGGCCACCGTCCACGGAGCCCAACTGAGCACCCACGTCCTGGCGGACGGCTCCGGGGCCCTCTTCCTCTCGGGCGGTCGCGCCGACAACACCCTGGTGCGGACCCCGGAGGGCTGGCGGATCGCCACGTCCGCGCTGCGCGTCGCGTGGACGCAGGGCACCCCGCCGCACCTGCCGCCGGACCGGGGCCCGGTGGCGGCCGCCTAGGGCCACGGTGCCCGGCCTCCGGGCCGCCCGGCACAGCGGCAGCGGTCACGGCCGACTCACAGGAGCCGTCCCTAGCTCGGCGCGCCCGCCCCGTAGCGGCGCAGCAGCGGGGAGAGGACCAGGACGGACTTGGTGCGTTCGACGAACGGTTCGCCGGCGATCCGTTCCAGTACCCGCTCGAAGTGCCGCATGTCGGACGCGAAGACCTGCACGAGGGCGTCCGCCTCACCGGTCACGGTGGAGGCGGACGCCACTTCGGGATAGCGCGACAGACCGCGGTGGATCGCGTCGGGCGAGGTGTTGCGGCGGCAGAAGATCTCGATGAACCCCTCGGTCTCCCAGCCGAGGGCGGCGGGGTCGACGCGCACCGTGAATCCGGTGATCGCGCCGTCCGACCGCAGTCGGTCCACCCGGCGCTTGACCGCCGGGGCGGACAGCCCGACCTCCTGGCCGATGTCCGCGTAACTGCGGCGGGCGTCCTCGGCGAGGGCGTGGACGATGCGTTCGTCGAGATCGTTCAGTCGCACTGCGGGTGGGTCACTTCTCTGCGGTGGCCAATCGGGAGCGGCGCATGCCGTATCCGAAGTAGATCACAAGGCCGACCGCCATCCAGACACCGAAGACCACCCAGGTCACCGGGCCGAGGCTGCCCATCATGTAGAGGCAGAGCAGGAAGCCGATCGCCGGGAAGACCGGCGCGAACGGCGTGCGGAAGGCCCGCGGCATGTCCGGCCGGGTCCGACGCAGCACGATCACGGCCACGTTGACCAGCGCGAACGCGAAGAGCGTACCGATGCTGGTGGCGTCGGCGAGCTCGCCGAGCGGCACCGCGGCGGCCAGCACACCGCAGAAGAGGGAGACGAGGACGGTGTTCACCCGGGGGACGCCGCTCTTGGGGTGAACCTTGGAGAACACCTTGGGCACCAGGCGGTCCCGGGACATCGCGAACAGGATCCGGGTCTGGCCGTAGAGCACGGTCAGCACCACACTCGCGATGGCGACGACGGCGCCGAAGGCCAGCAGCACCGACCAGTAGCCCTGACCGGTGACGGTCTTGAGGATCCCGGCCAGCGCCGCCTCCGAGCCCTTGAACTCCTGCCACGGCAGGGCGCCCACCGCGATGGCCGCGACCAGGCAGTACAGGGTGGTGACGATGATCAGCGACAGCATGATCGCGCGGGGCAGGTCGCGCTGCGGGTTCTTGGCCTCCTCCCCCGCCGTGGAGGCGGCGTCGAAGCCGATGTAGGAGAAGAACAGCGTGGCGCCGGCGGCGCTGACCCCCGCCATGCCCATCGGCATGAAGTTGGCGTAGTTGCCGGACTTCACGCCCTGGATCGCGACGCCGCAGAAGAGCAGCAGCGTGAGGATCTTGACGATCACCATGATGGTGTTGGCCCGGGCGCTCTCCCTGGCGCCGCCCAGCAGGAACACCATCGCCAGCAGCACGACCAGGAGCGCCGGCAGGTTGAAGTAGCCGCCCTGGCCCGGCGGCGCGGAGAGCGCGGCGGGGATGGTGACGCCCACCGTGCCGTTGAGGAACTCGTTGAGGTACTGGCCCCAGCCGACCGCGACGGCGGCCACCGAGACGCCGTACTCCAGGATCAGGCACCAGCCGCAGACCCAGGCGATCAGCTCGCCGAGGGTGGCGTAGGCGTAGGAGTAGGACGAGCCGGAAACCGGGATGGTGCCGGCCAGCTCCGCGTAGGAGAGCGCGGAGAACAGGGCCGTGATGCCGGCGATGACGAACGAGAGCACGACCGCCGGGCCGGCGTCGGGCACGGCCTGGCCGAGGACCACGAAGATGCCGGTGCCGAGCGTGGCACCGATGCTGATCATGGTCAGCTGCCAGACGCCCATCGAGCGGCGGAGCGTTCCCCCCTCGCCCTGGCCGCCCTCGGCGACCAGCCGCTCGACCGGCTTGCGGCGCATCAACCGAGCGCCGAGTCCGCCGGCGGGCGGCGGGGAAGAGCTGCCTCCTGAGGGTGGGACGGCGCCGTTCTCCAACACTGGGGGCTCCTTCATCACTGCCGGTCAGACTGGCACATTCCGGCACATTCTGGTGAGAAGACCGCAGCGGTCGGGCAGGCAGGACGAACCACCCTGCAGCAGGAGACCGCCGAGCAGGCGGTCTCCGCCACTCCACGTACAGCGCATGACACTACGGCCCCTCGTTGACCTGCCGTAATGCAGGATCCTTGCGCAACCACGGTGGTTCGTTGCGCACGGCGGCGAAGGGCGGCGGAATGTTGCGCTCCGCTGCAGTCAATCACGCCGTTCGCCGTAGAACGCCACCGGCCCCGCACCAGGTCGGTGCGGGGCCGGTGAGCGGCGCGGGCGAAGCCGGAAGCCGGCTCGGCGGTCAGTTCCAGCTGTCGTGCAGCGGCTTGCCCTCGGCGTAGCCGGCGGCGCTCTGGACGCCGACCACGGCCTTCTCGGCGAACTCCGCCAGGGAGCCGGCGCCGGCGTAGGTGCAGGAGCTGCGGACGCCGGCGATGATCGAGTCGATCAGGTCCTCGACGCCCGGACGGGCCTGGTCGACGAACATCCGGGAGGTGGAGATGCCCTCCTCGAACAGCGCCTTGCGGGCTCGGTCGTAGGACGACTCCTCGCTGGTGCGGTTGCGCACCGCACGCGCCGAGGCCATCCCGAAGCTCTCCTTGTACGGCCGGCCGTCGGCGGTGTGCTGGAGGTCGCCCGGCGACTCCAGGGTGCCCGCGAACCACGAACCGATCATGACGTTGGACGCCCCCGCGGCCAGCGCCATGGCCACGTCGCGCGGGTGCCGGACGCCACCGTCGGCCCAGACGTGCTTGCCGTACTTACGGGCCTCGGCGGCGCACTCCAGCACCGCGGAGAACTGCGGACGACCGACACCGGTCATCATCCGGGTGGTGCACATCGCGCCGGGACCGACACCGACCTTGATGATGTCCGCGCCGGCCTCGATGAGGTCGCGCACGCCGGAGGCGGCGACGATGTTGCCCGCGACGATCGGGACCTGCGGGTCCAGCGCCCGGACCGCCTTGACCGCGCTGATCATCGATTCCTGGTGACCGTGCGCGGTGTCCACGACGAGGGTGTCCACACCGGCCTCCAGCAGCGCCTTGGCCTTGCCGGCCACGTCGCCGTTGATGCCCACGGCGGCCGCGATGCGCAGCTTGCCGGCGTCGTCGGTGGCGGGGCTGTAGAGGGTCGCGCGCAGCGCGCCCTTGCGGGTCAGGATGCCGACGAGCCTGCCGTCCGCGTCGACCGCCGGGGCCAGCTTGCGGTGGGCGGCGTCGAGGCGGTTGAACGCCTCGCGGGGGTCGATGTCGGCGTCCAGGACCAGCAGGTCCTTGGACATGACCTCGGACACCTGGGTGAAGCGGTCCACGCCGGCCAGGTCGTGCTCGGTGACGACGCCGATCGGGCGGCCGCCCTCGACGACGATGCCCGCGCCGTGCGCCCGCTTCGGCAGCAGCGACAGCGCATCCGCCACGGTCGAGACCGGGGACAGCACGATCGGCGTGTCCAGCACCAGGTGGCGCTGCTTGACCCAGGTGACGACGTCGGTGACGACGTCGATCGGGATGTCCTGGGGGATGACGACCAGACCACCGCGGCGGGCCACGGTCTCGGCCATGCGACGGCCGGCGATCGCCGTCATGTTGGCGACCACGAGCGGGATGGTCGTGCCGGAGCCGTCGCGCGAGGCGAGGTCCACGGCCTGGCGGGAGCCCACCGACGAGCGGCTGGGCACCATGAACACATCGTCGTAGGTCAGGTCGTAGGGCACCGAAGAACTCTCTTCGAGGGCGCCGTTCTTCGGGTTGAGGAATCGCATACCGCCAGGATACGGGCCCTGACCAGGACTCATGTGATGGTCCTACGACCGCGCGAGCCGTGTGTGCGATCCGCCAATCCGCCGTCCACCCACCGGACCGCCACCTCACGCGACGCACGCGTACCGTCGCAGAGCGCCGCCTCCAGGGGCGGCGCTCGTCCTACGCCCCCTGTCGTCCCCGCCCGCCGGCCATGATCACCGCGAGGCCGGTGTCGGTGTCCCGCCAGTGCCCGACGGCGTCCGCGAGCACCCCCTCCACCACGCTCCAGTCCTCCGGCGCGGCGGCCGCGTACCCCTGCCAGCCGGTGATGACCAGCAGCCGGCCGCGCGCCGGCGGGCACCAGGACAGATCGGAGAGGCAGTCGGCCAGCGCGTCCCAGTTGTGGCCGAAGTACGCGGGGAAGTCCAGGGCCGCCGCGCACCGCTGGAGGAAGTCGGCCTTGTCCGCGACGCCGGTGAGGTCGAGTGCGGCACCGGTCCACCCCGCGTCGCGGGCCGCGGCCAGGGCGTCCGCGATCGGGCGGTCCGCGGGCCAGGGCAGCACCCCCGCGGGCGTCCGCCCGTCGAGCACCGCGGCCAGCGCCCGGGGCACCTCGGCGCTCACCGCAGCACCGCCTTGAAGCTCTTGTAGTGGTCGTCGGTGTAGAAGAACTCGTGGTGCTTGCCGGTGATCAGGCGCCGGGCACCGCGGTTGCGGGCACCCGGGGTGTCGACCGTGTACTCGTGGTAGTAGCCGCGCGGTTCCTTGGGCAGCTGCTTCTCGTAGTTGCCGAAGACGGTGCCGTCCTTGGGGTACGGGAACGGCCCCCCTGCGTCGATCAGCTTCAGGGTGTGCTGCGCCTCGGCGGGCAGCCGGCCCGCCGGCACGGTCGGCAGGCCCTTCGCCCAGCCCGGTGCGGCGCCGTCGCCGGACGACCGGCCGCCGGCCGTGTTCGTCGCGGACGGCCGGTGCGTGCCGGCCGAACTCCCTTTGCCGTCACCGCCGGTGGAACAACCGGTCAGGACGAGCAGCAGCCCGGCGAGCAGCGCGCCGAGAACGGCGGCGGCCCGGCGCGGGGCGGTGTGGATCAGCATGCGCCGATGCTGTCACAGCCGCGCGCCGGCTGCCCGCCGACGAACGCGCCGGGCCCGCTCACTTGCCGTCGGGGTCCGCCCGGTCCAGGGCCGGCCGCGGACCGGGGCCGGTCTCCAGCAGCAGGTGGTCGGCGGCGGCGGTGTCGGTCACCAGGCTCGTCACCAGTCCGGAGCGCAGCACCGCGCCGATGGCCGCGGCCTTGCGGCGGCCGCCGGCGATCGCCACCACCTCCGGGATGCGGCGCAGCCGGTCCGCCTCGACGGTGATGCACCGCTCGCCCAGGTCCCGGCCGATCCGCCGGCCCTCGGCGTCGAAGAGGTGCGCGGACATCTCGGCGGCCGCGCCCAGCGAGGCGTAGTGCTCGCGCTCCTCCTCGGACAGCATGTCGTAGACGGTCGATACGCCCGGCTCCCACGAGCCGATGGAGACGCAGGCGACGGTGACCTTGTCGAAGTACTCGAAGGCGCGGGCGATGCCGGTCTGGCCGCGCAGCGCGGCGGCGGTCGCCGAGTCGGGCAGCAGCATCGGCGCGTAGATCGGGTGCGCCTCGCCGCCGGAGACGTCGGCCGCGCGACGGACCGCCTCGACCGAACCGCGGTCGGCGGTGCCGGCGTCGTAGACCCCGGTCAACTGCACGACGGTGCACGGCGGAAGCTGGTGCAGGGCGGCGGCCATGTGGATCGTCGAGCGGCCCCAGGCCAGGCCCAGCACGTCGCCCTCGGCGACGAGTTCGCCGAGCAGGTCGGCGGCCACCTCGCCGAGGTTCTCCGGGTCGGCGGCGTCCTCGGAGGCGTCCGCGGGCGATTCGACGACGACCGCGTGCCGCAGGCCGTAGCGGGCACGCAGGGCGTCGGAGCGCTCAGCGTCGAGTTCGGAGGGCACCCGGATCTCGATCCGTACGAGATCACGCTCCAGGGCCGTCTCCAGGACGCGGGCGACCTTGAAGCGGCTGACGCCGAACTCCTCCGCGATCTGGATCTTGGACTTGCCCTCAAGATAGAAGCGGCGGGCCATGGCCGCAGCCTGCACCAGCTCGGCGGGGCCCATTCCGGACTGCGGGCGGCTGGCTACCACGAAATTCTCCCCTTTTGCGCATCTGATCGAGTCTTTGCTCATCCTTTCAGAAACCCGAGGTGTACGGGGACCACGAGCGGCACGCCGGGCGTGAACGCTCGGTGGCCGCCAGGTCAACCAAGGGCACGGGGCACAGCGGACGCACTGCTTCCGGTCCCCGTACGGAGCGGGCCGCCCCGCTCAGTGGGCGCAGCCCCAACTCCCGGCCGTCGCCGCCTCGGCCTTCTCCCGCAGGTCACGGACGGCCTTGGCCGGATCGTCGGCGCCGTAGACCGCGGAACCCGCCACGAACACGTCGGCGCCAGCCTCCGCGCACCGCTCGATGGTCTCCGCCGAGACGCCGCCGTCCACCTGGAGCCACATCTGCAGGCCGTGCCGCGAGATCAGCTCACGGGTGCGACGGATCTTCGGGAGCATGATGTCCAGGAACGCCTGACCGCCGAAGCCGGGCTCGACGGTCATGATCAGCACCATGTCGAGCTCGGGCAACAGGTCCTCGAACGGCTCGATCGGGGTGGCCGGCTTGAGCGCCATCGACGCCCGCGCGCCCTTGGCCCGGATCTCCCGCGCCAGCCTCACCGGCGCCCCGGCCGCCTCCGCGTGGAAGGTGACCGAACCGGCCCCGGCCTCCACGTACTGCGGCGCCCAGCGGTCCGGGTCCTCGATCATCAGGTGCAGGTCGAGGGGGGTGTCCGTCGCCTTGCTCAGCGACTCGACGATCGGCACGCCGAGGGTGAGGTTGGGGACGAAGTGGTTGTCCATCACGTCGACGTGGAGCCAGTCGGCGCCCTCGACGGCCTTCGCCTCCTCGGCGAGGCGGGCGAAGTCGGCGGACAGGATGCTGGGGTTGATCAAGGCCATGCCCCCAGTATGGCGGTCCGTGCCCGGACCGACCGCGCCCGGGCGGGGAGAGCCCCGTCACCCGGCCCGCGGGCGCGCACCGGACCGCCCCGGCCGGACGCGCGGCCCGGCCGGGGCGGACGAGGTGCCAGAGCCGTCGCTCAGCCCTTGAGGGCCGCGAGCGCCTGGTTCAGCGTCTTCGACGGACGCATCACCGCGGACGCCTTGGCCGCGTCGGGGCGGTAGTAGCCACCGATGTCGGCCGGGGAGCCCTGCACCGCGATCAGCTCGTCGACGATGACCTGCTCCTGCTCGGCCAGCGTCTTGGCCAGCGGCCCGAACGCCTCCGCGAGCTGCGCGTCGTCGGTCTGCTTGGCCAGCTCCTGGGCCCAGTACAGCGCCAGGTAGAAGTGGCTGCCGCGGTTGTCGATGCCACCCAGCTTGCGGCTCGGCGACTTGTTCTCGTTCAGGAACGAGCCGGTCGCGCGGTCCAGGGTGTCGGCGAGGACCTGGGCGCGGGCGTTGCCCGTGGTCGTCGCCAGGTGCTCGAAGCTCACCGCGAGCGCGAGGAACTCGCCGAGGCTGTCCCAGCGCAGGTAGTTCTCCTTGACCAGCTGCTGGACGTGCTTGGGCGCGGAGCCGCCGGCGCCGGTCTCGAACAGGCCACCGCCGTTCATCAGCGGGACGACCGAGAGCATCTTGGCGCTGGTGCCCAGCTCCAGGATCGGGAACAGGTCCGTCAGGTAGTCGCGCAGGACGTTGCCGGTCACCGAGATGGTGTCCTCGCCGCGGCGGATGCGCTCCAGCGAGAAGGTGATCGCCTCGACCGGGGCGAGGATCTTGATCTCCAGGCCCTCGGTGTCGTGCTCCGGCAGGTACGCCGTGACCTTCTCGATCAGCTGGGCGTCGTGCGCGCGGGTCGCATCGAGCCAGAACACCGCCGGGTCACCGGTGGCGCGGGCGCGGGTGACGGCGAGCTTGACCCAGTCCCTGATCGGCGCGTCCTTGGTCTGGCACATCCGGAAGATGTCGCCGGCGCCCACGGTCTGCTCCAGGACGGCGTTGCCCGCACCGTCGAGGACCCGCACCGTGCCGGTGACCGGGATCTCGAAGGTCTTGTCGTGGCTGCCGTACTCCTCGGCCTTCTGCGCCATCAGGCCGACGTTCGGCACCGAGCCCATGGTGGCCGGGTCGAACGCGCCGTGCGCCCGGCAGTCGTCGATGACGGCCTGGTAGATGCCGGCGTAGCTGCTGTCGGGGAGCACCGCGAGGGTGTCGGCCTCCTCGCCGTCCGGGCCCCACATGTGGCCGGAGGTGCGGATCATGGCCGGCATCGACGCGTCGACGATGACGTCGCTGGGGACGTGCAGGTTGGTGATGCCGCGGTCGGAGTCGACCATCGCCAGCTCCGGGCCCGCAGCCAGCTCTGCGTCGAAGGACGCCTTGATCTCGGCGCCGTTCGGCAGGGCCTCCAGGCCCTTGTAGATGCCGCCGAGGCCGTCGTTCGGGGTCAGCCCGGCGGTCGCCAGCGCCTCGCCGTACTGCGCGAAGGTCTTCGGGAAGAAGGCGCGCACGACGTGGCCGAAGACGATCGGGTCGGAGACCTTCATCATCGTGGCCTTCAGGTGCACGGAGAACAGCACGCCCTCGGCCTTGGCCTTCGCGACCTGCGCGGCCAGGAACTCGCGCAGCGGACCGACCCGCATCACGGAGGCGTCCACGACCTCACCGGCCAGGACCGGCACCGACTCGCGCAGCACGGTGGTGCTGCCGTCGTCGCCGGCCAGCTCGATGCGGACCGCACCGTCCGCGGCGATCACCGCGGACTTCTCGGTGGAGCGGAAGTCGTCGGCGCCCATGGTCGCGACGTTGGTCTTGGAGTCGGCGGACCAGGCACCCATGCGGTGCGGGTGCGCCTTGGCGTAGTTCTTGACCGACGCGGGCGCGCGGCGGTCCGAGTTGCCCTCGCGCAGCACGGGGTTGACGGCGCTGCCCTTGACCTTGTCGTAGCGGGCGCGGATGTCGCGCTCCTCGTCGGTCTTCGGGTCGTCCGGGTAGTCCGGGAGCGCGTAGCCCTGCTCCTGGAGCTCGGCGATGGCCGCCTTCAGCTGCGGGATGGAGGCCGAGATGTTCGGCAGTTTGATGATGTTCGCGCCGGGCGTCTTGGCCAGCTCGCCGAGCTCCGCGAGGGCGTCGGCGATCCGCTGGTCCTCCTTCAGGCGCTCCGGGAAGCTGGCGATGATCCGGCCGGACAGCGAGATGTCGCGGGTCTCCAGCGTCACCCCGGCCGTCGAGGCGTACGCCTCCACCACCGGCAGGAACGAGTACGTCGCCAGGGCCGGGGCCTCGTCAGTGTGGGTGTAAATGATGGTCGAGTCAGTCACCGGGTACTCCGCTCCATCCACGTCGCAAATATTGCTCGACATCAAGATATCAACATTGCTCGACATCAAGATATCTCGTGCACCGGCCCGCTCCCCGGGCGGTCCGGCCCTCCTATCACGAGAACCGGCCACCGCGCGCCGGGCACGACTCGTGGACTTCTCGGACGCAGGCGAAGCGGTCCGCCCCGGTGGTCGCCGGGGCGGACGTCGACTCAGAAGAACGTCTTGTCCCACTCGCCCTCGACGAGCGCCCGGATCGCGGCGTCGAAGCCGTGGGCGACCCGCTGGATTCCGGCGTCGCCGGCCAGGTAGACGTCGCCGTCCTCGGCCAGCAGGACCGCCTCCTGCGTGTCGGTGGCCGTGCCGACGAGCAGGACCGGAGCACCGATCCGCTTGCCGAAGATCCCCACGCTCCGCGGCAGCGAGTGCGCCGAGTCCATCGTCTCCTCGACCGAGGTCGTCAGGAACGTCTCGCCGAAGCGGTAGGACCAGGTGACGGTGAACTCGCCGTAGGTCTCCAGGAATTCCCGGAGGCCGGCGGTGAACTCGAAGCCCTCCTCCTCGTACCGCTGCCGCGCCTGCTCGATGTCCGACGGGTGGATCTCGAAGCGCGCCCGGCCCGCGAGGGAGCTGCGCAGTTCGTCGAGTCCCCGCCGTTCGGTGTTCCCGCTCACCCCGTGATGACCTCTCCGCCGAAGTCGGGCACCCACGTCTGGCAGTTGGCGCACATCTTGAACTTCTTTCCCTTGGGGTTGACGGTCACCAGGTCGACGTTCTTGGGATCGGCGCCGTCCTTGATCGCATTGGTGAACATCCGCGGCTCGGCGCACACCCCCGGCGGCCGGCCGGACGGGTGGTGCGACTCCTTGGGCATCGCGTCGGTCACCGCCTGTTCGTGGCCGGTTTCGGGACCGCTGTCGCCGTAGTAGATCTTACCGGTGGTGCGGTCCTTGCCCACGGCGTAGGCGCCGGGCGCCTCCTCCCCCTCGCCCAGGCCCGCACCCACGTGCTGGACCCGCTTCTTCCCCAGGTCCATCAGCTCCTTCTTGAGCCCGTCGTTCCCGGCCGGCATGAGGCCGAGCGGGTCGCACCACGTGTGGGGGTTGTGGACGTAGGCGTCGGGGTTCGGAGCGGGGCTGAGGCCGAGCGGGTCGGGGGTGACGTAGCGGGCGGTCTCGGGGTCGTAGTAGCGGTTGAGGTTGTAGTGCAGGCCCGTCTCGGGGTCGAAGTACTGGCCGGGGAAGCGCAGCGGGGTGCTGGTGGTGCTGTCGGCCGCCCAACTGGTGTTGCCCCACAAGGTGGGCACGGTCCGCCAGGCGATCGCGTCGGTGGCCGTGTCGACGAGTTCGGTCGGAGTGCCGACGAGGTCGGTGACGATGGCGAAGAACCGGCGGTCGATCTCGTCCTGCGGCGCCTCGGCCGTCGCGGTGCGCGTGACGGTCTCGGTCTGGGCGAGCGGGTGCAGCCCCCGGTGGTCCCAGCTCATGGTGTACGGGCCGGGCAGGGAGGGCGCGTACGTCGTCTGTTCGGCGAGGTTCGGGCCGTCCCACGTGAAGTGGGTCCGCTCCTCCACGGTGCTGCCGTCCGCGCCCAGCCGCTCCTTGGCGGTGCGCCGGCCGAACGGGTCGTAGTGGTACCGCCAGTGGGCGCCGTCGGGGGTGGTGACGTGGACGAGGCGGTCCTCGGCGTCCCAGGCGTAGCGCCACGTGGCCGGCTTCTTCGACAGGCGCGTGACCTGGCGGAGCGTGGTGCGCCCGGCGGCGTCGTACTCGTAGCGGACCCGGCCGGCCGAGGTGAGCTGCGTGCCCTCGTATGTCCGGGTGCCGACGGCCGCGTCGCGGGAGCCGGACGCGGGCCAGTTCGCCTCGGTGAGGTTGCCCGCGGGGTCGTAGGCGTAGCGCTCGGTCCACTCGGCGGCCTGTACGGAGGTGACGCGGCCGCCCGGGTCGACGTCGAAGGAGCGGGCTCCGTTGAGCTGGTCGTCGACGCCGGTGAGGATGCCGTCGGCGCGGTAGGTGTAGCTGCGGCGCTGGAGCACCGACCCCGGGGACCGGACGACCTGGCCGGTGAGACGGTGCTCGGCGTCCCAGGAGTTGGCCAGCGTCAGGCGGTCGCCCAACGTGCGCTCGACCTCGCGGCCGGCGGCGTCGTAGGCGAACTCCAACCGACCGGCCGAGGTGGTCAAGGACGTGCGGCGATCGGCCCGGTCGTAGGTCCAGGAACTGGTGTGGCCGCCGGGGGTCGTCCGCCCGGTGCGTCGGCCGAGGCCGTCGCGGGTGTGGGTGAGGGTGCGGCCGTTGACGGTCTCGCTGACCAGGTTGCCGAGGGCGTCGACGGTGCGGAGCAGTTCCACGTCGGGGCTGCTGGCGCGGTGCAGGTGGCCGGCGGGGTCGTAGGCGTAGCTGGTGACGGCCCCCGCGGCGTCCTTCTCCACCAACTGGCCGAGGACGTCGTAGCGGAACGCGACCTCTTCGCCCAGCGGGTTGGTCCGTGCGATCAACTGACCTGCGGCGTCCAGCCGGTAGTGGACGCTGCGACCGTGGAAGTCGGTCTCGGCTGTCAGCTGGCCGGCGGCGTCGTAGACGTACTTCCAGGTCTGACCGAGCGTGTTGGTGACGCCGACGAGTTGCATGTTGGCGTCGTAGCTGAAGGTCAGACGGGTGCCGTCGGGCTCGGTGCGGGCCGCGAGGGTCTCGAACGGCGTGTACGCGAAGGTGGTGCGCCGGCCCAGCGGATCGGTGTGCGCGAGGAGGTTGCCCTCGTCGTCGTAGGCCCACGACTCGGTGCTCCCGTCAGGAGCCGCGTACGAGGTGAGGCTTCCCTCGACGCTCCAGGTCAGCCGGGTGACGCCGCCCACCTGGTCGGTGATGGCGGTGACGCGGCCGAAGGCGTCGCGCTCGTAGCGGCTGGTGGCGCCGGCCCGGTCGGTGACCTCGACGGGCAGGCCGGCGGCGTTGCAGCGGATGCGGGTGGAGTGGCCGAGGGCGTCGGTGACGGACGCTAGGTGTCCCGACGCGTCGTAGCCGTAGCGCGTGGTGGTGCCGTTGGGGTCAGTGAGCGAGGTGCGTCGCCCCGCCTCGTCGAAGGTCTGCCGCCAGGTCACCCCGCCCGGCCTGGTGATCAGCGTCGGGAGGCTCGCCGCGCCGAAGTAGCTGGCGGTGGACCGCTCGCCGTCCGGGCGGGTGACGGCGACGGGACTGCCCGTGTCGTCGTACTCGAAACGGGTCGTGCGCCCGAGCGGGTCGGTCCGGGAGACCAGGTTGTCGAACGCGTCCCGCTCGAAGCGCGTGGTGTTGCCGAGCGGGTCGGTCTCGGCGACGACCTGGGCGTGCTCGTTGATCTCGTAGCGGGTGGTGTGGCCGAGCGCGTCCGTCTCGGAGTGGACCTTGAGGCCGGTGACCGGGTCGGGCTCGCCGTACGCGAAGCGGAACCTGAGCGAACCGTCCGCCCCGCCCTCCTCCACGACCCGGTCGAGCGCGTCGTAGGTGTAGAGGTAGCGGGTGCCGTTGCGGTCGGTCCAGGACAGGATGCGGCCCTGGGCGTCGTTGGCGAACACCAGCGGCCGGCCGGAGGAGTTGTAGACCTCGGTCAGGTGGCCGTCGGCGTAGCCGTAGCGGGTCAGCAGGACGTCCTGGCCGTCCTCGCCCGCCCCGGCCAGGTGCAGGGCGGTGATCCGGCCCGCATCGGTGGTGACCAGGAGGCGGTAGCCGCAGGAGTGGGTCATGCTCGACGGCGTGCCGTCGGCGTCGTAGGCGAAGTCGACGCGGTGGTCCGCCTGGTCGCGGATCGCGGTCAGCAGGGCCGTTTCGCCGTCGGGCCGGCGGGTGAACTCGCGGACCAGGCCGGTGGTGACGTCCGTCAGGCAGTAGTCGCCGGTCAGCTCGTCGACGTCGAGGTCGAGGCGGGCACCGGCCGACGCCTGGGTGGGTTCGTCGGCGGTCGGGTGCGGGTACACCTGCGCCGTACGGTCGGCGCTCAGGTGGACCACGCCGTCCTCGTCGATCTCCAGCCGCTCGTCGAAGGTGCAGGCCCAGTGCGGACCCATCCACCGTCCGGCCTGGTAGCCCGACTCGAAGGAGCGCGTGAACAGCAGGGCCAGCGCGCCGGGGAGCGAGACGTCCGTCTGCTCGATGAACATCCGGCCCGTCGCCATGTCGACCGGCTCGCCGCCCTGGCACACGGAGTCCTTCGGGCGACCGGCCTCGCGCGGGTTGTCCGCCTGCGCACGGCCGCGGCCGCGACCCCCGGACGACTTGGGGCCGCCGGAACGGCCGCCGCCGCCCGTGGTGTGCGGGGCGCGCGGCATGTCCTCCTTGCCGCCCTTGAGGAGCTTGTCGAGTTCGGAGGCGTGCTTGGCGTCGTTCTCGGCGTGGTTGGTGGCGACCTTCTTCAGCCGGTCCCCCGCCCCGTGATACAGATCCTGAACAGCCTTGCTCGCATCCTTCGCGATGGTCTTGCCCAGCTTCTCGGCGCCGCCCTCCAGCGCCTTGACGATCCGATTGCTCACTCGAAACTCACCCCCGCAGCCTTCGACTCGAAATCGGCGGCGTGCGACGCCACCGTCCGCGCATGCCCACGCAACACCTCGGCGCGCTTGTGCAACTCCTCCGGGTGAATGGAGAAGCCCTCCCCCGTACCACCCCCGCCGCCCCCACCGGAGACACCCAGCGCGGACTCGGCAGCCTGGAAGACCATCCCGCTCACCGCCTTGCCCACCACCTCCACCAAGGGATTGATCGCCGCCTCGATGACCTGCCCGATGACGTACTGCTCCAACTGGTCCTCAAGGAAAGTGATCAGCTTCTTGCCCGCCGCGATGACCAGAGCCTCCGCCGCCTCCGCGATCCCGAACGTGACCACCGCAGCCGCCTGATCCGCCACGAACGTGATCGCCAACACGATCAGCTCGGCAATCGCCTCGACCTTCATCGCCACGATCGTGTCCGCCGCGAGGTCCAACGCGGTCGCCACCGTCTGACACGCATTGACCAGCTCGGTCATGTGCCCGTCCGACAACTGCCCCCACTTGGCCAACAACGCCTCGTACGACGCCCCCTGATACACCTCGGCCAACTGGTGGATCGTCGACGTAGAGTCCTTGTGCGTCTCATCCAGCTTCTGCGCGAAATCCCTCACGTGGGACGCGAATTCACGGACCTTGTCCTCATTGACGCTCGGCCAGTTCACCCCGACGAACTGAAGGAACGTCACCACCTCGTCCGGCAGCTCGATCGCCATGCGCATTCCCCCTGGTCATATCTGCGACAGCTCATCAGAGTCTCCTCAAGGGGCAGCAACGAACGGGCAAAAGCGCGTCCAGGGAACCGTCATGAATGCCCCCAGTCGTCAGGATCACGACCGTCGGATCTCCGCCGGCTCGCCACCGTCGGGCCGGAGCGCGAGCACGAGGGCCCGGACGACCACGTTCCGTCGACCGCACGGGAACGCCAGGTCATCCGGCGCGCACTGGCGAACCCCCACGGCGAACGGGACACCCGGCCCGCCCCTGCCACGAGGAAGCAGGTCCGTCATCCGGGCCCGAGGACGAACCACCAAAGCGGAAAAGGAATTTCACCCCTGCCGCAACGGATGCCACGACCAACGGCCGGCGATCCGGTCGCCGTCTCCACCGCTCCACGACAGCGCAGTTGACCAAACTTGACGCGGCTTTCGCGCACGGCGCCCGCAATTCGTTGACCTCCCTTCCACGTCCTCTTCCAAGCCTTCGGCACGTCATTGCCCCCTGGCGGCCCGTTCCGGCCAGGCTGACGCCGCCCGGCCCGCCCGACGATCGCGGGTGGGGAAATCCCCCTGCCGAAAAGGGTGTTCGCCCCCATGCGCCGGGCCTGCCGGGAACGACAGAGTGCCGGCATGAACGTTTCCCGGCTCCGCAAGAGATCGACCAAGCCCGTCGCCCTCGCCCTCGTGTGCGCCGTTGCCATGCTGACGGCGGCAGGGTGCGGCGACGGCCGTCAGCGCTCCGCCTCCCCCGCCGCACCGACCGGGTCCCGGCCGCCCGCGGCACGCGGCGCGGTGCTCTCCGCGACCCCCGTGGCGGACCTCGACGCCCAACAGGTCGTGGCGCGCCTGACGAAGGCCGGCATCGACCCGGCACGGGCCCGCTACGGCGTGCGCGCCCACCGGATCGTGTACCGCACCCTGGACGGCACGGGAAAACCCACCACGGCCAGCGAGTTGGTCGCGATGCCGAAGAGCGGCGACCGCGACCTCACGGCGGTGTCCTGGCTGCACGGCACGGAGGTGTACCGGGGAGAGGTCGCCTCGGTGAACGACGCGTCGCCCGACCGGACCACGGCGTTGCTCTTCGCCTCCACCGGCCGCGCGGTCTCCGCACCGGACTACCTCGGTCTCGGAAAGGGCCCCGGGATCCATCCCTACGGGGACCCGGAGGCCACCGTCAACGCTTCGCTGGACGCGCTGCGGGCGGCCCGCGCCTTCGCCCGGCGGAACGGTCGCGACCTCGACGAGCGCGTGCTGGTCAGCGGGTTCTCCCAGGGCGGGCCCGCCACGATGCTGGTCGGTCGGGCCCTGCAACAGGGCGTTGACCCGCATTTTCGTCCCGGTGCCCTGGCCCCGATCGCCGGCCCGTTCGACCTGAGCCGTTTCGAAGCCGCCGCGGCAGCCGACGAGGTCGCCCGGTCGTCG
Organism: Streptomyces sp. x-19; assembly: GCF_046549115.1. NCBI lineage: Bacteria > Bacillati > Actinomycetota > Actinomycetes > Kitasatosporales > Streptomycetaceae > Streptomyces > Streptomyces sp. x-19. Next base: position 140,844 of record NZ_JAJPWK010000012.1, on the reverse strand, counting down.
CTCTACCTCGCCTACTTCGTCACCGCGTGGAACCGGATGTACGGCCTGTACGCCACGACCGACCAGGCGTTCCGTGCGCCCTACGCCACGTCAGTGGAGACGCTCTTCGACGGCGACCACCAGGCGTCGCAGATCGCGGCCGCGCTGCCCCCGACCTCCAAGCGCCTGTTCACCGAGGCGTTCCTCCAGCAGGTGCGCCACCCCACGGGGACGCTGCGACGGAAACTGCGGGTGATGGACAACACCTGTGACTGGCGGCCCGACGTCCCGGTCCGCCTCTTCCACGCCAAGGGCGACAAGGACGTCGCCTTCGCCAACTCCCTGCACTGCCAACGTCAACTGACGGCCCACGGCGCGGACCAGCGACTCACCGACGTCGGGCGGCTCGACCACTCCGCGACGGTCCTCAAGGCCCTGCCGCAGGTGGTGCGTGCCTTCGACTCCACCCGCTGAGCCGACACGCTCGGCCGCCGGCCACGGCACGAAGGGACGGGACGGGACGGCAGGAGCGGCGTCAGCCGCGCAGCGTCCGTTGCGCCACGGCCAGCGTCACCTCGATGTCGTCGCTCCAGGAGCAGACCTCCAGCCACGACAGGTAGCCGGCCTGGGCGAAGAGCACCACCTCGCCGGGAAACCCGCCGGATTCGGTGCGGATCGTGGCCGAGGCCACCACCTTCGTGCCCGGCCCGGACGGCGCCGCCCCGACCGCGGTGTCGTCGACGCCGAAGTAGGCCGTGCCGCACCCGCACTCACAGCGCCCGTACACGCGCAGATGCGGCACCTGGTCGCGGAGCGCCACGTGAACGGGGTCGTCGCCACCGAGCAGCACACCGAGCACCTCGGCCACGTCGGCGGGCAGGGGATCTCTCATTCCCGCACCGTATCCGGGCCGCGTTTCCTCAACGAACCGGATTTTTCCGCCGCGGGGAACCGCCCGAGGGGCGGCCTCCCGCGCACGCCGCCGGTGTCCCCGGGCGTCCGCCCCCTACGTGCGAGGGTCCCCCGCACCGGGACGGCCGCCCGGCCGCCGACCGTCAGGCGGTCCGGCGCAGCAGCGCCAGGTACATCGCGTCGGTCCCGTGCAGATGCGGCCACAGCTGGACGTCCGGCCCGTCGCCGAGCTCCGGCACGCCCGCCATCAGCGGTCGCGCGTCGATCCACTCGGCCTCGGCCGCCGGACCCCCGCGGCCCTTCAGAACGTCCTCCACCACGGCCCGGGTCTCCGCCGGATGCGGCGAGCAGGTCGCATAGCCCACCACACCGCCGACCCGCACCGCCGCCAGTGCCTGCCGCAGCAGCTCCCGCTGGAGCGGCGCGAAACCGTCCAGGTCCTCCGGGCGGCGGCGCCAACGCGCCTCGGGCCGACGGCGCAGCGCGCCCAGACCGGTGCACGGCACGTCCACCAGCACCCGGTCGAAGGCCCCCGGCCGCCACGCCGGACGGGTGCCGTCGGCGGCGATCACCGCGTACGGACCGGGATTGCCGTCCAGCGACCGGGCCACCAACCGCGCCCGGTGCGGCTGCTTCTCCGACGCCACCAGCGCCGCGCCCCGCTGCGCCGCCAACGCGCCCAGCAGCGCCGCCTTGCCGCCCGGGCCCGCGCAGCCGTCCAACCACGTGCGGTCCGGGCCGTCCAACGGCGCGGCGGCCAGCGCCAACGCGACCAACTGGCTGCCCTCGTCCTGCACACCCGCGCGCCCCTCGCGCACCGCGTCCAACGCGCCCGGCTCGCCGCCCTCGGCCAGCCGGACCGCGTACGGCGACCACCGGCCGGGCACCGCGCCGTCCTCGCCGGCGGCCGCGAGCAGTTCCTCGGCGGTGGCCCGACCGGGCCGTGCCACCAACGTCACCTCGGGGCGCTCGTTGTCGGCCGCCAACAACTCCTCGATGCCCGCGCGCCCACCGCCCAAGGCGTCCCAGAGCGCGGAGACGACCCAGCGCGGATGGGCGTGCACAACGCCCAGATGGTCCTCGGGGTCCTCGTCGTACTCCGGGGCGACCCGCTCCAGCCAACCGTCCAGGTCGTGCGCGGTGAGCTTGCGCAGCACCGCGTTGACGAACTTCGCCCGGCCGTCGCCCAGCACCACCCGGGCCAGGTCGACGGTGGCGCTGACCGCGGCGTGCGGCGGGATCCGGGTGCCGAGCAGTTGGTGCGCACCGAGCGTCAGCACGTCGAGCACCGGCGGGTCCACCTCGCGCAGCGGCCGATCCACGCACTGCGCCAGGATCGCGTCGTAGGTGCCCTGGCGGCGCAGCGACCCGTAGACCAGCTCGGTGGCCAGCGCCGCGTCCCGGGCGTCGAAGTCGCCGGCCGCCCGCGCCTTGCGCAACAGCGGTGGCAGGACCAGGTTGGCGTATGCGTCCCGCTCGTCCACCGCCCGCAGTGCCTCGAACGCGAGGACCCGGACCGGGTCCTTCGTCGGGCGGCGGTAGGGCTTGCGGGTGCCGTGGCGACGCGGCGGCTGCTGACTCACAGAAAAGGTGCTCCGGGTGTACGGGACGGGGATGCTCCCCAGCCTACGCGGGCCCGTACCAGCGCCACGCACGCGGCCGCCCCGCGCACGCACCGCGCCCCCGGTCAGTCGCCCAGCTGCTCCCCGTCGGCGATCCGCACCCCGCGCGCCCAGTCCGCGGCCTGCATCGGCTTCTTGCCCTGCGGCTGGACCCAGAGCAGCTGCACGGGGTGGCTGCCGGTGCCCACGTGCACCGACTTCTTGGTGACGGCGAGTTCGCCCGCCGGCAGGGCCGACCCGTCGTACCCGGCAACCGGGGCGGCCGCCATCACCTTGAGCCGCTCGCCGCGGAAGACCGTCCAGGCGCCGGGCGCCGGCGCACAACCGCGGACCACCCGGTCCACCCGCAGGGCCGGTGCCGTCCAGTCGATCCGGGCGTCCGCCACCTCGATCTTCGGGGCCAGGGTGACCCCCTCCGCCGGCTGCGGCACCGGCTTGAGGCTGCCGTCCTCGATGCCGTCCATCGTGGCGACGAGCAGCCCGGAACCGGCGAACGCCAGCCGGGTCAGCAGATCCCCGCTGGTGTCCGTCGGCCGGACCTCCTCGGTGAGCACCCCGTACACCGGGCCGGAGTCCAGCCCCCGTTCGATCTGGAAGGTGGTGGCGCCGGTGATCTCGTCACCGGCCAGCACCGCGTGCTGCACGGGCGCCGCGCCCCGCCACGCCGGCAGCAGCGAGAAGTGCAGGTTGACCCAGCCGTGCGTCGGGACGTCCAGCGCCACCTGGGGCAGCAGCGCACCGTAGGCGACCACCGGACAGCAGTCCGGCGCGATCTCGCGCAGCCGGGCGAGGAAGTCCTCGTCCCGCGGCTTGACGGGCTTGAGCACCTCGATGCCCGCCTCCTCCGCGCGCTCCGCGACCGGGCTGGCCACCAACCGGCGGCCCCGTCCGGCCGGCGCGTCGGGCCGGGTCACGACGGCCACCACCTCGTGCCGGTCCGAGGCGATCAGGGCATCGAGGGCGGGTACGGCGACCTCGGGGGTGCCGGCGAAGACAAGCCTCATGGGTGACGGACTACCTCTCACACGCTGCGGAACGACGCACCAGTCTAGGGGCCTTGACGCAGGTCATGGGCCGGAACACCGGGGGGCGTGCGAAGTCGCCCGCGCCCCGCGCACACGCTCGTACGCCCCTGCACCGTGACCAGAGCCGCTCCTGACGCGTTGGTCAAACAGCATTGACCGATTCCGGGCCGCTTTGGCGGCCCGAACGCTTTCACCCATCCTTTCCACGCCGGTTCGAGAGGCTTGCTCATGGCCGACCACGCAACCCACGACGCCCAGGCGCGCGCCAGCCTGCATCTCCTGGTGCGGGACATCGAGCGGGTCCGCCGGCAGGTGGACGCCCTGCGCACGCTCACCGCACAGCTCGGCAACGTCTACCGGCCGCGCCGCACGGGCCCCTCCGCGGGCTTCGTCGTCTACGGACGGGCGCCCGCCCCCACCGTGCGACTCGCCCAAGAGCTGCGCGACAGCGTCGAGACGCTCGTCACCGCGGCCGTCGACTTCGACCGCTCGCTGGGCTTCTCCTGGGACGCGGTGGGCTCCGCACTCGGCGTCACCAAGCAGGCGGTGCACCGCCGTTACGGCGCCCGGCGGGCCACCGCCCAGCAGTCCGGCGACGCCGGCGAGAGCGCGGTGCGCCCCGCCGACGCCCCGGCCGCCCGCGCGGTCAGCATGGCCGGCGGCCTGACCGGGACGCCGGCCGTCCCCGCCGCCCGCACCATGCCCACCCAGCCCTCCGCCGCCTCCCGCGAAGAGGCCCGCCCCGGCGCCTTCCCCGGCCCCCGCAACGGCTGACGCCGCACCCCCGGACTCCCCCGACGTCGCCCCGCCCCGGAACCCGGGACCGCCCGCCGACCACGGTCCCGGGGCGACGCTCCCCGCCGACGCGCGGACACCCGGCCGACACCCCGAACGGCACCGCGGCAAGGATCCCGCGGACCGGCTCAGCCCAGGTCCGGCGGATCGATCCGCACCCGCACCGCCTCGCCCTCCCGCTTGACCAGCCGGGCCGCCCGCGCGGCCTTCAGCGCCGCCGCCAGCGCCGCGCCCTGCCCCGGACGCACCCGGACCAGCGCGCGCTCCCACACCTCGCCCGGCGGGGGATCCCCCGGCCGCCGCGGTCGCCCGGGATCCGGCACCGGCAGCGGCACCGGGCCCAGCACCTCGGCCCCCGCCGGGAGCTCGGCGGCCCCCAGCAGACCGGCCACGTCGTCGGACCGCCCCGCCACCGCAGCCATCCGCGACACCGGTGGAAACCCCAGCTCCGCCCGCTCCGCCAACTCACGCACCGCATGGCCGACCGGGTCCCAGCGCACCAGCGCCTGGACCGGCCGCAACGTCGGCTCGGCGATCACCGCGACCGCGCCGCCCGCCGCCTGGCCACGGACCAGGGCGGCCGCCCCCAGCCAACGGCGCAGCGCCTCCTCCCCGGCCCGCAGGTCCGGCCGGCCCAGCAACGCCCAGCCGTCCAGCAGCAGCGCGGCGGCATAGCCCTCGCCCTCGGCGACCGGTTCGGCGCCGGGGGTGCTCACCACCAGCGCGGGGGTGGCGGGCACCGACGCCAGGACGTGGTCGCGCCCCGACGTGCGCACCGGAACCGACGGGAAGGCGCGGCCCAGCTCCTCCGCCGTCCGACGGGCCCCGACGATCTGCGCCCGCAGCCGGGCTCCGCCGCACTCCGCGCAGTGCCAGTCCGACTCCTCGCGGCCGCACCAGGCACAGGCCAACTCGCCCGCCGCGCGCGCCTCCAACGGACCGGCGCAGGCTCGACAGCGGGCTGGTTCCCGGCACCGTTCGCAGGCCAGTCGGGGGGCGTAGCCGCGCCGGGGCACCTGCACCAGCACCGGCCCTCGGGTGAGCCCGTCCCGCACCAACTGCCAGGCCATGGAGGGCAGCCGGGCCGCGCGCGCCGCGGCGTCCCGGGCCTCGTCGCCGTCACCGATCGTGCGCACCAGGGGGGCGGCGGCCCGCACCCGTTCCCGGTCGGCGGCCAGCGGCCGGGCCCAGCCGGTCTCGACCAGTTGCGCCGCCTCGACCGTGCAGCTCAGCCCGCCCAGCAGGAATCCGGCCCGCTCGCCGACCGCGCGTTGCAGGAGCACTTCCCGGGCGTGCGGCTGGGGGGCGTGCGGATCGCTGTGGCTGCCGTCGCCGTCGTCCCAGAGCGCGACCAGCCCCAGCCCGGCCACCGGGGCGAACATCGCGGCGCGCGTCCCGATCACCGCGCGCACCGCGCCCCGGCTGACCGCCAACCAGCGCCGGTACCGCTCCTCGGGCCCGCACTCGGCCGTCAGCACCACGTGCCGGCCGGGCCCGACCAGGGCGCCGAGCGCCGCGTCCACCCGGGCCGCGGCCCGGCCGTCGGGCACCACCACCAGGGCCCCGCGCCCGCCGGCGAGCGCCGCGGCCGCCGCCCGCGCCAGTTCGTCCGGCCAGGTCGGTCCGGGCAGCGCCGTCCACACCGCCCGCGGCGCGTCCCCCCGCGCCAGTGCCGTCAGGAAACCGGGACCGGCTCCGTAGCGCTCCCAACTCCCGGGATCCGGTGGGGCGTTGGGGGGCAGCGGATCGGGGGACGACTCGGCCTCGACCCGGGCCCGGCGCGGCGGCACCGCCAGCTGCACCACGTCCGCCAGCGATCCGGCGTAGCGGTCGGCGACCGCCCGGCACAGCGCCAGCAGCTCCGAACTCAGCACCGGCTCCGGGGAGAGCACCTGAGCGATCGGCGCCAACACCCCCCGGAACTCGCTCTCCGCCACCCGCGCCACGATGAAGCCGCTGACCAGCCGGCCGCCCTCGCGCCGACCGCCCTTCTCCCCCGCACCGAACCGCACCCGGACCCGCACCCCGGGCCGGGCCTCCGCGTCCATCGCGGCCGGCACCGCGTAGTCGAAGAACCGGTCGAGGTGGACCAGCCCCTTGTCGACGAGGACCCGCGCCACCGGCAGCTCCGGCGCCAGCGCGGCCCCCCGCCACGTGCGCGGCTTGGCCCGCTCCGCCTTCGTCTCCCGCACGGTCTCCCGGATCAGGGCCAGCTGCTCGCCCTGCTCCCCCGGATCCCGCCCGTTCTCCCTGCTCACAGCATCCAGTCTTAGCAGACGCCACCGACAGCGGCCGGCCCCGGGAAAGCCCGAGGGCCCCGGACCGTCCAACGGTCCGGGGCCCTCGGGGGAAAGCCCTGGCGGTGCGGCGCCTTCTTACAGGCCCGTGGCCTTGCGGAGGGCGTCCACCCGGTCGGTGCGCTCCCAGGTGAAGTCCTCCAGCTCACGGCCGAAGTGGCCGTAGGCGGCGGTCTGGGAGTAGATCGGGCGGAGCAGGTCGAGGTCGCGGATGATCGCGGCCGGGCGGAGGTCGAAGACCTCGCCGATGGCCTGCTCGATCTTCTCGGTGTCGACCGCGTTGGTGCCGAAGGTCTCCACGAACAGACCGACCGGCTCGGCCTTGCCGATCGCGTAGGCGACCTGGACCTCGCAGCGCGAGGCGAGGCCGGCGGCGACGACGTTCTTCGCCACCCAGCGCATCGCGTACGCCGCGGAGCGGTCGACCTTGGACGGGTCCTTGCCGGAGAACGCACCGCCGCCGTGACGGGCCATGCCGCCGTAGGTGTCGATGATGATCTTGCGGCCGGTCAGGCCGGCGTCGCCCATCGGGCCACCGATCTCGAACCGCCCGGTCGGGTTGACCAGCAGACGGTAGTCGTCGGTGTCCAGCTTGATGCCGTCCTCGACGAGCTGGTTGAGGACGTGCTCGACGACGAACTCGCGGATGTCGGGCGCGAGCAGCGAGTCCAGGTCGATGTCGCTGGCGTGCTGGGAGGAGACCACCACGGTGTCGAGGCGGACCGCCTTGTTGCCGTCGTACTCGACGGTGACCTGGGTCTTGCCGTCGGGGCGGAGGTAGGGGATGGTCCCGTTCTTGCGGACCTCCGACAGCCGGCGCGAGAGGCGGTGCGCCAGGTAGATCGGGAGCGGCATGAGCTCGGGGGTCTCGTCGCAGGCGAACCCGAACATCAGGCCCTGGTCGCCCGCGCCCTGCCGGTCCAGCTCGTCGTCGTCGCCTTCGACGCGGTTCTCGTAAGCGGTGTCGACACCCTGGGCGATGTCCGGCGACTGCGCCCCGATGGACACCGAGACGCCGCAGGAGGCGCCGTCGAAGCCCTTCTTCGAGGAGTCGTAACCGATCTCCAGGATCTTGTTCCGGACGAGGTTGGGGATGTCGGCGTACGCCTTGGTCGTCACCTCGCCGGCCACGTGCACCAGGCCGGTGGTGATCAACGTCTCCACGGCGACCCGGGACGTCGGGTCCTCCTTGAGGAGTGCGTCGAGAATGGTGTCGCTGATCTGGTCAGCGATCTTGTCGGGGTGGCCCTCGGTGACGGATTCCGAGGTAAACAGGCGGCGGGACACATCGCTCCCTGGGGTTGCAGCGGCTGCTGGCTGATCACTTAGCGGAACGGCCGAGAGCTGCGCTCGGCCAAATCCACTGCCAGTTTATCGGTCGAATGTGGCGCTCGGGCACCCAGTCTCGATTTATGGAACCCCCGTGACCTGGGACACCACTGCCTCACGGTAGTGACGATCACCTTGAGAATCAGCCGGGTCAAGGGGGCACGCCGATTTTCGGGGGTCGGCGAGGAGCCTCGGCATCCCGCTCCGGGGCTCCTCCAGCGGGGTGACCGGTCAGGGTCGGGGCTGGTCCAGACGGGCGATGACCAGGTCCCACACGGTGTCGGCGAGGGCTTCCTTCGGGCCGTGGGGCACGGGGGTCTCGGTACCGTCCGTGGCCAGGATCACGGCCTCGTTCTCGGCCGAACCGAAGGTCTTGTGCTCGCCGACCTCGTTGACGACCAGGAGGTCGCAGCCCTTGCGGGCGAGCTTGGCCCGGCCGTTGGCGAGGACGTCGTCAGTCTCGGCGGCGAAGCCGACGACCAGCTGTCCAGGGCGGGCCCGGTCCGCGGAGAGCTCCGCAAGGATGTCCGGATTCCGTACCAGGGTGACGGGTTCCGGCTCCTGTCCCTCCCGCTTCTTGATCTTGCCGGTGGCGTAGACGGCGGGCCGGAAGTCGGCCACCGCGGCGGCCATCACCACCGCGTCGGCGTCCGCCGCGGCCTTCAGCACCGCCTCGCGCAGCTGCCGGGCGGTGCCGATGTGGATCACGTCCACGCCGGCCGGGTCGGGCAGCGCGGTGTCGCCGGCGACCAGCGTGACCCGGGCGCCCCGGGCCGCGGCGGTCCGGGCGAGGGCGTAGCCCTGCTTACCGGACGAGCGGTTGCCCAGGAAGCGCACCGGGTCCAGCGGCTCCCGGGTGCCGCCCGCGCTGACCACGACGTGCCGGCCGGCGAGGTCCTGTGACAGGCCCTCGGCTCCCCGGGCCAGCACCTGGCGGCACAGGTCGAAGATCTCCACCGGGTCCGGGAAGCGGCCCTTGCCGGTGTCGACGCCGGTGAGCCGGCCCACGGCGGGCTCGATGACCAGCGCGCCGCGGCGCCGCAGCGTGGCGACGTTCTCCTGGGTGGCGGGGTTCTCCCACATCTCGGTGTGCATCGCGGGCGCGAAGACCACCGGGCAGCGGGCGGTGAGCAGGGTGTTGGTCAGCAGGTCGTCGGCGAGGCCGTGGGCCGCCTTGGCCAGCATGTCCGCGGTGGCCGGGGCGACCACGACGAGGTCGGCGGCCTGGCCGATGCGGACGTGCGGGACCTCGTGGACGGACTCCCAGACCTCGGTGCCGGCCGGGTTGCCGGACAGCGCCGACCAGGTGGCCTCGCCGACGAAGTGCAGCGCCGAGGCGGTCGGCACCACGCGCACGTCGTGGCCGGACTCCGTGAGCCGGCGCAGCAGCTCGCACGCCTTGTAGGCGGCGATCCCGCCACTGACCCCCAGGACGACCCTGGGCCGCTCCCGCTTGTCCATCGTTTCCCCGCTCCCCGAGCCTCGGACCGAACGCATGTCCCTCAACCTATGCCCTCGTGACGCACCAAGGGCCCGGCAGGCACCCCCGACTTCGCGTCGGGAGAATCACCTGCCGGGCCCTTGGTGGGGGCTGCGGTGCCGCTTACTGGCCGACCGGGCCCTCGATGGCCTCCGAGGTCAGCAGACCGGCGTTGATCTCGCGGAGCGCGATCGACAGCGGCTTCTCGTGCACGTGGGTGTCGACCAGCGGACCGACGTACTCCAGCAGGCCCTCGCCGAGCTGGGAGTAGTACGCGTTGATCTGGCGCGCGCGCTTGGCGGCGTAGATCACAAGGCTGTACTTCGAGTCGGTGGCCTCGAGCAGCTCATCAATGGGCGGGTTGATGATGCCCTCGGGTGCGGTGATGGAAGAGGACACGCTCTACCTTCCGAAAGGGGATGAAGCAGGTGGGGGCGCGCAGGCGCCGAAATCCTTGGCGCCGCGGTCGGGACCGGAGTCAGTCGCCGGAGGTCCGGTCTTCAGGGCGGCGCAGCATCAAGGCTAGCAGCTCACGGCTGACGTCCTCGACGGAGGTGTTGACGAGCGTCACGTCGAACTCCTTCTCCGCCGCGAGCTCGATCCGGGCCGCCTCCAGGCGCCGCTCGATGACCTCCGGGGCCTCCGTGCCGCGGCCGGTGAGCCGGCGGACCAGCTCGTCCCAGCTCGGCGGGGCCAGGAAGACCAGGTGCGCCTCCGGCATGGACTCGCGCACCTGGCGGGCGCCCTGGAGATCGATTTCCAGGAGGACCGGCTCGCCGGCCGCCAGCCGGTCCAGCACCGCCTGGCGCGGGGTGCCGTAGCGGTTGCCGGCGAACTCGGCCCATTCCAGCAGCTCACCGTTGGCGATCAGCTTGTCGAATTCCTCGTCCTCGACGAAGAAGTACTGAACGCCGTGGCGCTCCCCGGGACGCGGCTTACGGGTGGTGGCCGAGACCGAGAGCCAGATTTCCGGGTGGACCTTGCGCAGATGCGCGACGACCGTGCTCTTGCCGACCCCCGAAGGGCCGGAGAGCACGGTCAGGCGCGGTTGTCTGGCCGGGGAGACGGGGGTGCTCCCCCGGGAGACTGCAGAACTCATGCAGCGATTATTCCAGCTTCCCGGCAGTGCCGAGAAACTCAGGAAGCAGCGCCGCCGAACTCACGCTCCAGGGACGCGATCTGGTTGGAGCCCAGACCGCGGACCCGGCGGCTCTCGGAAATGCCGAGCCGCTCCATGATCTGCTTCGCGCGGACCTTGCCCACGCCCGGCAGGGATTCCAGAAGGGCGGAGACCTTCATCTTGCCGATGACATCGTTTTTCTGGCCCTGCTGGATGACCTCGTGGAGAGAGGCCCCCGAGTGCTTGAGCCGATTCTTGACCTCGGCGCGCTCCCGGCGAGCCGCGGCGGCCTTTTCGAGCGCGGCAGCGCGCTGTTCAGGGGTAAGGGGCGGAAGAGCCACGCCTACGTCACCTCGGATGTCGAACTGTCGGATACGGACCGGTGTGGAACCTAGTCGCCCCGCATCAGCGGAGCAACGAGCAACGCGCTTACGTGCGGTGCTCTCGACGGAGACTAGCGGCCGACGGCGCTGGAGTCAGCGAGAACAGACGAAAAGTCCTGGTCAGACTCAGCTGACCAGGACATTTCGGGACCAAATGACCGGGTTACGTGAGCGCTGCACGCACTTCGTCGGCACAGCGGGCCGCCGCGGCGCGCAGTGCGCCGGTGTCCGGTCCGTGCTTGAGCACTCCCCGACTGACGCTCGGCACCACGTTGCGGACCGCCGCGCCGAAGACGGTGGGCAGGTCGGCGGGGGTGGCGCCCTGCGCCCCGATGCCGGGGGCCAGCAGCGGGCCGTTGATCGCCAGGTCGAAGGCGGAGAGATCGCCGAGCGTGGCGCCGACGACCGCGCCGAAGGATCCCAGCGGCTGGGCCCCGGCGTTCTCTGCGGCGAGGTGGCCGAGCACGGTGGCGGCGACCGTGCGGCCGTCCTCGCGGACCGCCCGTTGGACCTCCGCGCCCTCCGGATTCGAGGTCAGGCCGAGCACGAAGAGCCCGGCGCCGCTCTCCCGCGCCAGCTCCACGGCGGGCTTCAACGAGCCGAACCCGAGGTAGGGGGAGACCGTCAGCGCGTCGGAGAACAGCGGCGAGTCCGGGCGCAGGAACGCCTCGGCGTAGGCGCTCATGGTGGAACCGATGTCGCCGCGCTTGGCGTCCATGAGGATCAGGGCACCGCGCTCCCGCGCCTCCTCGACGGCGGTCTCCAGGACGGCGATGCCGCGCGAGCCGAACCGCTCGAAGAAGGCCGACTGCGGCTTGAAGACCGCGACCTGCTCGCCGAGCGCCTCCACCACGGTCCGGGTGAACCGCGCCAGGCCGGCCACGTCGTCGTTCAGGCCCCAGTCGGCCAGCAGCGAGGCGTGCGGGTCGATGCCGACGCAGAGCGGGCCGCGCTCGTCCACGGCGCGGCGCAGGCGGGCACCGAAGGGGGCGGGAGTCACGAGGAGGTCACCTTCTTGTGGTCGGCGCCGACCGCGTCGGCGAGGGTGGCGTACGGGCTGTTGTGCAGGCGCGCGGCGAGGCCCTTGTGGATCGCCCGGCACCAGAACGGGCCCTGGTAGATGAAGGCGCTGTAGCCCTGGACGAGGGTGGCGCCGGCGAGGATGCGCTGCCAGGCGTCCTCGGCGGTCTCGATGCCGCCGACACCGATCAGGGTGATCCGGTCGCCGACGCGGGCGTACAGGCGGCGCAGGACCTCCAGGGAGCGCTCCTTGACCGGTGCGCCGGACAGGCCGCCGGTCTCGGCGACCAGCTTCGGGTCGGAGGTCAGGCCCAGGCCCTCGCGGGCGATCGTGGTGTTGGTGGCGATGATGCCGTCCAGGCGCAGTTCCAGGGCGAGGTCGGCGACCGCGTCCACGTCCTCGTCGGCGAGGTCGGGGGCGATCTTGACCAGCAGCGGGACCCGTCGGTCGGTCACCGTGCGGTCGGCGGCCTCCCGGACCGCGGTGAGCAGCGGCCGCAGGTGGTCCGTGGCCTGGAGGTTGCGCAGCCCCGGCGTGTTCGGCGAGGAGACGTTGACGACCAGGTAGTCGGCGTGCCGGGCCAGGCGCTCGGTGGAGGTGACGTAGTCGGCGACCGCCTCGGCCTCCGGCACGACCTTGGTCTTGCCGATGTTGACGCCGACCGTGGTCCGGAAGACGGGGTTGCGGGCGGCCAGCCGGGCGGCGACCGCCGCCGAACCGTCGTTGTTGAAGCCCATGCGGTTGATCAGCGCCCGGTCCGGCACCAGCCGGAACAGCCGCTTCTTGGGGTTGCCGGGCTGCGGCTGGGCGGTGACCGTGCCGATCTCGACGTGGTCGAAGCCGAGCATGGCCATGCCGTCGATGGCGACGGCGTTCTTGTCGAAGCCGGCGGCCAGGCCGAACGGACCGTGCATCCGGCGGCCCAGGGCCTCGGTGCGCAGTTCCTTGTGGCGGGGGGCGAGGGCGGCCGCGACGAAGGTGCGCAGCACCGGGGTGCGCGCGGCCAGGCGGATCCAGCGGAAGGCCGTGTGGTGGGCCTTCTCGGGGTCCATGCGCTGGAAGATCAGCTGGAAGAACAGGCGGTACATGGTGGACGGGCCTTTGCGCGAGGGGTTCGGTGGGCTCATGAAGAGGGGGACACCGACCGGTGTCCCCCTCTCGGGCCTACTCCTCGCGCGCCGAGGTCAGATGTCGGGCGTGCTCCTGGAGGGAGCGCACCCCGACGTCTCCGCGGGACGTCGCCTCGATGCCCTGGACGGCGGCGGCCAGCGCCTGGACCGTCGTGAGGCAGGGAATGCCGCGGGCCACGGAGGCGGTGCGGATGTCGTAGCCGTCGAGCCGGCCGCCGGTCCCGTAGGGGGTGTTGACGATCAGGTCGACCTGGCCGTCGTGGATCAGCTGGACGATGGTCTTCTCGCCGTTCGGGCCCTCGCCCTCGGACTGCTTGCGCACCACGGTGGCCTTGATGCCGTTGCGGCGCAGCACCTCGGCGGTGCCGGAGGTGGCCAGCAGCTCGAAGCCGTGGGCGACCAGCTCACGGGCCGGGAAGATCATCGAGCGCTTGTCGCGGTTGGCGACGGAGACGAACGCGCGGCCCTTGGTGGGCAGCGCCCCGTAGGCGCCGGCCTGCGACTTGGCGTACGCCGTGCCGAAGACCGAGTCGATGCCCATGACCTCGCCGGTGGAGCGCATCTCCGGGCCGAGGACGGTGTCCACGCCGCGGCCCGAGGCGTCCCGGAAGCGCGACCAGGGCATGACCGCCTCCTTGACGGAGATCGGCGCGTCCAGCGGCAGCGTGCCGCCGTCCCCGGTCTTGGGCAGCATGCCCTCGGTGCGCAGTTCGGCGATGGTGGCGCCCAGCGAGATCCGGGCGGCGGCCTTGGCCAGCGGGACCGCGGTGGCCTTCGAGGTGAAGGGCACGGTCCGCGAGGCGCGCGGGTTGGCTTCGAGGACGTAGAGGATGTCCCCGGCCATCGCGAACTGGATGTTGATCAGCCCGCGGACGCCGACGCCCTTGGCGATGGCCTCGGTGGAGGCGCGCAGCCGCTTGATGTCGAAGCCGCCGAGGGTGATCGGGGGCAGCGCGCAGGCGGAGTCGCCGGAGTGGATGCCGGCCTCCTCGATGTGCTCCATGACGCCGCCGAGGTAGAGCTCGTGGCCGTCGTAGAGGGCGTCCACGTCGATCTCGATGGCGTCGTCGAGGAAGCGGTCGATGAGGACCGGGTGCTGCTCGATCAGGCCGGCGTGCCGCTCCAGGTACCCGGCCAGCGAGGGCTCGTCGTAGACGATCTCCATGCCGCGGCCGCCCAGCACGTAGGACGGGCGGACCATGACCGGGTAGCCGATCTCGGCGGCGATGTCCTTGGCCTCGGCGAAGGAGAAGGCGGTGCCGTACTTGGGGGCCGGCAGCCCGGCCTCGGTCAGCACCCGGCCGAACGCGCCGCGCTCCTCGGCGAGGTCGATCGCCTCGGGCGAGGTGCCGACGATCGGCACGCCGTTGTCCTTGAGGGCCTGGGCCAGGCCCAGCGGGGTCTGCCCGCCGAGCTGGACGATGACGCCGGCGACCGGGCCTGCCTGGGACTCGGCGTGCACGATCTCCAGCACGTCCTCAAGCGTGAGCGGCTCGAAGTACAGGCGGTCGGAGGTGTCGTAGTCGGTGGAGACGGTCTCCGGGTTGCAGTTGACCATCACGGTCTCGTAGCCGGCGTCGCTGAGCGCGAACGAGGCGTGGACGCAGGAGTAGTCGAACTCGATGCCCTGGCCGATGCGGTTGGGGCCGGAGCCGAGGATGATCACCGCGGGCTTCTCGCGGGACGCGACCTCGGTCTCCTCGTCGTAGGACGAGTAGAAGTACGGGGTCCGCGCCGCGAATTCGGCCGCGCAGGTGTCGACCGTCTTGTAGACGGGGCGCAGGCCGAGCGCGTGCCGGACCTCGCGGACGACGTCCTCGCGCAGGCCGCGGATGGCCGCGATCTGAGCATCGGAGAAGCCGTGCCGCTTTGCTTCCGCAAGGACTTCGGGTTCGAGCGTGTCGACGGCCGCGATCTCGTCCGCGGTCTCCTTGATCAGGAAGAGCTGGTCGACGAACCACGGGTCGATCTTCGTGGCGTCGAAGACCTCCTGCGGGGTGGCGCCGGCCCGGATCGCCGCCATGACGGTGTTGATCCGCCCGTCAGTGGGGACCTTGGCCCGCTCCAGCAGCTCGGCCTTGTCGCCCGGCTCGCCGGTGAAGGCGAACTGGCTGCCCTTCTTCTCCAGCGACCGCAGCGCCTTGTTGAGCGCCTCGGTGAAGTTGCGGCCGATGGCCATCGCCTCGCCGACCGACTTCATGGTGGTGGTCAGCGTGGCGTCGGCGGCCGGGAACTTCTCGAAGGCGAACCGCGGCACCTTGACGACGACGTAGTCGAGGGTCGGCTCGAACGACGCCGGGGTCTCCCGGGTGATGTCGTTCGGGATCTCGTCGAGGGTGTAGCCGACGGCGAGCTTGGCGGCGATCTTCGCGATCGGGAAGCCGGTGGCCTTGGAGGCCAGGGCGGAGGAGCGGGAGACCCGGGGGTTCATCTCGATGACGATGACCCGGCCGTCCTCGGGGTTGACCGCGAACTGGATGTTGCAGCCGCCGGTGTCCACCCCGACCTCGCGGATCACCGCGATGCCGATGTCCCGCAGGACCTGGTACTCGCGGTCGGTGAGGGTCATCGACGGGGCGACGGTGATCGAGTCGCCGGTGTGCACGCCCATCGGGTCGAAGTTCTCGATGGAGCAGACCACCACGACGTTGTCGTGCTTGTCGCGCATCAGCTCCAGCTCGTACTCCTTCCAGCCGAGGATGGACTCCTCCAGGAGCACCTCGGTGGTCGGCGAGAGCGTCAGGCCCTGGCCGGCGATCCGGCGCAGCTCCTCCTCGTCGTGGGCGAAGCCGGAGCCGGCGCCGCCCATGGTGAAGGACGGGCGGACGACGACCGGGTAGCCGCCGAGCTCCTCGACGCCCCCGAGGACGTCGTCCATGGAGTGGCAGATCACCGAACGGGCGGACTCGCCATAGCCGATCTTGGCGTTGACCGCCTTGACGACCTCCTTGAACTGGTCGCGGTCCTCACCCTTGTGGATCGCCTCGACGTTGGCGCCGATCAGCTCGACGCCGTACTTGGCGAGGGTGCCGGCCTCGTCCAGCGAGATGGCGGTGTTGAGCGCCGTCTGGCCGCCGAGGGTCGGCAGCAGCGCGTCGGGGCGCTCCTTGGCGATGATCTTCTCGACGAACTCCGGGGTGATCGGCTCGACGTACGTCGCGTCGGCGATCTCCGGGTCGGTCATGATCGTGGCCGGGTTGGAGTTGACCAGGATGACGCGCAGGCCCTCGGACTTGAGGACCCGGCAAGCCTGGGTGCCGGAGTAGTCGAACTCGGCGGCCTGACCGATGACGATCGGGCCGGAGCCGATGACCAGGACGGACTGGATATCGGTGCGCTTAGGCACGCTGGCCCTCCATCAGGGAAACGCTGTGCTGGTTGTTGTCTCGCATGAGCTCGACGAAGCGGTCGAAGAGGTACGCGGCGTCGTGCGGGCCGGCGGCCGCCTCGGGGTGGTACTGGACGCTGAACGCCGGCTGGTCGAGGAGCTGGAGCCCCTCCACCACGTCGTCGTTGAGGCAGACGTGGGAGACCTCGGCGCGGCCGAAGGGGGTGTCGGAGACCTTGTCCAGGGGCGCGTCCACGGCGAAGCCGTGGTTGTGCGCGGTGACCTCGACCTTGCCGGTCGTCCGGTCCTGCACGGGCTGGTTGATGCCGCGGTGCCCGTACTTGAGCTTGTACGTGCCGAAGCCCAGCGCCCGGCCCAGGATCTGGTTGCCGAAGCAGATGCCGAACAGCGGGGTCTTCCGGGAGAGCACCTCGCGCATCACGCCGACCGCGTGGTCGGCGGTGGCCGGATCGCCCGGCCCGTTGGAGAAGAACACGCCGTCGGGCTGGACCGCGTACACGTCCTCGGCGGTCGCGGTCGCCGGCAGAACGTGCACCTCGATGCCGCGCTCGGCCATCCGCTGCGGGGTCATGCCCTTGATGCCCAGGTCGACGGCGGCGACGGTGAACTTCTTCGCACCGACCGCCGGGACGACGTACGCCTCCTTGGTGGCGACCTGTGCGGAGAGGTCGGCGCCCTGCATCTCCGGCTGCTGGCGCACCTCGGCGAGCATCGTGCCCTCGTCGGGCAGCGCGTTGCCGGAGAAGATGCCGACCCGCATCGCACCGCGCTCGCGCAGGTGGCGGGTGAGCGCCCGGGTGTCGACGCCGCTGATGCCGACGACGCCCTGGTGGCGCAGCTCCTCGTCGAGGGAGCGGCGGGAGCGCCAGTTGGAGGGGACGCGGGCGGGGTCGCGGACGACGTAACCGGCGACCCAGATCCGCGCGGACTCGGGGTCCTCGTCGTTCACGCCGGTGTTGCCGACGTGCGGGGCGGTCATGACGACGACCTGACGGTGGTACGAGGGGTCGGTCAGCGTCTCCTGGTAGCCGGTCATGCCGGTGGAGAACACCGCTTCGCCGAAGGTCTCCCCCACGGCCCCGTAGGCACGGCCGCGGAAGGTGCGGCCGTCCTCCAGGACGAGTACGGCGGGGATTTTGGCGGTCCCCTTGGTGGAGGTCGTCATCGTGCGCCTTCCGTTTCGGTGTGCTCGGTGGTGTGCTCGGTGCTGCTGAGCTGGTTGATGGCCTCGACCCAGGCGGCGTGCTCGGCCGCCCGGTCGGAGCGGAAGCCGGAGTCGATCTGCTTGCCGCCGTGTTCCCACGTGACGACCAGCAGGCCGCCCTCGGGCAGGACCTTGCCGGCGATGCCCTTGTCGAGGCGGGCGCCGCGCAGGGCGGCGGCCGGTACGAAGAAGTCCGTGGCGCCCGGCCGTACGACGTCCAGGCCCCGGTCGGTGAGGGCCAGTTCGGCCCGGCTGCGGGTGCCCAGACCACGGGCGACGATCCGGTCGAGCCACTGCCCGGCGGTGGTCGAGCCGTGGTAGCGGCCGCTGAGGGTCAGCCGGGCCTCGCCCGCGTCGGCCGGGGCGGACGGCAGCTCGGGCAGGTCGCCCTGGAGGGTGCCGCGCCACTTCCAGCCCTGGCGCATCAGCCAGTAGACGAAGACGACGAAGACCAGCAGACCGACCACCCAGGCGATCCGTCCGGCCCAGTCGGTGACCGGGGCGGAGTGCGGTGCCGCAGCCAAGTGGATGAGTGAAGGAGTCACGCCAGGTTCCCGTCGACGAGCGTTGCGCGGCCCCGCAGGAAGGTGTGGGTGACGCGTCCCGGCAGCTCACGACCCTCGTAGGGGGTGTTGCGGCTGCGGGAGGCGAAACCGGCGGGGTCCACCTCTCCACGGTAAGCGGAATCGACCAGCGTGAGGTTGGCGGGCTCGCCGGCTGAGACCGGGCGACCGTGGCCGGCCAGCTGCCCGATCCGCGCCGGGGCGGCGGACATCCGGTCGGCGACGCCGGCCCAGTCCAGCAGCCCGGTCTCGACCATGGTGTGCTGGACGACCGACAGCGCGGTCTCCAGGCCCACCATGCCCATGGCCGCCGCGGCCCACTCGCAGTCCTTGTCCTCGTGCGGGTGCGGGGCGTGGTCGGTGGCGACGATGTCGATCGTGCCGTCGGCGAGGGCCTCGCGCAGCGCCAGCACGTCGCGCTCGGTGCGCAGCGGCGGGTTGACCTTGTAGACCGGGTTGTAGCTGCGCACCAGCTCGTCGGTGAGGAGCAGGTGGTGCGGGGTGACCTCGGCGGTCACGTCGATGCCGCGGGACTTGGCCCAGCGGACGATCTCCACGCTGCCCGCGGTGGACAGGTGGCAGATGTGGACCCGGGAGCCCACGTGCTCGGCGAGCAGCACGTCCCGGGCGATGATCGACTCCTCGGCCACCGCCGGCCAGCCGCCGAGCCCCAGCTCGGCCGAGACGACGCCCTCGTTCATCTGGGCGCCCTCGGTCAGCCGCGGCTCCTGGGCGTGCTGGGCGACGACCCCGCCGAACGCCTTCACGTACTCCAGGGCCCGACGCATGATCACCGCGTCGTCGACGCACTTGCCGTCGTCGGAGAAGACCGTGACGCCGGCCGCCGACTCGTGCATCGCGCCCAGCTCGGCGAGCTTCTTGCCCTCCAGCCCGACGGTGACGGCACCGATCGGCTGCACGTCGCAGTAGCCGTGCTCCTTGCCCAGCCGGTAGACCTGCTCGACGACGCCGGCGGTGTCGGCGACCGGGAAGGTGTTGGCCATGGCGAACACCGCGGTGTAGCCGCCGCTGGCCGCCGCCCGGGTACCGGTCAGGACCGTCTCGGAGTCCTCGCGGCCCGGCTCGCGCAGGTGGGTGTGGAGGTCGACCAGGCCCGGCAGCAGGACCTTGCCGGCGGCCTCGACGACCTCGGCGCCCTCGGCCGACAGGTCGGTGCCGACCGCCTCGATGGACTCCCCGTCGATCAGCACGTCCTGCGGGGCGCCGCCGAGCACCTTCGCACCGCGGATCAGGATCTTGCTCATGGTGTTACTTCTCCTCGGTACGGGGGTGGGTGACGGCGGGCTCGTTGCCGCCGAGCAGCAGGTAGAGGACGGCCATGCGGACGGAGACGCCGTTGGCGACCTGCTCCACGGCCGTGCAGCGGTCGGAGTCGGCGACCTCGGCGGTGATCTCCATGCCGCGGACCATCGGGCCGGGGTGCATCACGATGGCGTGCCCGGGCATCCGGGACATCCGGTCGGCGTCCAGGCCGTAGCGCCGCGAGTACTCGCGCTCGGTCGGGAAGAAGGCGGCGTTCATCCGCTCGCGCTGCACCCGCAGCATCATCACGGCGTCGGACTTGGGCAGCACCCTGTCGAGGTCGTAGGAGACCTCGCACGGCCAGGTCTCGACGCCGACCGGCACCAGGGTGGGCGGCGCGACCAGGGTGACCTCGGCGCCCAGGGTGTGCAGGAGGTCGACGTTGGAGCGGGCGACGCGACTGTGCAGCACGTCGCCGACGAGGGTGATCCGCCTCCCGTCGAGGTCCCGGCCGAGCCCGGCGTCCGGACCGACGAGCCGGCGCCGCATGGTGAAGGCGTCCAGCAGGGCCTGGGTGGGGTGCTGGTGGGTGCCGTCACCGGCGTTGATCACGGGGGCGTCGATCCAGCCGGAGGTGGCCAGCCGGTACGGGGCGCCGGACGCGCCGTGCCGGATGACGACGGCGTCCACGCCCATCGCCTCCAGGGTCTGGGCGGTGTCCTTGAGCGATTCGCCCTTGGAGACGCTGGAGCCCTTGGCGGCGAAGTTGATGACGTCCGCGGAGAGTCGCTTCTCGGCGGCCTCGAAGGAGATCCGGGTCCGGGTCGAGTCCTCGAAGAACAGGTTGCAGACGGTCCGTCCGCGCAGGGCGGGCAGTTTCTTGATCGGCCGGTCGGCGACCCGGGCCATTTCCTCGGCGGTGTCGAGGATGAGCACGGCGTCGTCCCGCGTGAGATCGGCGGCCGAGATGAGGTGGCGCTTCATCCGGTTTTCTCCGGGAGTGAGGGAGGTGTACGGGAATGCCCGTTGAGCAGGCATGGGTGCGGGCCCGGGGTCACCGGGTCCGTCCGCGCGTGCGCTAGCGCTCGCCGGCCGGGGCTGTCGGCTCGACCGTCGAGGCCGCCGAGGGGCCGGCCTCGGAGCCGGGGCGGGACGGCGCGGGGCGCATGCCGAGCAGCACGGCGTCGCGGCCGTCCTCCTCGGTCAACTGGACCTTGACGGCCTCCCGCAGCGACGTGGGGAGGTTCTTGCCCACGTAGTCGGCACGGATCGGCAACTCGCGGTGGCCGCGGTCGACCAGGACGGCGAGCTGTACGGCGCGCGGGCGACCGATGTCCCCCAGCGCGTCCAGCGCGGCGCGGATGGTGCGCCCGGAGAAGAGCACGTCGTCGACGAGGAGGACGAGGCGGCCCTCGATGCCGTCGGCGGGGATCTCGGTGCGGGCCA
This sequence comes from Streptomyces sp. x-19, assembly GCF_046549115.1. NCBI lineage: Bacteria > Bacillati > Actinomycetota > Actinomycetes > Kitasatosporales > Streptomycetaceae > Streptomyces > Streptomyces sp. x-19. The sequence continues at coordinate 119,926 of NZ_JAJPWK010000012.1, read as the reverse complement.
GCGTGCGGGCCGGGCCCAGACGCAGGTCGTCGCGGTACATCGTGATGTCGAGCGAGCCGACCGGAATGGCGCGGCCGGTGATCTCTTCGAGCTTGTCGGCCAGTCGCCGGGCGAGGAAGACACCGCGGGTGGGGATTCCCAGCAGCACCACGTCGTTGGCGCCCTTGGCGCGCTCGACGATTTCGTGAGCGATACGGGTCAGCATCCGCGCGATGTCGGGGCCTTCGAGCACCGGCCTGGCGGGAGCTTGATTCCCCGATACGGAACTACGTGCGTCCATACGAAACGGACCTCCTTCTCCGCCTCACGGGACGGACTTTAAAGGACGTCGGAATTACGAGGTTCAGGCTATCAGGAGGCCCTTCGGGACCCACACACCCCCCTGACGGGTGAGGGTCTGGCCCATTCGGCTTGACGAAGTCAGATTACGCTGCGTAACCTCACAGTGAGTTACCAGCCACGCGGCGGAGCCGCATGTCGATACAGCCGTCTGGGGAGCTTTATGTCCAGCGAATACGCTAAACAGCTCGGGGCCAAGCTCCGCGCGATCCGTACCCAGCAGGGCCTCTCTCTCCACGGCGTCGAGGAGAAGTCCCAGGGCCGCTGGAAGGCCGTGGTCGTAGGGTCGTACGAGCGCGGTGACCGCGCCGTGACCGTACAGCGCCTCGCCGAGCTTGCGGACTTCTACGGCGTGCCGGTGCAGGAGCTGCTGCCGGGCACCACACCGGGCGGCGCCGCCGAGCCGCCGCCGAAGCTCGTGCTGGACCTGGAGCGTCTGGCCCATGTCCCGCAGGAGAAGGCCGGCCCGCTCCAGCGCTACGCCGCCACCATCCAGAGCCAGCGCGGTGACTACAACGGCAAGGTCCTCTCGATCCGTCAGGACGACCTCCGCACCCTCGCGGTGATCTACGACCAGTCGCCCTCGGTGCTCACCGAGCAGCTGATCAGTTGGGGCGTGCTGGACGCGGACGCCCGCCGTGCCGTGCAGCACGACGAGATCTGACGGGCCCGAAGCCCGCGCTCCACACGCAGAAACGTACCGCCGCTCCGGGCTGCCCGGGGCGGCGGTCGGCGTTGGGGGACGGTGCCGCGGCCAGAGGCCGGTGGACGGGCGGCTGGACCGCCGCACGGCCGAGGATCGGGACGGACGACGACGGGCCCGGAGCGAGGTGCATCGCTCCGGGCCCGTTCCGTGCCTCGGCACTTCCGCCGGTCAGCGGCCGCGTGGCCGGATCAGCGGGTCTCCTCCCGGCGCAGCCCGGGCTTGAGCTCCTTGAACCGGGCGAGCAGGCCGTTGACGAACGACGGCGAGTCGTCCGTGGAGAACTCCCTGGCCAGCTGCACGGCCTCGTCGATCGCCACCGCGTCCGGCGTGCCGTCCACCCAGAGCAGTTCGTAGGCCCCGAGCCGGAGGATGGAGCGGTCGGCCGCCGGCATCCGGTCCAGGTCCCAGTCCACGGAGTAGGTGGAGATCAGCTCGTCGATGCGGGCGACGTGCTCCGCGTACCCCTCGACCAGTTCCAGGGTGTACTCGTGCACCGGCGGCTGGCGGGGGTCGGTCCGGGCGTGGCGCATCCAGTCCGCGAGCACGGACTGCACGTCGGCACCGCGCTGGTCGGCCTCGAAGAGGATCTGGAAGGCGCGCTTACGGGCCTTGGTGCGGGCAGCCACGGTTAGCTGTTCACCCGGCCGAGGTAGTCGCCGGTACGGGTGTCGACCTTGATCTTCTCACCGGTGGTGATGAAGAGCGGGACCTGGATCTCGTAGCCGGTCTCCAGCGTGGCGGGCTTGGTGCCACCGGTGGAGCGGTCGCCCTGGAGGCCCGGCTCGGTCTCCTTGATGACCAGCTCGACGGCGGCCGGCAGCTCGACGTAGAGGACCTGGCCCTCGTTCTGCGCGACGACGGCCTCGAAGCCCTCGAGCAGGAAGTTGGCGGCGTCACCGACGGTCTTGCGGTCGATGTGCAGCTGGTCGTACGTGTCCATGTCCATGAAGACGAAGTAGTCGCCGTCCATGTACGAGAACTGCATGCCCCGCTTGTCGACGGTCGCCGTCTCGACCTTGGTGCCGGCGTTGAAGGTCTTGTCCACCACCTTGCCGGAGAGCACGTGCTTGAGCTTGGTACGGACGAAGGCCGGGCCCTTACCGGGCTTGACGTGCTGGAACTCGACGACGGACCAGAGCTGGCCGCCTTCGAGCTTGAGCACCATGCCGTTCTTGAGGTCGTTCGTGGAAGCCACGGTTGCGGAATCTCCTGGACTGCAGGTGGTGGAAACCGAGGAACCGCCGACAGCGAGCACGGTGGCTCACAGGGCGAGCAGCTCCTTGGTCGTGATCGTGAGTAGCTCGGGTCCGCCGTCCGCCTCGGGGCGGACGACGAGGGTGTCGTCGATCCGGACACCCCCACGGCCCGGGATGTGAACCCCCGGCTCGACGGTGACCGGCACGCAAGCGTCCAGTTTACCCATGGCGCCGGGTGACAACTGAGGGTCCTCGTCGATTTCCAGTCCGACGCCGTGCCCGGTCCATGGTCCGAGGCCCTCGCCGTGGCCCGCGCGCTCCAGGATCTGGCGGGTCACCCGGTCCACGTCATGGCACTCCACGCCCGGCGCCAGCGCCTCGCGGCCGGCCTTCTGGGCTGCGAAGACCAGGTCGTAGAGGTCGATCTGCCAGTCCGCCGGGGTGGTGCCGATGACGAAGGTCCGGCCGATCTCGCAGCGGTAGCCGCGGTAGTTGGCGCCCAGGCCGACGGTGAGGAAGTCGCCCTCCTCGACACGGCGGTCGGTGGGCAGGTGGCCGGCGCGCCCGGAGTTCGGGCCGGTGGCGACCGAGGTGGGGAAGGCCGGTCCGTCGGCTCCGTGGTCGACCAGGCGGCGTTCCAGTTCGAGCGCGAGGTGTCGTTCGGTGCGGCCGACCAGGATCGACTCCAGGAGTTCGCCCAGTGCCTGGTCGCTGATCTCGGCGGCGATCCGCAGGCAGGCGATCTCGTCGTCGTCCTTCACCAGCCGCTGCGCCTCGACGGCGCAGGCCAGGTCGGCGAGGCGCATCCGCGGGGTGATCTGGGACAGCGCCCGGTGCCGGGTGACGGTGAGGTGGTGCTCCTCCACCGCGAGGGCCTGTGCGCCCGCCTTGGCGGCCAGGCCGGCGGCGGTCACCACGGGGTCGCCGCCCCGGGTGGGCAGCACCGCGACCCGCACGTCGTCGGACGGGCGCCCCTCGGTGGGGTCACCGGTGAGCGGCCGGCCGCAGACCAGGACGTCGTCGCCGGGGCCCAGCAGCAGGGCCGCGCCGGGCGGGGCGCAGCCGGTGAGGTAGCGGACGTTGGCGGGGCGCGAGATCAGTGCGGCGGTGCTTCCGGTTGCGGCGCAGCGGTCGCGCAGCTGCGTGCGTCGAACCGCGTACAACTCGGACATATCGCCAGCGTACGACCCCTCTCCCGGGCCGGCCGTTCGAGGCGGCCGGCCGGGGGACGGGGCGGCTACCAGCTGGGCGGACTGGCCAGGCTGCGGGCGACGACCTCGTCGAGGGCCCGCACGGTGCTGGCGACGTCGTGCTGGGAGTTGTCGATGATCGGCAGCCCGGAGCCGTACCAGCCGGCCATCCGGCCGTGGATGCGGGCCACCTCCTCGTCGGAGAGGCGGCGGTTGCCGCTGCGGCGGGCGTTGCGCTCCAGGACGACCTCCAGGCCCGGGAGCAGCACGATCGGCAGCAGGCCGGGGCCGACGTGGCGCTTCCAGCCGCCGAGGCCGACGACCGGGCGGTCCGGGAAGACCGCGTCGTCGAGGATGCAGGAGATGCCGTTGGCGAGGAAGTTGCGCGCGGCGAAACCGCAGGTGCGGCGGGCCAGGCGGTACTGCGCCTCGGAGTTGTCGTTCCAGCCGGCCTGCGGGTCGGCGAAACCGGACCGGACCCACTCGCGGACGTCGTCGAGGCTGATGTGCGCGGTCGGCACCCGCCGGCTGTCGGCCCAGTGCCGGGCGACGCTCGTCTTGCCGGCGCCGGCCGGGCCGATCAGCAGCACCGCGACGGCGGCGTGCGCGGCGTCCGGGGCGGCGTTGCCGGGCGGCGGGCTGGGCAGCGCGACGGGGGCGCCGGGGGGCAGCTGGACGTGGCCGGTGATGTCGTTGCTGTGCGGGGCGGGCGGGGCCTGCTGCGGAGCGGGGGCGTGCCAGCCCTGGCCCGGGGCGGGGTGGGCCGGCGGGGCGGGAGGCGGGGGCGGGGCCGCGGGGGTGTGCGGCGCGCCGGGGGGCTGGGGCGGGCCGGGGTGGGGCGTCCAGTTCATGGTCATGCCGGCGCCTTGGGGGTGAAGTGGGCCGCGGGGCGGTGGCAGCGGAGCCCCCACTGCGTACTGCATCCGGTGGCTCTCCGTCTCGTGCGGTCGACGTGGTGCGGGGCGGCGCACCGGGCGGGGTGGCGCACCGGGCGGGGTGGCCCGGTGCGCCGTGACGACAACTGCGGGGCGGGTACGGGTCGTTGCCGTCCCACCGCCGGGTGGTGCTGCGGTGAACCGTACTCCCCCGGCAACTGCCAGGAGGTCTCCCTACCCCCGGCGCACATCGAATGAACGGCCGAGGGCACGGGCGGGTGGCGACCGCGCCGATCAGCCGTCCAGTTCCTCGGCGAGGGCACGGAGCGCCAGGCGGTACGAGCCGATGCCGAAACCGGCGACGGTGCCGCTGGCGACGGCCGCGATGACGGAGGTGTGGCGGAACTCCTCGCGGGCGTACGGGTTGGAGATGTGCACCTCGATCAGCGGGGCGGTGCGCTGGGCCGCCGCGTCCCGCATCGCGTACGAGTAGTGCGTGAAGGCCCCGGGATTGATGACGACCGGGATCGAGCCGTCGGCCGCCTCGTGCAGCCAGCGGACCATCTCACCCTCGTCGTTGGTCTCCCGCACCTCGGCTTCAAAGCCCAGCTCCTTGCCGAGCCGGGCGCACTCGGCGACCAGCCCGGCGTAGGAGGTGGCGCCGTAGACGTCGGGCTCGCGGGAGCCCAACCGCCCGAGGTTGGGGCCGTTGAGGACCAGCACCCTGCGGCTCACGAGGCGATCTCCGCGTGCGCGGCGAGCAGCATCGCCGGGTCCGGGCCCTCCAGGACGGTCGGCTTGGCCAGGCCGTCCAGGACGATGAAGCGGAGCCGGTCGCCGCGGGACTTCTTGTCGACCCGCATGGTCTCCAGCAGCTTGGGCCACTGGTCGCCGCGGTAGGTCAGGGGCAGCCCGACGGAGGCCAGGACGGCGCGGTGCCGGTCGGCGGTGGCGTCGTCCAACCGGCCGGCGATCCGGCCGAGTTCGGCGGCGAAGACCATGCCGACGGAGACCGCGGCGCCGTGCCGCCAGTTGTAGCGCTCGTTCTTCTCGATGGCGTGCGCCAGGGTGTGGCCGTAGTTGAGGATCTCCCGCAGACCGGACTCCTTGAGGTCCGCGGAGACCACGTCGGCCTTGACCCGGATCGCCCGCTCGATCAGCTCGGAGGTGTGCGGGCCGTCGGGCCGCTTGGCGCCCTCCGGGTCCCCCTCGATCAGCTCCAGGATCGCCGGGTCGGCGATGAAACCGGCCTTGATGACCTCGGCCAGCCCGGAGACGTAGTCGTGGACCGGGAGGGTGTCCAGCGCGGCCAGGTCGCACAGCACCCCGGCCGGCGGGTGGAACGCGCCGACGAGGTTCTTGCCCTCGGCGGTGTTGATGCCCGTCTTGCCGCCGACGGCGGCGTCCACCATGCCCAGCACGGTGGTCGGGACGGCGATCCAGCGCACCCCGCGCAGCCAGGTCGCGGCGACGAAGCCGGCCAGGTCGGTGGTGGCCCCGCCGCCCACGCCGACGATCACGTCGGTGCGGGTGAAGCCGGTCTGGCCCAGCGCCTTCCAGCAGTAGGCGGCGACCTCGGCGGTCTTGGCCTCCTCGGCGTTGGGCAGCTGGATGGCGATCGCCTCGTAGCCCTGGCCGGCCAGGTCCTCGCGCAGCGCCTCACCGGTGGCGGCCAGCGCCTCGGGGTGCAGCACGGCGACGCGCTGGGCCGCGGTGCCGATCAGGCCGGGGAGTTCGCCCAGCAGTTGCCGCCCGACGAGGACCTCGTACGGATCGGTGCCGGCGGTACCGCCGACCTGGATGCGGGTGGCCTGCTCCGTCATGCCTGTTCCTCCCTGCCGGCGGGCCGCACGGCGTTCGCGGCCGACCGTAGCTCCAAAGCGTCCACGATCGCGTCGGCGACGTCCTCGGGGGTGCGGCCCCCGGTGGCGATCACGGCCCGGGCGACCTCGGTGTAGAGCGGGCGGCGCCGCTCCATCAGCTCGCGCCACTGCTTGCGCGGGTTGACAGCGAGCAGCGGACGGGGCGCGTCCAGCCCCACCCGCTTGACGGCGTCGGCGAGTTCGACGTCGAGGAAGACCACCGGCCGGCCGGTCAGCAGCTGCCGGGTGGCGTCGTCCATGATCGCGCCGCCGCCGAGGGCGAGCACCCCGGGGTGCGCGTCGAGAGCGGCGCGGACCGCGGCCCGCTCCAGTGCGCGGAAGTGCGGCTCGCCCTCGTCGATGAAGATCTCGGCGATCGGCCTGCCGGCGGTGGCGACGATGTCGGCGTCGGTGTCGCGGTAGCCGACGCCCAGCCGCTCGGCCAGCAGCGCGCCCACGGTGGACTTGCCGGCCCCGGGCGGGCCGACCAGCACGACGACGGGCGCGGTCACTTGATCGCCAGGTTGTCGAGGAAGCTGCGGACGTTGCGGCGAGTCTCCGGCACGCTGTCGCCGCCGAACTTCTCCACCACCGCGTCGGCCAGCACCAGCGCCACCATCGCCTCGGCGACGATGCCGGCGGCCGGGACCGCGCAGACGTCGGAGCGCTGGTGGTGCGCCTTGGCGGCCTCGCCGGTGGCGACGTCGATCGTCGCCAGCGCCCGCGGCACGGTCGCGATCGGCTTCATCGCGGCCCGCACGCGCAGGAGTTCACCGGTGGTCAGGCCGCCCTCGGTGCCGCCGGAACGGCCGGAGGCGCGCCTGATGCCGTCGTCGGTGGCGAGGATCTCGTCGTGCGCCTTCGAACCGGGCACCCGCGCCAGACCGAAACCGTCGCCGACCTCGACGCCCTTGATGGCCTGGATGCCCATGAGGGCGGCGGCCAGCCGGGCGTCCAGCCGGCGGTCCCAGTGGACGTGCGAGCCGAGGCCGACCGGCACGCCGTAGGCGAGGACCTCGACGACGCCGCCGAGCGTGTCGCCGTCCTTGTGGGCCTGGTCGATCTCGGCGACCATCGCCTTCGACGCGTCCGCGTCCAGGCAGCGCACCGGGTCCGCGTCCAGCTTCTCGACGTCGGCGGGTGTGGGGTACACGCCGTACGGGGCCTTGGCCGCGGCCAGCTCGACGACGTGCGAGACGATCTCGATGCCGGCCGTCTCCTTCAGGAAGGAACGGGCGACGGTGCCGAGGGCGACCCGGGCCGCGGTCTCGCGGGCGGAGGCACGCTCCAGGATCGGGCGGGCCTCGTCGAAGCCGTACTTCTGCATGCCAGCGAGGTCGGCGTGGCCGGGGCGGGGGCGGGTCAGCGGGGCGTTGCGGGCCAGCTCGGCCAGCTCCGCCTCGTCCACCGGGTCGGCGGCCATGACCTGTTCCCACTTGGGCCACTCGGTGTTGCCGACCATGATCGCCACGGGGGAACCCAACGAACGGCCGTGCCGCACACCGCCGAGGAAGGTGACCTCGTCCCGCTCGAACTTCATCCGGGCACCGCGGCCATAGCCGAGCCGGCGGCGGGCCAGGGCGTCCGCCACCATCTCCGTGGTGATCGGCACGTCGGCGGGAAGGCCCTCCAACGTCGCCACGAGTGCGGGGCCGTGCGACTCCCCCGCCGTCAGCCAGCGCAACCTGCTCAACGGTGCTCCTCAGTACTGCTCACGTGCTGCTCATCCGCGTACGGTCTCCTCTGATCCTCCCACGTCGCGCGGGTCGCGCGGCGCGCCGTCCAGGGTGCGGACCACGGGGACCACCCAGCGGGCGGAGGGGCCGCTCAGCGAGCCGCGAGGGCCGCCTCGCCGGCCCGACGCATCGCGGCCAGCGGCGCCGGCGCCCGCCCGGTCATCTGCTCGACCTGGAGGACGGCCTGGTGGACCAGGAGGTCCAGGCCGCCGACGACGGCGCCGCCGCGGTCGGCCCAGGCGGTGGCCAGCGCGGTCGGCCAGGGCTCGTAGAGCACGTCGAAGAGGGTGCCGGGCCGGTCGGGGACGGCGGCGGCGAGCGGGTCGGTGCTGCCCGCCGGGGTGGTCGCGATGACCAGCGGCGCCGTGAAGGCCGCGGCGGCCTCGTCCCAGGGGGCGGTGCGGACCGGGACCCCCAGGCGCTCGCCCCAGCCGCGCATCTCGTCGGCGCGCGCGGCGCTGCGGACGTACGCGGTGACCTCGCCGGTGCAGATCCGGGCGAGCGCGGCCAACGCCGAGGAGGCGGTGGCGCCGGCGCCGAGCACGGCGGCCCGCTCGACCTGCTGGACGCCGCGTTCGCGCAGCGCCGCGAGCATGCCCGGGATGTCGGTGTTGTCCCCGCGCAGGCGCCCGTCGGGGGTGAACACGACGGTGTTGACCGCCTCGACGGAGGCCGCGGTGGGGGTGATCTCGTCCAGCAACGGGATCACCGCGCGCTTGAGCGGCATGGTCAGCGACAGGCCGGCCCATTCCGAACCGAGCCCGTCCAGGAATCCGGGGAGCCCCGATTCGTCGACCTCGTGACGGCCGTACTCCCAGCCGCTCAGCCCGAGTTCGTCATAGGCGGCGCGGTGCAGCACCGGCGAGAGGGAGTGCGCGATGGGCGATCCGAGGACCGCCGCCTTCTTGTGCTCAGGACTGTGGGACACCGGCTGGCCTTCAGTTTCCGTTCTGCTTCTGCTCTTGCTGCCGCTTGTTGAATTCCTGGACGAGCTTCTCGTGGTCGGCGTAGTTGGTGGTGAAGTCCGTCTTCTTGCCGTCCACCGAGATGAAGTAGAGCCACTTATCGGAGTTGTCCGGGTTGATCGTGGCCTTGAGCGCGTCCGCGCCGGGATTTCCGATCGGACCGGGCGGGAGTCCCCGGTAGAAGTACGTGTTGTAGGGATCGTCGTAGTGCCGGATCTCCTGCGTACTGATGTTGATCTTGCTCTGGTTCTTGAGGTAGTTGAACGTCGAGTCGAATTCCAGCTTCTGGTTCGTGGCCGTGTTGGTCGGAGCCAATCGGTTGTAGACGACGGCCGCCATCTTCCGGAAGTCATCGTGCGTCATGCCCTCGGCCTGGGTGAGGCTGGCGACGGTGATGAGCTGCAGCGGAGAATCCAGATGGAATTTCTTGGCGCTCGATTCGAGATCGTACTTCTGGTATTCCTGAGTGGCCCGCGAGATCATTTGCCGGAGCACGTCGGCGGGTTTTGCGTGCTCGCCGACGCTGTATGTCGAGGGGTAGAGGAAGCCCTCCAGCGGGTCCTTGATCTTCGGGGAGGCATCGGCCCAGGAAGGCAGGCCGAGGTTCTTCGCCTGGTTGTGCGCGATCTCCTTGGTGGTGCCCGCCGCGAGCTTGAGCTTCTTGTCGATCAGCGTGTAGACGGCGCCGGCCCGCAGCCCCTCTTGGATCGTCAGACCGTTGCGACTGCGCGGATCCGACATCATGGCCACGGCCGAGGCCGCGGACATCTGCTTGCGCAGCGAGTACGAACCGGGCTGGAGGAGCTTGTCCTTCTTGCTGTCGACCGCCGCTTCGGAGAACGCGTCGGCGCTCTTGACCACGCCCTCGCGCTTCAGGATCAGGCCCATCTGCAAGATGGTGGAGCCGTCGGGGATCTCGACCTGCACGGCCCCGCTGCCCTCGCCCTCGTAGTCGGGGGGCGAGGTGAAGTGGCGCATGATGAAGTCGTAGCCGAAGTACCCGACGCCGCCGACGACACCGGCCAGCGCCAGGGTCACGACCAGGCAGGCGCTACCGCTGCGGCGCTTGTTCTTCTTGTTCTTGCCCTTCCGCCCCCGGCGCTCACGGCCCGACCGGCCGCCGTCCTCGTCGTCGTAGCCGTCGTCCTCGGCGTCCGGTTCGTCGGCGAAGAACGGGTGGTCCGGTTCCCGCTTGCGCGGCTCCGGTCCGTCGGCGTCCGGCGTCGCCCGCCAGTCGTCGCCCTCGGCGGCCGGCTCCTCGAAGGGCGCCCCGGCCGGCGGGTGCTGGTGCGGGACGGACCCCGGCGGGTAGTCGCCCGGACGTTGCGGGTGCGAAGGCTGCCCGTACTGCTGCTGGTGCGGGTCGGCCAGCGCCTGCTCCGCCATCCCGTGGTGCTGCGGGGCCGGCGGCTGGGCCGGCATCTGCTGGGTCTCCTGGAGGCCGTAGCCGTCCGGCGCGCCGTAGTAGTCGTGCCCCTGACCCGCGTAGTTCTGGCCGGTCTGGTGCGGGGCGGGGTACTCCTGGCCCGGCTGGAGGTACGGGTCGGCCGGCTGCTGCTGCCCGTAGGGATCGTACGGGTCGTACGCCGGCTGGCCGCCCGCGTGCTGGTTGCCGTCCCAGGCGCCGTGGCCCGCGGGGTACTGCTGCTGGTGCGGGTACTGCTGCGGGGGGTGCTGGTCGTGCTGCGGGTGCTGGGGGTACTGCTGTTGGGGATACCCGGTGGGCTGCTGTCCGCCCCACTGCGGCTGCTGCTCCTGGCCTCCGTACGGACCACGGTCTCCGTAGAGCGGGTCGTCGGGATGCCACGGTTCGGAGCCGTAGCCCCGGCCATACTCGGTCATCGATCCCCTAGAGCCGAGAGGCGGGGCGCACCGTCCGGGTGGCGCCTGTCGTACCGATCCGCCTCTACTTGCACGCGCGGCTGTTCGAACCGCCGCCACAACGCGCGGAACGTTACCGTACCGCGATCAGGTGACCACTTCGACGTGCTCCCCGGGCGGTCGCCCGGACGTGCGTTCGGTTTCCAGTGCGCTCTGGAGGATGACCACCGCGGCGGCCTGGTCCACCACCGAACGGCCCTTCTTGCTGCGGACGCCGGAGGCCCGCAGCCCGTGGGTCGCGGTGACCGTCGACATCCGCTCGTCGACCAGCCGAACCCCCACGGGGGCGACGTTCCGGGCGAGTTCCTGGGCGAAGGCCCGGACCTTGGCCGCGGCCGGCCCCTCTCCCCCACTGAGGGAGCGGGGCAGACCAACCACCACTTCGAGCGGCTCGTACTCCTCGACGATCGCCTTGAGCCGTCGGTGCGCCGCCGGGACGTCCCGCCCCGGCACGGTCTCGACGGGGGTGGCGAGGACCCCGTCGGGGTCGCACGAGGCGACCCCGATCCGGGCGTCCCCGACATCCACGGCGATGCGGCGGCCGCGTCGCATCTCGCTCACGGGCGTCAGGCCGCCTCGGCCACGAGGCGCTCGACGGCCCCGATGGCCTCGGGCACCGCGGCGGCGTTCTGACCGCCGCCCTGGGCGACGTCGGGCTTGCCGCCGCCGCCACCGCCGAGCGTCTTGGCGGCGGTGCGGACCAGGTCGCCGGCCTTGATGCCGCGCTCGCGGGCGGCCTCGTTGGTGGCGATGACGGTCAGCGGGCGGCCGTTGGCCACGGTGAAGAGGGCCACGACCACGGCGCGGTCGCCCTGAATCCGGCCGCGCACGTCGAGGACCAGCTTGCGCAGGTCGTCGGCGGAGGTGCCGTCCTGGACCTGGGCGGCGACCAGGGCCACCCCGCGGACGTCCTTGGCGCCCTCGGCCAGGCCGGCCGCGGCCTGCAGCACCTTCTCCGCGCGGAACTTCTCGATCTCCTTCTCGGCGTCCTTCAGCTTGGCCAGGACTCCGGAGATCTTCTCGGGCAGCTCCTCCGGACGGCCCTTGACCAGCTCGGTGAGCTGCGAGACGACGGTGTGCTCACGGGCCAGGAAGCGGTACGCGTCGACGCCGACCAGCGCCTCGACGCGGCGCACGCCGGAGCCGATGGAGGATTCGCCGAGCAGCTTCACCAGGCCCAGCTGGGCGGTGTTGTGGACGTGCGTGCCGCCGCACAGCTCCTTGGAGAAGTCGCCGATGGTGACCACGCGGACCCGCTCGCCGTACTTCTCGCCGAACTCGGCGATGGCGCCCTGCTTCTTGGCGTCGTCCATGCTCATGACCTCGGCGTGCACGTCGAGTTCACGGGCCAGGACGTCGTTGATCTTCTGCTCGACGTCGGTGAGGACCGAGCCGGGCACGGCCGCCGGCGAACCGAAGTCGAAGCGGAAGCGGCCCGGGGAGTTCTCCGAACCGGCCTGGGCGGCGGTCGGGCCCAGGGCGTCGCGCAGCGCCTGGTGGGTGAGGTGGGTGGCGCTGTGGGCCCGGGCGATGGCCCGGCGGCGCTGGACGTCGATGACGGCGTACGCGGCGGAACCGAGCACCACCTCGCCGACCTGCACCACACCCTTGTGGACGATGACGCCGGGGACCGGCTGCTGGACGTCGCGCACCTCGACGACGGCGCCGCTGTCCAGCTTGATCCGGCCGGTGTCGGCGAGCTGGCCGCCGCCCTCGGCGTAGAACGGGGTGCGGTCCAGCACGACCTCGACCTCGTCGCCCTCGTGGGCGGCCGGCGCGGAGACGCCGTTGACCACGAGGCCGACGACGGCGGACTCGCCCTCGGTGTCGGTGTAGCCGGTGAAGACCGAGGAGCCGGAGCTGTCGGCGATCTCGCGGTACGCCGACATGTCGGCGTGGCCGTGCTTCTTGGCCAGGGCGTCGGCCTTGGCGCGGTCCCGCTGCTCCTTCATCAGGCGGCGGAAGCCGTCCTCGTCCACCGACAGGCCCTGCTCGGCGGCCATTTCGAGGGTGAGGTCGATCGGGAAGCCCCAGGTGTCGTGGAGCAGGAACGCCTTGTCGCCGGCGAGCACCGTGCCGCCGCCGGCCTTGGTCTCGGTCACCGCGGTGTCGAGGATGTTGGTGCCGGCCTTGAGCGTCTTGAGGAAGGCGGCCTCCTCGGCGAGGGCGACCGTCTCGATCCGCTTGCGGTCCTGCAGGAGCTCCGGGTACTGCTGTCCCATCGTCCGGATGACCACGTCGAGCAGGTCGCCGACGACCAGGCCGGTGGCGCCCAGCAGGCGCATGTTGCGGATGGCCCGGCGCATGATGCGGCGCAGGACGTACCCGCGGCCCTCGTTGCCGGGGGTGACGCCGTCGCCGATGAGCATCGTCGAGGTGCGCATGTGGTCGGCGACCACGCGCAGCGAGACGTCGGAGTCGGTGGCGGCACCGTAGCGGACGCCGGTGAGCTCACCGGCCTTGTCGATGACCACCCGGAGGGTGTCGGTCTCGTACATGTTGCGCACGCCCTGAAGGATCATGGCGAGGCGTTCCAGGCCGAGGCCGGTGTCGATGTTCTTCGACGGCAGCTCGCCGAGGATCTCGAAGTCCTCCTTGCCGAGGCCCGCGCCGCGCTCGTACTGCATGAAGACCAGGTTCCAGATCTCCACGTAGCGCTCGTCGTTGACGGCCGGGCCGCCCTCGACGCCGAACTCGGGGCCCCGGTCGTAGTTGATCTCCGAGCACGGGCCGCAGGGGCCCGGGACGCCCATGGACCAGTAGTTCTCCTTCTTGCCCAGTCGCTGGATGCGCTCCTTGGGCACCCCGACGACCTCGTGCCAGATCCGCTCGGCCTCGTCGTCTTCCAGGTAGACGGTGATCCAGAGCTTCTCGGGCTCCAGGCCGTAACCGCCGTCCGCCACGGGAGACGTCAGCAGCTCCCAGGCGTGCTTGATCGCGCCTTCCTTGAAGTAGTCCCCGAAGGAGAAGTTGCCGCACATCTGGAAGAACGTGCCGTGCCGGGTGGTCTTGCCGACCTCTTCGATGTCCGGCGTGCGCACGCACTTCTGGACGCTGGTGGCGGTCTTGAACGGGGGCTTGACCTCGCCGAGGAAGTACGGCTTGAAGGGGACCATGCCCGCCGGGACCAGGAGCAGCGTCGGGTCGTCCGCGATGAGCGACGCCGACGGCACGACGGTGTGCCCGCGCTCTTCGAAGAAGCGCAGCCAGCGGCGGCGGATTTCAGCCGACTCCATCAGTGGTCCTCATTTCCGGTCGGTCCGGTCAGTCCGGGGGTTCTCGTGGTTCGGTACGACGTGTGGAGCACCGCGCGGCGCGGTGCGGGCAGCTCGGGCGCCTCGACGGGCTCCGCGAGCCCGAGGGCGTCGTGCAGTTGCTCTTCACGGTCCGCCATTCCGGCCCGTACGTCCAATGCAAATTGACGCAACCGGTTTCCGGTCTCGACGGCCTTGTCCGCGGCCTGCGCGGCGAGGCTGTCGGGCTGCAGCTTGCGCAGCTTTTGGTGGACCTTGTTGGTGGCCCACACCCCGGCGGCGGCGCCGGTGGTGAACCAGAATGCGCGGCGGAACATCGCGGTGATCAGTCCTTGGAGCGACGGGAGCGGCGCCGGCCGCGGCGGGCGCCGGGCAGGGTGCGGCCGACGACGGTGCGGTTCGGCTCGGGCAGGCCCTTCTTGCCGATCGCCCGTCGCACGCCGTAGCCGAACGCCGCGACCTTGACCAGCGGTCCGCCGAAGGCGGTGGAGACGGTCGAGGAGAGCGCGGAGGCGTTGGCGGTGACCTCTTGCACGTCGGCGGCGATGGCGTCGACGCGGGCGAGCTGGGTGTGCGCGGAGCGGACGGTCGCGGACGCGTCGGCCAGGAGCGGAACCGCCTGCTCGGACACCTCGGTCACCATCTTCGTGGTCGCCTTGAGGGTCTGTGCGAGCCTCACCAGCACGAGGGCGAGGAACGACACGAGGATCGCCCAGAAGACGGCCACGAGGATCCCGGCCACCTCTCCACCGGACACGCTGGCACCACACTCCGACTGGTCTGCTCTGGTCTGGTCTCGTCCTGCTCGAACGGCAACCTTGACCTTATCGCGCCGTGACTGTCCGTCCGTACCGTGCTCCCGGTCCGGGCCGGGGCACCGGAAGGGGTGATTGTACGGTCTGCATCGCCACGAGTACGCTCCGTGTGCCATGCGACGCCTCACGCGCCCTGGCCCCGCCGCCCGCCGTTCCGCCCCGCGCCCGCGGGCCCGCGGGAACCTCCCCGCCGAGTTGAACCGCTTCGTCGGCCGCGCGGACGAACTCACCGCGCTCGACCGGCACCTGTCCGCCGGCCGGCTCGTCACCCTCATCGGCGTGGGCGGCGTGGGCAAGTCCCGGCTCGCCCGACACAGCGCAGCGATCTTGCAGGATCGCTTCTGCGACGGAGTGTGGCTGGTCGAGGTGTCCACGCTGCACGAGGCGCACCTGCTGGACCACGCGGTCGCCGAGGCCCTGGCGCTGGCCGATCACTCCGGCCGCCCGGTGCGCACGGCGCTCGGCGCCCACCTCGCCGACCGCGAGGCGCTGCTCGTCCTCGACGGCTACGAGCACCTGGTCGACGACTGCGCCGAGTTGACCGCCGAATTGCTGCGGCGCGCCCCCGGGCTGCGGGTGCTGGCCGCCGGTCGCCGCCCGCTGGAGCTGCCGGGCGAGCAGACGCTGTCGGTGCCCCCGATGGGCGGGTCGGACGCCGCCGCGCTGTTCGCCGACCGGGCCGCCGCCGTGCTGCCCGGCTTCGCCGTGGGGCCCGCCAACGAGCCGGCGGTCAGCGAGTTGTGCCGCCGCCTGGACGGCATCCCGTTGGCGCTGGAACTGGCCGCCGGGCGACTGCGGGCGCTCTCCCTGGAGCAGGTGCTGCACCGGCTCGACGACCGCTTCCGACTGCTGGTCGGCACCGCCCGCGGGACGCCGGCGCGCCACCGGACGCTGCGTACCGCGATCGGCTGGAGCCACGAGCTGTGCACGCCCGCCGAACGGTTGCTGTGGACGCGACTGTCGGTGTTCGCCGGGCAGTTCGACCTGGAGGCGGCCGAGTACGTCTGCTCGGGTCCGGAGCTTCCGGCCGACGAACTCCTCGACGTCATCGGGGAGTTGGTCGCCCAGTCGGTGCTGGTCCGGGAGGAGGCCGCGGCCGGGGTGCGCTACCGGATGCTGGACACCGTGCGGGCCTACGGCGCGGACTGGCTGGCGGCTGCGGGGGGCGGCGAACGGCTGCGCCACCGGCACCGCGACTGGTACCTGGGGCTGGCGACCTGGTGCGAGCTGGACTGGTTCAGCCCCCGGCAGGCCGAGATCGCGGCCCGGATCGACGCCGACCTGCCGAATCTGCGGGTGGCGCTGGAGCACAGCCTGGAGAGCCCCCGGGACACCCACCTCGGCCAGTACCTGGCCGGCACGCTGTGGTTCTACTGGGTGGGCTGCGGGCGCCTGTCCGAAGGCCGGTACTGGCTGGATCGGGCGCTGGAGCTGGACGGCGGCCACGACGACGCCCGGCTGAAGGCGTTGTGGGTGGCCGGTTACGTGGCGGTGCTCCAGGGGGACACCGTGAGGGCGCTGGGGATGCTCCAGGAGTGCCGCGAGGAGGCCGAGCGGACCGGCAACGCCACGGCCGCCGCGTACGCGCTGCACCGCACCGGCTGCCTTGCGCTGGTCTGCGACGACATGCCGCGCGCCGAGACGCTGCTGCGCGGGGCCCTGCACCGCTACCGGGAGATCGGCGAGCTCAACAGCAACGTGCTGATGGGGCAGGTCGAGCTGGCGATGGCGGTGGCCTTCCAGGGCGAGCTGGACGACGCGGTGCGGTTGTGCGAGGACGTCCGGGAGGTGTGCACGGACCACGGGGAGCGCTGGACCCTGGCGTACGCCCTGTTCGTGCTGGGGTACGCGGCGTGGTCGCGCGGGGAGGGCGCTCGGGCCCGCGAGCTGCTGGCGGAGGCGCTGGTGATCGACCATTCCTTCCACGACCTGCTGGGCGCGGTGCTGGCGATCGAGCTGCTGGCCCTGGTGACGCTGGGCGAGGGCGACGCGGCGGAGGCCGCGGTGCTCCAGGGCGCGGCGGGCCGGCTCTGGGGCTCGGTGGGGCTGCCGCTGTTCGGCTCGCGGCACTTCAACCAGCCGCACGCGCTGTGCGAACGGCAGGCCCGGGAGCGACTGGGCGCGGCGCGCTACGAGCGCTGCCGGCGGGCCGGCGGACAGCTGGACCTGGACGCGGCGGTGGCGCGGATCCTCAAGCCGGCGGACGACGTCCCGGGACCGCGCGGGCGGCTGCGGATCATCGCGCCCGCTCCGCACCGGCCCGCCGCCTCCCCGTCCGCGAGCGGAGGGGAGCCGGCGGGCTGAGCGGTGCGCCTGCCGAGTGGATCAGCGGGCGTAGTACTCGACGACGAGCTGCTCGTCGCAGATCACCGGGATCTCCTTGCGGTTGGGGTCCCGGTCCAGGCGGAACGCCAGCGCCTGGAGGTTGACCTCCAGGTAGCGCGGGGTCTCGCCGTCGGGGGCGTAGCCACCCTCGCGGGCCACCTGGAAGGGGTGCTTGTCGCGGCTGCGCTCGCGGACCATCACCACGTCGCCGGGGCGGACGCGGAACGACGGCTTGTCGACCTTGCGGTCGTTGACCGAGATGTGGCCGTGGACCACCATCTGGCGGGCCTGGTAGATGGTCCGGGCCAGGCCCGAACGCAGGACGAGCGCGTCCAGACGGCGCTCAAGCTCGACGATCAGGGCCTCGCCCGTCTTGCCATCGACCTTCCGAGCGCGGTCGTAGGCACGGGCCATCTGGCGCTCGCTGATGTCGTACTGAGCGCGCAGACGCTGCTTCTCCAGCAGTCGGACCTTGTAGTCACTGCTCTGCTTGCGGCCACGGCCGTGCTCGCCGGGCGGGTAGGGACGGGCCTCGAAGTACTTGACGGCCTTCGGCGTCAGCGCGATGCCGAGCGCACGGGACTTCTTGACCTTGGGACGCGACTGGTTCACGTGGAACGTTCCTCCATGTAAGTTAGGTGAGGCTTACCTTAGCGCGAGGAGAACGCATGTTTCGACCTGGGATCCCCCTGCCCGGCGCAGACAGCACCGGGACGGGTCAGCCGCGTCCCGTGGACGACGCCCAGCGGCCCTCGGCGGCTGAGCGCGTACGTACTCTCGTCGAGTCCAATGGTATGGGCTCACTCGACATCCCCGGAGTCGAGGACCCCGACGAGACCGGCCTCTCCGCTCCCGTCTGCCGGACGGTCACGCCCGAAGGAGACGTGCTGCTCCTGGTTCCTGGGGACTCCGCGGCCGCCCGGGCGGCGTCGCACGCCCAGGACGACGACCTGCCGGCCGTGATGGAGATCACGGACGTGGCGCCCGTTTCGGTGCCCCACCGGATCCGCGGACGCGCCTGGGTGGCCGGCTGGCTCACCCCGGTGCGCAACGAGCAGCGCGCCCGGGCCGCGATGCTGCTCGCCGAGCGGCACCCGGTCGGCGAGCTGCTCGGCATCGGCGAGGCACTCGCCCCCGACCCGGCCCCGGGCCAGTACGGGCGCCCCGCCTGGACGCTGCTGCGCCTGGAGGTCGGCGAGGGCACGGTGGACGACCTGTGGGGCGCGGAGTCCTTCGAACCGGAGGAGTTCGCCGGCGCGGTACCCGACCCGCTCGTCGCCCACGAGGCGGAGCTGCTCCAGCACCTGCACGCGGCCCACGCCGAACAGGTCCGCGGGCTGTGCGCGCTGCTCGGCGAGCGCGGCGAGGTCTGCGGGTTGCGGGAGCACGCCGTCCCGGTGGGCCTGGACCGCTTCGGGCTGCGGGTCCGCTTCACCGACGGCGCACACCGGACCTTCGACGCCCGCTTCGACTTCCCCGAGCCGGTCCGGGACGTCGTCGAACTGCGTCGGGCGATGCACGTGCTCTTCGAGGCCGCGGCCAGCTGACCGGCCGCCCACGGCCCCGGCGGCCGCACCCCGGTCAGTCGCCGTGCTCGCCGCGCAGCCGGTCCCGGACCCGCTCGGCGACGTCGGCGTAGCGCGCCTCGGCCCCGTGCCGGGTGGGGGCGTAGTAGCGCGTGCCGTGCACCGCGTCCGGGGCGTACTGCTGGGCCGCGATGCCGCCCGGCAGGTCGTGCGGGTACTGGTACCCCTGGCCGTGACCGAGCTTCTGGGCGCCCTTGTAGTGGCCGTCGCGCAGATGCGCGGGCACCGGCCCGGCCTTGCCGGCCCGGACGTCCGCCAGCGCGGCGTCTATCGCCAGGTACGCGGCGTTCGACTTCGGGGCGAGGGCGAGCGCGATGGTCGCCTGGCTGAGCGTGATCCGGGCCTCGGGGAAGCCGATCAGCGCGACCGCCTGGGCCGCGGCCACCGCGGTCTGCAGCGCCGACGGATCGGCCAGGCCGATGTCCTCACTCGCGGAGATCATCAGGCGCCGGGCGATGAACCGCGGGTCCTCCCCCGCCTCGATCATGCGCGCCAGGTAGTGCAGCGCGGCGTCGACGTCGGAACCGCGGATGGACTTGATCAGGGCGCTGGCGACGTCGTAGTGCTGGTCACCGGCCCGGTCGTACTTCACCGCCGCGCGGTCCACCGCCTCCTCCAGCGTCTGGAGGGTGATCTCCGGCTCCCCCTTCGCCAGCGCGGAACCGGCCCCCGCCTCCAGCGCCGTCAGCGCCCGCCGGGCGTCGCCCCCCGCGATCCGCAGCAGGTGCGCCTCGGTGTCCTCGGGGAGGGTGACCGCCCCGCCGAGCCCACGCCCGTCGGTCAACGCCCGGTGCAGCAGGCCCCGCAGGTCGTCGTCGGTGAGCGGTTCGAGGGTCAGCAGCAGCGAGCGGGACAGCAGCGGGGAGATCACCGAGAAGTACGGGTTCTCGGTCGTGGCGGCGATCAGCGTCACCCAGCGGTTCTCGACCGCCGGCAGCAGGGAGTCCTGCTGCGCCTTGCTGAAGCGGTGGATCTCGTCGAGGAAGAGGACGGTGTCCTTGCCGTAGCCGCCCGAGGCGCGGCGGGCGCCGTCGATGACCGCCCGCACCTCCTTGACGCCGGCCGTGATCGCCGAGAGCTCGACGAAGCGCTTGTTGGTCGCCTGGCTGACGACGTACGCCAGGGTCGTCTTGCCGATGCCGGGCGGCCCCCACAGGAACACCGACGACGGGCCGGCCGGGCCGCCGTTGCCCTCCCCCACCAACCGCCGCAGCGGCGAGCCGGGCTTGAGCAGGTGCTGCTGCCCCACGACTTCGTCGAGGGTGCGCGGACGCATGCGTACGGCGAGAGGCGACCCCGCGGGGTCCTTCTCCTGACGGTCTTCCGCAGCGGCGGTGAACAGGTCGGGCTCCACGTCTACGGAGCCTATGCCACACCACTGACAACGCCCCGGCCGCCGGGGTCGGCGGGCCGGGGCGCGGGGCGCGGCGGCGGTGCGGAGACGTCCGGGACGCCCCCGGGAGCGCTCAGATCAGGCTGCTCCAGTACGACCACCAGCGGGTCAGGATCAGCAGGGCGATCACGCCGTACCAGAGCACCGGAACCACCCAGTGGAACTCCACGACCGCGTCGCGCAGGCCCCGGGGCGCCGGGAGGATGCCGTGCTTGAGGTTGTGCACGGTGGTGTACCAGAACATCAGGATGGTCACGCACCAGGTGAGCGTGCACCACAGGCACAGTGCGTTGATCTCGTACAGCGACTGGGACATCAGCCACATGCAGAAGACCGCGGCGAGCAGGGTGCCCACGTTGAGGCCGAGCCAGTACCAGCGGCGGAACCGGGCGCCGGCCAGCAGGGCCATGCCGATCGCGATGACCACGGCGAACCCGACCAGGCCGGCCATCGGGTTGGGGAAGCCGAAGACCGCCGCCTGCTTGCTCTGCATGACGCTGCCGCAGGAGATGATCGGGTTCAGGCTGCAGGCCGGCTTGAAGTTCGGGTCCTTCAACAGCTCGAACTTGTCCAGGGTGATGATCCAGGCGGCCAGGCCACCGAGCGCACCGGTGATGACCAGGAGCAGGGCGAGGCCACGACCGGAGCCGATGGTCTCCGCGGCGCTCGCGCGGTCGTCGTCGGTGGACACGTCGTCAAGCGCTGTCGTCGTCATATGGCCGTTCCGTCGGTCCCGTGGGAGGTGGGGGCGAGGCCGGCGGTCCCGGCCGCATCCTTCATTGTGCCGCACCTCCCTGTGAACCCGGGGTGCCGAGAACGGATCCGGGGTGATTGCGCGTACCGGGGTTGACGCGCGGGGGCCCGGACGGCGCGCTGCCGTCCGGGCCCCCGCGGGGTCGGTGTCCGCCGGCTCAGGCGAGCGCCCGCCGGACCTCGTCGACCACCGCGTCCAGCGCGACCGCGGTCTGTTCGCCGCTCTGCAGGTCCTTGAGCTGGACCAGGCCCTCGGCCAGGTCCCGCTCGCCGGCCACCAGGGCCAGCCGCGCGCCGGAGCGGTTGGCGGACTTCATGGCGTTCTTCAGGCCCTTGCCGCCGTAGGCGAAGTCGGTGGCGACCCCGGCCAGCCGCAGCTCGGTGACCTTGCCGAACAGCACCCGACGGGCTTCCTCGCCCAGCGGGACGGCGTAGACGGAGGTAGCCGCCGGCAGGTCGAGGGTGATGCCCTCGGCCTCCAGGGCCAACACCGTGCGGTCGACGCCCAGCGCCCATCCGACGGACGGCAGCGCGGGCCCGCCGATCATCTCCGAGAGGCCGTCGTAGCGGCCGCCGCCGCCCACCGCGGACTGCGAACCCAGGCCGTCGTGAACGAACTCGAAGGTGGTGCGGGTGTAGTAGTCCAGGCCGCGGACCAGCTTCGGGTCGTCCTCGAAGGCCACGCCCGCCGCGGTCAGCAGCTCGCGCACCTGCTCGTGGTAGGTCTTGCACGCCTCGCAGAGGTAGTCGCGCAGCATCGGCGCGCCGATCAGCTGCTCCTGGACCGACTCCCGCTTGTCGTCCAGGACGCGCAGCGGGTTGATCTCGATCCGGCGGCGGGTCTCCTCGTCCAGCTCCAGCCCGCGCAGGAAGTCCTGGAGCGCGGCGCGGTAGACGGGGCGGCACTCCTTGTCGCCCAGCGAGTTGAGCAGGATCCGGAAGTCGCTGAGCCCCAGCGAGCGGTACGACTGGTTGGCCAGGATGATCAACTCGGCGTCCAGCGCCGGGTCCTCGACGCCGATCGCCTCGGCACCGACCTGCGAGAAGTGCCGGTAGCGACCCTTCTGCGGACGCTCGTAGCGGTAGTACGAGCCGGAGTACCAGAGCTTGACGGGGAGGTTGCCGCCCTTGTGGAGGTTGGCCTCCAGCGCGGCGCGCAGCGTGGAGGCGGTGCCCTCGGGACGGAGCGCGAGCTGGTCGCCGCCCTTGGTCTCGAAGGCGTACATCTCCTTGGTGACGATGTCGGTGGACTCACCGACACCGCGGGCGAAGAGCTCGACGTTCTCGAAGCCGGGCGTCTCGATGTAGCCGTACCCGGAGTTCCGCAGCGGTGCGGCGATCGCCTCGCGCACCGCGAGGTACGTCGCGGACGACGGCGGGATCAGGTCGTAGGTGCCCTTGGGTGCCTGAAAGGTGCTCACGGAAGGTTCTCGTCACATTCCTCGTCGCGGAGCGGCGGTCGGGGTGCCGTCTCCGAGGCCGGCGGCCACCTGCCTGAGGAAGGGGTTGGTGGCGCGCTCGTGGCCGATGGTGGTCTGGGGGCCGTGGCCGGACAGGACGACGGTGGAGTCCTCCAGGGGCAGGCACACGCGTGCCAGCGACCGGAGGATCTCGGCGGAGTCGCCGCCCGGCAGGTCGGTGCGTCCGATGGAGCCGGCGAACAGCAGGTCGCCCGAGAAGAAGACCGGCGGAACATCCGCCTGCTCGGGCATCCGGAAGGTCACCGACCCCTTGGTATGGCCCGGGGCGTGCGCGACCGAGAACTCCATCCCGGCCAGCTCCAGGACGCCGCCGTCGGCCAACTCCTTGACGTCGTCCGGCTCGCCCACGGTCAGCTCGCCCATCAGCTGCTGCCCGAGGGACCGGCCGAGCGCCTTCTCCGGATCGCTCATCATGGCGCGGTCCTCGGGGTGGATCCAGGCGGGGACGCCGTGCGCACCGCACACCGGGACGACCGACGCGACGTGGTCGATGTGGCCGTGGGTGAGGATCACCGCGACGGGCTTGAGCCGATGCTTCTTGAGCGCTTCCTCGACGCCTTGGGCGGCCTGGTGGCCCGGGTCGATGATCACGCACTCCTCGCCGGCGGCGGGGGCGACCAAGTAGCAGTTGGTCCCCCAGGCCCCGGCGGGGAACCCGGCAATCAGCACGTTCGTCCTTAAAGATCGGCGGGGTGCGGGCCTGCGGGACCGCGCCCGGAACATCTCGGCAGCTCCAGAGCCTACCGGCGGGACTCCCGGCAGGGCGAACCCGTATACGGTACGGCCACGGCAGACGGCCGCGATCGAGGCTGAGGACAAGGAGACGACCGGTGGTCAGCAAGGACCGGCGGCGGCGCGAGCTCGCCCGACAGAAGTACGCGCGCCAGCAACAGCGGCGGGACGAGTCCGTGCGGCGCACCAAGCGCCGCAACGTGATCGTCGCCGGCGTCGTGGCGGTCGCACTGGCCGCGGGCGCCACCGCGTACGCCTCCGTCACGCTGATCGGCGGCGACCGCAAGGGCACCACCGACGACGCCGCCCCGACTCCGTCCGCGACCGCCGACCCGTGCGCCCGGCCCGCCCCGGGCTCGCCGTCGAAGAAGACCTGGCCGAAGGAGCCGGCGATGACCGTCGACGCCTCGGCGTCGTACACCGCCGATCTGGCCACCACCTGCGGGCGGATCACCTTCGCCATGGACGCGGCCAAGGCGCCGCACACCGTCAACTCGTTCGCGTTCCTGGCCGGGCAGGGCTACTTCGACCACAGCCGTTGCCACCGCCTCGTCGACCAGCGGATCTACGTGCTGCAGTGCGGCGACCCGAAGGGCACCGGCGAGGGCACGCCCGGCTACACCCTCCCGGACGAGAACCTCAAGGACCCGCGCCTGAAGGGCGACGTCTACCCGGCGGGCACGGTCGCCATGGCCAACCGCTACGACGGCACCGACCCCAAGACCCGCAATTCCGGCGGCAGTCAGTTCTTCCTCGTCTACCAGGACAGCCCGCTGCCCCCGAACTACACGCCGTTCGGGCGGATCACCGGAGGGATGGACGTCCTGAAGAAGATCGCCGCCGCCGGTTCGCGCCCCGATCCGGCGACCGGCAACACCGCGCCGAACGCCACCGTCGTCATCGACAGGGCGGTGGTTCGGAAATCCTGATCCGAGGTGGCCGGTACGGGGGAACGCCCGGTCGTCCCCACCGAATTTCGGTCGTGCTGGATGCGGACAGCCGACCGCCGGTCGCCTAGATTGGCGTTGTGTAGGGTGCCTGATCCGACGGCCTGCCACCCTCACCGCAATACAGCCCGTCGGACCGGTCGGGGCGCTGCCCCGCCGGACAGAAACTGTGGACGATGCCGGGGGGCCACGGGCCCGCGTCGGCATCATGTTGAGGAGGCGCTGTGAGCAGCGACCCGTGGGGCCGCGTCGATGAGACGGGGACCGTGTACGTGCGTACCGCCGACGGAGAGCAGGTCGTCGGATCGTGGCAGGCGGGCACTCCCGAAGAGGCCCTCGCCTACTTCGAGCGCAAGTATGAGGGCCTGGTCGTGGAGATCGGCCTCCTGGAGCGACGGGTCAGGACCACCGACCTCTCGGCGAAGGACGCCCAGATCGCGATCGACCACCTGCGCCAGCAGGTCGACGAGCACCACGCGGTGGGTGACCTCCAGGCGCTGAAGAAGCGGCTGGACGCCCTCGTCAGTGCGGTCGAGTCGCGGCGCGAGGAGCGCCGGGCGGCGAAGGCCCGGCAGACCGACGAGGCCCGCGAGTCCAAGGAGAAGCTGGTCGTCGAGGCCGAGGAGTTGGCGGCAAGCGAGCAGTGGCGGGCGGCCGGCGAGCGCCTGCGGGCGCTGGTGGACACCTGGAAGGGCCTGCCGCGCCTGGACCGCAAGACCGACGACGAGCTGTGGCACCGCTTCTCGCACGCCCGGTCGGCGTTCTCCAAGCGGCGCAAGGCGCACTTCGCCACGCTGGACGCGCAGCGCGAGGACGCCCGCAAGGCCAAGGAGAAGCTGGTCGCCGAGGCCGAGTCGCTGTCCGGCTCCACGGACTGGGGGACCACCGCCGCCCGCTACCGCGAGCTGATGCAGGACTGGAAGGCCGCCGGTCGCGCCCAGCGCGAGCACGAGGACGACCTGTGGAACCGCTTCCGCGGCGCGCAGGACGTCTTCTTCCAGGCGCGCAGCGAGGTCTTCGCGGAGCGCGACGCCGAGCAGCGGGAGAACCTGACCCGCAAGGAGGAGCTGGCCGCCGAGGCGGAGAAGCTGCTCCCGGTCACCGACCTGAAGACGGCCCGGGCCGCGTTCCGGGGCATCAACGAGCGGTGGGAGGCCATCGGTCACGTGCCGCGGGACGCCCGTCCCAAGATCGAGGGCCGGATGCACGCCGTCGAGCGGGCCATCCAGGAGGCCGAGGAGGCCGAGTGGCGGCGGACCAACCCTGAGGCGCGGGCGCGCGCCGCGGGGCTGACCGGCCAGCTCCAGGACGCCGTCGACAAGCTCCAGAAGCAGATCGACGCGGCGCGCGCGGCCGGCAACTCCGCGAAGGCCGACAAGCTCGGCCGGGAGCTGGAGGGCCGCAAGGCGCTGCTGGACCAGGCGCTCAAGGGCCTGGAGGAGTTCGGCGGCTGATCCGCCGCACGACAGCAGGACGGCCCGCCGGGGATTCCCGGCGGGCCGTTCCGCGTTGCGGGCGGGGGCGGGAGCCGCTCGACGGCCGCCCCCGCGCCCCGGTCAGGGACGCCGGGCCGAGGTCACCCGGTAGACGTCGTAGACCCCCTCCACGCCCCGCACCGCCTTCAGGACGTGCCCCAGGTGCTTGGGGTCGCCCATCTCGAAGGTGAAGCGGGAGGTGGCGACCCGGTCGCGGGAGGTCTGCACCGCCGCCGAGAGGATGTTGACGTGCTGGTCGGACAGCACCCGGGTGACGTCCGAGAGCAGCCGGGAGCGGTCCAGCGCCTCCACCTGGATGGCGACGAGGAAGACCGACGACTGGGTCGGCGCCCACTCGACTTCCAGGATCCGCTCGGGCTGGCGGGACAGCGAGTCCACGTTCACGCAGTCGGCGCGGTGCACCGAGACGCCGCTGCCACGCGTGACGAACCCGATGATGGGGTCGCCGGGCACCGGGGTACAACAGCGGGCCAGCTTGACCCACACGTCGTCCACGCCCTTGACGACCACGCCCGGGTCCGCGCTGGAACGGCGCTTGGAGCGCGGCCGGATCGGCGTCGACTCGGCGATGTCCTCGGTCGCCTCGTCCTGTCCGCCGAGCGCCTGCACCAGCTTCTGGACGACGCCCTGCGCGGCGACGTGGCCCTCGCCGATGGCGGCGTAGAGCGAGGAGATGTCCGGGTAGCGCATCTCGTGCGCCAGGGTCACCAGCGAGTCGCCGGTCAGGATCCGCTGGATCGGCAGGTTCTGCTTGCGCATGGCCCGCGCGATGGCGTCCTTGCCCTGCTCGATCGCCTCGTCGCGGCGCTCCTTGGAGAACCACGCACGGATCTTGTTGCGGGCGCGCGGGGACTTCACGAAGCTCAGCCAGTCGCGGGACGGCCCCGCGCCGGGCGCCTTGGAGGTGAAGACCTCCACCAAGTCGCCGTTGTCCAGCGTCGATTCGAGCGGCACCAGGCGGCCGTTGACCCGCGCGCCTATGGTGCGGTGGCCGACCTCGGTGTGCACCGCGTAGGCGAAGTCGACCGGGGTGGCGCCGGCGGGCAGCGCTATCACGTCGCCCTTGGGCGTGAAGACGAAGACCTCGTTGCGGGAGAGGTCGAAGCGCAAGGACTCCAGGAACTCGCCCGGGTCCTCGGTCTCCTTCTGCCAGTCCAGCAACTGCCGCAGCCAGGCCATGTCGTTGACGGTGTCCTGGCCGACGCCCTTGCCGCTGCTCTTGGGCGCGTCGGTGCGCACCTTGGAGGCGCCGGCGACCGCCTCCTGCTTGTACTTCCAGTGCGCGGCGATGCCGTACTCGGCGCGCCGGTGCATGTCGAAGGTGCGGATCTGGAGTTCGACGGGCTTGCCGCTGGGACCGATCACCGTCGTGTGCAGCGACTGGTACATGTTGAACTTGGGCATCGCGATGTAGTCCTTGAACCGGCCGGGGACCGGGTTCCACCGCGCGTGGATGGTGCCCAGGGCCGCGTAGCAGTCCCGGACCGTGTCGACGAGGACGCGGATGCCCACCAGGTCGTAGATCTCGGCGAAGTCGCGGCCGCGCACGATCATCTTCTGGTAGACGCTGTAGTAGTGCTTCGGCCGGCCGGTGACGGTGGCCTTGATGCGCGCGGAGCGCAGGTCGGCCTGCACCTCGTCGGTGACCACCGCCAGGTACTCGTCGCGCTTGGGGGCGCGCTCGGCGACCAGCCGGACGATCTCGTCGTACATCTTGGGGTAGAGGATCGCGAACGCGAGGTCCTCCAGCTCCCACTTGATGGTGTTCATGCCCAGCCGGTGCGCCAGCGGGGCGTAGATCTCCAGCGTCTCGCGGGCCTTCTTCTCCTGCTTCTCCCGCTTGAGGTAGCGCATGGTGCGCATGTTGTGGAGCCGGTCGGCGAGCTTGATGACGAGCACCCGCGGGTCCTTGGCCATCGCCACGACCATCTTGCGGACCGTCTCGGCCTGCGCGGCCTCCCCGAACTTGACCCTGTCCAGCTTGGTCACGCCGTCGACGAGCAGCGCGACCTGGTCGCCGAAGTCCCGGCGCAGGGTGTCGAGCCCGTACTCGGTGTCCTCGACCGTGTCGTGCAGCAGTCCCGCCATCAGCGTCGCCGGGTCCATCCCCAGCTCGGCGAGGATGGTGGTGACCGCGAGCGGGTGGGTGATGTACGGGTCGCCGCTCTTGCGCTTCTGGCCGCGGTGCCAGCGCTCGGCGACCTGGTAGGCCCGCTCGACCTGGCGCAGCGTGGCGGTCTCGATCTTGGGGTCGTTGCTGCGGACGGCCCGCAACAGCGGCTCGAGGACCGGGTTGTACGGGCTGGAGCGCTGCACTCCCAGCCGGGCGAGGCGGGCCCGGACGCGGTTGGGCGAGCCGGAGCGGCCGGCCGCGGTGGTCGACAGCGATCTGCTCGGCGGCTGCGGCGCGGGGGCCGGTCGGGACCGGCCGGTGGGGGCCTGGGGCGCGGCGGGCGCGGCGGTGCCGTCGGCCGCGTCCGGTCGCTCGGGCTGCGGCGCGTCGGAGGAAGCCGCGGGCTGCGGCTTCGGCTCGTCCGGGCGTGCGGCGGGGGTTTCCGCCGGACGCGGTCCGGGGGAGAGCGGCTGAGCCTCGTCTGGCAAGGGCACTCCTCATGCGGGTACGGACCCCAGGGCCTCGAAGCGGCCGGGGTGCCATGGTATCGAGCCCATGGCCATGGCTGCCGCGCGGCCATGGGTCCGTACATGGCACAGCAGCGGGGGCACCCGGAATGTTCCGGATGCCCCCGCTGCTCCCGTGCGGGTGCCGGACGGTGCCGGCGGGCGGCTCAGACCGTGATCAGGGCCTCCAGCGGAGCGCCCTTCAGACCCGGCTCCAGCCGCTGCCGGCCGTCCAGGAAGCCCAGCTCCAGCAGCACCGCCAGGCCCGCCACCTCGGCACCGGCCCGGCGGATGAGCTGCAGCGACGCGTCCGCGGTGCCGCCGGTGGCGAGCACGTCGTCGATCACCAGGACGCGGTCGCCGGGGGCCAGCGCACCGGCGTGGATCTCGATCTCGGCGGTGCCGTACTCCAGCTCGTACGCCTGGCCCAGCGTCGCGCCGGGCAGCTTGCCGGCCTTGCGGACCGGGACGAAGCCGACCCCGGCGGCCACCGCGACCGGGGCGGCGAGGATGAAGCCGCGGGCCTCCAGGCCCACCACCTTGTCGACCCGGAAGCGCTCGCACAGGTCGACGAAGGCGTCGGTCAGCGCGCGGAACGCGGCCGGGTCGGCGAGCAGCGGGGTGATGTCCTTGAAGACCACGCCCGGCTGCGGGTAGTCCGGCACGTCCGAGATCCGGCTCAGCAGCAGCTCGCGCAGTGCGGCGGGGACGCTCATCGACGCCTCCCCGACGGGCGACCGCGGCCGCCGCGGTTGCGGGGTTCGGGCTGGGTGCGCGGACCGACGACGGCGGCACCCTCGGCGTCCTCGGCGTCCTCGGCGGCTCCTGCGTCCGCTTCGGCGTCGCCGCCCTCCTGGCGGGCCGCCTCCTTGGCCGCGGCCGAGGCACGCTTGGCGGCGACCCGCTTGGCCAGCGCCTTCATCTGCGGCTCGCCGTTCTTCAGGTCGGCGACCAGCGGCGTCGCGATGAAGATCGACGAGTAGGCACCGGCGGCCAGACCCACGAACAGCGCCAGCGAGATGTCGTTGAGCATGCCCGCGCCCAGCACGCCACCGCCGACGAACAGCAGGCCGGCGACCGGGAGCAGCGCCACGACGGTGGTGTTGATCGACCGCACCAGGGTGCCGTTGATGCTGCGGTTGGCGATCTCGCTGTAGGTGAAGCGGGTCTGCTTGGTGATGTCCTTGGAGGCTTCCTTGAGGCTGTCGAAGACGACGACGGTGTCGTACAGCGAGTAGCCGAGGATCGTCAGCAGACCGATGACCGTGCCCGGGGTGACCTCGAAGCCGACCAGCGCGTAGACGCCGACCGTGATCGTCAGGTCGTGGATCAGGGCGACCAGTGCGGCCACCGCCATCCGCCACTCGAAGGCGACGGCGAGGTAGAGCACCACCAGGACCATGAAGATCCCCAGGCCCAGCCACGCCTTGTTGGCGATCTGCTCGCCCCAACTCGGGCCGACCAGCTGGGTGTTGACGTTCTGGACCGGGACCTTGAGGTCCTTGGCGATCTCCTCCTGGACGGGCAGCGACTGCTTGGTGTCCAGACCGCTGATCTGGATGCGCAGCGCGCCGCCGCCCAGCTTCTGCACCATCGCCTGGTGGCCGGGGGCGGCCGACTCGGCGTGGTGCTGGGCCTCCTCGGTGGAGACCGAGGTCTTCGGGGTGGTGAAGACCGCACCGCCGGAGAACTCGATGCCCATGTTCAGACCGCGCACCGCCAGGCCGACGATGGCCGTGATGGTGATCAGGATCGAGACCCCGTACCAGATCTTCCGCTTGCCGATGAAGTCGTAGCCGACCTCACCGCGGTAGAGCCGGGCGCCGAGGTTGCCGAGCTTCGACATCTCACGCCTCCTTCGTCTGGTTGGGGGCGGTGCGACGACGGCGCAGCGGCGGCTTGGCGCCCAGGCGCTTGGGGTCGAGGCCGGACCAGGAGTGCCCCTCGGAGAAGAACTTCCGGCGGGCCAGCAGCGTCATCAGCGGCTTGGTGAAGAGGAAGACCACGACCACGTCGAGGAGGGTGGTCAGGCCGAGGGTGAACGCGAAGCCCTGCACCTTGCCGACGGTGACGATGAACAGCACCGCGGCCGCCAGGAACGACACGAAGTCGGAGACCAGGATCGTGCGGCGGGCCCGCGGCCAACCACGCTCGACGGCCGGCCGCAGCGTGCGGCCCTCGCGGATCTCGTCCCGGATCCGCTCGAAGTAGACGATGAACGAGTCGGCGGTGATACCGATGGCGACGATGGCGCCGCAGACCGCCGGGAGGTTCAGCGCGAACCCGATGCCCGGGCCGAGCAACGTCATGATCGTGTAGGTCAGGACCGCGGAGACCCCGAGGCTCGCCAGCGCGACCAGCGCCAGCCCCCGGTAGTAGGCGACCAGGTAGATGACGACCAGCGCGAGGCCGATGGCGCCGGCGATCAGACCGGCGTGCAGCTGCTCGCCGCCGAGCGCCGCGGTGACCGTGGTCTCGTCGTCGATCTTGAAGGAGAGCGGCAGGGCACCGTAGGACAGCATGTTGCCGAGGTCCTCGGCGGACTGCTGGGTGAAGCCGCCGGAAATGGTGGCGTTGCCGCCGTTGAGCCGCTCGCTGACGCGCGGGTCGGAGACCACCGCGCCGTCCAGCACGATCGCGAACTGGTTCTGCGGCTGCGCCTTGGCGGCGAGCTTGCCGGTGACGTCCGCGAACTTCTTGCCGCCGTCCGAGGTGAAGTCCATCTGGACGATCCAGCCCTGGCCCTGCTGGCTGTCGAAGACCGCCTTGGCGTCCTTGACGTCCGTGCCCTCGACGCCGACCGGGCCGAGCACGTACTTCTGGGAACCGTCGTCCTTGCAGGCCACGACCGGGTCGGTGGGCTTGGTGCCGGCAGCCTGCTCACCGGCCTGGGCACGGCCCGCCTTGGTGGAGCAGTCCAGCGCCGCGAACTGCTTCTGCACGGCCGGCGGGACGTCCGCACCACCGGGGGCGGGCGGCGTCGGCTGGGCCGAGGGCTTGTCCGACGCGGAGGCCGACGGCGAGGCGGACGGCTTCTTCAGCGCGTCCGTGACCGCGCGGCCCTGGGTGGAGGCGCCGGCGCTCGGGGTCGGCGAGGAGCCCTTGCCGCCGGTGGCCTTCTCGCCGGTCTTGCCGCTCGCGGAGGGGCTGGGCTTGGGCTCGGGGGTCTTGGCACCCGCGGCAGTGGTCAGCACCGGCCGGAACGCGAGCTGGGCGGTGGTGCCGACCTGCTGGCGGGCCTGCTTCGCGTCCGTCCCCTTGGGGATGTTCACGATGATGTGGTTGCTGCCCTGCGTCTGGACCTCGGACTCGGATACACCCAGACCGTTGACCCGCCGCTCCATGATGCCGGCGGCGGTGTTCATGTTGGTCTCGTTGATCGCGTTGGGCTTGCCCGGCTGGTTCTGCGCCGCCAGCGTGAAGCTGGTGCCGCCCGCCAGGTCGATGCCCAGCCGGGGCGTCATCGTGCCGGAGTAGAACATGCCTCCGACCAGCGCCGCCATCGCGATGAGGACCAGGATCAGGGTGCGCCCTGGATGCCCCTGGCTCGTGGGCGCCCTGCGGCCCTTCTTCGGTGCTGCCACCTTGTCGTTTCTCCCTGTCCAACCCCTCGGCCTGGGGTGTCTGCCGAGCGGCCACGAAGTCTTGTGGGGACGTGCCCCCGCCGGAGCCTAGACCGTCCGGGAACCGCGGTGCGTCCGATCGGGAACGTGCCGCGGCTCCCCGCTGCGGAACGGACTACTTCGCGTCGGCGCCGCCGGCCTTCTTGCCGTCCTTGGCGTCGTCGCCCTCGGCGGTCGCCTCGTCGGCCTCGGCGGCCTTGTCCACCTTCTCGGACTTCTCGGACTTCTCGGCCTTCTCAGCCTTCTCGCCCTCGGCGTCCTCGGCCTTGTCGGCGGCGGGCTCGGCGTCGTCGCCGGCCTCGGCCTTGCCCAGGTCGATCTTGCCGGCCTTGTCACCCTTTTCGGTGGCTTCCGCACCGGTCAGCGACGAGACGTCGTCCGGAACGACCGGGCCGTCCTCGCCGGTGATCGGGTCGGCGCCGTCCAGAATGCGGTTGTACTCCTCATCCGCGAGCACCGCGCCGATGGCGTTCTTGGCGTAGATGGCGTGCACGCCGGGGGCGACCTCCAGGAGGACGGTCTCCTCGTGGATCTCCTTGACGGTGGCGAACATGCCGCCGATCGTCCGGACGCCGGTGCCGGGCTGCATTTCTTCGCGCATCTGCTGGGCCGCCTGCTGCTTCTTCTTGGCGGACCGCGTCATCAGGAACATGGCCCCGATGAGGACGATGAACGGGAGGAGAGTCATGATACTCACGGGACGGAAATCCTTCGCACGACCGCTTCTCCGCGGTCTCATATACAGAGGTGGATATACCGTCCATACGGGCGGCATCGGCGGAGTCTAAGCGAGTCCGCACCAGTGGAACAACGCCCAGCATCGCACCGCAGTTCCTGACCGGGCGAGTCTCCGCGCCGTCATGCCTCGAACAGTCCACGCTGTCCGCTTCCGCCCGCTTGCTGCGGGGGCACCAGCCCGAGGTGGGCCCAGGCCGCGGGGGTCGCGATCCGGCCGCGCGGCGTACGGGCCAGCAGCCCCTCCCGCACCAGGAAGGGCTCGGCGACCTCCTCGACGGTCTCACGCTCCTCCCCCACCGCGACGGCCAGGGTGGACAACCCCACCGGGCCACCGCCGAACAGCTTGAGCAGGGCGGTGAGCACCGCGCGGTCCAGCCGGTCCAGCCCGCGAGCGTCGACCTCGTAGACCCCGAGGGCCTGCGCGGCGACCTCGCGGGTGATCACGCCGTCGGCCTTGACCTGGGCGTAGTCCCGGACCCGGCGCAGCAGGCGGTTGGCGATCCGGGGCGTGCCCCGGGAACGGCCGGCGATCTCGGCGGCCCCTTCCGGCTCTATCTCCACATCGAGCAGACCGGCCGAGCGGCGGATGACGCGCTCCAGCTCGACCGGCGCGTAGAACTCCATGTGGCCGGTGAAGCCGAAGCGGTCGCGCAGCGGCGGCGGCAGCAGACCGGCCCGGGTGGTCGCCCCGACCAGGGTGAACGGTGGGAGCTCCAGGGGGATGGCGGTCGCGCCCGGCCCCTTGCCGACGATCACGTCGACCCGGAAGTCCTCCATCGCCATGTAGAGCATCTCCTCGGCGGGCCGGGACATGCGGTGGATCTCGTCGAGGAAGAGGACCTCGCCCTCCTGGAGGGAGGAGAGGATCGCCGCCAGGTCGCCGGCGTGCTGGATGGCGGGGCCGGAGGTGATCCGGATCGGGGCGCCCATCTCGGCTGCGATGATCATGGAGAGGGTGGTCTTGCCCAACCCGGGCGCACCGGAGAGCAGCACGTGGTCGGCGGTGGCGCCCCGGGCGCGGGCCGCCTTCAGCACCAGGTCGAGCTGTTCGCGGACCCGCTCCTGGCCCACGAACTCGTCGAGGTCCTTGGGCCGCAGCGCGGCCTCGACGGCGTTCTCCTCGCCGTCGGCGTCGGCTGCCACCAGCCGGTCGGCCGGGACGTCGGCGGTCTCCTCGGCGGTGGACGGTGCGGTGTCGTCCCAGTTCACTGCGGATTGCCTCGCGGGGTCGGGGCGGCCGGGCCGCCTGCGGGGTGGTGCGGTCGGGGGTGCGCGGGCGCGGCGCCGGTCATCGGGCGCGGTTGAGGGTCTGCAGCGCCGCCTTCAGCAACTGCGGCACCTGCGGCGTGCCGCCCGCGGCGGCGGTCGCCTCGGCCTGCGGAGCCACCGCGGTGACCGCCTCGTCGGCCTCCCTGGCGGCGTAGCCCAGACCGACCAGCGCGGCCTGGAGCTGATCGCGCCAACCGGCCGGTGCCGTCGCTCCGGCCACCGGACGGGCCGTGCCGACCGGTGCGCCGAGCCGGTCCTTGAACTCCAGCAGCAGCTTCTGCGCGCCCTTCTTGCCGATGCCCGGCACGGCCGTCAGCGCCTTCTCGTCGCCCGTGGACACCGCGAGCCGCAGGGCGTCCGGGGAATGCACCGCGAGCATCGCCTGGGCCAGCCGCGGGCCGACCCCGCTGGCGGTCTGCAGCAGTTCGAAGGTCTGCCGCTCGTCGTCGTCGGCGAAGCCGTAGAGGGTCAGCGAGTCCTCCCGGACGACGAGGGAGGTGGCGAGCTTGGCGTGCTCGCCGAGCCGGAGGCCGGAAAGGGTGTTCGGCGTGCACTGGACGGCCATGCCGACGCCGCCGACCTCGACGACGGCGGTGTCCGGTGCCAGGGCCGCGACCGGGCCGGAGACGAAGGCGATCATCGGGTGCCCTTCAGCGTGCGTACGGGGACGGTGGTGCGGCGGGCGGCAGCCTGGGCCTGCTGGAGGCGGTTGACCGCGGGGGCGCGCCAGATGTGGCAGATGGCCAGGGCGAGGGCGTCGGCGGCGTCGGCCGGCTTGGGCGGTGCGGAGAGCCGCAGCAGACGGGTCACCATCGCTCCGACCTGTGCCTTGTCGGCCCGTCCCGAGCCGGTCACCGCGGCCTTGACCTCGCTGGGGGTGTGCAGTGCGACCGGCAGCCCGCGGCGGGCGGCGCACAGCATGGCGACCGCGCTGGCCTGGGCGGTGCCCATGACCGTACGGACGTTGTGCTGGCTGAAGACCCGCTCCACGGCGACGTACTCGGGGCGGTGGGTGTCGAGCCACTCCTCCAGGCCGCGCTCGATCAACACCAGGCGGTGGGCGACGTCCGCGTCCGCCGGGGTCCGCACGACGCCGACGCCGACCATGGTCAGCGGCCGCCCGGCCACCCCGTCCACCACGCCGACCCCGCAGCGCGTCAGCCCCGGGTCCACCCCCAGCACCTTCATGGGCCCCGCCCCTCGCCGTCGTTCGGTCGTCTGTTCCTTACGTTCCTGCAGGTTAGTGGCTGCCACTGACAAACCGACGGGCCGGCGGGGTGTGTTCCCCGCCGGCCCGTCGTACGACCGGTTAGCCCGCGACCGTCAGGCGTCGACCTTGGCCATGACGTCGTCGGACACGTCGAAGTTGGCGAAGACGTTCTGCACGTCGTCGCTGTCCTCCAGGGCGTCGATCAGCTTGAAGATCTTGCGCGCGCCCTCTTCCTCCAGCTCGACCTGCATAGTCGGGACGAAGTTGGCCTCGGCCGAGTCGTAGTCGATGCCGGCCTCCTGGAGCGCGGTGCGCACCGCGACCAGGTCGGTGGCCTCGCTGAGCACCTCGAAGGACTCACCGAGGTCGTTGACCTCCTCGGCGCCGGCGTCCAGGACCGCACCCAGAACGTCGTCCTCGCTCAGCTCGCCCTTGGGGACGATCACCACGCCCTTGCGGTTGAAGAGGTACGACACCGAACCCGGGTCGGCCATCGAGCCGCCGTTGCGGGTCATCGCGACGCGGACGTCGGACGCGGCACGGTTGCGGTTGTCGGTGAGGCACTCGATGAGCACCGCGACGCCGTTGGGACCGTAGCCCTCGTACATGATCGTCTCGTAGTCGGCGCCGCCGGCTTCGAGGCCGCCACCGCGCTTGATCGCGGAGTCGATGTTCTTGTTCGGGACCGACTGCTTCTTCGCCTTCTGCACGGCGTCGTACAGCGTCGGGTTACCTTCCACGTCGACGCCGCCCATCCGCGCCGCGACCTCGACGTTCTTGATCAGCTTCGCGAAGAGCTTGCCGCGCTTGGCATCGATCACGGCCTTCTTGTGCTTCGTCGTAGCCCATTTAGAGTGGCCGGACATCCGCCTGTCTCCTTCGCGTAACCCATGTCAGAAACGATCGCCCCAGATCCTACCGGGAGGGCGGCCGGTCTCCCGAACTCCGCCCCTCACGCAGCGCTTACGCGCGCTCCCCCTGAGGGGTCACCGCACGGACCATGTCCACGAAGAACCCGTGGATCCGGTGGTCACCGGTCAGCTCCGGGTGGAAGGACGTGGCGAGCACGTTACCCTGCCGCACTCCCACGGTATGTCCACCGTACGTCGCGAGGACCTCCACGGAGGCGCCGACCGACTCGACCCAGGGCGCCCGGATGAAGACGCCCTCCACCGGGCCGCCGTCGATCCCGGCCACCTCGACGGCCGCCTCGAACGATTCGTTCTGCCGCCCGAAGGCGTTGCGGCGCACGATCATGTCGATGCCGCCCAGCGTCTCCTGGTCGTCCCGGGCGTCCAGCAGCTTGTCGGCCACCATGATCATGCCGGCGCAGGTGCCGTAGACCGGTCGTCCCGCCCGCACGAACGCGCGCAGCGGCTCCAACATGCCGAACACGACCGCCAGCTTGGACATGGTCGTGGATTCGCCGCCCGGAATGACCAGGCCGTCGATTGCGTCGAGCTCCTCGGGACGACGGACCGGCAGCCCCCGGGCGCCGGCGTCCGCGAGCGCCTTGAGGTGCTCGCGGACGTCGCCCTGGAGCGCCAGCACGCCGATGATGGGAGTGGTGCTCATCAGTTCCTGCGTCCTTACCAGCCGCGGTTGGCGTAGCGCTCGGCCTCGGGGAGGGTGTCGCAGTTGATGCCGACCATGGCCTCGCCCAGGTTGCGGGAGACGTCCGCGATGACCTTCGGGTCGTCGTAGAAGGTGGTGGCCTTCACGATCGCGGCGGCGCGCTTGGCCGGGTCGCCGGACTTGAAGATGCCGGAGCCGACGAAGACGCCCTCGGCACCGAGCTGGCGCATCAGCGCGGCGTCGGCCGGGGTGGCCACACCGCCGGCGGAGAACAGCACGACGGGGAGCTTGCCCAGCTCGGCGACCTCCTTCACCAGCTCGTAGGGGGCGCGCAGCTCCTTGGCGGCGGCGAACAGCTCGTTGTGGTCGCAGCCGCGCAGCTTGGCGATCTCGCCCTTGATCTGACGCAGGTGGCGGACCGCCTCGACGACGTTGCCGGTACCGGCCTCGCCCTTGGAGCGGATCATGGCCGCGCCCTCGGCGATCCGGCGCAGCGCCTCACCGAGGTTGGTGGCGCCGCAGACGAACGGGGTGGTGAAGGCCCACTTGTCGGAGTGGTTGACCTCGTCGGCCGGGGTGAGGACCTCGGACTCGTCGATGTAGTCGACGCCGAGCGACTGCAGGACCTGGGCTTCGACGAAGTGGCCGATCCGGGACTTGGCCATGACGGGGATCGAGACCGCGTCGATGATGCCGTCGATCATGTCCGGGTCGGACATCCGGGCCACGCCGCCGTCCTTGCGGATGTCGGCCGGGACCCGCTCCAGGGCCATGACGGCGACGGCACCGGCGTCCTCGGCGATCTTCGCCTCTTCCGGCGTGACGACGTCCATGATCACGCCGCCCTTGAGCTGCTCGGCCATGCCGCGCTTGACGCGCGCGGTTCCGGTCTCGGGGGTCTGGGGCGTAGTGGGCGTGCTGGACACGTTGACCTCACTCAGTGCGGGTGGTTGCGCTTCGGCGCCTACACAACCGTGGGTCGGCGACCTGGGAAAAGGGCCAATTAGAGGCCGGTGGCTTGCCGACCTCGACCGTCCCACCAGCCGGACGGTTTGCTTCCGCTTCGTGGTCGGTCAGTTCCCGGCCGAGCGATCGTCCAAGACGGCCGGCGGCTCGTCGTCCATCTCGAACGCCATCGGGAACGGCGCATGCCCGGCCAACCGCAGATAGCGCACCACCCGATGCCGACGAACCGCCCGCGCCGCCCGCACCGCATCGTTGTGGAACCGCCGCGCCATCGGAACCCGACGCACCGCCGCAGTCAGCTCCACAACCGTCCGCTCCCCGCCCGGCGCCTCCCGCACCGCCGCCAACTGCGCCTCGTCCTCGAAGACCGCCCGCAACGCCTGGCTCAGCTCGCTCTCCGCGACCTCGCGCTGCTCCTCCACCGCCTGCCGGGCGTCATGCGCGGCCTGGTAAAGCACGATCGAAGCCGCCGGATCCAACACCCCCGACGTCCCCACCTCCTGCGCAACCGAAGCCCGCCGCAACAGCTGAGCATCCAACGCCGCCCGCGCCGCGTCGATCCGCGCGTGCAGCCGGTCGAGCCGACCGGCCGTCCAACTCAAGTAGAGGCCGATGAGGACGATCGCCACGGCGATCCAGATAAACGTTGTCACGCCGAGTCACGCTATCGCTTGCGCGTTGCCGTTGCCGTTGCCGTTGCCGTTGCGCGGGGCGTCGTCGTACGTCGCCGGCGTTCCCGCCGTGGGGGTTTCTGTTTGCGCCTGCGGCGCGGGGCCGCTGCGCGGGGCTGTTGGGTGCGGTGCCGGGGGTGGGGGGGGGGGGGGGGGGGGGGGGGGGGGGGGTGTTGGAGCCCCCCCCCCCCCCCCCCCCCCCCCCCCCCCCGACCCCTCCCGTATGAGGTGGGAGGGGGAGACGGTGGGGGTTCGCGTCGGTGGGTTGGCGCACGTTGTGGGTGGCCTGGTGCGGGAGGGAGCCGGCACTCCCCCTGCGGCTTGGCACGGCGATACGGGACGTACGGCGCTCTGCTACGAGGATTCGAGCCCCTTTGCCTTGATGCCGACCCGCACCAACCCACCCACACCAGGCCCCACCCACCCGTCTTTCAACCCACCCCCTCCGGCCCGTCACCGGCACCCAACAGCCCCGCGCAGCGGACAACGCCCCGCGCCGCAGGCGCAACGGCAAAAACCCCCACGGCGGGAACGCCGACAACGCCCGCGCCGCCAGGCGCAAACGCCAACCCCCACGGCGGGAAAGCCAAAAACGTGGGAAGCCAACCAAGCGCAGCGAAACCGTTAGCGCCGCCGTCCCACCCGTTCGTCCGTCGCCACGGCTGAGGCGCCAGCCGCCACCGTCTCGTAGACGGCGAGGATGTCCGCGCCGACCGTGGACCAGTCGAAGCGGCGGACGTGTTTGCTGCCGCGTTCGCTGAGTTCGGTGCGCCTGTCGGGGGTGTTCAGCAGGCGGATCGCGGTGGTGGCGAGCGCCTCGGCGTCTTCGTTGGTGAAGAGTTCGCCGGCTTCGCCCTGGTCCAGGACCTGGGCGAACGCGTCGAGGTCGCTGGCCAGTACGGGTGCGCCGGCGGACAGCGCTTCGACGAGGATGATGCCGAAGGACTCGCCGCCCGTGTTGGGTGCGACGTAGACGTCGACGCTGCGCAGCAGGCGTGCCTTGTCCTCGTCGGAGACCATGCCGAGGAACTCGACCCGGGGGCGCAGGTCGGCGGGGAGGCCGGCGACTGCTTCGTCCTGGTCGCCGCGGCCGGCGACCAGTAGTCGGGCGTCGGGGACCGCGGCGAGGATCGCGGGCAGGGCCTTCATGAGGACCGGCAGGCCCTTGCGGGGTTCGTCGATCCGGCCGATGAAGCCGATGGTGCGGCCCTGCCACTCGGGCCGCGGCTCGGCCCGGGCGAAGAAGTCGACGTCGACGCCGTTGGGGATGACCACGGCGTCGCCGCCGAGGTGCTCGACCAGGGTGCGGCGGGCGTACTCGCTGACGGCGATGCGGGCGCTGATCTTCTCCAGGGCGGGTTGGAGGATCGGATATGCGGCGATCATGGCCCGGGAGCGCGGGTTGGAGGTGTGGAAGGTCGCGACGATCGGGCCCTGTGCCGCCCAGCAGGCGAGCAGGCCCAGGGAGGGCGAGGCGGGCTCGTGGATGTGGATGACGTCGAAGGCGCCGTTCTGGAGCCAGCGGCGGACCCGCGCGGCGGAGAGGAAACCGAAGTTGAGGCGGGCGACCGAGCCGTTGTACGGCACGGGGACGGCCCGGCCGGCCGGCACGACGTAGGCGGGCAGCGGGGTCTCGTCGTCCGCGGGGGCCAGCACGGAGACCTCGTGGCCGAGGCCGATCAGGTGCTCGGCCAGGTCGCGGATGTGGAACTGCACGCCGCCGGGGACGTCCCAGGAGTACGGGCAGACGATGCCGATCTTCACGCGGGCTCCGTTCCGGGGGTGCCGTCGCGCGGCGTCAGGTCGGCGAGCCACAGCCGCTGGAGCATGTGCCAGTCCTCGGGGTGGTCGGCGATGCCGCCGGCGAAGGCGTCGGCGAGTGCCTGGGTCATGCGGGCGGCCTTCTCGGTGCGGGTGCCGTCCTCGGGCACCTCGATCTCCGGGTGGACGCGGCCGCGCATGACGGGGGTGTCGTCGTACCAGAGGGTGACGGGCAGCAGCATCGCGCCGGTCTGGAGGGCGAGCATCGCGGGCCCGGCCGGCATCTTCGTCTCCTCGCCGAAGAACGTCACCGGTATTCCGGAGCTGGACAGGTCACGGTCGGCGACCAGGCAGACCAGGCCACCGGCGCGCAGCCGCCGGGCCAGCGTGCCGAAGGCGGCGCCGCCGGTGTGCGGCAGGACCTCCATGCCCAGTCCCTCGCGGTAGGCGACGAACCGGTCGTAGAGGGATTCCGGTTTGAGGCGCTCGGCGACGGTGGTGAACGGGGTGTTGAGCTTGGTGGTGACCCAGACGCCGGCGAGGTCGTAGTTGCCCATGTGGGGCAGGGCCAGGATCACCCCGCGGTCGCTCTTGAGGCCGTCCTCCAGGTGGTGCACGTCCTCGGGGGCGAAACCGCCTTTTATCCGCTGCTCGCTCCACGCCGGCAGCCGGAAGGACTCCATCCAGTACCGCATGTACGAACGCATCCCGGCCCGGGAGAGCGCCGCCAGCCGCTGCGCGGAGGCGCCCGGGACGACCCGCGCGAGGTTGGACTCCAACCGTTGCACGCCCTTGCCGCGGCGCCGCCAGGCGACGTCGGCGAGCTGCCGGCCGAGCTGCACCGCGACGCCCTCGGGGAGCCGCTTGACGGTGCTCCAGCCCAGGCCGTACAGCCCGTCCACGAGCTTCTCGGTGTCGATCAGCTTCCGGCCCCCCATCAGCCGTTCCCCCCTTGGGCGAGGGCGTCGGCCTCGGCCGACTCCCGTCGTACGGTCACCACGCGCTGGCCGAGCGTGACGGCGCTGCCGACGGCGACCACCCACAGGGCGATCGGCAGCAGCACCTGGACGCCCGGCACGCCGAACGCGTGCAGCCCGGACAGACCGCAGGCGACCAGCGAGATGACCAGCCGCTCGGCCCGCTCCACCAGGCCGTTGACGTTCACCGGCAGCCCGATGGCCTCGCCCCGCGCCTTGGTGTACGAGACGACCTGGCCGCTGGCGAGGCAGAAGATGGCGATCGCGCAGAGCGCCAGGCTGTCGCCGCGGCCGGCGTACCACAGGGCCAGCCCACCGAAGATCGCCGAGTCCGCGACCCGGTCGAGGGTGGAGTCCAAGAAGGCGCCCCAGCGGCTGGAGCGGCCCAACTGGCGCGCCATGTTGCCGTCGACGAGGTCGGAGAAGAC
The DNA here is from genome assembly GCF_046549115.1 of Streptomyces sp. x-19. Lineage (NCBI taxonomy): Bacteria > Bacillati > Actinomycetota > Actinomycetes > Kitasatosporales > Streptomycetaceae > Streptomyces > Streptomyces sp. x-19. The sequence continues at coordinate 78,557 of NZ_JAJPWK010000012.1, read as the reverse complement.
GAACAGCGTGATCACGACCGTGCCCCAAAAGAACTCGCCCTGGGGATAGAAGATCAGGGCACCGGCCACCACACCGCCGGTCCCGACGAGGGTGACCGCGTCCGGGCTGACCCCGAGACGGATGAGCAGGGCGGCGAACGGTGTGAGAACACGCGTGAAGAACGCACGCGCGTACTTGTTCAGCATGACCTTCCCGGAAAGTCGATACGGGCCGCGCGGTCGATGGGCCACCGGCTGGCCCATCGTAGCCAGGAGGCCCCGGGGCACCACGAACGCATCGCGGCGCGGGGTACATCACACGGCTCGGGCCGCCCGCCGCGCGCCCGCACGGCGGCCCGTGGAAACCCCGCCGCGTGGCCGGTCGGCACCGGCCGCACGTGCCACGTATGGACGCATCCTGAACCCGGTGGAAAGCTCGAATCACCGCAAAGTGTCGACCTGGAGGCGAGACACATGAGCGAGAAGTCGAGTACGAACCCAGGAGCCGCCGGAAGGGCACCGGCGGCCGACCGGCCCGCTGCCCTGCGCAATGTGGTGCTGGTCGGCCACAGCGGCTCGGGGAAGACCACCCTGGTCGAAGCGCTCGCGCTGGCTTCGGGCGCGGTCAACCGCGCGGGCCGCGTCGAGGACGGCGGCTGCCTCTCCGACTACGACGAGATCGAGCACCGGCAGCAACGCTCGGTGCAGCTCTCCCTGGTCCCCGTGGACTGGGGCGGGATAAAGATCAATCTGTTGGACACCCCCGGGTACGCGGATTTCGTCGGGGAGCTCAGGGCCGGTCTGCGCGCGGCGGACGCGGCCCTCTTCGTCGTCTCGGCGGCCGACGGCGTGGCCGGTGCGACCCGGATGGTGTGGGACGAGTGCGCGGCCGTCGGGATGCCGCGCGCCCTGGTCGTCACGCACCTGGAGGCCGCGCGCGCCGACTTCGACGAGATGACCCGGCGGTGCGCGGTGACCTTCGGCGGGGACGACCTGGACGCCGTCCTGCCGCTGTACCTACCGCTGTACGGCCCCGCGGGCGCGGACGGCCACGCCCCCGTCGACGGCCTGATCGGCCTGCTGTCGCAGCGCGTCTTCGACTACTCCTCCGGGGAGCGGACCGAGCGCGCCCCCACCGACGAGGAACTCCCGCTGATCGAGGCGGCCCGGAACCGCCTGATCGAGGGGATCATCGCCGAGAGCGAGGACGAGTCGCTCATGGACCGCTATCTCGCCGGTGAGGAGATCGAGCTCAAGACGCTCGTCGGCGACCTGGAGACCGCGGTCGCCCGCGGCTCCTTCCACCCCGTGCTGGCCGCCGCCCCGGCCGTGGAGGGGGCCAGGCAGGGGCTGGGCACCGTCGAACTGCTGGAGCTGATCACCGGCGGCTTCCCCACCCCAGCGGAGCGCGAGGCGCCCGCCGTGACCAGTCCCGACGGGGCCCCGCGGCCGGGGCTGGGCTGCGACCCGGAGGGCCCGCTCGCCGCCGAGGTCGTCAAGACCTCCTCCGACCCGTACGTCGGCCGGCTCTCCCTCGTCCGGGTCTTCTCCGGCACGCTGCGCCCCGACGACACGGTGCACGTCTCCGGTCACGGCCTGGAGGACCGCGGGCACGAGGACCACGACGTCGACGAGCGGGTCAGCGCGCTGTCCGCGCCGTTCGGCAAGCAGCAGCGTCCGCTCACCCGGGCCATCGCCGGCGATCTGGCCTGCGTCGCCAAGCTGACCCGCGCCGAGACCGGCGACACCCTGTCCGGCAAGGACGCGCCGCTGCTGATGGAGCCGTGGGCGATGCCGGACCCGCTGCTTCCGGTCGCCATCCGGGCGCACAGCAAGGCCGACGAGGACAAGCTCTCGCAGGGCCTGGCCCGGTTGGTCGCCGAGGACCCCACGATGTGCCTGGAGCACAATCAGGACACCCGCCAGGTGGTCCTGTGGTGCATGGGCGAGGCGCACGCCGACGTGGCCCTGGAGCGGCTGCGCTCCCGTTACGGCGTCCAGGTCGACACCGTCGACCACCGGGTCGCGCTGCGGGAGACGTTCGGCGGGCCCGCGTCGGGCCGCGGCCGGCACGTCAAGCAGTCCGGCGGCCACGGCCAGTTCGCGATCTGCGAGATCCAGGTCGAACCGCTGCCGGGCGGCTCCGGCATCGAGTTCGTCGACAAGGTCGTGGGCGGTGCGGTGCCCCGGCAGTTCATCCCGTCGGTGGAGAAGGGCGTCCGTGCCCAGGCCGCCCGCGGGATCGCCACCGGGCATCCGCTCGTGGACGTCCGGGTCACCCTGCTCGACGGCAAGTCCCACTCGGTCGACTCCTCGGACGCGGCGTTCCAGACGGCGGGCGCCCTGGCCCTGCGGGAGGCCGCCGCGCAGACCACGATCGACCTGCTGGAACCGGTCGCCGAGGTGCGCGTCCTCGTACCGGACGAGTACGTCGGGCCGGTGCTCAGCGACCTCTCCGGCCGCCGTGGCCGGGTCGTCGGCACCGAACAGTCCGGATTCGGCCGCACCCTGGTCCGCGCCGAAGTGCCGGAGATCGAGATCGGGCGCTACGCCGTCGACCTGCGCTCGCTCTCGCACGGCACCGGACGCTTCGGCCGCGGGTACCTGCGGCACGAGCCGATGCCCGGCCAGCTCGCCGCGCGGATGCGGGCCGAGGAGACGGTCACGGCGTAGGTAACGGCCGGTCAGCCGCCGTCCCGGACAGCCCACTTGGGTCGGGCCGGCGGCTGTACGCTGGGGCCTTGAGCCGCTGCGCCGCGCGTTCCGGGCCAACCTGCGAGCACACCGGCCCAGCAGGTGTGCGCCAAACCGTAGTCGGGTAGAGCGCATCAGCGGATACGCGCGTGATGGGGGCGGTAGTGGCAGACGGCTTTGACTTCAGTCCGGGGGCGCAGGTCCCCATCTCGGGGGGCGCCGGACAGACGGCGGCGACCCAGGCGTTGGCCTCGGCCGCCTACCGGGACAGCCCGCTGGCCGACATCTCCAAGGCCGACTCCGACTCCGGCACGTCCGAGATCAAGAAGCCCAAGCTGTCGCTGTTCGCGCCCAACCTCGGCGAGGCGTTCGCCCGCGCCGTCCAGGTGCGGATGCTCGGCGGCGGCCGCGGTCCGTTGATCCAGTCCTTCGGCACCGAACCGCAGACGGTCGTCGAGCACTGCCTGTCGGCCACCCGCATCCGCAAGCAGCGCGACGCCCAGCTGACGGTCCTGATGGTGGTGTGCGGGCTGCTCTTCCTGCCCGGCGTGCTGCTGTGGCTCGGCGCCTTCCAACTCCGCAAGATGTTCTCCAAGGACGGCGAGGGCAACGGCATCTCGCCGCTGGGCGGCGTGCTGCTGGCCCTGCTGGCCGCGGTCGGCCTGTTCTTCATGATCAAGCTGCCGCTCAACGGCTTCTGGCCGCTGTACGCCCGGGGGATGCTCATCGCCCCGGTGGTCGGCTGGTGGCTGGCCAAGCAGATCTGCGAGCGGACGGCAGTGACGCTGCGGGAGGCGTGGAAGGGGCTGCTGGAGGGCGGCGGCGTCGCCGCGAAGATCCCCGAGGCGGTGCCGCAGGACCCGAACCACACCTCCGCCGAGACCCTGCGCCACAACCTCGCCAAGGTCTCCGCCGAGCAGCGCAGCAACGTCGTCTTCTACGCCGGCCCCAAGGGCATACTCGGCATGGGCACCCGGTGGGGCACCTGGCAGCTCGCCGAGGAGCTCCGGCCGGCCCAAGAGGGCACCGACATCCACCCGTTCCGCAGCTGGGACGTCATCCGCGCGATCCACGACCGGCTGCGCCTGCTGGAGCGCAGCCCGCTGCACACCGGCGGTTTCCAGCAGCCGCCGTCCGTGCGCCACTGGATCGTCTCCCCCGTGGGCGAGAAGGCCAAGGCCGTCTCCCGCCCGGAGGGCACGCACGTCGACGGGTACGAGGTCCGCGACCACGAGATAGCGCGGATCTGCAACGAGCAGCAGTTCGGCAGCGGCGACCGCCACTACCTCGGCGTCCAGTTCGTCCTGTGGGACGGCCAGTTGGTGCTCACGCTGATGATCACCGTCACCGTCCTGCACGAGACGCTGCGCATCGAGGTCAGCGGCCACGCCCTCGGCCCGGTCAACTCCCTGTTCACCGGCAAGCCGTCGCCCAAGACCAAGGAAGTGGCCAAGGTCGTGCGGTTCTGGGAGACCAAGACCCAGACGTTGCCGCTGATCGAGCCGTCCGAGGTGGTCCGGCTGGCCGCCCGCGCCCCGCTGACGTGGTTCCCGCCGGTGCTGGACTTCCTCGGCGGCAAGCTCGCCCTGCCCGAGCCGTTCGGGCTGCGCCACGTCTGGGCCGACAAGCCCTGGCGCCACCGCTTCATGGCCGATGACGCGCTGCGCGCCGCGACCCCGGTCCTGCGGGCCGTGCACGCCGCCGCGATGAGCGTCCTGAAGGAGAACGGCGTCGACGTCGAGCGGTTCGACAACCGCTCCCTGGTGCTCAGCGGGATGGTCCAGAGCGCCGAGCCGAAGAAGGCCGACGAGTACAACGCGTAGGGCACGGCCCCGCGCTCCGTGTGCACACGGGCGCGCGCCCGGCTTCCCGCCGGGCGCGCGCCCGTTTCCGTTCCGCCGCCGGTCGGATCCGGCGGGCACGTCCTAGCGGAAGATCCCGGTGTGCCCCAGCGAGTACCGTCCCGGCTGCGGGTAGACCGCGAGCCCGTGTGGCCCGACGCCCACCCGGATCTTCGCCAGGGTCTTCCCGGTGTGCGTGTCGAGCGCGTAGACCTCGGAGTTGTACCGCCCGGACAGCCACAGCACGTTGCCGTCCGCCGAGACGCCGCCCATGTCCGGGCTGCCGCCGCCGCGGATGTGCCACTTGTTGACGAGTTCCCCGGTCTTGAAGTCCAGCAGCGAGATGGATCCCTCGCCCCGGTTGGAGACGTACATGGTCCGGGAGTCGCGGCTGACGTAGAGGCCGTGGGCGCCCTTGCCGGTGGGCAGCAGCTTCGGCCGGTCGAAGGTGTCGCCGTTCAGGATCCAGACGCCGTCGGCCATCATGTCGGCGACGTACCAGGTCTTGCCGTCCGGCGAGATCTTCACGTCCTGCGGCATCGCCCCCTCGAACGGGAGCTTCTGCTGGGCGATCACCGTCATCTTCGCGGTGTCGACCTTGAGCAGTTCACCGGAGAACTCGCAGGAGACGATGAAGTACTTCCCGTCCGGCGAGAAGTCGGCGTGGTTGACGCCCGCGCAGCTGACCGGGAGGGTCTTGCGGATCGCCATGGTGTGCGGGTCCCGGAACACCAGCTGACGGTCCATCGACGCCATGACGACCGCGTACTTCCCGTCCGGAGTGAAGTAGAGGTTGTACGGGTCGTGGACCTTGACGGGCTTGCCGGCCTTGCCGGTGGCCGGGTCGATCGGGGTGAGGTCGTGCCCCCGGTTGTTGTTGACCCACAGCGTCTTCATGTCCCAGGACGGCACCACGTGTTGCGGCTGCACGCCCACCGGGATCGTCTCGATCACCTTGTAGGTCTTGGGGTCGATGACGGTGACCGTGTCGGAGCCGGTGTTGGGCACGTAGATCCGCGACGGGAAGTTCTTGACCTGCGGCGCCAGCCGGTTGGGCCGGTCCGCGGCGTACAGGTCACGCGCGTCCAGCACGGGCGGCATCCCGGGCAGCCCCTGGACGACGGCCTTGTGCGGCGAGGCTCCGGCGGACCGCGCGGGGGCGGTCTGCTCCCCGCCGCCGGCGCAGCCCGCCGCCACCAGGGCGCAGGCCGCGACGAGCAGCGCGGCCCGCCGGGTGGGCCGGGAGCCGGGCGGGCGGGGGTGGGTACGGTTCCGGTCAGCCATCAGGTCACTAGCTCCGTTGTCGTCACCGCGCGCAGACCGCGCCGGCGGAGGCCGTCGAGGATCGGGGGCAGCGCGGCCACCGTGCCGGCGTGCCCGAGGTGGAGACTGACGACCGACCCCGGCCGGATGCCGTCCAGGACCATGCGCTGGACGGCCGGGGCGCCGGGGTCGTTCGCGTCGAGGGAGTCCACGTCGTACGACAGGACGTGCGGGTAGCCGACCTGACGGGCCAGCCGGATCACCTGGGGGGTCGCCCGTTGGGTCTGCGAGGGGCGGAACCAGCTGCCGATGCTGCCGGTGAGCCTGCGCAGCCGGTCGGCGCACTGGCTGATCTCGGCGAGCGCGGCGGCGGCCGGCAACGCGCAGATGTTGCGGTGGTGCATGGTGTGGTTGCCGAGTTCGTGGCCGCCGTCCAGGACGCGGCGGGCCATCGCGGGCTGCTCGTCGAGCCACTCGCCCACGGCCAGCACGGTGACCCGGGCGCCGGCCCGTTCGGCCTCGCCGAGCAGCGCCCCGGCCAGCTTGGGGTCGCCCCTGCCGTGGAACGTCAGGGCCACCGCGTGGCCGTCGCGCGGTCCGTGTTCGATCTCCGCGGGCAGGCCGGGGGCGCGGGTCGGCGGCCGGGCGGCGGGCTGCCGGGCGGGGGCGGACCGGCCCGTCCCCTGGGGGGTCGGGCCGCCGCCGGCCGGTCGGGAGGCGGAGTCGTCCGCCGATCGCTTCGGATCACAGCCCGCCGTGAGCGCGCCGGCGGCCGCGGCCGCGGCGGCGGCGGCGGCGCGCAGCACGAAGCGACGATCTAGGGAAGTCACCACCCCATTAGAGGCGCAAAAATTCCCAATCGGTGCGATATGTACGATTCATTCGGGTGCGTGTCGCCGCGTTCACCCGACGCGCACCCCTGCTACACCGGCCATGCCGCGGCCAGCATCGCCCTGGTGTCGGCGAGGAGTTGGGGCAGGACCTTGGTGTGGCCGACCACCGGCATGAAGTTGGTGTCGCCGCCCCAGCGGGGGACGACGTGCTGGTGGAGGTGGGCGGCGATCCCGGCGCCGGCCACGCTGCCCTGGTTCATCCCGATGTTGAAACCGTGCGCCCCGGAGGCGGTGCGCAGCGCCGTCATCGCCCGCTTGGTGAAGTCCGCCAGCTCCGCCGTCTCCGCCTCGTCGAGGTCGGTGTAGTCGGCGACGTGGCGGAACGGGACGACCATGAGGTGCCCGCCGTTGTACGGGTAGAGGTTCAGCACCGCGTACACCCGCTCACCGCGGGCGACGACCAGACCGTCCTCGTCCGACTTCGCGGGAATGGTGCAGAACGGACAGCCGTCGTCGGCCCCCGGGCCGCTCGGCTTGTTCTCCCCCTGGATGTACGCCATCCGGTGGGGCGTCCACAGGCGCTGGAAGGCGTCCTGCGTCCCGACTCCGATCTGCTGTTCCGGCTCACTCGTCATGTTGCGAAGCATATTCTCCCGGGCCGGCGGGGGAAGCGGCGAGGGGCGGTCCCGATCGGGACCGCCCCTCGTGCGTGCAGGCCGTCGCGTCACACCTGGGCGCGACGCTCCACCGCGTCCAGCAGCTTGGCCAGCGCCGCTTCCTTCGGAATGCCGTTCTCCTGCGAACCGTCGCGGTAGCGGAACGACACCGCGCCGGCGGCCAGGTCCTCGTCACCGGCGAGGATCATGAACGGCACCTTGGCCTTCTGCGCGTTCCGGATCTTCTTCTGCATCCGGTCCGAGGAGGAGTCGACCTCCAGCCGCAGCCCCCGGGCCTTCGCCTCCGCGGCGAACTCCGCCAGGTACGGGACGTGCGCGTCGCCGATCGGGATGCAGGTGGCCTGCACCGGGGCCAGCCAGGCCGGGAAGGCGCCGGCGTAGTGCTCCAGCAGCACCGCGAAGAACCGCTCGATCGACCCGAACAGCGCGCGGTGGATCATGACCGGCCGCTGCTTGGTGCCGTCCGCCGAGGTGTATTCGAGGTCGAAGCGCTCCGGCAGGTTGAAGTCGAGCTGGATCGTCGACATCTGCCAGGTGCGGCCGATCGCGTCCTTGGTCTGGACGGAGATCTTCGGGCCGTAGAAGGCGGCGCCGCCCGGGTCCGGGACCAGCGGGAGGCCCTGCTTGTCCGCGACCTGGCGGAGGGTCTCGGTGGCCTCCTCCCAGACCTCGTCCGAGCCGACGAACTTCTCCGGGTCCTTGGTGGACAGCTCCAGGTAGAAGTCGTCCAGACCGTAGTCGCGGAGCAGGTTCAGCACGAAGGTGAGCGTCCGGTCCAGCTCGTCGGCCATCTGCTCGCGGGTGCAGTAGATGTGCGCGTCGTCCTGCGTGAAGCCGCGGGCCCGGGTCAGGCCGTGCACGACGCCGGACTTCTCGTAGCGGTACACCGTCCCGAACTCGAAGAGGCGCAGCGGCAGTTCACGGTACGAGCGGCCGCGCGCATCGAAGATCAGGTTGTGCATCGGGCAGTTCATGGGCTTGAGGTAGTAGTCCACGCCCTCGTCGAGCTGCATGGGCGGGTACATGCCGTCGGCGTACCAGTCCAGGTGGCCCGAGGTCTCGAAGAGCTTCCCCTTCGTCGCGTGCGGGGTGTAGACGAACTCGTAGCCCTCTTCCTCGTGGCGGCGCCGCGAGTAGTCCTCCATCACGCGCCGGACGATGCCGCCCTTGGGGTGGAAGACGGCCAGGCCGGAGCCGATCTGCTCCGGGACGGAGAACAGGTCCAGCTCGGCACCGAGCTTGCGGTGGTCGCGCTTCTCGGCCTCGGCGAGGAAGTCCAGGTAGCCCTTGAGCTCGTCCTTGGTCGGCCAGGCGGTGCCGTAGATGCGCTGGAGCTGCGGGTTCTTCTCGCTGCCGCGCCAGTAGGCGGCGGCCGACCGCATCAGCTTGAAGACCGGGATGGCGCGGGTGCTCGGCAGGTGCGGGCCGCGGCACAGGTCCTTCCAGCACAGCTCGCCGGTCTTGGCGTCGAGGTTGTCGTAGATGCTCAGCTCGCCCGCGCCGACCTCGGCGGAGGCGCCCTCGGCGGCGTCCGCGGCGGAGCCCTTGAGGCCGATCAGCTCCAGCTTGTACGGCTCGTCGGCCAGCTCCGCGCGGGCCTCCTCGTCGGAGACCACGCGGCGGGAGAACTTCTGCCCGCGCTTCTGGATCTCCTGCATCTTCTTCTCGATGCGCTTGAGGTCGTCCGGGTGGAAGGGCTTCTCGACGTCGAAGTCGTAGTAGAAGCCGTCCTTGATCGGCGGGCCGATGCCGAGCTTGGCCTCCGGGAAGAGCTCCTGAACGGCCTGGGCCATCACGTGCGCGGCGGAGTGCCGCAGGATGTTCAGGCCGTCCTCGGAGGTGATCTCGACGGGCTCGACCTCGTCGCCGTCGGCCAGCTCGTGGGCGAGGTCCTTCAGCTCGCCGGCCACCCGTGCGGCCACGACGCTGCGCTCGCCCTGGAAGAGGTCGGCGGCCGTAGTCCCCGTGGTCACCACGCGTTCTTCCCGCTCGGAATCGCGTTGGACGGTCACACGGACGTCTGACACCGGTCTCTCCTGACTCATGTCTTTCGCGCGTCAGCGTTTGCTGCGCCCCCGAATCGTACCGAGCCGCGGGACCACACCGCGAAACGGTGCCGGCCGCCCGCTCAGCCGTCCGCCGGCGGCACGTCGCACACCTCCTCGGCGTCGTCGAAGCCGTCGTCGCCGCCTTCCGTCGGCGCCTGTGCCAGCGCCTTCATCAGCCGGTCCCGATCGGCCGGATCGACCTGGACGGGGGTGACGTCCCGACCGCCGGTGATCCGCCGGAAGCCGCCCCGGCTCTCCAGCCGGCCGCTCACCCGGATCGGCAACCCGGCCAGGTGGGCGTGGCCGGCGATCCGGTAGTCCTCCTCCTCCAGCGCCGCCCGCACCTGCCCCACGTCGGCCCCGCTGATCACCCGCAGCCGCACCGACCCCGGACCGTCCGGACGCTCCCGGCGCAGCCGGACGACGGAACCGGTCACCCGCACCGGCAGCGACGGCTCGGCACGGACGTAGCGCCGGGCGGCCCGCTGGAGCGCGGGCAGATCGCCGGGCGAGAACTCCACCGGTTCGGGGCGGGCCGCGAAACCCGCCGGGGCGCCGGCCGCCGGCGACCAGCACAGGGTGATCCGGACCCCCTCCGCGCCCCGCACCAGCGCGATCAACGCCTGCACCAGCTCGTGGCAGACGCCCAGTCCGACCGCCGCGTCGAACGCCTCCATGCCGCCGGCGGCCCGCTGGTAGTCGGTGGCGTCCCGGGCCGCGTGCAGGGCCCGCTGGAGGCCGGTGACCACGCCCCGTCCGGCCCGTACGGGCACGAACGCGGCCAGGTGCCGACCGGCCGGGCCCGGGCCGACCAACACCTGGCCGAGGAACCCCTCGGCCCGCCGTTGGTGCCGGGCGCCGTAATAGCCGGCCCGGGCGTAGCTGCCGAGCGCGCCGGCGGTCAACAGCGCGCGGGCCGCGGCGCGCAGCTGCTCCTGCGCCACCCAGTGCGCGGTGCCCGGCCCGCCGTCCGGGGCCTCGCGCTCCCAACGGACCTCGTCGCTGGGCACCGCGAGCCCGACCAGCACCTCGCGGGCCGACGGTGCGGCGCTCCGCTCCAGCGCGGCCAACGCCTCCGCCAACAGCTCGGCGCTGTCCGGAAATCGCCGGTCCTGGGGCACCAGCAGACTGGTCCCGCCGGCCCCGTCGGGCGGGGTCCAACGGGCGTAGTGGCCGGCCGCGCCGCTGCGGCGCCGCCACCCGTGCCGGGCCAACAGGGCCGCGAGCACCGTCGGGTCGAGCCGCGCCGGATCCGGTGGTGCCGCACCGTAGTCATCGGTGGACCGCGCCATCAGGGTCTCCCTCCCGCCCCGACCCGCGTCATGATCTCGCGGAGCGCGCGGTCGTCGAAGATCCGCGTGGTCGGGATCCGCACAGTGGTCCGGCGCCGGCCGGTCACCGGATGGCCGGCGAGGTTGGTCCAGTAGCAGCAGTGCCGCAGTTCCAGGTGGTCGTGTCCGGCCCGCAGCCAGTCGTCCGGGTCCCGCGGGACGAGCATCACGACGAGGATCTTGTGCACCGCCACCGGCGAGCGGGCCAGCTTCACCAGGTGGTCGTTGTCGAGCGTGAAGGCGAACGTCGGCCCCGGTGGGCGCGGGGCGGTCTGGTAGGTGCACTTGAGCTGCACCTTGATGGTGACTTCGTCGTCGACGGTGTGACCGGGCGCGGCATGGCTGACGTGCCAGTCGATGCCGTTGTCCGGGAAGGGCTGCGCCAGCGAGCAACCGGCCGCGGCGGCGACCGCGTGCAGGTAGCCCACCTGGAGGGTTTCCATGCAGGCCGTGGTGGCCAGGCCACCGCGCTGCGGTGTGGGAGAGGGCCGGGGGTACCGCCCGCTTGCGGGGGACAGCCCGCCCGGTTCGGGCTGCGCGAGGGTCATCGCGGATGCCTTCCGGGCCGTGCCGAATCGTCTGTTTCCGGGCGGCGGGGCGGGGTCCGGCGCTCGGGAGCCGCCGGACCGCGCACGGTGCGCCGGCCCGTCACTGTCGTTGTCTCCGCGTCAAGCGGGCCGCAAACAAGGGCGGTTCGAGCCGACTGCAACTCGGGTATCACCAGCACGGATGACGTCGCACCGCCATCCCCCGTACGACCGCGAGGAGTTGGATGATGCCGCGCTGGTATGACGGTCCACTTGCCGCCTTCGACACCGAGACGACGGGCATCGACGTCGAGCGCGATCGCATCGTCTCCGCCGCCCTGGTGATCCAGGAAACCCCGCGCGCCGCCCCGCGCGTCACCCGCTGGCTGGTCAATCCGGGCGTGGAGATACCCGAGGCCGCGACGGCGGTGCACGGACTGACGGCCGACCACCTCGCCCGGCACGGCCGCTGGCCGGCGCCGGTGCTGGAGGAGGTGGCCCGGGCGCTGGCCGCCCAGGCGGTGGCCGGCCGGCCGTTGGTGGTGATGAACGCCCCGTTCGATCTCACGCTCCTGGAACGGGAGTTGAAGCGCCACCGCGCCAGCTCGCTCGACGCCTACCTGGGGGCGCACCCCCTGCACGTCCTCGACCCGCGGGTCCTGGACAAGCACCTGGACCGCTACCGCAAGGGCCGCCGCACCCTCACCGACCTCTGCGCGCACTACGAGGTCGAACTGGCCGACGCCCACGAGGCGGCCGCGGACGCACTGGCCGCACTGCGCGTGGTCCGGGAGGTGGGCCGGCGCTTCGCCGACCGGCTGGACGGGCTGCAACCCGCCGAGTTGCACACCCGGCAGGCGGTCTGGTTCGCCGCCCAGGCGCGTGGCCTCCAGGCGTGGTTCGCCCGCAGCGGTTCCCCGGAGTCGGTCGACCCGCATTGGCCGTTGCGGCCGGAACTCCCCACCGCCGCCTGATTACCCATCAGAATTCCGTCGGGAATTCCCACGAAGTCCACCGGGAAGGGAACGGAATCACCGTTCCGAAGACGAAGCCGCACCGGGCCAATGAAAAGAACCGGACCGCCTCTTGGCGGCCCGGTTCAGGATTCCGGTGGGCGATACTGGGTTCGAACCAGTGACCTCTTCGGTGTGAACGAAGCGCTCTCCCACTGAGCTAATCGCCCGGGTTCCGGCGGGGTTTCCCCCGCGAACGACCTGAACGATACAGGTCGTCACGCCCTTCCATCAAATTCCCCGCCGAGCCCCTCATCCGCGGGCCAGCCAGGCCGCCAGCCCGCGCCGTCCGGCCCGCATCATCAGCGCGTGGTTGATCCGGAACAGCGGCCGCCCGACCAGCGCCCACCGCCGCAGCGCCGGCTTGCGGAGCTCCACGTCCTGCTCGAAGACGACCCGGGTGCCGCCGGCCCCGGGCGCGACCGTCCAGCGCGCCCGACCGACCAGGTCCCCGCCCATCTCGACCTCCAGCACCCCGCCCCCCGGATCCCGCCGGACCTCGGTCGCCACCACGGCCAGCTCGTACGGCAGGGAGGACCGGAACCGCGCACTGGCGCTGCGATCGTCGAGCGGAACGACCTCGCGCACCTGCGGCCACCAGCGGGGATACGCCTCGCCCCGCTCCAGGACCGCATAGACGACGGTGGGCTGGGCGCTCAGCTGCCACACGCTACGGAAGTGGTAGCGGTGGAGCCGGCCGGGCGGACCGGAGGGGGCGAACATGATCCCAGTGTGCGCCCCGGCACCCGGGAAACCCCTCAACAACCGCGACGGCCCGGAGACTTGAGTCTCCGGGCCGTCGTCCGGGGTGGGCGATACTGGGTTCGAACCAGTGACCTCTTCGGTGTGAACGAAGCGCTCTCCCACTGAGCTAATCGCCCGGGCGCATCGCCAACATTACCGCACGTCGGAGGCGCTCCCGACCACGGCGGCACCGCAGACCTCCGCACACCCGGAGCAGACGCCACCCCCGCCCGTTCGTCGGCGCGGCCGTCGCGTCCGGCACGCCGAACCGACGGAGATCATCGCAAAGCACCCCCCGCTCCGTTACTCTGCGTATTCGTCACGCCTGCGCAACGGACGGGATCGCCTGGCGAAATTACCGCCGGGGACGCTCACGCAATCCGCCGTAAGAGGTACCTGAAGCCACCCAAAACCGTCAGAGGGGTTTACAACGGCACCGTAGGTGGCATGTCGATTTCGCCGACGTGCGAATCCCCGAGCGCACACTGAGCGAAAGGCCCTGGCGCTTATGAACACCACGGTCAGCTGCGAGCTGCACCTGCGCCTCGTTGTGTCGAGCGAGTCCTCACTGCCTGTACCCGCGGGCCTGCGGTATGACACGGCCGATCCCTATGCCGTGCACGCCACCTTCCACACCGGAGCCGAGGAAACGGTTGAGTGGGTCTTCGCCCGCGACCTCCTCGCCGAGGGCCTCCACCGGCCCACGGGCACCGGCGACGTCCGCGTCTGGCCGTCCCGGAGCCACGGTCAGGGCGTCGTCTGCATCGCCCTGAGCTCCCCGGAAGGAGAAGCCCTGCTGGAAGCCCCGGCACGGGCGCTGGAATCGTTCCTGAAGCGAACGGATGCCGCCGTACCGCCCGGTACGGAGCATCGCCATTTCGATCTCGACACGGAGCTCTCCCACATCCTGGCGGAGAGCTGAGACGCAGCACGCAACCCACCGCATCCACCCGCTCACACTTGCGACCGTCCGACTCGGGGAGACGGCGCAGGACCGACAAGTTCACACGGCACACTTCGGCGCCGTCACCGCGGACCCACCGCGGGGACGGCGCCGAAGCTTGTCCCAGGCGCTAGAGTCGGCGACCATTCGCCAACGACACCGGGGCGGCACCGGCCGACCCCACCCGGCCAGGGAGCGGAACCGTGCTGATCACCCATGACACCCGGTGCGCGCTGGACGCGGTCGTCGACCTGTTGAACACCGCTCCCGAGGGCGACTCCCCCGGTGCCCCGGACAGCCTCACCGACCTCCCGGCCCTCACCGAGTTCGTCCGGCGCAACGAGGTCAGCGGTGTGGGATCGCTCGGTCCGGACGACCTGGCCGCCGTGCGGGCCGTGCGGGCACGGTTCGCGGAGATCTTCGCGGCCGGCGACGACCACACCGCGGCCGCGCGGTTGAACGCGCTGGTCGCCTCCGCGGGCACCACGCCGCAGCTGACCGACCACGACGGCTACGACTGGCACGTCCACTACTTCGCGCCGGGCGCCACGGTCGCCGACCACCTGGCCGCGGACGGCGGGATGGCGCTGGCGTTCATCCTCGTCGCCGGGGAGCGCGAGCGGCTGCGGCGCTGCGAGGCACCGGACTGCCGGCACGCCTTCGTGGACCTCTCCCGCAACCGCTCGCGGCGCTACTGCGACAGCCGGACCTGCGGGAACCGGCTGCACGTCGCGGCGTACCGGGCACGGCGGCGGGAGGCGGCGGGCTGACACCGGCCGAGGAGCCGCGACCCGCCCCCGGGCGGAGCCGTCACATCGGACGGCTCCGGGGGTCAGAGGATGTAGAGGTCGTGCACCGCTCCCAGGAGGAGCAGCAGGCCGATCACGGCTAGGAAAAGCATCAGCGGCGGCTGGGACAGCGCGAACAGGCAACCGCGCGGTTCGGCGGACGGGGCGTCGTCTTGGGCGAGGGCGCACTCATCGTTCATCTCGCGCGCATCATCGCGCAGATGATCGTCTCGGAGCCCGCAATGGGCCCCTCAGCAGGGGGAGTTCATCAGATCCCGTGCTTTTTCAGGATCGCTTCGATGTCCGAGAAGTCATCCTTGGGAGCGCTGCCGGCGCTCGGGGCCGCGGCGCTGGCGGGAGCCTTCCGACCGGTGCCCAGGGACGGCGCGGAGGCTGCCGGGGCCACCGCCGCCACTTCGGAACCCGCCGCGGCCCGGCGCTCCTTGCGGCCCGCCACCCCACGGCGCCGCTCCACCAGCCTGGTGAGCGCGAACAGTGCCGCGGAGACCGCGAGCACCCCGAACCCGGCCCAGACCGTGGGCTTGAAGACGATGCTGGTGACCCAGTCGACGACGCCCGTCATGACCAGGCCGATCGGGATGAGGGCGAAGGCGGCGATCCGGGTCGCGGCCAGGAAACGCTTGCGGTAAGCGGTCAGCGCGGCGATGCCCAAGCCCGCTGCCGACACCGCGGCACAGACTGTCGAGGTCAGCATCCGGTCCTCCTGCCGGTCGAAGGGGCGAGCGGGCGTTCCGCGCGCTCTTCCATCCTGCCCTCTCGGACCCCGCCCAGGCCACGTTCCGACCAGGACCTCAGGGAGATCTCCGGGTCGCCCTCCTCCGCAGGTCCGGGTTCCTCCCCGGGTCGACGGGCTGGAAGACTGGCCGCATGAACGACGCCGCCGCCTCCGGCCCCAGCAACCCCGTCAGCTCCACCCGCCCCGTCCGCCCCGTGCTCGACGTGTGGTGCGATCTGCAGTGCCCGGACTGTGCCACCGCTCTGACGGACGTGCGGGCGCTGCGCGAGCGCTTCGAGGACCGGCTGGAGATCCGGCTGCGCCACTTCCCGCTGGCGAAGCACAAGCACGCCTACGCGGCCGCCCAGGCCGCCGAGGAGGCCGCCGGGCAGGGCCGAAGCTGGCCGTATGTCGAGGCGGTGCTGGCGCGGACCGACGAACTCGGCAAGCGCGGCGAGCAGGCGCTGGTGGACATCGCCGCGGAGCTGGGGCTGGACGCCGAGGAGGTCGACACCGCGCTCGTCGACGGACGGCACCTGCTGGTCGTGGACGCGGACCAGGCCGAGGGCAAGGCGATCGGCGTGACCGGCACCCCGACCTACGAGGTCGGCGGCGAACGACTGGACGGCGGCAAGAGCCAGGACGGACTGCGCGCGCGGATCGAGGAGATCGTCGAGCGGCTGCTGGCCGAGCAGGACGCCGCGGCGGGCTGACGCACCGGGAAGAGCGGCCGGGCCGGGCCGGGCCGGCTCGGCCCGGCCCCGCGGGCTGCTGCTCAGAGGATCGGCTTCCACATGCGGTAGGCGGTGGTCCGGTAGCCCAGCGACCGGTAGAGGCCGAGGGCCGGGACGTTGTCGGCGGCGACATTGAGGGCCAGGGAGCCGCGGCCCGCGGACAGGGTCTCGCGCTCGGCGACGAGCATCAGGCTGCGGCCGTGGCCCTCGCCGCGGTGCTCCGGCGCCACCCGGACGTCCCGCACGTAGCCACCGGGCTGCCCGGGCAGCCGCAGGGCGAGCCAGAGGGTGCCGACGTCCCTGCCCTCGTGGGCGAGGACCCGGAGGACCTGACCGGGGGTGGCCGCGCCCTCGGGGAACAGCGCGTCGTGTTCGGCGACCGTGATCCGTTCGGCGTGTGCGAGGGGCACTCCCTGGGCGGTCTCCGACCGGATGCGCTCGGCGACCGCCGCGTCCCGCCAGGCCGGGTACTCGGCCTCGGACATCGGCCGATCGACGCTGCCGTCCGGGAGCCCGCCGGGCCGGGTCAGGGCCCGTGCCATGGTGCGGCTGCGCTCGGTGTAGCCCAGGGCCGCCGAGAGGCGCACCGCGGCCTCGGCGTCCGCGGGCACGGTGAGTTCGATCTGCCGGCACCCCCAACCGCGCAGCACTTCCTCGGCGGCCAGCGCGGCGACCGTGGCCCGGCCGCGGTGCCGGTCGGGCGCGTCGACCCCCAGGGCCTCGATCCGGCCGGCCGTGGGCCCGAACCGGGCGTCGGTGGCCAGCTGGATCCCGCCGACCCGGCGGCTGTTGACGCAGATGTCGTAGGGGCGGGACCGGCGGCCGTCGTCGTGTCGTACTTCGGGGCCCGCGGGGCGCAGCGTAGTGGTCACGAGGACTTTGTACTCGCCCGCCCGCGGGCCCGTCACCCTCAGCGGGGGTCGAAGTCCGCGGCCGCCTCCCGGTCGAAGATCCGCATCGCCTCGGCGGTCACCGGGCCCGGCACGTCGGCGAGTTGGCGGTCGTCGATCCGCGTCACGGCCTGGACGTCGCGCAGTGTGGAGGTCAGGAAGATCTCCTCGGCGCTCTCCAGGACGTCCCACGGCAGGTCCGTCTCCTTGGCGCCGGCCCAGGCCACGGTCAGCGCCCGGGTGATACCGGCCAGGCAGCCGGAGGCCAGCGGCGGGGTGTGCAGTTCGCCGTCGAGGACGACGAAGACGTTGGAGCCGGTGCCCTCGCAGAGCGCACCGACGGTGTTGGCGAACAGCGCCTCGGAGGCGCCCCGTTCGCGGGCGCGGGCGAGGGCGACGACGTTCTCCCCGTACGAGGTGGTTTTCAGGCCGGCGAGGGCACCGCGCTCGTTGCGCGTCCAGGGGACGGTGACCGCGGCGGTGGTGTCGGACCGCCGGGCGGCCTCGGAGGCCGCGACGACCAGGGTCGGGCCGGCCTCGCCGCGATCCGAGCCGAGTGGGGAGAGGCCCCCGGTGTAGGTGATCCGCAGCCGCCCCAGCGCCATCGGGTTGGCGTCCAGGACGGCCGTGCAGCCGCGTCGCACCTCGTCGAGGTCGGGGGCGGGCAGGCCGAGGCCACGCGCGGAGGTGGCCAGCCGCTCCAGGTGGCGGGTGAGGGCGAAGGCCCGCCCCCGCTCCGCCTTGACCGTCTCGAAGACCCCGTCGCCGACCGTCAGGCCGTGGTCGAAGACCGAGACGCGGGCCTCCCCGGCGTCCTGCAGTTCGCCGTCGAGCCAGATCTTCATCGGTTCAGTCCTCCGCTCACTTCGTGCTCACCGGACGCTACCGCGAGCAGTCGGCGCGCCTTCAACTCGGTCTCCGCCCACTCCCGGTCCGGATCCGAGTCCCAGATGATCCCGGCGCCGGCGCCGAACCTGAGCACCGGGCCGGCGGGGGCGGCGCGGTCGATCCAGAACGTGCGGATGCCGACGTTGAGCCAGCCGGTACGCCGGTCGGCGTCCACCCAGCCGATGCCGCCGCAGTAGGGGCCGCGCGGGGCGGTCTCCAGCTCGTCGATGATCCGCAGGGCGCTGGACTTGGGGGCTCCGGTGACCGAGCCCGGCGGGAAGGTGGCACCGAGGAGATCGGCCCAGGCCGTCTTCTCGTGGGTCTCGGCCAGTTCACCGCGCACGGTGGAGACGAGGTGGACCAGGCCGGGGTGCTCCTCCACCGCGCACAGGGCGGGAACGGTGACCGAACCGGTGGCGCACACCCGGCCCAGGTCGTTGCGGACCAGGTCCACGATCATCACGTTCTCCGCGCGGTCCTTCGCGGAGAGGTCCGCGGCGGTGCGACCGGTGCCCTTGATGGGGCCGGACTCCACGGTGCGGTCGTCCCGACGCAGGAAGAGCTCAGGGGAGGCGGTCGCGATCTCGACGCCGTGCGCGGGCAGCCGCATCGTTCCGGCGTACGGCGCGGGGTTGCCCCGGGCGAGGACGGCGGAGAGCGCGTCCACGTCGGCGCGGTCGGGGTCGGGCAGCGGCACGGTCAACACCCGGCAGAGGTTCACTTGGTAGACCGTGCCGGCCGCGATGTGGTCCCGGATGCGCCGGACGCCGTCCGTGTAGGCGGTGCGGTCCATGGAGCTGCACCAGTCGGCCGGGGTGGGGCCCCGCCAGGCGTCGGGCGCGGGGGCGTCCGCGGCCGTGGCCGGGCGGACGTCGCCGAAGCGGGCGCAGACCACGCCCCCCTCGAAGTCGGCGGTCACCGCCCACCAGCCCGCGGAATCCAGTGCCGCGGGATCGCTGGTCACATCGCGCAGGTCGGTGGCTATCAGGCCGCCGAAGCGGGCCATCGGAGCGAAATCGTGCACGTCAGTGAGTCTATGGCCGGGCACCGTCGATCGCCCGGGCCGAGCGAGCAGCGCAGCACGCTGCACAAACGCGTTTTTGTACTGGCCCAGGAATCCGCTAGAGTTCAACACGTCGCCGGGACACGAAAGCGCCCCGGAGGCCAGGTAGCTTCCCGACCTAGTCAGGGAGAGCCACCCGCGGACGTAGCTCAGTTGGTAGAGCACCACCTTGCCAAGGTGGATGTCGCGAGTTCGAGTCTCGTCGTCCGCTCGATGTGGGGGATCATCCCGAACCCCCTGCACACTCCTGGTGGAGTGGCCGAGAGGCGAGGCAACGGCCTGCAAAGCCGTCTACACGGGTTCAAATCCCGTCTCCACCTCCAAGGACGATTAGCTCAGCGGGAGAGCGCTTCCCTGACACGGAAGAGGTCACTGGTTCAATCCCAGTATCGTCCACTGATCCGGTATCGCCGGATCCCCGCGCGATTAGCTCAGCGGGAGAGCGCTTCCCTGACACGGAAGAGGTCACTGGTTCAATCCCAGTATCGCGCACGCAGTACCCGCGGTGATCTTCGAGATCCGCGGTCCCGAGGACGATTAGCTCAGCGGGAGAGCGCTTCCCTGACACGGAAGAGGTCACTGGTTCAATCCCAGTATCGTCCACACCGCAGGTCGAGGGCCGGAGCTGATGCTCCGGCCCTCGGTCGTTGTCGCCGACAGCACCGGGTCGACGGGGACAACTCCCCCGGGCCCGCCGGTCGTTCCCGAAAAACCCGATGGCCGGGCATCTCCCCAGATGCCCGGCCAATCGTGCCGTCCGCCGCACCCCCGTCCCCACGGGGTTTCGGTCGGAGGTCCCCGTCCCGGGCCGCTCTCCCAGGACCGGGGCGCCCGCTCAGCGCCCCAGCATTCCGACCACGGACGACGCCTGTGTGACGACGGCCTCCCAGCCGCCGAAGACCACGGCCAGGAGAAACGCCAGCGGCAGCACCATGGCGACCGCTATGAGGGGATGGCGGGTACCGGTGGGTCGGCTGCCGCCGAGCGCGTTGGTGGCCCGGTGGCCCCGCGCCCGGAGGGCCGTCCGCCCCGTCGTGTCCGCCATCGCCCTGCTCCTGTCATGATCCGGAGCGGCGGGCGTCTGGCCTCGGGGGACGAGTGCTGCGCCCGCCGCTTGATCTCAAGCCTAGGCGCGCGGGCGGGGCCGGGCGTCATGCCGTCGTACCGCTTGACCGGCCTCCAGGAGGATGACGGGAGGGGGCCCGGCGTACTCCCCTGGGTGGAGAGGGAGCGCGGCGGCCCCGGGACATCCCCGAGAAGGACGCGAGGCGGGTGCTGCCCGGTCCGGGGGCCGAGAGGGCCGATCGTGCACGAGCGTGATGAAACGGTGACTTCGATCACTCGGTGTGCTGCGCCGCGCGGGGTCCCCGCGCCCGTGACGCGGGGTCCGCGCGCCCCCTGGCCCGCGCCGCCCGCGCACCTTTCACACCGTCAAAGTCCGCTGGGAAAGGGATCTTTGGGGGGCGGCGCGGGTAGCGGAGCCGGGGGCCGGGCGGAATTCCCGCCGTGCGGCGGGGATCGGAACGTCCGCGGGCAATCCGGTTGCCGACGCATGCGCGGCCTCTCAGCACAGCGAGCCGTCAATCCGTAAGCTGTGCCACGTCAGACGGTTGAGCGGAGTGGGGCCTCCCCACCGCAGGCAGGGGACGGACATGGCGATGATGCGGCTCCGACGCGAGGACCCGCGTGTCGTCGGATCGTTCCGGCTGCACCGCCGGCTCGGCGCGGGCGGGATGGGCGTGGTCTACCTCGGCTCGGACAAACGCGGGCAGCGGGTCGCCCTGAAGGTGATCCGGCCGGACCTGGCGGAGGATCAGGAGTTCCGGTCGCGGTTCGCCCGCGAGGTGTCGGCCGCCCGGCGGATCCGCGGCGGTTGCACGGCGCGGCTGGTGGCGGCCGATCTGGACGCCGACCGCCCGTGGTTCGCGACCCAGTACGTCCCCGGCCCCTCGCTGCACGACAAGGTGAACGAGGAGGGGCCACTCTCCCCGGCGCAGGTCGCCGCCATCGGTGCGGCGCTGTCCGAGGGTCTGCTGGCCGTCCACGACGCGGGCGTGGTGCACCGGGACCTGAAGCCGTCCAACATCCTGCTGTCGCCCAAGGGGCCGCGGATCATCGACTTCGGGATCGCCTGGGCAACCGGCGCCAGCACCCTGACGCACGTCGGGACGGCCGTCGGCTCGCCGGGCTTCCTGGCGCCGGAGCAGGTGCGCGGCGCGGCGGTCACGCCGGCGACCGACATCTTCTCGCTGGGCGCCACCCTGGCGTACACCTGCACCGCGGATTCGCCGTTCGGGCAGGGCAGTTCGGAGGTCATGCTCTACCGCGTGGTCCACGAGGAGGCGCACCTGGCCGGGGTGCCGGACGCGCTGGCGCCGCTGCTCGCGGCGTGCCTGGCGAAGGATCCGGCGGACCGGCCCAGCACCCTGTCGCTGTCGCTGCGGCTGAAGGAGATCGCGGCCCGTGAGGCGCACGGGCTGTCGGGCGGGAGCTGGGACCACGGTTCCGGCGGCGACGAGGACTGGGGGCGCGCCGAACGGCGGCCGGCGGAGCGTCCGTCCGGTCAGCGGGCCGAGGAGTACGCCCGCCAGCGGACCGAACGGCGGACCGGCGGCGCGTCGGCGCCGCGGCCCCGCCCGGCCCGGCCGGCGGCCTCCCGGGACGCGGCGCCCCGCGACGCGTCTGCCCGGGCGCAGGGGCCGGCGTCGGGCACCGGTCCGCGGACCGGTGGGCGGGACGCGGGGCGGGGCCCGGCCTCCCGCCCCACGGGGCGAAACGGTTCGCGTCCCGCGGTGCGCACCGGTTCGGGCGGCCGGCGGCCGGGCCCGGACCGGCGGTTGCTGCGGCAGCGGGTGGTGGTGTTCGTCGTGGTGACGCTGCTGGTGGCGCTGGGCATCGCGGCGGCCCAGGGATGTCAGGGGCCGACCCGCGGGCTCGGTGGGGAACGGCCGGTGAGCGTCGCGTCGTACCACGGCGGTGGCGCGGCCGGCGGGGACGCCCGGCCGCACTGAGGCCGGACGGCCGGGCGGCCGCCACCGGGCGGGCGCCGGGGGCTACTCCGGGCGGGACGTGGTGACCGCGTAGAAGGCGACTGCCGCCGCGGCACCGACGTTGAGGGAGTCCACGCCGTGGGCCATCGGGATGCGGACCCATTCGTCGGCGGCGCGCAGCGCACCGGGCGTCAGGCCGCCGCCCTCGGCACCGAGCATCAGCGCGACGCGTTCGAGGTCCCGCGGGACGGCCTCGTCGAGGGCCACCGCCCCCTCGGCCGGGGTCAGGGCGAGCAGTTTGAAGCCCGCCTCCCGCACGACGGCCAGATCGCGCGGCCAGCTCTCCAGGCGGGCGTACGGGACCGAGAAGACCGCGCCCATGGAGACCTTCACCGAACGGCGGTAGAGCGGGTCGGCGCAGTCCGGGGAGAGCAGGACCGCGTCCATGCCCAGGGCCGCGGCGCTGCGGAAGATGGCGCCGATGTTGGTGTGGTCGTTGACCGCCTCCATGACCGCGATCCGACGGGCGCCGGCGAGGAGTTCGGCGGCCGGGGGCAGCGGCTTGCGCTGCATGGAGGCGAGCGCGCCGCGGTGCACGTGGTAGCCCGTCACCCGCTCGGCGAGGTCCGGGCTGACCGCGTAGACGGGGGCCGGGACCTCGT
The DNA here is from genome assembly GCF_046549115.1 of Streptomyces sp. x-19. NCBI lineage: Bacteria > Bacillati > Actinomycetota > Actinomycetes > Kitasatosporales > Streptomycetaceae > Streptomyces > Streptomyces sp. x-19. The sequence continues at coordinate 55,913 of NZ_JAJPWK010000012.1, read as the reverse complement.
CGATGACGTCGCGCATGACGTCGACCCACTTGGCCGAGAGCAGCATCGAGCGCATCTCGTACCCGGCGTGCCGGGCGCGGCGGATGACCTTCTCGCCCTCGGCGATGAAGAGTCCTTCGGCCGGTTCGCGCCGACGCCGCAGCTCGACGTCGGTGAGGCCGGTGTAGTCGCGCAGCCGCGGGTCGTCCGGGTCATCGACGGTGATGATTTCTGCCACGGGAAGAGAGTGCCTTGTCGGTGTCGAGGAGCGGGTGCCGGGGAGCGGATCAGCTACGGGGCGGGGGTGGCGGGGGCGAGGGCGACCACGTCGCCGATGACGATGACGGCCGGCGGGCGGACGCCTTCGGCCCGTACGGTCGCGCCGAGGGTGGCGAGGGTGGCGTCCACCCTGCGCTGGGCGGCGGTGGTGCCCTCCTGGACGACGGCGGCCGGGGTGTCCGCGGGCCGGCCGCACGCTATGAGCTTGGCCGCGATGGCACCGCTGTTCTCCACGCCCATCAGCACGACGAGGGTGCCGCGCAGCTTGGCGAGCGCGGCCCAGTCCACCAGCGACCGCTCGTCCTCGGGGGCGACGTGGCCGCTGACCACGGTGAACTCGTGGGCGACCCCCCGGTGGGTGACCGGGATGCCGGCGGCGCCGGGGACGGAGATGGTGGAGGAGATGCCGGGGACGACGGTGCACGGGATGCCGGCGTCGGCGAGCGCCTGGGCCTCTTCCATGCCCCGACCGAAGACGAACGGGTCGCCGCCCTTGAGGCGGACCACGGCCTTGCCGGCCTTGGCGTGCTCGATCAGGGCGTTGTTGATCGCCTCCTGCGCCATGAACCGCCCATAGGGGATCTTGGCGGCGTCGATGACCTCGACGTGCGGCGGGAGTTCGGCGAGCAGGTCGCGGGGGCCGAGCCGGTCGGCGATGACCACGTCCGCCTCGGCCAGCAGGCGACGGCCGCGGACGGTGATCAGGTCGGGGTCGCCGGGACCGCCGCCGACCAGCGCCACGGTGGGGGTGTGCGGGCGGCGGTGGTGCGGGGCGGCGATGCTGCCGTCGCGCAGGCCCTCGACGACGGCGTCGCGGATGGCCGCCGAGCGACGCGGATCGCGGCCGGTGAGGACCGCCACGGTGACGCCCTCGCTGCGTCCGGTGGCCGGGGTCCAGGCGGTGGCGGCCTCGGCGTCGTCGGCGCGGACGGCCCAGACGCGGCGTTCCTCGGCCTCCTGGGAGGCGGCGGCGTTGGCCTCGGGGTCGTCCGTGGAGATCAGCGCGTACCAGGCACCGTCGAGGTCGCCGGGCCGGTAGCGGCGGCGCTCCCAGCGGAGTTCGCCGGTGTCGGCCATCGCCTCGACGGAGGGGGTGGCGGACGGCGAGACCAGCAGGACGTCGGCGCCGGCGGCCAGGAGGGCGGGCAGCCGGCGCTGGGCGACCTGGCCGGCGCCCAGGACGACCACGCGGCGGCCGGACAGCCGCAGTCCGACGGGGTAGGCGGAGTGTTCGGCGACGGGCTCGGCCATGGTGGTGTGGGCTCCTCGTGCGGTGGTGCGAGTTCGACGCCCGGTTCAGTCGCTGCGACGCCGGAGCGACCGAGGGGTGGAACGGGCTGGGGAACGTACGGCCCCGGCCCACAGCCTATGGGGCTGCGGGCCGGGGGTCATGCGGGGGCCGGGCGCCCCGGTGTCAGCCCTTCTCGGTGACTCCGGCGGCGTCGAAGGTGGCGACCTCGTGCATGGCGCGGGCGGCGCTCTGCACCACGGGCAGCGCCAGCAGGGCGCCGGTGCCCTCGCCCAGCCGCAGGTCGAGGTCGACCAGCGGGCGCAGGCCCAGCTTGTTGAGCGCCGCGACGTGGCCCGGCTCGGCACTGCGGTGGCCGGCGATGCAGGCGGCCAGCGCCTCGGGGGCGATGGCCCGGGCCACCAGGGCGGCGGCGCCGGCGCTGACCCCGTCCAGGATCACCGGCGTGCGCAACGAGGCGCCGCCGAGGATCAGACCGATCATGGCCGCGTGCTCCAGGCCGCCGAGGGCGGCGAGGACGCCGATCGGGTCGGCCGGATCGGGCTGGTGGAGTTCCAGTGCGCGGCGGACCACGTCGACCTTGCGGACGTGCGTCTCGTCGTTGATGCCCGTGCCGCGGCCGGTGACCTCGGCCGGATCGACGCCGGTGTAGACGGCGATCAGCGCGGCGGAGGCGGTGGTGTTGGCGATGCCCATCTCACCGGTGAGCAGCGCCTTGTTCCCGGCGGCGACGAGGTCCCGGGCGGTCTCGATGCCCACCTCGATGGCCTTGAGGACGTCCTCCTGGGTCATCGCCGGGCCCTGGGTGAAGTCGGCGGTGCCGGGGCGGACCTTGCGGGGCAGCAGCCCGGGGGTGGCGGGCAGGTCGCCGGCCACGCCGACGTCGACCACGCAGACCTCGGCGCCGACCTGGTTGGCGAAGGCGTTGCAGACCGCCCCGCCGCCCAGGAAGTTGGCGACCATCTGGCCCGTGACCTCCTGGGGCCAGGGGGTCACGCCCTGGGCGTGCACGCCGTGGTCACCGGCGAAGATGGCCACCGCGGCCGGCTCCGGGATGGGCGGCGGGCACTGGCGGGACAGGCCGCTGAGCTGGGCGGAGATGATCTCCAGCATGCCGAGCGCGCCGGCCGGCTTGGTCATCCGCTTCTGCCGCTCCCACGCCTCGCCGAGCGCCTTGGCGTCCAGCGGGCGGATGCCGGCGAGCGTCTCCTGGAGGAGGTCGTGCGGGTCCGCGCCGGGCAGGGCGCGGCGGCCGTAGGTCTCCTCGTGGACGACCCAGGAGAGCGGGCGGCGCTTGGACCAGCCGGCCTGGAGGAGCTCGGGCTCGTCCGGGAACTCGTCGACGTAGCCGACGCAGAGGTAGGCGACGACTTCGAGGTGTTCGGGCAGGCCCAGTTCGCGGACCATCTCCCGCTCGTCGAAGAAGCTGACCCAGCCGACGCCGAGGCCCTCGGCGCGGGCGGCGAGCCAGAGGTTCTCGACGGCGAGCGCGGAGGAGTACGGCGCCATCTGCGGCTGGGTGTGCCGGCCGAGGGTGTGCCGGCCGCCGCGGGTGGGGTCGGCGGTGACGACGATGTTCACCGGCGTTTCGAGGATGGCCTCGATCTTCAGCTCGCGGAACTGCTTGGCGCGGGCCTTGGGCAGCGACTTGGCGTAGGCGTCGCGCTGCCGCATGGCGAGCTCGTGCATCTTGGCGCGGGTGTCGTCGGACCGGATGACGACGAAGTCCCAGGGCTGCGAATGGCCGACGCTGGGGGCGGTGTGGGCCGCCTCCAGGACGCGCAGCAGGACCTCGTTGGGGATCGGGTCGGAGCGGAAGCCGTTGCGGATGTCGCGACGCTCGCGGATGACGCGGTGCACGGCGGCGCGCTCGGAGTCGTCGTAGCCGGGCGCGGGGGGCGTCGTGGGCACCGGCTCGGCGGCGGGCGCGTCGGCCGGGTGCGCGGCGTCGCCCTCGGCGTGCTCGACGAACTGGGCGTCGTCCTGCGCGTGCGGGCGGGCCTCGGCGGCACCGTCCGCGTCCGTCGTCGCCTCCGCTGCCGGCTCGGCGGTGCCCGCGGCGTCGGCCGGGTCGGTCTGGGCCGGGACGGCGTCGGCGGGCGCTGCGGCCTGCGGGGCCTGGTCGGCGGCGGGCTGCTGCGCGGCGTCGGCGGGGGTCGGCTCGGCGGTGGCCTGGGCCGGGACCTCCACGATGGCGGGCTGCGGCTCGGGCGCGGTGGGCGCGTCGGCCGCCGGCTGGGCGGGGGCCTCGACCTGATCGGCGACGGGCTCCGGGGCGTCGAGGGGCTGCTCGCCCTCGGCCGCGGGCTGCGGCGTCGCGTCGGCGACGGCCGGCTGCTGTCCCTCGGCGGCCTCGACGGCCTCGGGGGCTGCGGGCTGCGGCGCTGCGGCGTCCTGGGGCCCGTTCTGGTTCGCCTCTATGCCGGGCTGTTCGGCGGCCTCCTCCGGAGCCGGCACGGCCTCGGGGGCGTCGGCGGCCTGGGGGGCGGTCTCTGCGTCGGCCGGGGCCGGCTCCGCCTCGGCGACGGGAGCGTCCTCGGGGGCCTGCGGTTCGGCGGCCTGCGTGGCGGCGGGCTCGGGCTGCTCGGCGGGGGCCGGAGCCTCGGCCGGGGCGGCCTGCGCCTCTTCCGCGACGGGCTGCGGTGCCGCGGCGTCCACGGTCGGCGGTTCCACGACCGCGACGGCCTCCTCGGGGGCGTCGGCCACAAGCTGCGGCTCCGCGGGCGGGTTCGCGTCCTGCGGGGCCTGGGGCGGCTCGGCGGGCGCCGGTGCGGGCTCGGCGGCCTGCGGCTCACCGGTGGCCTCGGGCTGCGCCGCCATTTCCGGGGCAACGACCTGCTGCTCGGCCACGGGCTCTTCCGCGGCGGGCGGCTGGGCCTCGGACTCCGCGGCCTCCTGGGGCACCACGGCGTCGACGGGCGGCTGCGGGAGCTCGGCGTCGGGGGCGGGCTGCGGGACGGCTTCCGCGGCGGCCGGCTCGGCCTGGGCCTCGGCGGCCGGCGGCTGCTCGGCACCGGGCTCCGCCGGCTCCACCGGGGCTTCGGCCGGGGCTTCCTGGGCGGCTTCGGGCGCCGCCTCGACGACCGGCGCGGCGGCGTCCGCGGTGGCCGGGGCACCCTCGGCGGGCACCGGCGCCGGCTGTTCCTGCACCTGCTCGACGGGCGCGGGCACGGCCTGGGCGGGCTCGACCGGAGCCTGCTCGGCGGGCACCTGCTCGGCCGGCAACGCGCCGTCCTGGAGGGGGGGATGGGCCTCGGGCACGACCGTTTCCGCGCCGGCCGGATCGCCCGGAACGGCCGTCGGCTCGGCCACGGGCACCGCCGCGGCCTGCGCGGACGCCTCGCCCCACGGCTGCACCTGGGCCGGCGCGTGCGACGGGATCTCGCCCAGCTGCGGGCCCGGCAACGGTCCCTGGCCGGCGGCCCCGTAGGACTGCTCGGCGAACAACTGGCCCTCGTAGGGGTGCTGGCCGTACGTCGGCAGGGCGGCGGCCTGCTGCTCCGGGTACGCGGCGGCCGCGGCCGGCTGCTCCGGGAACGGCTGGTCGGGCACCGCCTGGGGCTGCGCGGCGGCCGCCGCGTCGTCGGTCTGCGGCACGGTGGCGGGCTGCGGCTGGGCGGGCTGCTCCGGCAGGGGCAGCGGCGCGGCCGGGGCGGCCTCCACCGGGACGTCGAGGTGTTCGGGGCCGGCGGCCGGGCGGGCGGCCTGTCGGGCGGCCGGCTGGGGCGCGCCGGCGGGCCCGCGGTCGGCGAGCGAACGGACCACGCCACCGGTCGCGTCCGGGACCGGCGGACCCATGTGGAGCGGGCGGCGGGGCGCGGCGGTCTGCTCTCCGGCGGCTGCGGCCGGCACGTGGGGCTGCTGGGGGGCGGTGGGTTGCGGGACGCGGACCGCGCCGAGGTCGACGGAACCGGAGTCCCGGCCGCCGCTCTCGTGGTCACCGACCGCGGCGGGCACCTGCTCCGGCACGACCGGCGGCTCGAACGGCGCGGTCTGCTGCGCCGGAACGGCCTGCGGCTGCGGAGGGGCGGGCGGCGGCACCTGATGGACGCCGTGCTCGCTCCAGGCGCCCTGGGCGCCCGGCATCAGCAGGTCGTCGTCCTCGACGGAGCCCTCGGCCGGGCCGAGGTAGGCGTATTCGCCCGGGTGCTGGGCGGTGCCGGGGTCGGCAGGGGAGGGAACGGCCTGGGGCTGCCCGTGATGTCCGCCTGCGTTCTCCGGCTGTCCCTGGCCCGGGACCTGGCCGGTGTCGGTCATGCGTACCCCTCGCCCACTGCTAGTGCTCCTTCCAACCGCTCGTGCGACGCGCCGACCGGTGCGCACCGACGCCCCGATAGCGAGAACGAGCGAGCGCGCCTCCCGGCACGTCCGCCCTCAAGTGCTTCATTTTCGTCCAAAACCACGGCAATTTCCGGATATTGGCGTACGAAGCTGAAAGGGGAACGGCGGCGCAACGATCCGCCAGCCTACCTCGCGCGGGTGGTCTTCCTGGTCACGGGTGAGGAACGCGATAGCCGCTCAGCAAAAACACCACAGAGCGTTCACGTTCGACCCAAACGGAAGTGTCCAGTTCCACGGACTGCAGGAGGGCGCACTCGACTTCGTAGCCGCCGTCGGCGAGGGCCCGACCGAGTGCCTCGGCCTGGTCGCGCGTCGAGGCGTGGGTGACGATCCGTTCGGGACGGCGGGCGGCACAGGCCGTGACCACCTCCGCTCCCCCGGCGCCGATCCGCACCACGTCGGGCTCCGGGAGTTCCTCCAGGACCTGCGGCGCCCGGCCCGCGACGGCCTGGAGCTGGACGCCGTGCCGGCGGGCGAGGGCGCGGGCGCGGTCGCAGGCGTCCGGGTCGGCGTCGACCGCGATGACCGCGGCACCGAACCGCGCGGCCTCGACGGCGGCCGCCCCGCTGCCGGAGCCGATGTCCCAGACCAGGTCGCCCACCCGTGGTCCGAGGCGGGCGAGTTGGGCGGTGCGCAGTTGGACGGACTCGCCCTCGCCCAGCGCCCCGCCGTAGGCGCGGTCCGGAAGTCCCCAGCCGCGCGGGCCGGTCGGTTGGCCGACCTGGTTGCCAGGGGATCCGGCGATCCATCCGGTGCCCTGGGCGGCTGCGCCGGCCGGCGAACCGCCCACGACGATGACGACGTTGGGGTCGCGCCACATGTGGTCGGCGACCTTGTCCGATGTGAGGACCGTCACCCGTTCCCGAGTGGTGCCCAGGTCCTCGCAGATGACGAAGGTGCGGTGCACGCCGTCCAGGAGGAGGGCGAGTTCGGCGGGGCCGGCGCCGGGCGAGGTGAGCACCGCGACCTTGGGGTGGGCGCGGCAGACGTTGACGGCGCGGCGCAGATCGCGGCTGTGGGCGACGACGACCTGGGCGTCGTCCCAGGGCATGCCGGCCCGGGCGAAGGCCGCGGCGACCGAGGAGACGGCCGGTACGACCTCGACCTCCAGGCCGTATTCGGGGGCCCGCAGCGTGCGGACCACGCCGAAGAAGCCGGGGTCGCCGTCGGCGAGGACGACGGCCGTGCCGCGGTGCTGGGCGATGCGGCGGGCGGCCAGGGTGACGCTGCCGAGCCGGATCCGTTCGGCGGCCGCCGGGACTTCGGGCAGCGCGAGGTGGTGGGCGGCACCGGCGGCCAGGGTCGCGGCGCCGAGGGCGGAGCGGGCGGCGGCGGTCAGCGGAGAGCCGTCCCATCCGATCACCGTGACCCGGTCGGCCATGCTCGTCAGTCTCCTGGGTGCTGGTGGGGGCGTCCCGGGCGGGCGAGGGGGCGGTCGCTTCCGGGGGTGCGGGGGTGCCGGTCCGTGCTGGTCGGGGCGGGCCCGGCCGCCGTCCGGCAGGCCGAGGGTACCCCGGCGGGTGCGGGCGGGAGGTGGTTCGGGGTCAGTTCCACTCGGGGTAGGCGAAGCCGTTCGCGTCGGTCGTCCGGGCGGGGAGTCCGTCGAGGTCCTCGGGGAGCAGGCTCCAGACGATCTGGTCCGTGCGGATGTCGGTCCAGTCGCCGTCGTCCACCCGGGCCCGGGCTATGCAGGCGTTGCGCAGCACGCCCTCGCTGATGCAGCCGATCTTCTGGGCGACCTGCTGGGAGGCGGTGTTGCCGGCGGCGGTGCGCAGTTCCAGGCGTTCGAACTTCTGGTCCTGGAAGAGCCAGCGGGCGGTGGCGAGGGCCGCCTCGGACGCGTAGCCCTCGCCGCGCGCCCAGGAGGCGACGATGTACGAGAGCTCGGTGGAGCGCACCCGCCAGTTGGTGTTGCCGAGTTGGACGACGCCGACCAGGCGCTGGGTGAGGAACTCGGTGACCGCGAGGTCGAGGCCGCGTCCCGCGATGCGTTCGGTGGGCGCGTACGCGGTGATCCAGGTGCGCGCGGCGTCCTCGGTGTAGGGCTGGGGAACCGCGGTCCAGGAGGCGACCAGTTCGTCGTTCATCATCGCGGCCAGCGCGGGGACGTCGTCCTCGTCGAGCGGGCGCAGCACCAACCGGTCCGTGCTGAGGGAGATGTCCGGAAAGGTGGATGTCATGCCGATGCTCCAACGCCGTTGACTGAGGTGTGCTCCGGGACGCCACGGGCCGTGCGCGCCGTGCGGCCCGGGCCGTCCCGACCGTCTTGAATGCACCAGCATGCAGCATCGGCCGGCGGACGTGCCACGCGCCCGCGCCCCGGGCGTGCGGGCCGGCGCGAACGGGCCCGCCAACCAGGCCCGCCCACCCCCGGGAGGGGGCGGGCGGCGGGGAAGAGCCCTACGGGAGCTGCTGGTCAGCCCTTGACCGGGCCGAAGGCCGGGATGACCGAGCCGTCCTTGTAGGTGTTCTCGATGAACTTCTTGACCTCGTCGGAGTTGAGGAGCTTGGCGAGCTTCTTGACCCGCGGGTCGTTCTCGCGGCCCTTCTTGACGGCGAGGAAGTTGGCGTAGGGGTTGCCCTGCGCCTTCTCCAGGGCCAGCGCGTCGGTGGCGGGCTTGAGCTTGGCGCCGACCGCGAAGTTGCCGTTGATGACGGCGGCGTCGACGTCGGCCAGACGCGGCGCGGTCTGGGCGGCCTCCAGCTCGGTGATCTTTATGCCCTTGTTGTCCTTGACGTCGGTCAGCGTGGCGTCGGAGCCGACGCCGGGCTTCAGGGTGATCACACCGTTCTCGGCGAGCAGCTTGAGCGCGCGGCCCTCGTTGGACGGGTCGTTGGGCACCGAGACGGTGGAGCCGGGCTTGAGGTCGGAGAGCTTGTGGATCTTCTTGGAGTAGACGCCCAGCGGCTCGATCTCGACGTTGACGACCGGGACGATGTCGGTCCCGTTCTCCTTGTTGTACGTGTCCAGGAACGGCTTGTGCTGGAAGAAGTTGGCGTCGACCTGGCCGTCGTCGGTGACCTTGTTGGGCAGCTTGTAGTCGTTGAAGACCTTGACGTCCAGCTTCAGGCCCACCTGGGGCGCCAGCTTCTCCTTGACGTAGTCGAGGATCGTGGCGTGCGGGGTGGGGCTGGCGGCGACGACCAGCGGGGCGTTCGTGTCGTTCTTGTCGCTGCTCGCGGTGACGTCGGAGGGGGCGCTGCAGGCGCTCGCGCCGAGGGCGACGGCGGATGCGGCGGCCACGGCCACGGTGATCTTGATGGTGTTACGCACGAAGAGTGCCTCTTTCTTGTGCACACGGAAGTCCGTGTGAGCTGCGCCCGGCAAAGGGTCCGGGCCTACGGGATGCGGGTGGTGCTGGTGGCGCGGGGGTCAGGCGGCCTCGGTGACCGGTGCCGGCTCCTCGGTGCGGACCCGGCGCAGGCCGACCCGCAGGGAGGAGGCGCGGGTGCCGCGGCCGGCGAGCCGGCGGACGATCAGGTCGCCGACCACCTGGACGGCGGTGACGATGACGACCAGTTCGACGACGGTGACGACCATGAGCGGGGTGTCGTACCGCAGGTAGCCGTAGGTGTAGGCGAGGTTGCCCAGGCCGCCGCCGCCGACCGCGCCGGCGATCGCCGAGTAGCCGATCAGCGTGATGACGGTGGTGGTGACCGCGGCGACCAGGGCCGGCAGGGCCTGCGGGAGCAGCACCTTGAAGATGACGGTCCAGGTGCCGCCGCCCATCGCCTGCGCCGCCTCGACCAGCCCGTGGTCGACCTCGCGCAGCGCGGCCTCCACGAGGCGGGCGAAGAACGGGACGGCGGCGATGGTGAGCGGGACCACGGCGCCGGTCGGGCCGATGGAGGTGCCGACGAGGATCCGGGTGAAGGGCATCAGCACCACGATCAGGATCAGGAACGGGAAGGACCGCCCGATGTTCGCGATCGCGCCGAGGACCTTGTTCACCACGGCGTTCTGGAGCATGGCCCCGCGGGCGCTCAGGTGCAGCAGGACGCCGACGGGGACGCCGATGAGGACCGCGTAGAACGTGGACCACCACACCATGAAGAGGGTGTCGAGGGTGGAGTCGGACAGCAGCGGCTGCATGTCGTTCCAGCTCACTGGGCACCTTCCTTCTGGAGCGGGGTGGTCGTCGGGGCGTCGTCGGCGGTGGCACCCTCGACGACGTCGACCTGGAGACCCTGCTCGCGCAGGAAGCCGATGGGCACGACGTTCTCCTCGAAGCGGCCGGGCAGTTCGATGCGCATCCGGCCGACCTGCTTGCCGCCGAGGGTGTCCATGGCGGCACCGAGGATCGAGACGTCGACGTTGTAGGTGCGGGCCAGCTCGGAGATCACCGGCCGGGTGGCGGCCGCGCCGTGGAAGGTGACGTCGACGACCGTGCGGCCCTCGGCGGACGACTCGCCGCCGACCGGGAACAGCTCGCGGGCCAGCTCGGAGCCGGGGGTGGCGAGGAGCTCCGCGACGGTGCCCTGCTCGACGATCCGGCCGCCCTTCATTAGCGCGGCGGAGTCGCAGATGGTCTTGACGACGTCCATCTCGTGCGTGATGAGGACGACGGTGAGGCCGAGCTGCTGGTTGAGGTCGCGCAGCAGCGTCAGGATGGAGCGGGTGGTCTCCGGGTCCAGGGCGCTGGTGGCCTCGTCGGAGAGCAGCACCTTGGGGTCGCCGGCCAGGGCGCGGGCGATGCCGACGCGCTGCTTCTGGCCGCCGGAGAGCTGGCCGGGGTACGCCTGGGCCTTGTCGGCGAGGCCGACCAGGTCCAGCAGCTCCAGGGCCTTGCGGGCGCGGTCGCGGCGGGGGACCTTGAGGATCTCCAGCGGCAGTTCGACGTTGTCCTGGACGGTCCGCGAGGACAGCAGGTTGAAGTGCTGGAAGACCATGCCGATGTGGCTGCGGGCGGCGCGCAGGGCCGCGTTGGCGCGCTGGCCGCTGCCGCCGAGGGCGGTGAGGTCCTGGCCGGCCACCGTGACCGTGCCGGAGGTGGGGCGCTCCAGGAGGTTGAGGCAGCGGATGAGAGTGGACTTGCCGGCGCCGCTCTGGCCGATGACGCCGTACACCTCGCCCTCTCGGACGTGCAGGTCGACGCCGTCCAGGGCGGTGACCTCACGGCCTCCCGAGCGGTAGACCTTGGTCAGGCCCGTTGTGGTGATCACAGGGAATTCCGTCACTGTCGAGTGCTCGGCGGCTGGCCCGCCGGGCACGGGGCATTCTTGGCGAGTGCGGCAGGGGGAAACGGGGAGCGGCGGCGGGCGCGGGGCCCGGCTCCGGGTTCCGGTGACGCGGGGCGACCGAGGGCGCGGGGGTGCGGCGGTCGGCTCATGGCGGCAGGTCTCGCTTCGGGGCGCGAGGCTCAGGCGGGGGCCCTCAGCGGTCACACATTCGACACATGCAACGAGCACCGGGCGTGGGGTACGCCTCGGTCGCGGGGGTGCGGCGGCTCGTCGTGGTCATGGCGGTCAGTAAACCAGACAGCGGTACGGCCCGATCAACCCCGTCCGCATATCGGACACCGGTGCCCGACCCGTGGACGGCACCCCTTCCCACCTGGACGATCTTGGTCGGTCGGCCGTGGCCTGCACGGATGCCGGCGGTGGGGCGGAGCCCCGGCGGCGGGCCGACCGTCCGGTGCCGGACGGGCTGTGGTCAACGCCACGACCGCCGAGGCGCCCGCGCGCCGCGGCGCCGGCCCGGCGGGCCACGGCGGGGCCGGACGCGGTGATCCGCGGGGCGCCGATTAGCATCGGGCCCATGCCCCACACCCCCACGGCGCGCGGCCGCCTCGACCGGAGGCCGCGGTGATCGACGCGCTGACGATCGCGGTCGGCGTGACCGCTTGCGCGCTGGCCGCCTGGTGCGGCTTCGCCGCGTACCGCAACGAACCCACCAAGGACTGGCACTTCATCGGCATGGCCGTGGTGTCGCTGCTGTGCATCGCCCAACTCATCGTCGCCATAGTGCAGTTGACCGGCGGACACACCCCCGACAAGGGCACCGCGCTCTTCCTGGCGTACCTGCTCGGGGCCGTCGCGTGCGTGCCGGCGACCGGGTTCATGTCGCTGTCCGAGCGAACCCGGTGGGGTTCGGCCACCGTCGCCGCGGGCTCCGTGGTGCTTGCCGTTCTGGAAGTACGGCTCTTCGACATTTGGGGAGGCGGCAGTGTCTGAGACTGCGCCGAAGACCACGGCGGCCGATGCCGCACAGGAATCCACGGTCCGGGATCCGGCCACGAGGCTGGGCGCGGGCCCGGGGCGGCTGCTGGTCACCCTGTACGGGGTGTTCACCGTGGCCGCCGCGTCCCGCTCGATCTACCAGCTGATCGCCCAGTACGACCGCGCCCCGCTGGCGTACCTGCTGTCGGCGGGCTCCGCGCTGGTCTACGGCTTCATCACCTTCTCGCTGGTGCGCGGCGGCGAGGGCGCCCGCCGGGCGGCGATCGTCTGTTGCGCGCTGGAGTTGCTCGGGGTGGTCGGCATCGGCACCTGGACGCTGGTGGACCCCGCGGCGTTCGCGGACTCCACGGTCTGGTCGTACTACGGCATGGACTACCTCTTCATTCCGGTCGCGCTGCCGGTCACCGGGCTGATGTGGCTGCGCCGGGCCCGTACGGCGACCGCGTAGCGGGGGCGGCGTCCGGGCCCGCGCCGCGGGCCCGGACCGGCGTCACAGCACCGCGGCCGGCTCCTTCTCCAGCGTGACCAGGCTCAGCCGCTGGCTCAGCTGCTCGGTGCCGACCGGGGCGTAGCCGTGGCTGCGGTAGAGCCGGAGGTTGGCCTCGCTGCGGTGGCCGGCGAAGAGGCGGTAGCGCTTGGCGGAGCGGTCCTCGGCCAGCCGCCGTTCGACGGCGGCCAGCAGCCGGCCGCCGAGCCCGTGCCGCTGGAGCCGGGGGTGCACGATCAGCTTGCCGATCTTGGCGGTGCCGTCGGCGTCGACCGTGCCGCGCACCGAGCCGACGACCTCCCGGCCGAGTCTGGCCACCATGACGCAGCCGTCGGCGAGTTCGGCGCGCAGGGAGTCCAGCGTCTGGGTGAGCGGCTCGATGCCGTAGTCGTCGTAGAGCTCGGCCTCGGGCTGGTAACAGAGGTACTGGAGTTTGAGGATCTGCTCGGCGTCGTCGTCGGTCGCCGTCGAGATGGTCACGCTCGTGCCCATGCGCGTTTGCCTCCCCTTTTCGGTTCGCTGTCCGCTTCCGGACTCCCCGGCATTCGGCCGCGGCAATCGCCGCCGCAGGCATTCTGCGCGGGCATACGGGACAAGCGGAACGGACCGGCGCCAAGCTCCCCTGTGACATTGCCAACTCAGATGAGTGCGCCACCGGGTGGAGCCGGGCGCCGGTCCGGGCGCGCCGCGGGAGGTCAGTGCCGGCGGAACGCCTCGGCGGCGAGCAGCGCGGTGTCCGGATTGTCGGAGAACAGGCCGTCGATGCCGGTCGCGAAGAGCGCCTTGAAGTACGCGAGCGAGTTGCCGTAGGCGTCCGGGTCCTTGCCGACCTGGAAGTCCAGCGGCAGGAAGCTGTTCTCGTTGCGCACGGTGTACGGGTGGACGACCAGGCCGGCGGCGTGCGCGTCGCGGACCAGGGCGGTGGGCTTGCCCAGCTTGCCCTTGTCGTCCTGGGCGATGATCTGCGGCAGCCAGGGGCCGATGCCCTGGGCGAAGCCGGCGATCCACCTCAGCCCCTCGGGCTTGAGCAGGTCGGCGGTGGTGCGCGGGTCACCGGACTCGACGAAGTCCCAGGGCCGCACGGACGGCTCGTCGAGCAGGACCACCTTCGGGCACTTCACGCCCAGCTCACCGAGCCGGCGGAGGCTGCTGGGCTCGAAGGACTGCAGGAAGTTCGGGGCGTGCGCGGTGTGCCGGCCGTAGCGGCGCAGCAGGTGGGCGAGGCGCTCCTCCAGGCCCAGGCCCAGCTTGCGGAAGTAGGTGGGGTGCTTGGTCTCGATGTGCAGCCAGACCGGACGGCCGCGCTCGCGCCCCTTCTTCTCGGCCCACTGCAGGGCCTCTTCGAAGGTGAGGATCGGCCAGACGCCGTCGTAGAGGGTGTTGTGCTGGCGGACGTCCGGTATGCGCTCCTTGGCGCGCAGCGTCTTGATCTCGGCGAGCGTGAAGTCCTCGGTGAACCAGCCGGTGATCTTCTTGCCGTCGATGGTCTTGGTCGTCCGGCGGCCGGCGAACTCCGGGTGCCGCGCGACGTCGGACGTGGCGCTGATGTCGGGCTCGTGGCGCAGGATCAGGTGCCCGTCCTTGGTGGGGACGAGGTCACCGGCCTCGATGACGTCCGCGCCCATGTCGAGGGCGAGTTGGTAGGAGCCCAGGGTGTGCTCGGGGCGGTAGCCGCTCGCGCCCCGGTGGCCGACGACCAGCGGGACCGGCAGCTTGGCCGGCCGGCCGGCGGGCGCCGGCCGGTTCGCCGGGGCACCGGCCTGCTCCGCGCGCCCCGCGGCGTTCGCCTGTCCCGCGCAGGCCAGTACGGCCGCCCCGGCTCCCAGGGCCGCGGCGCCCAGTACCGTCCGCCGTCCCGGCTCGTGCCGCTTCTCCATGCCCGCGCTCCTCGTTCTACGTCGTGTCCCGGTGCGACCGGTGGCATTCCGGACGTACCGGGGGTTTCCGGTGTGTCCACGGTCCGGAAGGCGTCGGTGGACCCTCCCGGAAGCCCCTTGATCGTAAGCACGGACGGGTGATGCCGGGGAGACGCCCGCGAGGACTGTGGGGAACATGGACGTGACACACGTCAACTCTGCGTATCGACCCGGTGAACCCGATGTGCGCGCGGGAGTGACCCGCGAGTATGGTCCTGGGCTGCAGAGCGCTGTGCCGCCTTGACCTGACCACCACGACCCGGAGGGCCCGTTGTCCCGCATTGTGCTGAAGGCGATCCTCGGACTGATGATGCGCGTCCTGTTCCGCCCGAAGGTCGAGGGCATGGAGCGGATCCCGGAGACGGGTCCGGTGATCATGGCCGGGAACCACGTCACGTTCATCGACTCGCTCTTCCTGAGCCTGGTGGTCAAGCGCCCGGTGTACTTCATCGGCAAGGACGAGTACGTCACCGGCAAGGGGATCAAGGGCCGGCTGATGGCCTGGTTCTTCACCACCGCCGGGATGGTCCCCGTGGACCGCGACGGCGCGCGCGGCGGCGTGGCCGCGCTGATGACCGGACGGCGCATCCTGGAGCAGGGCCAGGCGTTCGGCATCTACCCGGAGGGCACCCGCTCCCCCGACGGCCGGCTGTACCGCGGGCGCACCGGCGTCGCCCGGCTCGCGCTGATGACCGGCGCCCCGGTCGTCCCGTTCGCCATGGTGGGCACGGACAAGGTCCAGCCCGGCGGCAAGGGCCGCCCGCACCTCGCCCCGGTGACCGTGCGCTTCGGCGAGCCGCTGGACTTCTCCCGCTACGACGGCATGGACCGGGACCGGTACGTGCTGCGGGCGGTCACCGACGAGGTGATGAGCGACGTCATGGAGCTGTCCGGCCAGGAGTACGTCGACGTGTACGCCACGAAGGCCCGCACCGCCGCCTGATCCCGCTGCGAACGCCACGGAGGGCCCCGTCCTTCAGGACGGGGCCCTCGGCGTTCTCCGGCCGCTACCGGGCGGTCAGCAGGGGACCCGGAAGCCGCCGGGCGCGCGCTGGCCCTCGGCGTCGCCGGCGAGCGCCTTGCGCAGCGCCTCCTCGGGGCGCGGGATGCGGTCCCCGTCGGCCTGGAGGAGCTGCTGGTGCTCGGCGACGGAACCGACCCGGGCGCCGGCGAGGCGGGCGTTCTTGACCGTGACGCGGTTCAGCTCGGACGGGGAGAGCCGGCGCCGGGAACGGACGTAGGCGATGAAGCTCTCGAAGTCCCGGGTGTGCCGGACCGGATCGGTGAAGCCGGTGAAGGCGCTGAAGCCGTCCTGGTTGATGAGGGTGTACGAGGGGGCGGCGAGGCGGTAGCGGCGGGTGAGGTCCAGCGGCTTGCCGTCGATACGGACGTCCGCGGGGTCGATCCGGTGCCCGGCCCGGCCGGCGGCGTCGAAGGTGTAGCGGACGTTCCCGGAGACGGCGAGCGGGGAGAAGGACAGGCCCTCGCCGGCGGTGGACGCCCACTGCTGTTCCAGGGCGTCGTGGAGCTGCCGGCCGGTGACCGTGACGGTCATGATCGGGTCGCCGAAGCCGACCGCGTTCCACGCCTGCCCGAAGGTGACCACACCGTCCGACGCCTCGTCGCGCACCAGGTCGCCGCCGATGATCGCGGCACCGACCCGCGGGGCCAGGGCGATGACGGCGAGTTCGGCGGGGACGTTGCGGTGGCCGCCGCGGTCGTCCAGCGGGCCGTGCGGCTGGCCGCCCGCCCACAGCGCCCAGTCGGCGACGAGGTTGCCCATGGTGGACTCCCCCACCGCGTTGCGGCGTCGGGTGAAGGAGGCGGTCTGGGTGCCGATCCGGGTGCGAGCGCGGCGGGCGCCGTAGCCCGCCCAGTAGTCAGCGATCGACTTCAGCTCCGGATCCGGCGTCACGTCGCGGGTGTTGGGGTGGTTGACGGAGGTGGTCAGCTCCCGGATCACCTTCCCGCTCACCGGGTCCAGCCGCAGGTTGATCTCGTTGATGATCTGGCCGTAGCAGCCGGCCTCGACGAACGGGCGGGGCACGCCCTTGGGGTCGGGCAGCATCATGGTGAAGGCGCAGTGCCAGTGGCCGGTGACGATGGCGTCGATGAGCGGGGAGACCCGCAGGGCCAGTTCGTAGGCCGGGCCGGAGGGGTTGGTGCCGCTTTCGAAGTTGCTGCCGGCGACCGCGCCGTCGTGCATGCTGAGGACGATCGCGTTGACGCCCCGGCTCTTCAGGGCCGCCGCGCAGCGGTTGGCGGTCTCCAGTTCGTCCAGGGTGCGCAGGCCGGGCTGGTAGGAGCCGGGGAAGGACTCGGTGCCGATGGCGGTCAGGTGGATGAAGCCGATCGGCAGCCGGCGGCCCCGGCCGGCGTCCACGTGCACGATGTTGTACGGCGGCAGCACCCGCTGGCCGGTGTCGTGCCACACCATGTTGGCGCTGTAGTAGGGGAAGTTCGCGCCGCGGAAGCGGTGGCCGGTGGAGTCGGTGAAGGAGACGTCGCAGCCGACGACCGGGAACGCCCGGCCGCGTTCCATGTGTTCCTTCAGGAAGACCGTCGACTTGTCGAACTCGTGGTTGCCGGCCGAGGCGAAGTCCAACTGGAGGGCGTTGAGGGCCTCGATGGTGGGTTCGTCGGCGAAGGAGGCGGCGTCGAACTCCCAACCGGAGAAGAGGTCGCCGGGGGCGAAGAAGAGGGAGTTGCGCCGTCCGGCGCGCAACCGCTCCAGGTGGGCGGCCATGTAGGCGACGCCGCCGACGGTGTGGCGCTTGCCGCCGGCGCCGGTGATGACGGAATTGGCGCCCGGGGCGCCCTGCAGATAGCCGTGCAGATCGGTGATGTTGAGCAGTTGGACGTCGACGTACTCGTCGGCCGTGGCGGCGTCGCGGGCGTGGCCGGTGGCGTAGGCGTTGGTGCCGATCGCGCTCGCGGTGGCCATCGCCCCCGCGGCGGTTACGAAGGACCGTCGTCCGATGTCGCGCACTGCGTCACTCTCCTGAGCGGGTCCGACCGTTGGGGGGACGACGGGAGAGTCAAGCGAGCCGTGCGGGACAACCGGCCACCAAGACGCGTACCGGGCGTGAACGGCAGGGGACAGTCGCCCCCAGGGGCGTGTCCTGTGGATCATGGCCGGTACGTGCGGTCACGATCCACGGGACACGCCTGCGTGGGGGCAGGGGGCGGGGCGGAGTCCCTCGTTCGCCCGCCGGGTGGGGCCTTACGGGTGCCGGGTGGTCCCGGAGCCGGCCATCGGCGCGGCCTCGGGGTCCGCCGCGGGCTCCGGCTCCGCGCTGTCCGCCAGCGACTGGCCGCGGAGCAGGAACCACGCGGCCACCGCGGCGCCCAGCAGCACCACCGCGCCGATTCCGGCCGCGGTGTCCACGCCGCTGACGAACGAGTCCTGAGCGGCCTTCAGCAGCGTCGCGCCCTGGTCGGCGGGCAGGTGGCCGACGGTTTCCACGGCCCCGCCGAGCGAGGAGCGGGCGGCGTCGGCGGCGGGTTCGGGCACGCCGGCGGGGGTGGCGAAGCCCTGGTAGATGCTGGTGACGATGGAGCCGAGCAGGGCGATGCCGAGCGCGGCACCCAGTTCGTACGCGGTCTCGGAGACCGCGGAGGCGGCGCCGGCCTCCTCCTTGGGCACGCTGGAGAGGATGACGTCGGCGGTGACCGTGAAGGCGAAGCCGGCGCCGATGCCCACGACGAACAGCAGGGTGCACAGCGCGAAGGTGCCGGTGTCGGCGTGCAGGGCCATGCAGCCGGCGAGCGAGAGGCCGACCACGGCGAGGCCGCCGGCCACCACCAGGCGCACCGACAGCCGTCGGGCCACCCAGCCGGCGGCCAGACCGGCCCCCACCGCGCCGATCGCGGCCGGGAGTTCGACCAGCCCGGCGTTGAGCGGCGAGCGCATCTGCACCATCTGGAGGAACTGCGAGAGGAAGAAGACCAGTCCGGACATGCCGAGGATGGTCAGCAGGTCGGCCAGGACCGCGCCGGAGAAGCCGCGGTGCTGGAAGAGCTTCATGTTCAGCAGCGGCGCGTCGAGGGTGAGCTGGCGGCGGACGAACAGCAGCAGGGCGAGCAGGCCGATGACCGCGGCCGGCCCGATGTCCCACCGCAGGCCGTGCACCGCCGCTTCCTTGACGGCGTAGACGACGCCGACCATGCCCACCAGGGACAGCAGGACGCTGGGGACGTCCCACGGGCCTGGTGCGGGGTTGCGGGACTCCGGGATCACCTTGGCGCCGACGACGACCAGCAGCGCCATCACCGGAAGGTTGATCAGGAAGACCGAGCCCCACCAGAAGTGGCCCAGCAGGAAGCCGCCGAGGACCGGCCCGACCGCGGTACCGGCCGAGGCCATCGCGCCCCAGATGCCGATCGCCAGGCTGCGTTCCTTCGGGTCGTGGAAGAGGTTACGGATCAGGGCCAGGGTGGAGGGCATCAGCGTCGCACCGGCCACGCCCTGGAGGGCCCGGGCGACGATCATCATCGACGGGCTGGTGGCGTAGGCGGCGAACACCGACAGCGCGCCGAACGCCACCGAGCCGATCAGCAGCAGCTTCTTGCGGCCGACCCGGTCACCGAGGCTGCCCATGGAGACCAGCAGACCGGCGATGACGAAGGAGTAGACGTCGCCGATCCACAGCAACTGGGTGCCGGACGGCCGCAGGTCCTCGCTGAGGAAGGGGGTGGCGAGGCCGAGCACGGTGGCGTCGACGCCGACCAGCAGGACCGCCAGGACCAGGACCGAGAGCGCGAGCCAGCGGCCCGGCCGGGGCTGCTCGTCCAGGTGGGCCGCACCGGCCCGTCCCGAGGCTGCACCGGGCCGCCCTGCGGCTATGGGATCGCTCATTTCTCCATGCTCCGTCGGATGCCGCCGAGCAGCAGCTCGGCGATCGAGTGGTTGAGGTCGTTCCGCGCGACGCGGCCCTCGTGTGCCGCCCAGGCGCCGGCGCCGAGGAGGCCGTAGAACGCCTCGGTCAGCCAGGCCGTGCTGAGGTCGACCCGGAAGTCGCCCTCCTCCTGGCCGCGGCGGAACAGTGCGGCGAGCCGGGCGTCGAGGCGGGCCCAGCCGGCGTTGACCGGCCCGCTCTCGAAGAGTTCGTTCTCGGTGAAGAGGAAGGCCAGCACGCCGGCGACCGGTTCGGCCTCGCGGACCAGGCGGCGCAGCGCGGCGGCGGCGTCCCCGTCGTCGAGCCGGGCGGCGTCCATGGCCTGCGCGAACCGCTCGATGCCGTGCTCCTCCAGGGCCCGGATCAGCGCGTCCCGGCCGGCGAAGTGCCGGTGGAGGGTCGCCCGGCTGATGCCCGCGGCGCGGGCGATCTCGTCCATCGACGTCGTGGCGCGGCGGGCGAGCAGCGCGGCGGCCTCGGTGAGTACCCGTTCTCGATCCACAGCCATGAGACACAGAGTACCCGAATGAGACGTTACTGTCTCATTTAATAAGGCCGCGCCTCATTCGGTGCCTCATCCATCCTCGCGCCGGAGCCCGCCCCACGCCACCGGCGGCCACGACGACGAGGGCGGCCCCCACCCAGGTGGGGGCCGCCCTCTCATCAGTCGGCTAGCGCGGCGCCCGCCGCGCCCTCGTCACTTCTTCGCCGCGGCCCACTCCTGCTGCTGGACCAGGTCCGCCCGCACCTCGGCGAGCTGCACCGCCACCGCCGACGGCGCGGTGCCGCCGCGGCCGTTGCGGGACGCGAGCGCGCCGGGGACGTTGAGGACGCCGCGGACGTCGGGCGTCAGGTGCGGCGAGATCTTGGCGAACTGCTCGTCGGTGAGCTGGTCGAGCTCGATGCCCTGCGCCTCGCACTCCTTGACGCACTCGCCGGCCACCTCGTGCGCCACCCGGAACGGCACGCCCTGCTTGACCAGCCACTCCGCGATGTCGGTGGCCAGCGAGAAGCCGGCCGGCGCCAGCTCCTCCATCCGCTGCCGGTTGACGGTCAGGGTGGCCATCATCCCGGTGAACGCCGGGAGCAGCACCTCCAGTTGGTCGCAGGAGTCGAAGACCGGCTCCTTGTCCTCCTGCAGGTCGCGGTTGTAGGCCAGCGGCAGCGCCTTCAGCGTCGCCAGCAGGCCCGTCAGGTTGCCGATCAGCCGGCCCGACTTGCCCCGCGCCAGCTCGGCGATGTCCGGGTTCTTCTTCTGCGGCATGATCGAGGAGCCGGTGGAGAAGGCGTCGTGCAGGGTCACGAAGGAGAACTCCTTGGTGTTCCAGACGATCACCTCCTCGGCGATCCGGGACAGGTTGACGCCGATCATCGCGGTGATGAAGGCGAACTCCGCGACGAAGTCCCGCGAGGCCGTGCCGTCCATGGAGTTGCCCACCGAGCCGCGCTCGAAGCCGAGGTCCGCGGCGACCGCCTCCGGGTCGAGGCCCAGGCTGCTGCCGGCCAGCGCGCCCGACCCGTACGGCGAGACCGCGGTGCGCTCGTCCCACTGCCGCAGCCGCTCCGCGTCCCGGGACAGCGACTGGACGTGCGCGAGCACGTGGTGGGCGAAGAGCACCGGCTGGGCGTGCTGGAGGTGGGTGCGGCCCGGCATCGCGACGTCCGGGTGCGCCTCGGCGAGGCCGATCAGGGCCTCCTGGAGGTCGGCCAGCAGCCCGCCGACGATCCGGGCGTGGTCGCGCAGGTACATCCGGAAGAGCGTGGCGACCTGGTCGTTGCGGGACCGGCCGGCGCGCAGCTTGCCGCCGAGGTCCGGGCCGAGCCGCTCCAACAGCCCCCGTTCCAGGGCCGTGTGCACGTCCTCGTCCGCGATGGTGCCGGTGAACGAGCCGTCGGCGACGTCGCGTTCGAGCCGGTCCAGCCCGTCGAGCATGCGGGTCAGCTCGTCGGCGGTGAGCAGCTGGGCCTTGTGGAGCACGCGGGCGTGCGCACGGGAGCCGGCGATGTCGTAGGGGGCCAGTCGCCAGTCGAAGTGGACGGAGGCGGAGAGTTTGGCGAGCGCCTCGGCCGGCCCGTCGGCGAAACGACCGCCCCAGAGCCGGACGTCGCCGTTGTTGCTGCTCACTAGCTGTGCTCCTCGTGGATGGTGGAATTCACGGCGAGCGCCGGACGGGCTGGCGATCAGCCCGCTCGGCGCTCGGACGGCGGACGGGGTATCCCGTGCGCCGGGCCCGGGAAGGTCAGCCTGCCAGGTCCCGCTTGGCTGCGATCTTGCTCGACATGCCGAACAGCTCGATGAAGCCCTTGGAGAGCGACTGGTCGAACGTGTCGCCGGTGTCGTACGTGGCGAGGTTGAAGTCGTAGAGCGACTGCGCGGACCGCCGGCCGGTGACCACCGCGCGGCCGCCGTGCAGGGTCATCCGGACGTCGCCGGAGACGGCCTGGTTGGCCTCGTCGACGAAGCCGTCCAGGGCCCGCTTGAGCGGCGAGAACCACAGGCCGTCGTAGACCAGCTCGCCCCAGCGCTGCTCGACCTGCCGCTTGTAGCGGGCCAGTTCGCGCTCGACGGTGACGTTCTCCAGCTCCTGGTGCGCGGTGATCAGCGCGAGCGCACCCGGCGCCTCGTACACCTCGCGGGACTTGATGCCCACCAGCCGGTCCTCGACCATGTCGATCCGGCCCACGCCCTGCGCACCGGCGCGGACGTTGAGCTGCTGAATGGCCTGGAGGACGGTGACCGGCCGGCCGTCGAGGGCGACCGGCGCGCCCTCCCGGAAGGTGATGACGACCTCGTCGGCCGCGCGGGCGGCGGCCGGGTCCTCGGTGTACGCGTAGACGTCCTCGGTCGGCGCGTTCCAGAGGTCCTCCAGGAAGCCCGTCTCCACGGCGCGGCCGAAGGCGTTCTGGTCGATGGAGAACGGCGACTTCCTGGTGGTGGCGATGGGCAGTCCGGCCTTCTCGGCGAAGGCGATCGCCTTGTCCCGGGTCATCGCGTAGTCCCGGACCGGGGCGATGCACCGCAGGTCGGGGGCGAGGGAGGAGATGCCGGCCTCGAACCGCACCTGGTCGTTGCCCTTGCCGGTGCAGCCGTGCGCGACCGTGCGCGCCCCGTGCTTGCGCGCGGCGGCGACCAGGTGCCTGACGATGACCGGCCGCGACAGCGCGGAGACCAGCGGGTAGCGGTCCATGTAGAGGGCGTTGGCCTTGATCGCCGGGAGGCAGTACTCGTCGGCGAACTCGTCCTTGGCGTCGGCGACCTCGGCCTCCACCGCTCCGCAGGCGAGCGCCCGCTTGCGGATGACGTCGAGGTCCTCGCCGCCCTGACCGACATCCACCGCCACGGCGACGACCTCGGCGCCCGTCTCCTCGGCGATCCAGCCGATGCAGACGGAGGTGTCCAAACCGCCCGAGTAGGCGAGTATGACGCGCTCGGTCACGGGCTTCTCCTTACGGTGGCGCATACGCTCGTAGGCATAAGTATGCACTGCACCGTATGTTTCGTCAATGAACGGGGAAGCCCCAGGTCAGAGGCGCCTCACGGAGGCGAGACCGGCACGGAACGACGCCCGCGAGCGGCACTCCCGGCGCCTTCAGCGCTCACCGAGCACCTCGCGGAGCACCTCCGCATGGCTGAGCGGCACCTCCTTCGTCGCCGCCAACAGGACGAGCGGACCGTCCTTCGCAAGCTCCCGCAGATGGGCCAGCGCGTCCTGCGGCGCCCCCTCGGCCAGCTCGGCCCGGTAGCGTTCGGCGAACTCCCCGAACCGCTCCTCGTCGTGCCCGTACCACCTGCGCAGCTCCGACGACGGCGCCACGTCCTTGCACCACTCGGCGTCGGCAACCCGCTCGTCGCCCTTCGCCATCCCCCGGGGCCACAGCCGGTCCACCAGGACCCGCACCCCGTCCGCCGGCTCCGGCGGGTCGTACACCCGGCGCACCTCGACCGCGCGCGCCGCCTGCGCCTTCTTCGCTTTGGGTGTTTTTGCGGACATATTTCCATCGAAGCACGGCCGCCCCACCCCCGCTCCGGGCCCCGGGAACGCTCCGGACGGACCCCGCTTTGGATTCATCGGCCGGGACAGGGTATTTTTCTTTCTGCACGCCCCGACCGGGACTCCCGGTCGGCACGAGCACCGGGACGTGGCGCAGCTTGGTAGCGCACTTGACTGGGGGTCAAGGGGTCGCAGGTTCAAATCCTGTCGTCCCGACGGTGCAGAAACGCCGAGGCCGCCTTCGCAGGGATGCGAAGGCGGCCTCGGCGTTTTTCCGTGCCCCTTTGAGAGGTCACCTCAAATTCATCACCCAGGGTGACCAAATTGCGCGGAAGGCTAGCCGAGGAACCAGGCGGTAGCAGCCATCGCCACGCCCAGGACACCCACGGCAAGCGACAGCTGGACGAGGCGGTGTTTGCGCCAGGAGATCCGCGACATGACGATCACCTGCCGGCTGAGGACAGGCAACGGATCCTTACTGCATAACGCCTCAGCGAGCCGGCACGGGGACCAGTGCCGCAGATGACCGAAGTACACGAACCCCGCCTGCCAATCCGCCTTGGAGCGCACGCGCCCCAGCCGGGGCATCACCACGACCACCGCCATGGCAATCGCCACGATCAAGAACCCCACCCCACACCAGTAGAGACCGATTTCGGCCATTCGTCCGCGGTCGGAAGCTGGGTCGGTGAAACCGCCGGAGAACGCAACGAGTGCGGTCACCGCCGCTGATTCAAGGCTCAACGCGAAGGACGCCTTGGCGTCGACTTTCCCTGTCCAGTCCATGAGGGCCGCGTGGATTCTCCAGGCGGTCTCAGTTGCGTCGTCATGGGCTTCCGACCGTCCGTCCATCGTCCACTCCTGCGGTCGCTTCAGTCAGCACGTCCTCAGCCTCCAAGGTGTTCGAAATCCTGTCTGCCGCAAGTGACACACCCAACTTCCTTTGCAATTAGACTTGTTGACGCCACGACATGTCGCAGGAGGGGAAGTGCCGCGTGCTGCTGTCCGCGCTGGTGACGCGGAGGTTCCGGCCAAGCCGATCCATCCGTTCTCGTCGGACGAGGTGCGGCTGATCCGCGCAACAGGGAGAACGCGGCACTGGCAGCAGGGCGCCGTCCTTTTCCTGGAGGGCGATCCGCCCGACAGCGTGGTGCTGGTCGAGGAAGGTCTGGTCAAAATCACGGCTGAGTCCGACAACGGGTACACCAGCATCCTGGCGATCCGAGGACCGGGCGAGCTCATCGGCGAGATGGCTTGCATCGACAACCGCCCCCGGTCCGCGACGGTGACCGCCATGCACGCCGTGCGGGGAACAACGCTCGCCTCGGAACGATTCCTAGCGTTGTTGGAAGAGCATGGACCTCTCGCCCTGTCCGTCTTGCGCAGCATCGCGGTACGACTCAGGGACTCCGACGGGTTGCGGGCTGACCACGGGGCATTTCCAGCCGGTATACGCGTCGCCCGCGTGCTGCTCGACCTTGCGGTGCGACACGGTTCTGACCTCGTCCTCCCCGGACGGCCGACGGGGCGAGTGCTTTCCGTACATCAGCACGAGCTGGCCGGAGCTGCGGGTACGTCACGCGAATCGGTGGTCCGGGCCTTGCGCCAACTACAGGAGCACGGGCTCGTGTTCCTCTCCCGAGGACACACTCACGTGCCCGACCTGCGGGCCCTCGCACGATGGGCCGGCCACTGAGCGTCGCATAACGCCTATGGCGTTGTGCGTCATCTGACGCTGTTCGGCCATGGACTCCGGGCTTATTCATGACACGAGGCGCCCGGGCGTGCCGAGGGGGCGGTACGGCCCGGGCGCCGGACAGGCAACCATGCGGAGAGGCAATGGAAGGCAAAGCACAGCATTACGCGATCCTCGTGGTCGACATCGAGAAGTTCGGCAGTCGGGGCAATCCGACCCAGGCGACGCTCCGCAAGCGGATGTACGAACTACTGGAGCGTGCCCTCGACGAGGCCGGCATCGATCACCGCGCAGAGCCGCGCCCTGTCGACCGGGGCGACGGTGTGTTCTGGCTGCTGCCGGGATCCGTACCCAAGACGGAACTGACCGGACGATTCGTCTATCTGCTCCAGGCTGCACTACGAGCACACTCCCACCACAGCAGCGCCGATGCCGCACTGCGGCTCCGCGCCGCACTGCACTACGGGGAGGTCGCGTGGGACGGACGCGGCTGGGTGGGCGAAGACCTCAACACGGCGTGCCGGATCGTCGATTTCCAACCGCTACGTGACGCCCTGGGTGCCGGAACGAGATCAGCCTTGGCGTTGGCCGTCTCAGACCCGTGGTACCGAGCAGTCGTCCGGCACGACTACCCGGAGATCGACTCCCGCACCTACCAGGCGGTGCGGTTCGACGCCAAGGAGATCAAGGGATCGAAGGTCTGGATCAGAGTTCCCGGATACGACACTCCGCCCGGCATCGAGCCGTTCGTTGCGGATGAGGACCCCGGCACGACGCTAAGTGCAGAAGGTGAGGGGACGGCGCCCGGCCACTCGGGCGAGAACCACAATCTCGTCAATGCTCACGTCCAGGCACAACAAGTCGTCGCCGGCGACCAGATCGTCAACGGATCGCTGCAGTTCGGCACGTGGCCAGGGCCCGGTAGCGCCATGGGGGACCGATGAAAGCACAAGCCGACGCCGTCGCTGCCGAAGCTGCCTCGCCGGAACCCAAAGTCGACGCCCCTGACAAGTTCGCCGGCGAAGAGGCGGACGCCTTCGGTATGCGGGACCTGCGGGAGGCGCTGGTCGGCCCACCCGGCGACACCCACGAACGGCTCGGCGCTGAGCGAGACGCCTTGGCAGGGCTGAAAGTCCGAGCGCACCAGGTCATCGGAGGTGACCAGTACGTCTTCTCCGCGAGCGGCGCACCCGTCCGGCTGGCCGAGATGTCAGCCGAGGAGATCGACGAGGCGAGGGAGACGCACGTCGCAGCCGCGGATCACGCCGAACTGACACGGCAGCTGGCAGCAGGTCCACGCGTACTGCTGCTGCGGGGTGCGCAAGGCATCGGCAAGTT
The DNA here is from genome assembly GCF_046549115.1 of Streptomyces sp. x-19. Lineage (NCBI taxonomy): Bacteria > Bacillati > Actinomycetota > Actinomycetes > Kitasatosporales > Streptomycetaceae > Streptomyces > Streptomyces sp. x-19. The sequence continues at coordinate 29,558 of NZ_JAJPWK010000012.1, read as the reverse complement.
CGCGGCCGCCCGGGCATTCCTCGTCGGGGCGGGGTACGGCCGGGTGTACCGGTTGGATCCTTCGGCCGACCTCACACGGTTCGATGCACAGACCGTCGGGCCGGGCTCGGGGTTCATCCTCGAGGACCTCCCGCAGGCCGCCGCTGATCAGTTGACCTCCTTCGATCTGAGCAATCTCGAGGCAGCGCTACGCAGGCGGAACGGACGGTTGCTCCTCACCGTGCCGTCGACGGTCCGGCTGTCGGAACCCGACCTGGAACGCTCGATTGTGGAAATGGCCGCCCGCGCAGATCCGAGGGAGGTGGTCCACGCCCACATGCGGTGGAGGTCGGGCCCCGGCCGGGCCACCCGGGTTCGCCGCATTCTGCACCGCAACGACGTCACGGCCCTGGTCGACTCCCTGAACAGCACCCCGGCCCTGGCCAGGGCCGCCGAGGCAGGGCGTCTACTAGCGGAACTCACCGGGCCGGACGAGGAAATCGCGAGGCTGGTGGCCGAACGACTGGAACGGTCGGAACTCTATGCCCCGCACTCCGTCGTCCCCTGGTTGGAAGAACTCCCGGACCTGGCCACGCAGTGCCTGGCGCTGAGCACCGCGGTGTTCGGTGGCGAGGCGTACGAGACGGTCGCCACGCTTGCGGAACGCCTCCGCGCCCTTCTCCAGCCCCCGGAGACCGCTGAACACCCGGACCGGCCGCGCAATCAGCCCTTCGCCTCCAGCGGCAGTCAGCGCTTGCGGGACATTCACGCCACCATCGTCGAGTCCGAGGTGGAGACCCGCCACGGCGGGGCACTCGGTCGCATCGTGCGGTTCCAGGACCCCGACACGGCGCTTCAGGTGCTGGAGGACGTCTGGGCCGAGTACGACGCCGTGCGCGAGGTATTGCCGGAGTGGCTCCGAAAGTGCGCCACGCACGACCTCCCGACAGTGGGGGTCCGTGCCGCAGTCGCGGCCGGGGTACTCGCTCAGCGTTCCTTCGAGTCGATCCGGGCACAGGTGCTCATGCCCTGGGCAATGGCCCGCGAGCCAGGCCTGCGGCACGCCGCTGCAACCGCGTTGTACGTCGCTGCGGAAGACCCCGCACACGCCCCGGCTGTACGGAATCTCATCACCGCTTGGAGTACGGCTGGCACGCCCTCCCGACTGCGGGCCGTCGCCGCTCGGGCCTGGCGCGTGCTCTTCGAGAACGACGGCACCGAACCGGCGTGGGCCCTTCTGCACGCGCTGGCCGCAGCCGAGGAATTGGACGTGGTCGATGCCGTGTGCACAAGTGTGACCGAGTACATGGCGCTTGACGGAGGACAGCACCAGCACGAGGCGCTCGACCTCGTGGACCAGTGGATGGCGTCTGGGCGCTACGGGCCGGCGCGTCTCTTCGTCGGGCAGCTCTGCTTCCTATACGCCGCGAACGACCTGCTCGTGCCGGGCCCGACCGAAGCCGAACGAGGGGACGCGCCCTCGTGGCCCGCCGTGCTGAGGGCCGCGGCGGGCGATGCCGCTGTCGAACGCCACATCGCGGTGCTGTGGGAGTCGGTCCTCAACTCGGCGGAAGTCTTCGAGCAGGCTCAGGAAATCCTGGCCAAGTGGGCTCTGCTCGTCGAACCCGACGACCACGGGCGCCGCGCACTGGCGCACCTGCTCGCAACCAGTGTCTCCACCCGGCGCACCGAACGGATCATTCGCCACCAGGCCGCGGCCTGGGCCCGGGCTGGCACTGGACCGGGAGCACCCCTCACCGCCCGCGAGGTACTGGCGTGCCTCGACGTTAGGAGCATCGCACCGTGAACTACCACCCGACCGTCAGCACATTCCTGGTCACCGGGCCGCACACGGTGAGCATGGGCAACCGTGGCCCGGCCGTCCTGCCCCACCAGGCCCTGGTCTTTTCGTCTGAGAACGGGGAGCCGGTCCACCTGCCCGGCCGCCCGTCAGCCTTCGCGGCCCGCAAGTTCCGGTACCGCTACGACGTGGACATCAGCGAGCACGCTGTGCAGTGGACAGAGGCGCTGCCCAGCGGCACCGGCGGCTTCAGTTTCCAGGCCACACTCGAGGCACGCTGGAAGGTCACCGACCCGCGGGCCGTGGTGAAGGGCAACATCAGCACACTCACCTCGGCCCAGGGCATCGTGTGCGTGGGTGTGCGCGACATGTTGTGGCCGCACACCGGCAAGTTCCCTCTGGAGGAGTGCGGAGCCGCCGAGGGCTTCCTCCGCTCCGCGTTCGGTGGGCAACCACATACCCTGCCCGCGGGACTGACCGTACTGAACCTCATCATCCGGCTCTACCTGGATCAGGACGCAGCCGCCCACCTTCGTGAGTTGAAGAAGCAGAAGTGGGGCATCGAACTCGTCGCGGGCGAATCGCAGAAGAAGCGTGCAGAGCAACGGAGCGAGGCAGAGCTGCTGGCCGAACGGGAACAGAACATCATCGAGGCCGCCAAGAGCGAGGGGGGACTCCTGAGCTACCTGATCGCGCAAGACCCCACCCGCCTGCGAGAGTCCATGGAGGAGATCACCAAACGGCATGACGTGACCGTGAGGCAGAAGTCGGAGCTGCTCAAGGATCTCGTCAACGCCAAACTCATCCAGCCAGCAGAAGCACAGGAGTTCTACCACTCCATCCACCAGCCAGAATCGCTGCTCACCACGGGTTCCGGCGTCGGCACGGGCAACACACACCAACCGTCGGCGCTCCCGGGAGCCATCATCCCGCCGCGCCCGGACGCACCGCCGCGCCCGCGCCCCGGGCGCGGCGCCCCGGACTCCGCCACGCAAAAGGGCGCGGCCCCGTCCAGCCCTCGGTCTCCGGACGCACCGCCAGCCTCGAACGCCAATGGCACGACGCGGCTGGACAAGCGGCGCGGTCCTCAGGGGCCGAGTGACGAATAAGCCAGCGCGGCACGGCCGTATGGCGAGGAGCCGGATTGCAGCCTCGGGGTGCCAAGCCGGTTAGCTGCAACCACCCCGTACCGTAGGGCGCCGAGTCCGGAACTCGGCGCCCAAGGGCCCTACCGCGCCCCTTCCGCCAGTTGCAGCAGGTGGTCGGCGAGCTGTTGGCCGCCCGCCGGGTCGCGGCTGATCAGGAGCAGGGTGTCGTCGCCGGCGATGGTGCCGAGGATGTCGTGGAGTTCCGCCTGGTCGATGGCGGAGGCCAGGAACTGGGCGGCGCCCGGCGGGGTGCGCAGGACGACGAGGTTGGCGGACGCCTCGGCGGAGATGAGGAGTTCGCCGGAGAGGCGGCGCATCCGCTCCTCCTTGGCGGACTCCCCCAGCGGTGCCCGCGGCTTGCGGTCTCCGCCCTCGCTCGGTACCGCGTAGATCAGCTCACCGCCGGTGTTGCGGATCTTCACCGCCCCCAGTTCGTCCAGGTCGCGGGAGAGCGTCGCCTGGGTGACGGAGAGCCCGTCGTCGGCGAGCAGCTTGGCGAGCTGGCTCTGGGAGCGGACCGGCTGCCGGTTGAGGATGTCCACGATCCGGCGGTGGCGGGCGGTGCGGGTCTGCGGTACCGCCGGGCCGTTGGTCTGCGGCTCGGTGTCCTGCGGCTCGGTCATCGTTGCGTCAGTCTCCGGATCATCGTTCCCCGTTGGCCGATTGTGCGGCCGTCTCAAGGACGCCCGGGAGCTTCTGGAGGAAGGTCTCCACCTGCTCGTCGGAGACGATCAGCGGCGGGGCGAGCCGGATGACGTCCGGCGCGACCGCGTTGATCAGAAGTCCCGCGTCCTGGGCCGCCTGTTGCACCTGTGCTGCGAGGGGCCCCGTCAAGACGATACCGAGGAGCAGCCCGGCGCCGCGGACCTGGCCGACCAACGGGTGCTCCAGGGCCTCGATCCCGGCGCGCAGCCGCTCGCCGACCCGCTTGACGTGGTCGAGCAGACCGTCCGCCTCGATGGTGTCCAGCACCGCGAGGGCACCGGCGCAGACCACCGGGTTGCCGCTGAACGTCGAGCCGTGCGTGCCGGGGGTGAGCAGCTCGGCGGCCGGGCCGAAGGCGAGGGTGGCGCCGATCGGGAGGCCGCCGCCGAGACCCTTGGCCAGGGTGATGACGTCGGCCTCGACGCCCTGGGCCAGGGACTCCAGCCAGTGCCCGGTGCGGCCGATGCCGGTCTGGATCTCGTCGAGGACCAGCAGGGTGCCGGTGGCGGCGGTGATCTCGCGGGCGGCGGCGAGGTAGCCGGGCGGCGGGACGATCACGCCGTTCTCGCCCTGGACCGGTTCCAGGATGACGAAGGCGGTGTCGGTGGTCACGGCGGCCCGGAGCGCGGCCACGTCGCCGTACGGGACGTGGTCCACGTCGCCGGGGAGCGGACGGAACGGGTCCTGCTTGCCGGGCTGGCCGGTGAGGGCCAGGGCGCCCATGGTGCGGCCGTGGAAGCCGCCCCCGGTGGACACCATGTGGGTGCGGCCGGTCAGCCGGCCGATCTTGAAGGCGGCCTCGTTGGCCTCGGCGCCGGAGTTGGAGAAGTAGACGCGGCCGGGCCGGCCGGCGAGCGCCAGCAACCGCTCGGCGAGGGCCACGGTGGGCTCGCTGACGAAGAGGTTCGAGACGTGGCCGAGGGTGGCGATCTGGTCGGTGACCGCGCGGACCACCGCGGGGTGCGCGTGGCCGAGCGCGTTGACCGCGATCCCGCCGACGAAGTCGAGGTACGCCGTGCCGTCCGCGTCCCAGACGGTGACGCCCTCGCCCCGCACGAGCGGGATCCGGGGGGTGCCGAAGTTGTCCATCATGGCGCCCTGCCAGCGCCGGGTCAGGGCCTCGTTGTCGACCGGGCCGTGCCCGGCCGCCGCGTCCCGGGTGGTCGGGTTCCCCGCCGTCGTGTTCATGCCGCCCCCTGCGTGGTGTGGTGTGCGATGCCTTCGTGCGGTGCGGTGGGCGGTTCGGGGTCCGGGACCACCATCGTGCCGATGCCCTCGTCGGTGAAGATCTCCAGCAGGATCGAGTGCTGGACCCGCCCGTCGATCACCCGGGCGTTGCGCACCCCGTTGCGCACCGCGTACAGGCAGCCCTGCATCTTCGGGACCATGCCGCTGGCGAGGTCGGGCAGCAGCTTCTCCAGCTGGGTCGCGGTGAGCCGGGAGATCACCTCGTCGCTGTGCGGCCAGTCCTCGTAGAGCCCCTCGACGTCGGTGAGCACCATCAGGGTCTCCGCGCCGAGCGCCGCGGCCAGGGCGGAGGCGGCGGTGTCGGCGTTGACGTTGAAGACCCCCGAGGCGTCGTCCTCGTCGCTGCTGCGGGCGATGGAGGAGATCACCGGGATCCGGCCGTCGTCCAGCAGCGCCTGCACCGCGCCGGAGTCGATCGCGGTGATCTCGCCGACCCGGCCGATGTCGACCGGCGCGCCGTCGACCTGCGCGTAGTGCTTGGTGGCGGACATCAGCCGGGCGTCCTCGCCGGTCATGCCGACGGCGAGCGGGCCGTGCTCGTTGAGCAGGCCGACCAGCTCGCGCTGGACCTGGCCGGCCAGCACCATCCGGACGACGTTCATCGCCTCGGACGAGGTGACCCGCAGGCCGCCCTTGAACTCCGATTCCAGTCCGAGGAGTTCGAGCTGGGCGCTGATCTGCGGGCCGCCGCCGTGGACGACGACCGGGCGCAGTCCGGCGTGCCGCAGGAAGACCACGTCCTGGGCGAAGGCGCGCTTGAGCGCCTCGTCCACCATGGCGTTGCCGCCGAACTTGATCACCACGGTCTTGCCGTGGTGCCGGGTCAGCCAGGGCAGCGCCTCGATGAGGGTGCGGGCCTTGGGCAGCGCGTTGTGCTTGCGGGTGGTCATGCGGCCTCGTTCCGCTGGGTGGGGTGTCCGACCGGTGCGCACGGGTGCGCGGCGGGTCCGGTCATGAGGAGTACGCGCTGTTCTCGTGGACGTAGTCGGCGGTGAGGTCGTTGGACCAGATCACCGCGGACTCCGTGCCGGCCGCCAGGTCGGCGGTGATCCGCACCTCGCGGTAGCGCATGTCGACCAGTTCCCGGTCCTCGCCCACCGAGCCGTTCTTGCAGACCCAGACGTCGTTGATGGCGACGTTGAGGCGGTCCGGGTCGAAGGTGGCGGAGGTGGTGCCGATGGCGGAGAGCACCCGGCCCCAGTTGGGGTCCTCGCCGTGGAGGGCGCACTTGAGGAGGTTGTTGCGGGCGATGGAGCGGCCGACCTCGACGGCGTCGTCCTCGGTGGCGGCGTTGACCACGTCGATGCGGATGTCCTTGCTGGCGCCCTCGGCGTCGCCGATCAGCTGCCGGGCGAGGTCGCCGCAGACCTCGCGGACCGCCTCGACGAAGGCGTCCTGGTCCGGCACGATGCCGGAGGCGCCGGAGGCCAGCAGCAGCACCGTGTCGTTGGTGGAGGTGCAGCCGTCGGAGTCGACCCGGTCGAAGGTGGTGCGGGTGGCGGCGCGCAGCGCGGCGTCCAGTTGCTCGGCCGGCACGTCGGCGTCGGTGGTCAGCACGGCGAGCATGGTGGCCAGGCCGGGCGCGAGCATGCCGGCGCCCTTGGCCATCCCGCCGACGGTCCAGCCGCCGCCCTCGGCCCCGGCGGTGCCGCCGCGGGTCACCTGGGCGGTCTTGTGGACGCTGTCGGTGGTCTTGATCGCGATGGCGGCCTTCTCGCCGCCGTGGCCGGTGAGTTCGGCGGCGGCCTTCTCGACCCCGGGCAGCAGCTTGTCCATGGGCAGGCGCACGCCGATCAGGCCGGTGGAGGCCACCGCGACCTCGCCGGCGCTGTGCCCGTCCAGCACCTCGGCGACCTTCTCCGCGGTCGCGTGGGTGTCCTGGAAGCCCAGCGGGCCGGTGCAGGCGTTGGCGCCGCCGGAGTTGAGGATCACCGCGGAGACCCGGCCGCCCTTGAGGACCTGCTCGGACCAGACGACCGGGGCGGCCTTGACGCGGTTCGAGGTGAAGACGCCGGCGGCGGCCAGGCGCGGTCCGCTGTTGACCACCAGGGCGAGGTCGGGGTTCCCGTTCTCCTTGATGCCGGCGGCGATGCCCGCCGCGACGAATCCCTGCGCTGCCGTCACACTCACGGCGCGACTCCAATCGTGGAAAGGCCCAGTTCCTCGGGGAGGCCGAGGGCGATGTTCATGCTCTGGACCGCGCCTCCGGCGGTCCCCTTGGTCAGGTTGTCGATGGCGCTGATCGCGATGATCCGGCCGGCCGCCTCGTCGAGGGCCACCTGGATCTGCACCGCGTTGGAGCCCTGTACAGCGGCGGTGGTGGGCCACTGCCCCTCGGGCAGCAGTCGGACGAACGGCTCGCCGGCCAGCGCCTTCTCGTACGCGCCGCGGACCGCGGCGGCGTCCACGCCGGACCGTGCCTTGGCCGAGCAGGTGGCGAGGATGCCGCGGGACATCGGCGCCAGGGTGGGGGTGAAGGACACCCCGACCCGCTCGCCGGCCGCGGCGCTGAGGTTCTGGATCATCTCCGGGGTGTGCCGGTGCCCGCCGCCGACGCCGTAGGGGCTCATCGAACCGATCACCTCGGAGCCGAGGAGGTGCGGCTTGAGCGCCTTGCCCGCGCCGGAGGTGCCGGACGCCGCGACGATCACGGCCTCCGGCTCGGCGAGGCCGGCCGCGTAGGCCGGGAAGAGCGCGAGCGAGACGGCGGTGGGGTAGCAACCGGGGACCGCGATCCGCTTGGTCCCGGCCAGCGCGGCACGGCCGCCGGGCAGTTCGGGGAGGCCGTACGGCCACGTGCCGGCGTGCGGCGAACCGTAGAACGCCGTCCAGTCGGCGGCGTCCTTCAGGCGGAAGTCGGCGCCGCAGTCCACGACGAGGACGTCGGGACCGAGTCCTTCGGCGACCGCGGCGGACTGGCCGTGCGGCAGCGCGAGGAACACCACGTCGTGGCCGGCCAGCGCCTCGGGCGTGGTCGGCGCCAGCTCCCGGTCGGCCAGCGGGCCGAGGTGCGGCTGGAGGGCGCCCAGGCGCTGCCCCGCGTTGGAGTGCCCGGTCACCGCCCCGATCTCGACCTCCGGATGCCCCAGGAGCAGGCGCAGGAGCTCACCTCCCGCGTATCCGCTCGCACCGGCGACTGCTGCTCGTACCGTCATGCCCCTGGACCCTCCTTAGCGATGGCATGACTATACGGATGAATGCAGTTTTATGCAATGCTCGGAGCGTTGTCGCGACGACGCGGCCATAACGGGGCGCCCGGCGTGACGCACGTCACGCCAGGCGGCGTCACAGTTGCGGGCCCTACCGGGTCCTCCTGGGGAACGGCAGGGCGATCCCGGCGGCCTCGGCACGGCCGTCACTCCGCGCCCGCCGGCCACGAGAAGGGACGGGCCATGGAAACCTTGACCGTGCAACGGGTCGTCGCGGCGCCGATCGCCGACGTCTTCGACTGGTGCGCCACCACCACCAACTACACCCGGACGCCGTTCGTCCTCAGGGCGCGGTTGGCCCGGCCGGGGCGGGACGCCCCCTACGGAGTGGGCGCCGTCCGGGTGCACACGTGGGCGATCGGCTGGTTCCGCGAGCGGATCACCGCCTACCACCCGCCGTACGACTTCGACTACGCCGTCGAACGCAGCGTCCCGCCGGCGCGCCACGAACGCGGCCGGATGACCTTCACCGAGGTACCCGGCGGCACCCTCGTCGCCTGGACCACCGCCTTCCAGATCCCCCTCCCCCTCGTCGGCGCCGTCCTCACCCGGCGACTCGCCAAGCCGATCATCGCCCACGTCTTCGGCGCGATCCTCGACGCCGCCGACACGGCGCTCACGGCCGCCCCGACACCCCGCCGCTGAACGGACCGCCCGTGCGGTCAGGGCGGCCCGCTACGGGGGATCCGCCGCGGCGCCGCCCGAGGCCGCCCCGGGCTCGCCGTGGAGGACGTCGCGGGCCTGCTCCGCGGCGCGGGCCATGGCGGCGCCGACGACGTCGACGAAGCGGGCGATGCCCTCGAAGCGGGCGGCGGCCGGGGTGCCGGGGCCGAGGACGTCGACGCCGCGTCGTGCGGCTTCGGCGAGCCGGGCGTTGGCGCGGGCGTTGGCCCTCATCGCCTGGTACCAGACGTCATCGTCGACGACGTAGCGCTCGCGGCGGCGGTCGTCGCGCTCCCGGCGGACCAGGCCCTGCCCTTCGAGGAACGCGATCGCCTTGGAGATGGACGCCGGGCTGACCTGGAGGTGCCGGGCCAGTTCGGACGCGGCCAGGCTGCCGGCGTCGGTGGTGTAGAGGCAGACCAGCACCCGGGACACCATCCTGGGCAGGCCCGCCCGCACGAGGACGGCGGTGAACGCCTCCTCGTAGGCGCGCACCGCCTCGACGTCGCGCCCGGGGACCCGCACGGGCTCCCCGGGGGCGCGCGGCGCGGGCTGCCGGCGCCGGTGGGCGCGGTGTTCGGTGGCGCGGTGGGCCAGGTCGGCGCGGTAGTCGGTGGGGCCGCCGTTGCGCATCACCTCGCGCGCGACGGTCGAGGTCGGGCGCCCCAGGCGCCTGGCGATCTCGGCGTAGGCGAGGTCGTCGGCCAACCCCCGCGCGATCTGCCGGCGTTCCTGCTGGGTGAGTCTGCCTCCCGGCATGGCGGCCCCCTTCGCGGTCTGCGGCGTCTCACGGCAGAGCGTTCACCCACAGCCCGTTGCAACGACCTGGAGGTGTTTGCCGCATGAACCTCGAAGGCTGCCGCAACGTTTCTCCGGATTCTATCTGCGACGACCGCGATCCCCCCAGGGGATTTCGTTGCCCTCCCTGTGAATGCAACGTAGCGTTTCTGTCGTAAGAAACGGCGAGCCACTCCTCCCCGGGGGGATGCCGGGCCGTACGCCCGTGCGGCGCGCCACCACCAACGGAACTGCCGGTAACGTCGTTGCCCCCCAAGGGAGTTGGCGCGTTAGCCGGCAGACGGGGGCGGGGCAGCGGGCCTAACGTGGCAGGCCATGGACATCCTGATCGTCGGCGGCAGCGGCTTCCTGGGGCGCGAGTTGGCACGGCAGGCGGCGGCGGCCGGGCACGCCGTGACGGCGACCTTCGCCACCCGCGCCGGTGACCTCCCCGGGATCCGCTGGCTACCGCTGGACCTGCGGCGCGGCGAGGAGATCGCGCCGGTGTTCGGGGCGGCCCGCCCGGACGTCGTGGTCAACGCCGCCTATCGCAAGGCCGATTGGGCCACCACCGCCGACGGCGCGGTCCGCCTCGCGCTGGCCGCCGGCCAGTACGGGGCCCGGCTGGTGCACGTCTCCAGTGACGCCGTCTTCTCCGGCGCCGACGTCCACTACGACGAATCCGCCGCACCGGATCCGGTCACCCCGTACGGGGCCGCGAAGGCGGCGGCCGAGACGGCGATCCGGCTGTTCGCCCCGTCCGCCGCCGTCGCCCGCACCTCGCTGATTATCGGCGACGGCGACTCGGTGCACGAGAGGTTCATCCGCGACCTGGCCACCGGGCGGCGGGAGGGCGTGCTGTTCACGGACGACGTCCGGTGCCCGGTGCACGTCGCCGACCTCGCCCGGGCCCTCCTCGAACTGGCCGGCTCCGCCCGCGCGGGCGTGTGCCACCTCGCGGGCGCGGACGCCGTGAGCCGCCATGAGCTCGGCGTCCTGGTCGCCGGCCGCGACGCCCTGGACGCCGCCAGGCTGACGCCCGGGCGCCGCGCGGGCACCGGCGCCCCGGGGGCGCTGGACGTCCGCCTGGACAGCACGCGGACGCAGCGCACCCTGCGCACCACGCTGCGCGGCGCCCGCGACTTCCTGCGCCGCGCACCCTGACCCGGCACTCCCCCGGGCGGCGCCGGGCGAACCGTTGACTCCCGGTCAGCCGCCGTGCGCGGTGAGGGTGTAGCCCTCCGGGCCCTCGAAGGAGAACATCGGCCCGAACGGGCTGCTGGCCATCGGGGTGAGGATCGTGACGCCGGCGGCGACGAGTTGGTCGTGGAGCCGGTGGGCGTCGGGGGTCCGGAACCAGAGCACCACGCCGAGGCCGGGGCGTGCGGCGTCGGCGAGGTCGACTCCCGGGAGGAGCGCGCGGACGGCGAACGGGGTCGGCCGGGTGTCGAAGACGACCGCGTGCGGCGGCGAGACCGCGGCCCTGCGCAGACCCAGGTGCTGCTCGCAGAAGGCTGCGGCGGCGTCCACGTCACGGACCTGCAGGGCGACGAAATCGGGGCCGTCGAGGGCAACAGACACGGGTACTTCCTCCCTTTGAATGTCAAAACTTTGACATGAGAGAGGTTAGGGAACCCCGGGGCGACATGTCAAAATGCTGACATGAACGAGAGGACGCCCACCGGGCCGCCGCACCCCGCGGACGACGTCACCCACCACGTCGGATACCTGATCAAACGGGCCCAGGCCGCCCTGCGCGCCGCCATGGACAAGGTCCTGCGCGCACACGGGCTCACCGTGCCCCAGTACTCCACCCTCGAACTCCTTGCCCTGCACCCCGGCCTGTCCAACGCCGACCTCGCCCGCGCGACCTTCGTCACCCGGCAATCCGGGAACGTCGTCCTGCGCGGCCTCCAGGAGGCGGGCCTGATCACCCGCCCCGCCACCGCCGACCACGGCCGTGCCCGCCCCACCCACCTCACGGAGGAGGGCCACCGGCGCCTGGCCGCGGTCCAGGAGGCCGTCTACGCCGTCGAGCAGCGGATGGTCGACGCGATCCCGCCGCAGCGCCTGCCCGCGCTCCTCACCGACCTCGAACGCCTGGCGTCGGCCCTGGAGGAATGACCCGGCGCCCCGGTGCGGGCGGCCCGGTCGGCCGCCCACGACAGGTCACCTCCCGTACACCCGGGCGGTGTTGGGTTCCGGTGCCGGGCGGTGGTGCGCCGCCGGACCCGCGGCGAAGGCCCGGAGCAGGTTCTCCGTGGTGCGGGTGACGAAGGCTCCGGTGCGACGGTCCAGGCCGTGGTTGCGGCCGTTGTCCCGGGTGCCCGCCATGAGGGCCTCGACCCAGCGCATGGTGCCGGTGGCGAAGACCCCGGCACCGCCCGGGACGGTGTAGTAGGCGGAGTCGGCGTGGCTGGCGCGGCCCCGGCAGACCAGCGGGGAGTGCGCGACGATCTGGAGGGCGGCGGGCGTGGGGGCGGCCGGCGTGACCCGGTCGTACTCCACGCCGACCAGGTGCGGGAAGGCGTCGCCGGCCCGGACACCGGTGCCCTCGAAGAGCCAGTGGTCGGCGCCGTGCACGACGTAGGGCGCGTCCGTCGGGTAGCCCTCGTAGAAGACGCCGGTCAGGGACGACTCCGGGTCGGCGGCGGGCGGCGCGCGGAAGTCGTGGGTGGGCGGGTCGCGGCGGACGGCGAACCCGGGGTCGTCCCGGTAGGCGGTCTTGTAGCAGGTCACGGTGCGCAACGGACCGGCCGGGCCGGCGTCCAGGCGGACCCGCCGGAAGCACGCGTTGGCGCCGAGGAAGGCGAGGTTGGTCCCGCCGTCGCGGGCCCGGGTGACGTGGTCGCGCTGCTGCGGCGTCCAGTACTCGTCGTGGCCGAGGGAGAGCACGGCGGTGGCGCCGCGCAGCGCGCCCGGGTCGGCGTGGACGTCCACCGAGGTGGTGTAGGCCAGCGGCAGGCCCAGGCGCTCAGCCAGCACCACCAGGGCCCGCTCGTACACCAGGAACTTCTCGGCGCCGGTGGCGTCATAGGGGCGGTCGAAGCTGACCGCGAGGGAGCGGGTGGCGTAGGCGCCGTCCCGGCCCTCGTAGAGGCTGTGGCCGCCCCAGGTGTTGTACGCCTGCCAGGTCGTCACCGCGTGCATCAGGACGGTGCGCCCCGCGGCGCCGGTCGAGCGGACGACCAGTGGGACGTAGCGCTGGTGGCCGTGGTCGGCGTCGAGGCGCAGCAGGTAGGCGCCGGGCGGCCAGCCGGTGGTGCGGACGGTGGCGGTGCGCGGCCAACCGGCCTCCACGGTGCGGGTGTCGGCGAGCAGTCGCGGGGCGGGGCCGCGCCGGCCGGCGAGCCGGTCCGAACGCCACACCAGCCGGGCCTGGGCACCGCCGTACCAGCCGACCCGGTACGCGCGGACGCGGAAGCCGGGTGCGGTGGTGGAGACGTGCAGGCCGAACTCCTCACCGGGCGCCACGCTCACCCGGTCCGCATAGCCCTCGATCGCGTCCGGGGGGCCGGTGGCGGTCAGGCGCCAGTCCGGGTTGCCGGGGCGGGTGCGCTCGGCGGCGAGCGGGTCGGCGGGCCGGTGGCCTCCGGGGGCGCCGCCCGGGGAGTCGCAGCCGGCCAGGCCGGTGGCGAGGGCCGCGAGCCCGGTGGCGGCGCCGAGGAAGTGCCGGCGGTCCAGGCCGGTGCCCGACCCGTCCGCCGGGGGCCGCTGCCCCGCGTCGTGCGCCGCGCCGTCCGCCATCGGCCCGCTCCCGTCGTCGCGTTCCCGGTCGTCCCGGTGGCCGCGGGCGCGGGCGCACCCTCGGGTGGCCGGACGCCGCGGGGCGCCACCGCGGGGCGGCGGCCGGTCGGTGTGCCGCCCCAGGACGATCCTGCGCCCGGCGGCGCGGCGCGACGACCGCAGCGGGCCCGAACGCGGGTACCGGCCCCGGACGCGGAAGTCCGGCCGTCCCCGGGGACGGCCGGGCTCGGCCCACCGCTCGGCCGGCGGCTCACGCGGGCTGCGGCATCTCGTTCTTGAGGGACTTGCGGAGTTGTTCGCGCAGTTCGGGGCTGTCCGTGTGGCCGTGCACGGAGATCGCGTGCGCGGTGGCGGCGCGGAGCACCTCGTCCTCCTCGCCGATGAGGACGAGGCTGCACCTCGTCTCGCTCGGGTGGTCCCGGCAGTCGATCATCTTGCGCATCGCCCACCACCTCCTCCTCTTCAGTGTCGGCCGCCCCCGCCCGCCCGGCGCCGCGCGTACGGGGAACCACGTATGGCGCGCCGACCGGGCGAGCTGGTGGAGTGGAGACGCACGGCAGTGTGGCGAGGAGGTGACGGCCATGGCGGTGTCCGCCCCGGCCGCACCGGGCGCCGCCGGGAACGGCGGAACCACCCGGGAGGACCGGGTGGACGCGTTCCTGGAACGGGTCATCGCCGACGGCGGGGCCGCGGTCGCCGGCCTGTGCACCTCCCTCGGCGACCGGCTCGGGCTGTACCGGGCGATGGCCGGCGCCGGCCCGCTGACCGCCGCGCAGCTCGCCGCCCGCACCGGACTGGTCGAGCGGTACGTCCGGGAGTGGCTGGCGGCCCAGGTGGCCGGCGAGTACGTGACGTACGCGCCGGAGCGCGGCACCTACCAGCTGCCGGACGCGCACGCCGCGGTCCTCGCGGACCCCGCGCTCGCCAGCTACGCGGCCGGCTTCTTCACCGTGCTCCAGGCGGTGTACGCCACCGAGGACAGCCTGATGGAGGCGTTCCGCACCGGTGCGGGCATCGGTTGGGAGGAGCACGGGCCGGCGCTGTTCGAGGGCACCGCGAAGTTCTTCCGCCCCGGCTACACGGCGGCGCTGGTGCCGGAGTGGTTGGCCGCGCTGGACGGCGTGGTGGAGAAGCTGGAGCACGGCGGCACGGTGGCGGACGTCGGGTGCGGCTACGGCTACTCGACGGCCCTGATGGCGCGGGCGTTCCCCAACTCCCGCTTCACCGGCTACGACTTCCACCGCCCGTCGGTCGAGGCGGCCCGCGGCGTCGCGGCCGAACAGGGCGTGGCCGACCGGGTGTCCTTCGAGGTGGCGGCCGCCGACGACTTCCCCGGCGCGGACTTCGACCTGATCACGTACTTCGACTGCCTGCACGACATCGGCGACCCGGGGGCCGCGCTGCGGCACGCCGCGCACGCCCTGGCCGAGGGCGGCACCTGCATGATCGTCGAGCCGAACGCCTCCGCGCGCGACGAGGAGAACGCCACCCCGGTGGGGCGGGTGCTGACCGCCGCCTCGGTGGCCGTGTGCCTGCCCTCCGCGCTGGCCCAGCACGGTCCGCAGGCACTGGGGAACCACGCGGGTGAAGGGGCCCTGCGGGACCTCGCCGACGCGGCCGGGTTGCACCACTGGCGGCTGGCGACGCAGAGCCCGGTCAACCGCGTCTATGCCGTCGGGCGCTAACCGCGCCCGACGCCCCCGGCCGGTCTTCCCCCGGCCGGCCGGGTGGCCCCGCTCCGGACGGCTCCCGCACGTCCCGGGAGCCGTCCGCACGGCCTTGACCGGGGTCGGGCGGCTCGGCACGCTGGACGTATGAGCGCGGCCGCGGAGGTCGGCCTGCGGCGCATCCTCTCCGTCGTGGACCTGCTGATCGACGCCGTGGACGAGGACACCCTGGTTCCGGCGCTGCTCCCGCTGCTGCTCGGCGCGCTGCCCGGCGACAGCGTCATCTGGTCGCCCCGGCCGGACCCGGCCCATCCGCTGCGCACCCTCCCGGACGACCTGCTGAGCCGGGACGTGCTGGACGCCTTCGACCGCGGGTGGCGGTGCGACTCCTTCGTCCGGCACACCCGGATCGGCAGCGGCACCCCCCTGCTGCGCTCGGCCCTGCAGACCACCGGCGAGTTCCACGCGCTGCCCTTCTACGCCGACGTCTACCGGTCGTTCGGCGCCGAACGGCAGCTGGCGATGTCGTTCCCCGCGGGGTACGTCGCCGGTGTGCCGCGGCGGGTCTCGGTGGTGGTCAGCCGCGACCGGCACGGCAGCGAGTTCAGCGACGCCGACCTGGCCGCGGCCGGTCTGCTGCGCACCCGCCTCAGCCGGGTCCTGGGCCGCCTCGCCCCGCCCGCGCCGGCCTCGGCCAGGGAACTGGTCACCGACCGCGAATCGGCCGTGCTGGGACTGCTCGCCGACGGCCTGACGAACCAACAGATCGCGCACCGGCTCGCGATCAGCCCGCGGACCGTCGACAAGCACCTGGAGCACGCCTACGCCAAGCTGCGGGTGGCCGGCCGGGTCGCGGCGGCCAACGCCTGGCTGCGCCGGGAGGCCGGGCCCCCGGAACGCGGACCCCACGCCCCGGCCTGAGCCGTCCGTCGGGACGCATGGGCACTTACGTCGGCGGCCAGGCGGGCCGGCGCCCGGGCCGCCCCGGTGGCGGGCGGCGGTGCGGGCTGCCCGGTCGCGGCCCGGCCCCCGGCGTCAGGGGCCGACCGGGCCCGGATCGAGCAGCCCCAGCGTCATCCACTGGTCCGGGGAGGTCAGCGGCCGGAAGCCGACCTTGGCGTAGACGCCGTGCGCGTCCTTGGTGGCGAGGGTGATCCGGGCCAGCCCGTGCGGGGCCAGGTGTGCGGCGACCGCCTCCACCAGGGCGCTGCCCAACCCCTTGCCGCGGTCGTCGCGGCAGACGTAGACGTCGCAGAGCCAGGCGAAGGTGACGTAGTCGGTGACGATCCGGGCGTAGGCCACCTGGCGCCCCGAACCGGACTCGTACAGGCCGAAGTTGAGCGAGCCGGCGAGGGCGCGGTCGTGGTGTGCGCGGGTGCGGCCGAGCGCCCAGTAGGAGTCGGTGGCGAGCCAGTGGTGGACCAGGTCGGAGTCGAGCCGGTCCGGGTCGGTGGAGACCTCGTAGCCGTCGAGGGCGCGGGCAGTCATGCCGGGAGCCTGGCAGACGGCGCGGGCCCGAGTCGAACGGGTTGCCGGGCCGGGCCCGCCCCGCCCGGATCAGGCCACCGGGACGCCCAGTTCGTCGCAGGCGACCCGGAGGCGGCGGGCCCCCTCGGCCAACTCGCCGGCGCCGGCGGCCGAGGCGAAGCTCAGCCGGAGGTGGGCGGCCGGCGGCTCCGCCGGGAAGTAGGGGCGGCCGGCCGCCACCGCCACGCCGGCCCGCAGCGCGGCGCCGGTCAGCGCCGCCTCGTCGGTGCCGGCCGGCAACCGCAGCCACAGGTGGTAGCCGCCGAGGGGCGTGTGCCGCTCGGGCCCCGCGACGTCCAGTGCAGGCAGCTCGCGCCGCAGCGCGGTCCGCAGGGCCTGCCGGCGCACGGCCAACTCCCCCGCTATCAGCCGCAGGTGGCGGGTCCAGGCGGGCGACCCGACGAGTTCGAGCGCGGCTTCCTGGAGGGGTCCGGGGACGAAGAAGCTGTCGACGACCTGGATGGCGTGGAGCCGGTCGAGCACCGGGCCGCGGGCCGCCAGGGCGCCCACCCGCAGGCTCGGCGAGGTGGCCTTGGTCAGCGAGCGGACGTGGACCACGGTGCCGTCGGGGTCGTCGGCGATAAGGGTGGGCGGCAGCGGGGGCGCGTCGGCGTGGCCCAGCAGCCGGGCGAAGTCGTCCTCGACCACGAAGGCGCCGGCGGCGCGGGCCACCCGCAGCACCTCCCGGCGGCGTTCGGCGGCCAGCACCGTGCCGGACGGGTTCTGGAACAGCGGCTGACAGACGAACAGTCGGGCGCCGCTGGCCCGGAAGGCGTCGGCGAGCAGGTCGGTGCGGACCCCGTCGGCGTCCACCGGGACCGGGACCGGGCGCAGTCCGGAGGCGCGGGCGACGGCCAGCATCCCGGGGTAGGTCGGCGACTCGACGAGGACCGGGGCGCCGGGCGCGGCGAGGGCGCGCACGGCGGCGGTCAGGGCGCTCTGGCCGCCCGCGGTGATCAGGACGTCGCTGGCCGCGAGCGAACCGCCGGGGCCGCCGATCTCCCGGGCGAACCAGGCCCGCAGCTCCGACACGCCGCCCACCGGCGGGCGGCTCCAGGCACCGGGCCGCCGGCCGGCCCGGGCCAGCGCGGCGGCCAGGGCGCGCTCGGGCTGGAGGGTGGGGTGCAGATAGCCGCCGTTGAGCTCGATGACGCCGGGTGCCGGGGTGGCGAGGGTGGCCAGCACGCCGGTGGCGTCGACGCTGCGCGGCACCTGGTCGCCGGCCGGTTCGGCGCTCAGGGCGATCTCCTGCCAGGAGGTGTCCGCCGGCCGCGGTGCCGCGCGGCGCGGCTCGGCGCGGAACGCCCCGGCGCCGGGGCGGGTGACGACCAGTCCTTCGGCGACCAGTTCGGCCAGCGCCCGGGAGACCGTCACCGGGCTGACCCGGTGCCGCTCGATCAGGGCGCGACTTGACGGCAACTTCTCCCCTGGCGAGTAGCGCTTCAGCTCTTCTCGCAGGGTCGCGGCCAATTCGGCCCCACTGCTACGCTCATGCATGAGAGCAAACGATAGCGCTATCGCCACCGCACCGATAGCGGTCACCACCCCGGCCCCCTCCGCGCCCCTCCCGGCGCGACCGGGCGGCGCGTCCGGCTCCGGCGCCCTGCTCGCCGCGCTCGGCGTCGCCACCTTCTCCCTGACCTTCCCGGCGACGGCCTGGGCACTGGAGGGCATGGGCCCCTGGACGGTGGTGATGCTGCGCAGCGTGCTGGCCGCCGCACTGGCCGGCGCCTGCCTGGCGGCCTGCCGGGTCCGGGTGCCCGAGCGCCGTCACTGGGCCGGGATCGCGGTGGTGGCGGGCGGCGTCGTCCTGGGCTTCCCGCTGTTGACCACCCTCGCGCTCCAGACCTCCACCACCTCGCACGCCGCCGTGGTCATCGGACTGTTGCCGCTGGCCACCGCGGCGTTCTCCGCCGTGCGCACCGGAGCCCGGCCCTCGCGCGCCTTCTGGGGCGCCGCACTGGTCGGCGCGGCGGCCGTCCTCGCCTTCGCGGTGCAGCAGAGCGGCGGCGCCCTGGGCACCGGTGACCTGTTCCTGTTCGCGGCGCTGTTGGTGTGCGCGGCCGGCTACGCCGAGGGCGGCCGGCTGGCCCGCCACCTGCCGGGGTGGCAGGTGATCGGCTGGGCGCTGGTGCTGGCACTGCCGGTGACGGTGCCGGGCGCCGCCTGGGCGCTGGCGACCGAGCCGCTGCACCTGACCGGTCACGCGGTGGCCGGCGTGCTGTGGTTGGCGATCGGCTCCACCTTCCTCGGGATGGTTGTCTGGTACCGCGGGATGGCCGCCATCGGCGTCTCCAGGGCCAGCCAAGTCCAGCTCGCTCAGCCGCTGTTGACCCTGGTCTGGTCGGTGGTGCTGCTCGGCGAACGCCTGCCGCCGGCCGCGCCCGTGACGGCGCTGGCGGTCCTGGCGTGCATCGTGGTCACCCAGCGGGCCCGGGCGTGACGGCCGCGGGCCCGGACGGCGGTCCGGGCCCGGGGCGGTCCGGCTCCCCGGGTGCGCCCCGGGCCCGCGGACATAAACTGGCGGCGATGGCAGTAGTGCCGTCCGGGCCGTTCGGCGGGCCCGCAATCCGTTGGCCGTCCCACCGCCCGGCCGTCGCGCGCGTCGGCCGCCCCGGTAGGCGGCCGCCCGAGGCGGGAGGAGCCCAGATGCACGCGAGCAAGGGCGACCGGCTGCTGATGCACGGCAGAACCGTCGGTCACGGCGACCACATGGTCGAGATCGTGGAGGTGCTGGGGACCAACGGCGAACCGCCCTACCGCATCCGCGCCGAGGACGGCCACGAGACGATCATGTGGCCCGGCCCGGACTGCGTCGTCCAGCACCCCAGGTCCAAGGAACCCCACACCATCCGCTGACGACCCCACGGCGGTGGCGGAGCGCCCGTGTGGCGGCCCGCCCCCGCCGCGGCACGCGCGGCGGGACCGTCACGGCCGGGCCGCGGCACCCCCGTAGTGGTCCTCCACGACCCGGGCCAGCGCCCCCAGCGGGTCCCTGACCACGTCCTTGGTCGAGAAGTAGACGTGCCCGCCGACCTGCGGGTACCGCCGGGCGAAGGCGACGTGCCGGGAGAGTTCGGCCGGATCCCGCCACGCTTCGGGCTGCGCGGTGCGGCCCGCCTTGTACAGCGCCTCGCCGATGTAGAGGTCCACCCGGGTGCCCGCCACGGTCCGGGCCCACCACGGCACCAGCTCCGCGTAGTCGGCGGCGGCGAACCCCAGCGGCCAGTACACCTGCGGCACGATGTAGTCGAGCCAGCCCTCCCGCACCCAGCGCCGGGTGTCGGCGTAGAGGTCGTCGTAGGTCTGCACCCCGGCCTGGGTCCGCGAGCCGTGCGGATCGGTGGCGGCGTTGCGCCAGACCGCGAACGGGCTGACGCCGAACCGCACCCGCCGGCCGGTGCGCGCGATGCCCTCCCGCATCTCGCGGATCAGCAGGTTGATGTTGTCCCGCCGCCAGTCGCCGCGGTTGGCGAAATCAGCGCCGTACGCCTCGTAGGCCGCGTCGTCGTGGAACGCCTGGCCGGCGACGGGGTACGGGTAGAAGTAGTCGTCGAAGTGCACCCCGTCGACGGGGTAGCGGCGCACCGCGTCCAGCATCGCGTCCCGGACGAAGCGGCGGACCTCGGGCAGCCCGGGGTTGTAGTAGAGCTTGCCGCCGTACGGCAGGACCCAGCCCGGGTGCCGGCGGGCCGGGTGCTCGGGCGCCAGCCGGCCCGGGTCGGTGTGGTTGGCGACCCGGTACGGGTTGAACCACGCGTGCAGTTCCAGGCCGCGCCGGTGGGCCTCGCGGAGCGCGAACTCCAGCGGGTCCCAGCCCGGATCGCGGCCCTGGACGCCGGTCAGGCACTCCGCCCAGGGCTCGTACGGCGACGGCCACAGCGCGTCGGCCGTCGGCCGCACCTGGAAGAACACCGCGTTCAACCGCCGCTCGACCGCCGTGTCGAAGAGCGCGGCCAGCTCCCGCTGCTGGGCGGCGCGGTCCGGGCCGGGCCGGGACGGCCAGTCCAGGTGGGCCACCGTCGCCAACCACATCCCGCGCAGCTCGCGCCCTGCCGGGGTGCCGGCGCCCGCCCGGGCACCCGCGCCCAGCAGCAACGAGCCGGCACCCAGTGCCGCCGCGCCGAACCCGCGGCGTGTGATACCTCGCATGAAAAGCCCCCATCTTGTCCGTTATGTCCCGTGTGGCAGCCTCAGAATGCCCGCCCCGACGCCGTCCTCCCAGCACCTCGCGGAGTAACGTCGGGGGCGAGGCGGGCGTCGGACCCTTACGGCGTACCGCCGGTCCTGAAGATCAGCGAAAGGCACGAGGTGACGGACTCATTCGCCGACATTGCACGCGTCGGAGTGGTCGGCTGCGGCCAGATGGGCGCTGGCATCGCCGAGGTGTGCGCCCGCGCCGGGCTGGACGTCAAGGTCGCGGAGACCACCGGCGAGGCATTGGAACTGGGGCGCACCCGCCTGACCAACTCGCTCGGCAAGGCCGCCGAACGCGGCAAGATGACCGTGGCCGAGCGGGATGCGACCCTCGGTCGGCTCAGCTTCACCACCGACCTCGGCGAGTTCGCCGACCGTGACCTCGTCATCGAGGCCGTGGTGGAGAACGAACAGGTCAAGACCGAGATCTTCCAGGTGCTCGACCAGGTGGTGGTGCACCCGGACGCGATCCTGGCCTCCAACACCTCGTCCATCCCCCTGGTGAAGCTGGCGGTCGCCACCTCCCGGCCCGACAAGGTCATCGGCATCCACTTCTTCAACCCGGCGCCGGTGCAGAAGCTCGTCGAGCTGATCCCGGCCCTCACCACCGGCGAGGAGACCCTCAAGCGCGCCGAGGCGCTCGTCCAGAACGTCCTCGGCAAGCACGCCATCCGCGCCCAGGACCGCTCGGGCTTCGTGGTGAACGCCCTGCTCATCCCGTACCTGCTCTCCGCGATCCGGATGTTCGAGTCCGGCATGGCCAGCCGCGAGGACATCGACAACGGCATGGAACTGGGCTGCGCCCACCCGATGGGCCCGCTCAAGCTCTCCGACCTGATCGGCCTGGACACCGTCGCCTCGGTCGCCGCCTCCATGTACGAGGAGTACAAGGAGCCGCTGTACGCCGCTCCCCCGCTGCTGCAGCGGATGGTGGACGCGGGGCGGCTCGGTCGCAAGAGCGGGTCGGGGTTCTACTCGTACTGAGACGTTTGAGAAGTCCGTCAACTGGTGCTGTTCCAGAGGAAGTTCACCCGGAACAGCGCCAGTGGCGGCGTGGCGGGCGAGTGGCTCCCTCAGCCCCGCCGCGCCCTCGTCCACGCCGTTGGGCAAGGCTGACGGAGTCCTCGAGGGGAAACGCCCCAGCGAGCGTCGTCGACGAGTAGAAAGCCAGCCCCGACCTGGGACTTTGCGTCTTTCAGAGCTGTCGGCCCCTTTCCCGCTTACTCAGCGAAAAGTCCCTGGAAAGTCCCTGGGGCAGAGCTGAAAGTCCCTGAAAATCCCTGGGATGTCCCCGTTGCGGAGCGTCCCGACCTGCGTTTCGAGCACTGCGTCGGGCGGGCGATGGACGGCGGCAGTAGTTCGCCCTCTCGCCTGAGGCCCCCCTCATGGGCACGATGCCCGGACCGAACTGACGTCCTTCGAGCGACTGAGTACCGGTCTGATGGTGATGGGCAGGTTCGGGCTGGTGCTATCGCAATCACCGCAAGGTGCTGCCCTACACCACGCCCGTCGGCCACGGCGCCCTCTCCCTTCTCGCCGTCTTCGACGTCTAGGCGCGAACGACGACTGACTGCTACGCCTGCCAGCCTGCTTGTGCGGCTTCTCCACGCGCCTGCCCTTGCCCTGGGCCACCACGACGGTGCCGTTTGACCAAAACATCCACGTCCGTGTCCAGCGCTGCCTACTCTGATCACCAACCGGCGGTAACAGAGACGGCGGCGAGAACGTAGCACAACAGGGGTGCAGAATATGGGACTTATCGCAGTACCGCTGACCGATGGGGACAAAGAGCCCACGGTGTTTGAAACCGACATCGAGCTCGTCGGCTCAGATCTTGAACTTGCAGCAGGAGATGCTGGCGTGGTGGCCCGGGCACGCGTGTCCTTGGACGATGCCATGGCTCAGGTCCGGCCGACACTTACCCGAGTGGTTGACACGTTGCGGGAACTAGGCCCTGATGAGGCCGAGGTCGAGTTTGGGCTCAAGATCGGCGGTGACACCTCGGTGATCATCGCGAAGGGAACAGCCGAAGTGAATTTCGCTGTTCGACTCAAGTGGGCTCGCACGGTGGACGCCAGCTAAAGCCAGTGTCAACGCCGCGAGAAGGGTTCATCGTCAAGGTCCGGCAGAGCGCGAGTGAGCAAGCCGCTGGCGTCGGCTATGTCGTCGGCGAGAAGCACATTGTGACGTGCGCTCACGTAGTGAACGTGGCGCTGCGCCGGGACAAGGCCACCACAGCCCGCCCCCATGCCGATGCACGTGTCCAGGTTGAGTTCGTACTGCTCGGCGATGCTGAGGGTGCGCCGTTACGGAACTGCCGCATCGACGCCTGGGATCCGCCGGCAGTCGGTGGGGAATCTGGGCGTGATACTGCCGGCTTGGTGATGGTTGGTGGTGAGCCGTTGCCCGCCGGCGCCGGCGCAGCACGGCTCCTGGACGCTCCTGCAAGTCGCGCCGGCGAAGCCGACGTCTTTGGCTATCCCACCACTCCTTCGCGACCGGCAACCGGCGCCTGGAGCAGTTGCGTGCTCCGTGGGGCTGTTGGTGGCGGCATGATCCAGCTGGATAGGGAATCAGAGTCAGCATTACGAGTGCAGCCCGGCTACAGCGGCGCTCCTGTCGTAATTCGGGACCAGTGGGGCGATGCAGTTGTAGCCATGCTCGCAGTGGCCAGCCGCGTCGAGACTGCCGGCGATGCATACGCCGTACCGGCAGCGGAGGTCGCAGCGGCCTGGCCGCAGGCCCTTGGCCGCAGCATGCTTCCCGCCTGCCCCTACCGCGGCCTACATGCCTTCACCCCCGCAGACGCAGAAGCAGGTCTCTTTGTCGGGCGGGAAAATGAAGTGTCCCGCCTGCACGAGATGGTCAAAGCACAACCTTTGGCCCTGGTGACGGGTCCATCTGGAGTGGGGAAAACGTCCCTTGTAGCAGCCGGCTTGAAGCCCGCACTGCAAGCCGAGGGGTGGCGAGTAGTCACGTTCCGACCCGGCTCGTCTCCGTTCCATGCGGCTGCGCGTGCACTGTTGGAGGCCGAAGGTTCCGGACGTGACCGCGTAAAGGACCTCGATAGCACTGCGGAGAATTTGCGCGAAGGGGGGTTCTGGCGCGTTGCGGCCAAGACTGCTCTCGTGTCAAATCAGCGACTCATTCTTGTAGCTGACCAGTTTGAAGAAGTTCTAAGTTCCACACACGGGAAGACAGAAGAAGCATTACATTTTCTACAAAAATTCCTTCCCTCTCAGGACTGTCCCCACGCTCCGGACGTGCGCCTGGTGTGCACTCTGCGATCCGATTTTCTTCCCACCTTGCTAAACCTTCCCGACATCGGATCACGCCTTCAGGACCGGCAACTCAACGTCTCACCTCTGGACAAGGTCGCCATGACCCGAGTGATCGTCGAGCCAGCACGGATGACGGGAGTTACCTTCGCCGAAGGACTGCCCGATATGATTGCGACTGAGGCAAGCAGGGGTCCTGGCGGTCTACCACTCTTGGAATTCGCCTTAACTGAACTTTGGCCGCAGCAAAGCCAGCACCACGTCACTTATGACAGCTATCATCGCGTAGGCGGTGTCACAGGGGCCCTGAACCGGCATGCCGAGCAAGCCTTCTCCTCACTGACGCGACATCTGGAAGAGGACCGCATCCGGCGTGTACTGCTGTCGATGGTGAGAGCACGCAGCGGGGCTGCAAACGCAGTGCGCGCCACGGCGTATCAAGCTCACCTTCAGCACGACTGGCAGGTCGCTCAACAATTGGCTGCCCCAGAACACCGCCTCGTCGTGCTGGGGTCGCACGGTCCGGGTACCGCTGAAATCGCCCATGAGGCGCTCATTCGCGAGTGGCGAAGGCTCACCAACTGGGTAGACGCCGATGCAGACTTCCAGAGGTGGCTATCGCTTGTGGAGGAAAGAGCTGCTGAAGGTGACCTTCTTTCGGCTCAACGTGTAGCCGAGGCTCAAGGTTGGCTGAGTGAGCGCCCTCAAGACATCCCAGCCAATGTGGCTTCCTTGATTGATGAGAGTCACCAACAGGTAGTAGCGCAGGAGAAAACCGAGTCGTTGCTCGTTCAGTCACTGGAGTTGACTCAACAACTGAGGGACCGCTCTTTAGAGCTAGAGAAGCGTCAAAACGCACTGGAAGAATCAAACACCGAGCTGGAGGAAAAAGCAGAACAACTACGTGCACAGAACAGGAGAATCGAAGTTGTCAATCAAGAAATCGAGGAGGCGCGGGAGACCTTACAGGAGCGCAGTGAGCAACTCGTCGTAGCCATGCGCAACAAGACTGAATTCGTGGCGAACATGTCCCACGAGATGCGCACCCCGCTCAACTCACTGCTTATTCTTTCCCGACTACTGGCCGAAAACGCTGAGGGGCATCTTTCTCCGAAGCAGGTAGAATTCGCTGAAACCATCCACGGCGCAGGGTGCGATCTGCTCCAGATTATCAACGATATTCTGGATCTGTCGCAAGTGGAAGCGGGAAGAATGGATGTATTCCCTACCAAAATCGCCCTAGTGCAGCTCACCGATTACATCGAGGCGATATTTCGACCACTAACCACGGAGAAGGGACTCGACTTCTTCGTACGTGTGTCCCCGACCGTGCCCCCAGTGCTGCATACCGACGAAAGACGGCTGCTGCAGGTCCTTCGAAACTTGCTATCCAACGCAGTGAAGTTCACCGACGAAGGCGCCATCGATTTAGTTATTCGGCCGGCTGGAGCGGATGTCCCCGTGGCTATCCGCGAGCGATTGCTGGAGTGGGGTTCATTGCCATCCCCAGATGCTAACCTACTCGCCTTCTCCGTAGCTGACACTGGAATCGGCATAGATCCAAGCAAGTTAGGTGTCATCTTCGAAGCCTTCAAACAGGCAGATGGGACCACTAGTCGCCGGTACGGCGGTACCGGCTTGGGTCTTTCCATCAGCAAGGACGTTGCACGGCTGCTGGGCGGTGAGGTCCACGCCACAAGTGAGCCCAACCGCGGCTCCACCTTCACTTTGTATCTTCCTTTGCCTCAGGCGCTGACGAACAGCTAAACGGCAGAACTTCCTTGTGGCGGAGACCCAGTACTCCTCCTGCCATCGCGGCCTCCTGTGCTGCGCGCGCCTGCGGAGGAACGGAGTCGAGGACCAGCACCAGATGGCAGGTCCCGTGACCGTGAGGGTGGCCCCGCCCTAGGCTTCGCCCCTGTCTCACGGCTGTGGACGTGAAGATCCACAGTGCCGCTCGGTTGCCCGTCCGCTGGCGATCACAGACAGCAGCTCGATGGCACCGATGATCGCAGCCGGCCGGTGGAAACGGCTGCTCGCAGCGTGCCCTCGGCCGACGAGTAACACTTGTCCTCCCGGCGCCCAGTGAGTGCTGCGTGTGCCCGCTGTCGCAGGGGCGACCATAGCGGCATTGGGTTCATCCAAGGGAGGAGTCTCCGTGCGCCGTGCATTGATCGTCGTCGATGTGCAGAAGGACTTCTGCGAGGGCGGCAATGTTCCGGTGAAGGGCGGCGCGGACAGGGCCACCGCCATCACCGGCCTGGCTGGGCACGCCGATGGGAGCTACGCGTACATCGTCGCCACCCGCGACCACCACATCGACCCCGGGGCCCGCTTCTCCAAGCACCCTGACTTCGAGAACTCCTTCCCCGTGCACTGCGTCGTCGACAGTGAAGGAAGCCAGTTCCATCCGAACTTCGAGCCCGCCGTCGACTCCGGGGCCGTCGACGAAGTCTTCTACAAGGGGGCGCACTCCGCATCAAAGAGCGGCTTCGAGGGCTCGGCCCAGGACGGCACCTCACTGGCCGACTGGCTGCGTACACGTGACATCAGCGATCTCGACGTCGTCGGGATCGCCACCGACCACTGCGTGAAGGCCACCGCGCTGGACGGCGTACGAGCAGGCTTCGCAGTTCGGGTCCTGCTCGACTACACGGCCGGCGTTGCCGCCGACACCACCAGCACCGCGATCAGCGAGCTGCGCCAGGCGGGTGTGATGCTGAGCGGCGAGCCCGTCGTCCTCGCTTGAGGCAGCCGCCACTTCCACCGAGGGATCTTTTAGGGTCTGTGCGGAGTTTGGATCACTGGGTTGGTTGGTCCCGGCTCAGGAGGGCGGTCGGCTCCGGTGTCAGGTGTGCTGGCGGGGCGTGGAAGAATTCGCCGAATTGGTGCGCGAGTGCAGTGGTCAAGCGGTCTCGGGCGCGGGTCAACTGCTCGATGCGCTGGCTGAGGTCGGCCACTCGATGGATGGTGACTTCGGCGACCGGGCAGTTGCCCGGCCCGCCTTCACTGGCCGTTGCGGAGGTCCTGACCCCGGACGGTGGCTTGATGTCGAGGACGTGAACGAAGGCCCGTACGTCTCCGATCGTCAGGCCCGCGTCCAGCAACTCGCGAATGGCTCGCAACCGCTCGATGTCATGCTGGCCGTAGTCGCGATGACCCGACGGCGTACGCCGCGCTGTGAGCAATCCCCGTTGCTCGTAGTAGCGCAGCGCCCGCGGGGTGAGGCCCGAGGCCGCCGCCGCATCACCGATACGCATCCTTGTTTCCCTTCGGGCCCGGGTTCAGAGCTCTACGAGCACTGCTCCCACATGACGTCCTTCGATCAACTCACACAACGCTCTCGGTGCTTGATCAATGCCCGACAGCCGGGTGTGCGGGAAGGTGAGGGTGCCCTCGTGCAGCCCACGGCTGAACGCCCGGAACCATTCGGGGATCGCGTCCAGGTGATCGCTGCCGGACATGCCGCGCACGGTGATGCCCCGCAGGATGAGGGCGCCGGTGTCGATCTCGACCGGTGCGCTCAGGCTGCCGGACATCTGGCCGGACAGCGTGCCGACGAGAGCGACGCGGCCGCCGCGGCGGGCGACGGCCAGCGCGGCCCTTAGTTGTTCTCCGCCGACGTTGTCGAAGACCGCGTCAATACCGGCAGGAGCCGCCTCGCGCAGTTGGTCTTCGATCGGGCCCGCATCGCGGGTGACGACGGCGTCGTAGCCAAGTTCCTCGACCAAGTACCGGCCCTTGCGGCGGGAGCTGGTACTGCCGATGATCCTCGTCGCGCCCCTCAGACGGGCGAACTGCCCGGCCAGGGAGCCGACTCCACCGGCCGCAGCGGTGACGAACACCGTGTCTCCGGCCCGTACCTCGGCTCCCCGCACGACCCCCAGCCATGCGGTCAGCCCCTGTGACAGATGGGCCGCGGCATCCGGCAACGACTCGGGGTCGATGCGCTGCGCGTCTGTCTCGTCGACGAGTGCGTACTCGCGCCAGCCGCCGTTGTGGGTGATGAGGTCGCCGGGTTTGAAGTCGGTGCCCGGTGCGGCGATCACCACGCCGATGGCCGGTCCTGCCAGGACGTCGCCCGGCTCGTAGGGTGGCATCGGCAGATCGGTGGCGCCGCGCACAAGGGTGTCCATGACCGCAGCGACGCTCATCATCTGGTTCCGCACGAGCACTGTGCCGGGGACCGCCGCGGGCACGGGAACCTCGGCCATGCGGAAGTGGCCGGTGCGGAGAGGGCCTTGCGGACGTGCGGCCAGGCGCACCTCCCGATGGGTGGCAGGGACAGCAGTCGTCATCCAGACTCCTCGACGAGAAGGCGGGCAAAACCC
This sequence comes from Streptomyces sp. x-19, assembly GCF_046549115.1. Taxonomy (NCBI): domain Bacteria; kingdom Bacillati; phylum Actinomycetota; class Actinomycetes; order Kitasatosporales; family Streptomycetaceae; genus Streptomyces; species Streptomyces sp. x-19. Next base: position 1,281 of record NZ_JAJPWK010000012.1, on the reverse strand, counting down.
GCAGGGCGCGGCCGGCTCCACAGGGCCGACGCACAACATCCCGACGACGTTAAAAGTTGACGCATACGTCAAGTGCAAGCTCCCGTCCGGCCCCGGCAGGGGGTACAGCGGGGCGTCGAGTCGGGTGGCGCACAGGCTGTGTCACAAGTGGAGTCCCGTCCACCGGCATTGCCATGTGAACCACCGCACGCTGATGTGCTCCATCGCCTTGGACGGGGCCTCCACCATCACCATGCTGCGCCGTCTCGGCGTTCATGACGCTGGTGGCTTAAGGGCCTGTACGGAACCGTGATCAGCTGAAGGGGACGCAGGCTGCGGAGCCAGATGATCGCGCCGCGGAGGTGGAGTGCTGCGAGGTAGCTCTCGGGAGTCTTGTCGTAGCGGGTGGCGATACCGCGCCACGCTTTCAGTTTGCTGATCAGGCGCTCGACGATGTTGCGGTCCCGGTAGAGCTCGGCGTCGTAGGCGGCGGGCCGTCCTCCGCGGCGGCCCTTCTTCTTACGGTTGGCGGCCTGGTCGGCCTTCTCCGGGATGACCGCCTTGATCCCGCGGGTGCGCAGGTGGGTGCGGTTGTGGCGGGAGGAGTACGCCTTATCGCCGGCGACCGCGTCGGGACGGGTGCGCGGTCGACCCACCGGGCCGTGCACCTTGATGCCCCGCAGGACGGGGACGAACTGCGGGCTGTCGGCGGCCTGCCCGGGGGTGAGCACGAAGGACAGCGGACGGCAGCGTCGTTCGGCCGCCAGGTGCACCTTGCTGGTCAACCCGCCCCGCGAACGCCCCAGAGCAGCGGCCTTCAGCCGCGCGCGGCGCCTCCGACGGACCCGGCGCGGCTCGGCACGGGCGGGGCCGGCCACGGCGGCGTCCTCCGCACCTTCTTGATGGTTTTGTCCTATCCTGCGGCCCCCCTTGAGTGCTCGTTGGCTTCCTCCAGGGCGGCCAGGACGTCCTCACTCACCCGTGCGCCCGCCGCGTCGTGATGCGCACGCACAACCGTGGAGTCCAGGCTGACCAGTGACAGGTCCACCTGCCCGCGCCGGGCGGCCTCCGTGATCAGCGCCTCCATCAGGGCCTGGAACACCCCAGCATCACGCCACTGGCGGAACCGGTCGTAGACCGTTGACCAGGACCCAAACTCCTCCGGCATCTCCCGCCACTAGTAGTGCTTGGTCAGGTTCACTCGCCGGTGGCGTGTCCGTTTGATCGGGTGTGTCGTTGACTGGGTGTGCTGGGTGGGGAGTTGGCCGCGGTCCGGTGTGATCTGGAGGACTTCGCGGCGGA
>NZ_JAJPWK010000011.1:0-241674 GCF_046549115.1 Streptomyces sp. x-19 | reverse complement strand
GTTGTTTCCCTGTGCGGGTCCGTCGTGCTGTTGTGGGGTGGGGTTGTTTCCCTGTGCGGGTCCGTCGTGCTGTTGTGGGGTGGGGTTGTTTCCCTGTGCGGGTCCGTCGTGCTGTTGTGGGGTGGGGTTGTTTCCCTGTGCGGGTCCGTCGTGCTGTTGTGGGGTGGGGCTGTTCCCCTGTGCCGGTCCGTCGTGCTGCTGCGGGGTGGAGTCGCTGCTGTGGGCCGGGCCGTCGGAGTTGAAGGGGGTCGGGGCAGGGCCGTTGTCGTGCGGAGCAGGTGTCGTCGGACCCGTGGAGTCCGGCGTGGGGGAGTGGCCCGGAGCAGGAGGCGGCGCCGAAGCGGTGTCCGGAGCCGGCGTGTGTGCCTGCGTGGTGTCCGGAGTCGGTGTGTGCGAGGCGCCGGGCGGCGGGGCGTCGGCGTTCTGCGGCGTCGACTGGGACTCCCGGTAGCCCTCGTCGAAGGGCGTCAGCCGGCTCGGCGGCGGGGTGTCGGAGTTCATCGGCCGGGGCGGGGTGCCGCCGCCTGTCGAGTGGTCACCGGTTCCGCCGGTGGGTGAACTGCCTTCGTGCGTAACGGGGTTCGGCGAACCGCCGCCGGTGGTGGTGGTGGTGGTGCTGCTGCCGCCGCCGGTCGAGTCGCCGCCGGCGCCGCCCGACAGGGAGTCATGCGGTGCGGAGCCGCCGTTCGAGGGGCCGCCTGTTGAGGAGTCGCCGGTCGAACCGCCGGTCGAACCGCCGCCCGTCGAGGTGTGCCCGCCCGGTGATGAGCTTCCGCCGCCGCCCGACGACGAGCCGCCGCCTGACGACGAGCCGCCCCCGGAGGTCGTTCCACCGCCGCCACCGGACGACGACGCGCCGCCGCCCGACGAGCTCGTGCTCTCGGAACCGCCGCTCCCGCTTCCGGACTCGTGCCCCGAGTCCCCGTCGGAGTTGTGGCCGGCGGCCGATTCCAGACCGTTGCGGGCGTGGTGACCGGCCTTGGCGCCGGCGCCGTCGCGCAGCGACTCGGCGAACGTCTGCCCCGAGTTCTCCAGCGCGTTGCTGCCCTCCTCAACGCCCTTGTTGACGGTGCGGCCGGCGTCGAAGCCGTCCTGCGCGCCGAAGCTCATGTTCACGGACTGCGTGATGACATCCGAGATCATGGCCTGGAGGGCCGAGACGGCAGGCTCCTTGGCGGTCTCCAGGGCCGCGTCGAGGACCTGCTTCGCGGCCTCCTTGATGATCTTCCGGACGATCGCCCGGGTCGCCGCGGTGGCCGCGGCCACGCCTATCTCCGATAGGCCGAAGGTGAAGGGTGCCGCGGCTTGGGCCGCGATGATCTCGGCCGCGAGGATCGCCAACTGGGCGATCACCGCGACTTTCATGCCGATGACGAGGCCGGCCGCGACGTCGAGGGCGACGGCGATGGTCTCGGCGGCGGTGCGGGCGTCGGAGAAGTACCCGGACCCTGAGCCACCGGCGAACTTCTCCCAGGTGGTGGTGAAGCCGTCGATCGAGTCGCCGGAGTTCTGCGACACCACGTTGCCGGCCGCCGTGACGCCCCGTTGCTGGAGCTCCTCGACGCCGGAGGCGAAGTTCCGCCACTCCTGGGCGGATTCTCGCAGTTTGTCTTCGTCTGCCGTGGGCCAGTTGAACCCCAGCATTTCAAGGACCCACTCAAGTGCGTCCGGCAGCATTAGCGACACGACGGGGTTCCCTCGGCAGGTTCTAGATCACGGGTGTGGGGGTGGGGGTGAGGTACGGCAAGGGGTAAAGAAGTGGACATGCACAGGCCAAGATCGACGGAGGGGCAGGACGGGGCGGAGCAGGAGGCGTGGCGGAAGGGGGCGGGGTCGGCGGATGGAGCGGGTGGTGCCCGCTGGGCGACCCGTCAGAGGGTGGGGCTCTTGAGGCGGCCGACCGCCTGGCTCTCCGTCTTGGCTTCCGAGAGGTGCCGCTGCATCACCGCGTCGGTGGACTCCTCGTCTGCCTCGTGGTTCTTCGCCATGTTGGTCAACCCGCCGCCGATTTCCTGGAGTTTCTTGGCGAGGTGTGCCATGGACTCGTACATGCCGTCCCGCAGGCCCTCGTAGACGATGCCGAACTTTTCGCCCAGGTCGTCGTCTCCCCAGGGGGGTGTGTCCGAGCCCTCCAGAGAGGTCAGCGCACTCTCCAGCTTGTCGACGAGGCTCTGGTAGTCCTTGCCGATCTGGTCGAAGTCGCTGCCGCCAGTGCGCAGTGACGGTACGTCAGCCTTGAAGCCGTCTCCCACCGAGTTCCCTACATCTCTCGCGTGATCGTGACTGTGCGCCACAATGGTGATGGAAAGTTTAAACACTTGGACTGGACAAACCTCAAGAATGTCTTTGCAACAGCTTTGTTGCAGAGTGGGCAGCCCATGGGGCCGAGGTGTGGCTTGCGTAGATGTCGATCATGTGATCTTGCGCTGCCCGGGTTGTCCCGGCCCGTGCCCGTGCGTCGCCGTTTACCCGCCCGACAGCGCGAGCTGAACGTTCGTTGAACAATCGGGGGCCCGCGGATCCCTGGCACCCATCCGGTCATCTGGCACACCGACCGGTGAGTTCCACCAGGGAGGATCGTCCATGGCCAGCACCACCTCAGCGGGGAGCGTGTCCGCGGGGGAGCACGCGCCCCCGTCGGGTGCCCCGACCGTGCCAGCGAACGCGACCTCGCCGGCGAGCACACCCCCGGCGGCGCCCACCCCGACCGGGCGAACGGGCCCCGGTGGACTGCTCGCCCGCGTCCGGGCCTCGCGTACGGCCGCGGCGCCACGGCCCGCGTACGCCCGCCCCGCGCTGCTGGCCATCCTCGCCCTGGCCGCGGTGCTGTTCGCCTGGGACATCCAACACAGCGCGTTCCACACCTTCTACGCCGAGACCGCGCGCAGCATGGCGGAGAGCTGGCACGCCTTTCTCTTCGGCTCCTTCGACCCCGGCGGCTCGATCACCATCGACAAACTGCCGGGCTTCCTGTGGCCGCAGGCGCTCGCCGTGCGGATCTTCGGCTTCCACCCGTGGGCGCTGACCCTGCCCCAGGTGATCGAGGGCGTGCTCAGCGTCGCGGTCCTGTACCGCGCGGTGCGCCGTTGGGCGGGGGAGCACCCCGCCCTCCTGGCAGCCGCCGCCTTCGCCGTCACCCCGGCGATAGCCGGACTGTTCCGCACGCCGGTCGAGGACCCGGCGTTCACCCTGTGCGTGCTGCTGGCCGCCGATGCCACGCTGCGCGCTGCCCGCCAGGGTCGGTTGCGTCCGCTGGTGGCGGCCGGTGTCTGGGTGGGGCTGGGCTTCCAGGCCAAGATGCTGGAGGCGTGGGGGGTGCTGCCGGCGCTCGGGCTGCTGTACGCGTTCTCCGCCCCGACGGCGCTGCGGCGCAGGCTGGCGCACCTGTCGGTGGCGGGCGCGGTGTGCCTGGCGGTGTCGGCGTCGTGGGTGCTGCTGGTGACGTTCACCCCCGCCAAGGACCGCCCCTACGTCGACGGGACGACCAACAACTCCGCGGTCAGTCAGGTGGTCGGCTACAACTTCCTCAACCGCTTCTCCAGCGTCAACGTGAGCGCCGCGGACACCGGCAGCGTCGCCGTGTCGACCATGGCCGGCACCGCCCCGGCGCCCCCGACCGGCCGTTCCCGGCCCACCGCCGCACAGTGGCTCAAGATGTTCGCCCCGTCACTCGTCTCGCAGATCGGCTGGTTGTACCCGGCCGCGGCGCTCGCGGCGGTGTGCGGACTGGTGTGGCGGCGCGGCCGGCCGCGGACGGATCCGTTGCGGGCCGGCTTCGTCCTGTGGGCGGTGTGGTTGGCCACGTACTTCCTGGTGTTCAGCGCCGGGGCGATCGGCGGCCACACCTACTACATGGGGGTGTTGGCCGTTCCCCTGGCGGCGTTGTTCGGTGCCGGGACGGTGCAGTTCTGGCGTGCCTGGCTGCGCGGCGGGCGGCGCCGGGCGTGGGCGCTGCCGACCGTCGTGGTCGCCACGGTGGCCTGGTCTGTGGCGCTCGGGCGCCTGTTTCCGACCTTCCTGCCGTGGTTGGCGCCGGCTGCGGTCGCGTTGGGGGCGGGTGCGCTGGTGCTGATGGCCCGCGCCCGCTCCGGCCGCACCGCCGGCACGGGTGCGGTACGGCGGCGGACCGCCGTACTGGGGCTGGTCACCGGTCTCGTGGCGATGCTGCTGCCGTCCGCCGCCTGGGCGTCGTCGGTCCTCGACCCGGAGTACGGGCACTCCGGCATGGGCTCGACCGGGCCGGTCGCGAACTGGCACCGCCTGGCGGCCGAGCGGGCCGCCGCCGCGCGTCTGGCGGCCCATCGCCCCCGCCGCTCCGACGGCGCGCACCCGAACCCGAACGCGGGTGGCGCCGCCGCCAAGCCGTCCCCCGGCCGTCCCCCGGGCAAGTCCACCGACGCGTCACCCGACGGTTCCGGGCTCACCGCCGTCCAGCAGCAGCTCCTCGCCTACACCCGGGCCCACCAGGGCGGCGCCCGCTACCTCTTCGCCACCACCAGCTGGCGCACCGCCTCCCCGTACATCCTGCACGCCGGCGCCGCGGTGCTGCCGATGGGCGGCTTCACCGGCACCGCGCCCACCCCCACCGCGGCCGGTTTCCGCGAGCTCGTCGCCACCGGGCAGCTGCGGTACGTCGTACTCGGCGGCCCGGCCACCGACCCCGGTCGCGCCATCGCCCCATGGGTGCGCGCCCACTGCGACCGCGTACCGGGCCAGGCCCACCGGCTCTACCGCTGCGCGCCGGAGCCCGCCACGGCCCGGCCGGCTCCGGGGCGCTGACGGGCGACGGCAAACCCCCGCCCCGGCCGGCCCACCGGCAAGTCAGGGTTGCGTCAACGTCTGCGGAGCGCCCCGCGGTTCGTGACGGTGGGCGGTGACGATGCTCGCGGGACTCGAAGGACGAGTTCGCGCGCCGGCCGGTGACAGACCGCGGGGAAACGTTCCGCGTGGCACCGTCCGGCGCGCCGTGGTGCGGAAGGGGAGCACGTCATGCGGTGGGCCACCGAGGGGACCGGGGCGGCGGAGGAGCCGCGTCCCGGCAGGCTGAAAATCTTCCTCGGGGCCGCTCCCGGCGTCGGCAAGACCTACCGCATGCTGGACGAGGGCCGGCGCCGGGCCGCCCGCGGCACGGACGTGCTGGTGGCGTTCGCCGAGTGCCACGGCCGGCCGGCCACCGAAGCGATGCTCGACGGGCTGACCGTGCTGCCCCGCCTGGTCCGTCGGCACCGCGACACGGAACGCGCCGAACTCGACCTCGACCGGGTGCTGGAGCGGCGCCCCGCGGTGGCGCTGATCGACGAACTCGCCCACACCAACGCTCCGGGCGGTCGGCGCGCCAAGCGGTGGCAGGACGTCGAGGAACTGCTCGCCGCCGGCATCGACGTGGTGGCCACCCTCAACATCCAGCACCTGGAGTCGCTCACCGACGTCGTCGAGAAGATCACGGGGGTGCCGCAGTTCGAGACGGTGCCCGACGAAGTGGTGCGCCGCGCCCACGAGATCGAACTCGTCGACCTACCGGCCGAGGGCCTGCGCCGCCGCATGGCGCACGGCAACGTCTACCCGCCGGAGAAGGTCGACGCCGCCCTGTCGCACTACTTCCGCCTCGGCAACCTCAACGCACTGCGCGAACTGGCGCTGCTGTGGGTCGCCGGGCGGGTGGACGAAGCGCTGTGCGCGTACCGGCACGACCACCGGATCGGCCCGGTGTGGGAGACCCGGGAACGGGTGGTGGTGGCGCTGACCGGTGGCCCGGAAGGCACGACCCTGATCCGTCGGGCCGCGCGGATCGTGAACCTCCCCCGGTCCCGCCACCCCGACCGCGCGGCCGAGACCGCACTCTCCGCGGGCGACCTGCTGGCCGTGCACATCGCCCGCAGCGACGGGCCGGCCGGTTCCTCGGCCGCAGCGCTGGCCGGTCAGCGCCAGCTCGTCGAGAGCCTCGGCGGCAGCTACCACGCGGTGGTCGCCGACGACGTGCCCGCCGCCCTGCTGGACTTCGCCCGCGCCCAGAACGCCACCCAACTCGTCGTCGGTGCCAGCCGGCGCGGCCGACTGCGCCGGTTCCTCGCCCCGCGCGGGGTGGGGGAGACCGTCGTCGAACTCTCCGGCGACATCGACGTCCACACGGTCACCCACGAACGCGCCGGGCAGGGGCGCGGCTGGCCGGTGGCCGGCAGCGGTCTGCCGCGAAGTCGGCGGGTGGCCGGGCCCCTCGCCGGCCTGGTGCTGCCCCTGCTGCTGACCCTCGTCCTGCGTGCCGTCTCGGGACCGCTCTCGCTCAACCTCACCAGCGAGGCGCTGCTGTTCCTGCTCACCGTGTTGGGCGTGGCGTGCATCGGCGGTGTGGTGTCCGCCCTGCTCGCCTCGGTGACGACCTCGCTGTTGCTGAACTACTCCTTCCTGCCGCCCGTCGGTGAGTTCACCTTCGCCGAGGCGAACGTGGTGGTCGCGCAGGCCGCCTTCACGACCGTCGCGGTCACCGTCGCCGCGATCGTGGACCGCTCGCTGCGCCTGGGCCGGCGCGCCGCCCGGGCGACCGCGGAGGCCGAGACGCTGACCTCGTTGGCCGGCGGCATCCTGCGCGGGGACCGTGCCGTGCCCGCCCTCCTGGAACGCACCCGGGAGACCTTCGGCATGGACCGGATCGAGCTGCGTCCGCGGGTGGAGACGGGGGAGCCGTGGCCGTCATACGGCGCCGACACTGTTGCCACGGGCGCCGCGGACGGGACGGGTGCCGACCACCGCACCGAGGTCGCGATAGGGGACGACAGCGTGCTGGTGCTCACCGGGCGCCGGCTGCCCGCCTCCGAGCACCGGGTGCTCACCGCCTTCGCCGCGCACCTGACCGCGGCCGTCGAGCGGGCCCGGCTCGCCGAGGCGGCCGCCGAGGTCGAAGTGGTCAAGGCGGCCAACCGGATGCGCACCGCGCTGCTGGCCGCGGTAGGCCACGACCTGCGTACCCCGCTCGCCGGCAGCTGGGCCGCGATCAGCTCGCTGCGCAGCCGCGACGTGGAGTTCTCCGCCGAGGACCGGGACGAACTCCTCGCCACCGCCGAGGAATCGCTCGCCAAACTCAGCCGCCTGGTCGACAACCTCCTGGACATGAGCAGACTCCAGGCCGGCGCGCTGACCCCGCACCGGGAGCCGGTGGCGCTGGCCGACGTGCTGGCGGCGGCACTGGACACCCTGCCCGACTCACCCCCGCAGGCGTCCGGCCGGGTCGTCGCCCGTGGGTTGGAGGAAGCCCCCGACGCGCTCGCGGACCCGCCGCTGCTGGAACGCGTCATCGCCAACCTGGTGTCCAACGCGGTGCGCCACTCGCCGGCCGGCCGCCCGGTCACGATCGGCGCCAGCGCGCTCGCCGGCCGCGTCGAGCTGCGGATCATCGACCGCGGTCCGGGCATTCAACTGCCCGACCGGGAGCGGGCGTTCGAGCCCTTCCAGCGCTTCGGCGACACCGACAACACCACCGGCCTCGGACTCGGCCTGGCGCTCTCCCGCGGCCTGACGGAGGCGATGGGCGGCACGCTCGTCCCGGAAGAGACGCCCGGCGGCGGCCTCACCATGGTCGTGTCGCTGCCGGCCGCACCGGCCCCGATCGTCACCGCGGCCCCCGCGGTACCGGGCAGCGGCGCCCTTCCCGTGGCCGGGGTGGGCGCCGGCGCAACGGAGTTGGGCGTCCGTCGCCACCGAGGACGCTAGGCCGGGCGGGGAGATCGCGCGCAGGCGCTCGGTCCAACGGGCCAGGGCCGCCGCGCGCACGGGAGTGGGTGGCGCAGAGCCGGCGGACCGCCCGGGCGACCGAGGACACCGAACTCCAACGCCGCGCGGTGCTGGGGCAGATCCCGGCGGCCGAGTACAAGGCCCGCACGGTCGCCCGGGCGGCAGGCGTCGAGGTGGGCCGCAACCCGTTCGCACGCTAGTGTGCCGGGGTGAGCCATCACGTCGTCATGGGATTCGGGCCCGCCGGGGCGGCCACCGCTCGACTGCTCGTCGCGCGGGGGCACGCGGTACGGGTCGTCACCACCTCCGGCCGCAGTCCGGAGCCGGGCATCGAGCACGTCGCGTGCGACGCGCGGGACCGCGCGCGGCTGACGGAGATCGTGCGGGGCGCCGTCGCGCTCCACGGCTGTGCCGCACCGCCCTACCACCGGTGGGCCGAGGACTGGCCGCCGCTGGTCTCGTCGCTCTGCGCGGTGGCCGAGGAGACCGGCGCGGTCCTCGTCATGCTGGGCAACCTCTACGGCTATGGTCCGGTCGACGGTCCGCTGACCGAGGACCTGCCGCTCGCCGCGACCGGCGTCAAGGGCCGGGTGCGGGCCAGCGGATGGGAACAGGTGCTGCGCCGGCACGACGAGGGCCGCCTCAGGGCCGTCGAGGTACGGGCCGCGGACTTCTTCGGGCCCGGCGTGACCGACGGCGGGCACCTGGCGGCCCAGGTGGTGCCGCGGCTGCTGCGCGGCAAACCGGTCTCCGTGCTCGGGGACCCGGACGCCCCGCACAGCTGGAGCTACCTCCCCGACGTCGCCGCCGCGCTGGTCGAGGTCGCGGGCGAGGAACGGGCCTGGGGACGGGCCTGGCACGTCCCGACGGAACCGGCGCTGTCCGCCCGGCAGATGATCGACCGCCTCGCCGCCCGCGCCGGAACCGGCCCCGTCGCGGTGCGCAGGCTGCCGCCGGTCGCGCTGGGCGTCGCCGGGCTCTTCTCCCCGCTGATCCGCGAACTCAAGGAGATCCGCTACCAGTTCGACCGCCCGTTCGTGATGGACGCACGCGCCTACGAAGCCGCCTTCGCCGTACGGGCCACCCCCGTGGACGAACAGGTCGACGCGACGGTGGACTGGTGGCGGGCGCGATCGACCACCAGCACCGCGTGACGGTCGGGCCGCGGAACGACCCCGTCCGACCGGGCCGCGGTCAGGCCGCGACGGCCTCCACGAGGGACGCGAAGGCGGGCGTGCGCAGGATCCGGGTGCGCCGCAGGCCGGCACGGGCGAAGAGGCCGTCCAACTCCTTCGGGCCGCGCCGTCTGCCGGTGACGAGCGTCATCATCGCCACGTCCAACGCCTCGCCCGGAGGCGGGGCGTTGCCGGGCACCGGCACGACGTCGACGACCAGTACCCTGCCGTCCGGCGCCAGTCCGCGCCGGCAGGCGGTCAGGACGCGCACCGCCGCGTCGTCGTCCCAGGCGTGCAGGACGCGCCGGAGCACGTAGACGTCGCCGCCGTCCGGCACGGCGGTGAAGACGTCGCCGGGCTCGGCCCGCCAGCGCCCGGCGAGCCCCGGCTCGTCCAGGACGTGGTCTGCCAGCGCGGGCGCCCGGTCCAACAGCACACCGGTCAGCCCCGGGTGGCGCCGCAGGACCTGCCGCAGCAACCCGCCCCGCCCACCGCCCACGTCGACCACGGTGCCCCGCTCGGGGAACGGGTACGCGCCGGCGACCAGGGCGTCCAGCGGCTCGGAGAACGCCGCCATGCCGGTGTCGAAGAGTTCCCGGGCGGTGGCGTCCTCCTTGAGGTACTCGAAGAACGGCGCGCCGACGACCTGGGGGAAGCCGGGTCTGCCGGTCCGTATGGTCGCGTCGAGGGCCGACGACGCGCGCACGAACAACGCGTCGGTCAGCAGCAGTACCGCGTCGCGCAGCGAGCCCGGCACCCCGGCACGCAGGAACTGCGCGGCCGGGGTGAGGTGGAAGGCGCCGTTGGCGTCCTCGCGGAAGATCCCGCGCGAGGCGAGGTAGCGCAGGCACCGGCGGAGGAACGCGGCGTCCGTGCCGGTGAGCCGGGCGAGTTCGGCGGCGGTGCGGGGGCCGCCGGCCAGATGGTCGGCCAGGTGGTGGACGGCGGCCATCCGCAACGCCGCGGAGTACAGGTGCCCCAGCGACTGGTCGATCAGGTGCGCCGCTCCCGCGTGCGCCGTGGCCTCGGTCAGATCGGGGTGGTCGGTGGGGTTCGGGGTGTTCACCGGCAGCCTCCGGGCAGATGGTCGGTGAGTCGGGCGGATGCCCCTCACTCGCTCGTGCCGCGCCCTGCCGTCCTCGCCACCGCCCCGTGCGCAACTCCGTCCCGGCCTGGCGGCCGAGGGCTTCCCGACCCGCCGGACCGGCTCGTCGCGGGAACGTGGGGTCAGTCGGCGGAGGTGTCCAGGAACGGCAGGACCGCCCCCGTCAGCAACGGGGATTCGAGAATGGCGCAGCGCGTTGCACCGGGCAAGACTGCCCACCGCACCAGGCGGGACGGGCCGGTCCGGCAACCGGGAGGGCGGGCCGCCACAACCCGCCCACCCCCGGCCCGGGACGGTGCCCCGTCAGCCGTCGAGGGCGCCGTCGAGCCCGCCCTCGACCCCACCGTCCCGCAGGATCGCGTCGATGCGGGCGCGGTGCGCGGCTTCCCAGGCGTCGAGGCTCTCTTCGGCCTCCTTGGCCAGTTTGGTACGGGCGGCCCGGAGCACCTCCTCCTGCCGGTCCCGGGGCACGACGACGATGCCCTCCTCGTCCGCGACCACGACGTCCCCGGCGCGGACGTCCACCCCGCCGCACCGCACGTCGACGTTGTGCGGCCGCACGGCCGCCTTGCCGCCGGGGAACGGGACGACCCCGCGGGCGAACACCGGGAAGCCCATCGCGCGCACCTCGGCGAGGTCCCGGATCAGGCCGTCGGCGACGAAGGCCGCGATGCCCCGGCGTTGCGCCACGGCACAGACGTTGCCGCCGGCGAGCGCGTGGTCCAGGTCGCCGGACTCCACGACGATCACCGAACCCGGTGCCGCGCGGTGGATGGCCGCGTGCACCATGAGGTTGTCGCCGGGCGGGCAGCGCACGGTGAACGCCGGGCCGGCGACCCGCGGCGTCGGGGACCACAGGGGCCGGATGCCGATGTCCATGACCTGCCCGCGGCCCAGGACGTCCGCGAGGGTGGTGGGCGGGATCTCCCGGAACCCGTCGGGGGTGGGGGAACCGGCGTGGTCGTTCATGCGCTGTCTCCGTTCGGTGCGGGCTGCGGCGCACGGTAACACCGGCCGCGGGGACGACCGGACGGCCGGGGCTGCGGTGGGCGGCACGCGCAGGCGTGCCGCCCACCGGCGCTCAGGCGTCGTAGGCCAGCAGCCCCATCATTCCGCTTTCGCCGTGGTAGGCGTTGTGGCAGTGGATCAACCACCGGCCCGGGTTGTCGGCATCGAAGTCGCAGGTGACCGTTGATCCCGGCAGGACGATGACGGTGTCCTTCCGAGGGCCGGCTGCGCCGAGTTGGTAGGTGTGCCCGTGCAGGTGCATCGGGTGCCACATGTCGGTGGTGTTGACGAACTGCAGGCGCACCCGTTGGCCGCTGCCGACGGTGAAGGGGTGGGCGTCCGCGGCGTTCATGGCGAACCGCCGGCCGTTGAGCGCCCAGTCGTACTTCGCCATCCCCCCGGTCAACGCGATGCGGTGGGTGACGTCCGGCCGACGGGACGCGAGGCGGACGCCCTCGACGGCCCGCAGGGCGCCGGCGACCGGGATCCGGCCGTTGAGTTCCGCGGGCCGGACGGCGGCGGACGGGGCGCGGCCGGAGCCGGTGCGCACCAGAGCCAGTCCGGCCGCCCCCTTGCCCTCGGCCAGGGCGACGAGCGGGAACACGCCGTCGCCCAACGTCACCAGCGCGTCGTACCGTTCGCCGGGGCCGATCAGCAGGGCGTCGGCCGGTTCGTGGGCGACGGGATAGCCGTCGGTGTGGGTGACGGTGAGCCGGTGGCCGCCGAGGGCGACCCGGAACGCGGTGTCCCCGCCGGCGTTGACGATCCGCAGCCGGAGCCTGCGGCCGGGCTTGCCCCGGTACGTGGCGGGCGCGGCCGGCACCCGGCCGTTGACGAGGTAGTACGGGTACTTCACGTCACCGGCGTCGCCGCCCAGCAGGGCGCTGGTCGCCCCCATCAGCATGAAGGGGTCGTCCGCGCCGGCCATCCCCGGCATCCCCGGCATGTCGCCTGAGCTGCCCATGCCCTGCATGCCGCCCATCCCTCCCATCCCGCCCATGCCGCCCGTCCCTCCAGTACCGCCGGGTGAGCCGTCCTTCCCGTCGTGCGGCGTGGCACCGTGGTCCGGGCCCATGCCCCGTTGCAGCGCGGCGAGCGCCTGGTCCGGAGTGCCGGTGACGCCGTCGAGCCAGTCGTCGAGCACCACGACCCACTCGTCGTCGTACCCCAGCGGTTCGTGCGGGTCCTCGACGATCAGCGGGCCGTACAGGCCACGGTCCAACTGGACCCCGACGTGCGGATGGAACCAGTAGGTGCCGGGCGTCTCGGCGACGAACCGGTAGGTGAACGCCCCGCCGGCCGCCACCGCCCGCTGGGTGACGGGCGGGACGCCGTCCATGTCGTTGCGCAGCGCGAGGCCGTGCCAGTGGATCGAGGTGGGTTGCGGCAGGTGGTTGGCGAGCTCGGCGACGAGCGTGTCGCCCGCGGTGACCCGGAGTTCCCGGCCCGGCAGCCGACCGTCGAAGCTCCAGGTCCGGACGGTCTTCCCGGCGCCCAGATCGACGGCGCCGGCGGTCGCGGTCAGCTTGAACCGGCGTTCCCGACCGGAGTGGTGGCGCTTCTTCTCGGCGGCCGCCACGGCCGCCCCGGACGGGCTGACCAGGGTGGGGCCGGAGCCGCCTCGGGCCGCGGGGCCCGCGGCGTCCGCGGAACAGCCGGCGAGCAAGCCGGAGCCCGCCGCGCCCAGCCCCGCCAGCAGGACGGCGCGTCGATCGATGGTCTTCATGGAGTGGTGTCCTTCGCGCAGGGGTGCCCGGCGCGCGGGCGCGCACCGTGGGGCGCGGCGCTCGTGCGCAGGGGGAGGGAAAAGGCCGGGGAGAAGTGCGGCTCGGCCTAAATGCGAAGGACGGAGAGGGTCGCCGGATCGGGTGGCGAGGGCCCGCCGACCGGGCGCGGTCCGGGTGTCGGGGGCGCCGCGGCGCGCGCCGTGCGGGCCGTGCCGAGCAGCGGCGGCGGCCCCACGACGTGCTCGGACCGCACGTCGTACGACGAACAGTGGGCGCCCGACGAACACGGCGTGCCGTCGTTGTGGAGGTGCCCGGCACCGCCGGCGTGCGCGGGGCCGGGCATGCGGTGGCCGGACGGGGCGTGCACGGCCGGCGCGAGACCGGACGGGGCGTGCGGGTGGGCGGCGACGGCGGCCGGCGCGAAGGCCGTCGCGGGGGCGGTCTCGGGCAGGTCGTGGTGGGCGATCACCGAGAGGAGCAGCCAGAGGAGGGCGAGCAGCGCCGCGGGACGCCGGTGGCCGATCCTCGCGGTCGGCTGCCGGTGGTGCGTCCGCACGCTCACGCGTTTCTCCCCTCCACCGCTCGGTCGACCGTCACTTCGCGCCACGCGCCACGTGCGCCGCTGCGGCCCGACCATACCCCCTGGGGCTATGAGGGCGAGTGGTCGGCCCCGACCGAGCGGGTCCGGTCGCGGCCCGGTGGGGCGAGTCCGTCCGGCGGCCCGGCTCGGACCCGCTCCGCAAGGATTCGGCCACTCTCCAGCGGTGCGGCGGCCGTTGCCCGGTGATCTGCCACGATGAGGCGGCCCGACCGCGATGTCCGTGCGGTGTCCGCGCGTTGTGAGAGGAGTGGCCCGGTGAGCACGACTTCCCTCAGCTCGGCAGTGATGACCCATCCGGTGCGCGAGCGACAGGCCGCGGCGCTCGCCGCCCGCCTGGGGCTCGGGGGACTGGCGCTGGATCCGGACCCGACCGGCCCGCCGTCCGCACTGCGTACCGCGCTGGTGGCGTGGGCGGCCCGGGCGGACGACGCCGGACACCACCTGGTCGTCCAGGACGACGTGGCGGCGCCGCCCGAGCTGGTGGAGCTGGTGGCCGGATCGGTGGCACGGTTCCCGGACGAGGCGTTGATCTTCTACACCAACTGGCACGCCCGCAACGGCGCCGCGGCCCGACTGGCGGCGTTGGCCGGTGCCGGCTGGGTGCGGGCGGTGCCGGAGGAGTTCGCGCCGACGCTGGCCATCTGCCTGCCGGTGCGCACCGCGGACGCGTTCCGGGCGTTCGCCGCGGGCACCGCCGAGCGCCACGACGACGAGGTGATGGCGACCTTCCTGCGGACCGAGGCCCGGCCGGGACTGCTCGCGGTGCCGACCGTGGTCGAGCACATCGGGACGAGCAGCATCAACGGGCACGCCGCGCAGGGCATCCGGCTGGCGGTGTGCCCCGTGGGGACGGCCGAGGCGCGTCCGCTGTTGGACCGCGGCTGGGTGCTGGAGGAGTGGGGCTGGCTGCCGTACATGCGCTACGGCGAGGGGTATGTGCGGCCCGTGGGACACGAGCACGACGCCGATCCGCGACGGCACCTGCGCTGGACCGAGGTGCTGCCCGCCACCGGCCTGACGGAAAGTCAGATCTGGGACGTGGTGCGGCGGCACCGGGCCGAGGACGCCGCGGCGTCGGTGGCACGACTGTTCGGTCGGGGCTTCGCGGACGAACTGTGGATCCACTGCCTGTTGTTGGGGCGGCAGGCCGAGGACGCCGCGCGCCGGCACGCGGCACGCCGGGCGGCGGCGGGGCCCGTGGACAACGCCGCGGCCCGGGTCCGGGCGGCGGCGTTGTCCACGGTCGGGCCGGCCGGGCTGCCCCCCGAGCGGCGGCCGGAACTGACTCCGGAGCACACCGCGCTGATGGCGGCTTACGCGGAGAGCGCGGTGCGGTGCGGCGGTCGACTGCTCGGGCCGGTGGAGGGGCAGCCGGCGGACGTCCGGTAGGCCGGGTGCGCACCGCCTGGCGCGGCCGGGCTCCAGGGAGGGACTCCGCGCGGCTTCGGACTCCGGACGGCGACGGTGGCGGCGGCGTCCAGGCACCGCCGTCACCACCGTTCTCGTCCTCGCACCCCGAGGGGAGGCGACCGGTCGGCCTTCAGGCGGCCGGTGCGGATCTCCCGGAGCCGCTGCGGTCGGCACCGTCGCGGACGTCGTGGGTGATCCACACGCAGGGCTCCCAGTAGGCGCCGCGGTCGCGGGAGCGGTCGATGTGGAGGGGGGCCAGGCCGCCCGGGAAGACGTACCGGCCGTCGTCGGGGAAGGCCATCCCGGTCCACGCCTCCCATTCGGCGACGGTGCCGGTGATGCGGGAGGACTCCGCCACCGCCGCGGAGACGGTCCCGCCCTGGCGCACCTGGGTGCGGATCCACGGGTCGAACGGGGCGCCGTCGGCCCGGGTCCAGGCGGCGTAGCGGTCGATGGGGACGAGCGGGTAGCGGTCCTTCCAGGTGGGGCGCACCGGGACGATCACGTGGGAGAGACCGGCGGTGCGGGCCATCTCGGCCATGTGGCCCAGGAGCCGGGTGGAGTACCCCTTGCCCTGGTGGGCCGGGGCGATCTCGATGCCCAGGGCGCACAGGGCATCGGGCCCGGCCCCGGCGTCGTGGTCCTCGAACGCCGCCGCGATGGAGGCGTCGAGGCCGGTCCCGAGGCCCTCGGGTGTGCCGTCCCAGGTGCGGGGCAGGGTCCGGCCGGCGCCGAGCACGGTGTCCGTCGCGGCGTCGTGGAGGAGGAACTGGTGGTCGGGAAAATCGCTGAACAGGCGGTCCCAGAATCCGGCGTTGATGTCGCCGTGCAGGTTGTACTCCGGGACCACGCCGGCGAATTCCCCGGTGAGGCGGTCCCACAATTCCGGACGCTCGGTGTGGTGGACGAACTGGAGGGTCATGCGGTGCGCTCCTGCGAATTTCCCGGCTTCTCCGCGGACCAGACGATGACCAGCGGGATGTCCTGCCAGGCGGCCCGGGCCGCGTCCGCGAAGGATTCCTCGTAACCTCCGGGGGCCAGCCGGCCGTTGAAGGCCGGTTCGTGGCATTCCCTAACGGTCAGTCCGGCGGCGTGGAACGCGTCGAGATAGCGGCCGGGCAGATGGACGTGGTTGCGGACGAAGGCCAGTTGGTCCGTGTCGTGGACGAACACGCACTGGCCCTGGAGGGAGATGACGAACGGGTGCATGTCGGAGAGGACGACGCGGCCGCCGGGACGGAGTACCCGGGCCAATTCGGCGATTCCCGGCGTGAGGTCCGGAAGGTGCGTCATCGCCAGCGAGCAGACCACGAGGTCGACGCTCTCGTCGTCCACCGGGAGGCTTTCCATTCGGCCGTGCCGGAATTCGGCGCCGGGCACCTTGCGGCGGGCGTGCGCCAGCATTTCCGGTGACTGGTCGACGCCGATGGTGCGGTAGCCGCGGGCGGCCAGCGCGGCGGTCTGGCGGCCCGTGCCGCAGGCCGCGTCCAGTGCGGTGCCCACCGGGCCGCGGTCCAGGAGCCGGTGCACCACCGGCTCCTCGACCTCGATGTACGAGCTGGGCAGCGAGTCGTAGCGGGTCGACCAGGAGGCGTAGCCGGCCGCCGCGTCCAGTTCGTCGACCGCCGCGCCGCCGTCCGGGAGCAGGCCGCCCTCGTCGTTGGCCACTGCCTGGATCTCCGCCACCCGGGCTTTGAGGAAATCCTCGTCCGCGTCCATGGCGTGACGGAGGAGCGCCAACCCCTGGATGCCCAGCACGAGTTCGCGTACCCGGAATTCTCGGTTCATTTCCTGCTGCCTTTCTTGGCCGGAATTTCCGTTGTCGGTGCCTCGTTCGCGCTTCTAGCATGACGCGCGTGATCGAGGGATATATGGAACGTGAGAGCGTGCCAGTCGGACGACGTCTCGAATTTCATGTTTCGACGGACGCCGAGGAATTCCGGGTCCGTTTCTACCGCCTGGGGAAGGAGTTGACCTTCCTGGCGGAAAGCGGACCGCATCCAGGGGTGCTGGCCGCCCCGCCGCCGCATCCGGACGGCGTCCCGGGGCACGCCTCGCCCGCCGTGGACTGGAATTGGCCGGCGTACCACCACGACCTGCCCGACGACTGGCCGTCGGGCCTCTACCTCGCGCATTTCATCGAGGGCCCGGAAGACCGGGCCCGACGGGTTCCGCTGCTCGACGACTTGGGGATCGAGGGTTTCGAGCGGGAGTTCTTCGTCGTCCGCCCGGCCCGTCCCGCGGCGAGCGGCGCCCGCATCCTCTACAAGAAGTCGACGTACACCCGGCACGCCTACAACCGCGGCGACCGGGCCGACGCGCAGCGGGCCGGCAGTCTCTACGACAATCCCGTCCACCAGCAGGCCGGTCCGGACGGGCCGTGTGGCCACCGGCTCAGCCTGCACCGGCCCGGCGGAGTCATCGACCTCGCCTACTGGGACGCGCCGTTCCTGGCCTGGCTGGAGCGCAGCGGCTACCACGTCGACTACTGCACCGACCTCGACCTGCACGAGGACCCCGAACTCCTCGCTTCCTACCGGCTGTTGCTCAGTGTCGGCCACGACGAGTACTGGAGCGCGGCGATGCGCGACCACGTCGCGGAGTTCGTCCGCGGTGGCGGCAACGTGGCGTTCCTCAGTGCCAACACCTGCTGGTGGCGGGTCCACCCGGTCGACGGGAACACCGCGTTCGTCTCCGACACCGACCACCACGTCGGCACGGAGTACCCGCACCTCCCGGCGACCGACCAGTGGTGGCCGGCCCCGCCGGACGGCGTCGGCGCACCCGAGAACGCGCTGACCGGCGTCAGCTTCCGCAACGGCGGGATGTGGCCGGGCGACTGGCCCGGCGACCGGCCGCGCGACGGCTACCGCGTGCAGCACGCCGACCACTGGGTGTACGAGGGCACCGGCCTGCGGGACGGCTCCGACGGCGGTCCTGCCGATGCCCTGGGCGCCGGAACGCCACTGATCGGCTACGAGTGCGATGGCGCGGCCTTCGCCCGGGACGCCGACGGCGTGGCGCACGCCACCGGGGTGGACGGCACGCCCGAGTCCTTCCTCATCCTGGGGATCTACCTCCTCGATCCGGTGCACGACGACTTCCACCACCTGAAATGGGGGCACTGGAACTGCCCGGCGCGCGAGCCGGCGATCACCAGCCCGCGCGCCGCCACCATGGGGCTCTACACCGCCGGCGGCACGGTGTTCACGGCCGGCACCACCGACTGGCCGGTGGTCTGCGGCCGGGAACTCGACGCCGGCGTCGTCCGGGTGACCCGCAACGTGCTGGACCGGCTCGCCGCCCCGACCCCGGTCACACCAGGGCGCTGAGCGCGCTCAACGAGGCGATGCGGGCGGCCCCGTCCGGGAGCGGCGGGGCCACCCCCGCCACCGCCCGGTCGGGGCGCCACAGGTGCACCGCCCGCATGCCCTGCGCGAGCGGCCCCGCGACGTCCACCTCCCACACGTCACCGACGAACACGGCCTGTTCGGGCCGGAGCCCGCACCGCTGCAACACCGTCCGGTAGATGAGCGGATGCGGTTTGCGGGCCCCGGCGCGGGCCGAGGTGACCGCGACGTCGACCAGGCCGGTCAGCCCCACGGCATCGAGGGCGCGGTCCAGGTCCCAGTACCAGTTGGAGCAGACCGCCACCGTCAGGCCGCGGGCGCGCAGCCCGGCCAGCGCCGCCGGCACGTCGTCGAACGGCGCCAGGCGCATGTCCTTCATGGCCCGGTCGATCTCGACGGCCAGCGGACCGGCCTCCGCCACCGGCACGCCGCAGGCCAGCGCCCGATGCCTCAACCTCTCCAACTCCCAGGCGTGGTAGGCCCGTTCGCTGGTGGAGTGCGCGGTGTGCTCCGCGCCGTCCGGCGGTCCGGCGGACCACCGGTCGCCCCACGCGTCGGCGGGCCCGATCAGGCCCCGACGGAGGAAGAACGGCCGGTGACTGGGCGGCAGGGGTTCGACCAGCCGCACCAGCGTGCCGTAGAAGTCGAGGATCACGCCCCGGACGGCGGCCCGGCCGGGCGGTGACGGTTCCGGCACCGGACTCAGTACCGGCCGTGGCGGCGCGGGAAGTAGTCCTCCAACGTCCCGTCCCGTTCGATGTCGAAGGTGGCGCAGTGCAGACCGCCGCCGAACGGGCCGACCGCACGGAACGGCACCGGCACGATCTCGAAGCCGTAGCCGGAGAGCTGGTCGGCGAGCGCCACCTCCTTCTCCTCGATGCACAGGGTGTTCTGGTCGAGGTTGAGCATGTTCCCGGCCAGCCACGGGCTGCAGTACGACAGCTTGGGCGGGTGGTCCCAACTGGCCGGCTGCACGGCCTCGACGATCTCCCAGTCGTTGAGCCGGAAGAACTCCATCAGCTCGGCGTCCGCCAGCCGTTCGCCGCAGTGCAGCACCAGGCCGGGGCGCAGCGGCACCCAGGTGGCGTCGATGTGCAGCGGGTGGGTGTTGGTGGAGGTCACCGCGTGCACCCGGTGGTCGGGGAAGTGGCGTTTGAGCCATTGGTGGCCGCTGCGGTTGGTGACGAACGACAGTTGGACGAAGAGGTCCTTGCCGAAGCGCGCGATGTCCGCCGCGTCGAACAGCGGCTCCTCCTCGGTCAGCACCAGGTCGTAGTCCCGAACCCGGGCCAACTGCACTTCGGTGGGCAGGGAGTTGTAGGTGTCCCAGAACCCCGGCTTGTACGTGGCGTCGGTCAGCCGCGGCTTGGGGGCCGCCTCCCAGCGCATCCGCGGGTCGGACCTGAACAGCTCCTGGAGCAGCGGCCGGTAGCAGAGGTACTCGAACCAGCGGCTGCGGTACGACATGGTGGCTTCGAGGATCTCGTTGCCGACGGTCAGCAACAGATCGCGCGGCGGCATACAGCCGGACATGGTCTCCTGCGACCAGTCCGGGGTGCTGACCTGCTGGTTGAAGTCGACCGGGGTGGGGCGGTCGACGCGGATGCCGCGACGGCTCAACATCGCGGCGAAGTCGTCGAGTTGCTGGTTGGCCTCGGCGGTCATCTCGGCCGGCATCGGACCGTAGGTGCCGAGCGGGAACCCGTCGTCGGGGAAGTCCCGTCGGACCGCCGGTTCCGGAGCCTGCACCACCGCGTTGTCGGCGCGTCCGACGACGACGTGCCGCAGGGGATCCCAGCCGTTCCAGGCGTTCACCTGCACGGGGCGGTTGGCCGGATCTGCGGCCGTCGTGCCGTAGTCAGTCACGTGCAAACCCTTCGATAGGGGACGTGGGAGACACCCGAGCAAAACTGAGGCAGCGGAGGTGGCGCCGTCAAGAGCCGATCATTCGGGCAGCGTTCCTTTTGCGTCAAAGCCACGATGGCTTTGCCACGGCTAACGCAAGATCGGCATATGGCCCGGCCTGCCCT
Organism: Streptomyces sp. x-19; assembly: GCF_046549115.1. Classification (NCBI taxonomy): domain Bacteria; kingdom Bacillati; phylum Actinomycetota; class Actinomycetes; order Kitasatosporales; family Streptomycetaceae; genus Streptomyces; species Streptomyces sp. x-19. The sequence continues at coordinate 221,543 of NZ_JAJPWK010000011.1, read as the reverse complement.
ACGGTCGAACGCGGAATATTTCGACGCTCAGTTCCGACCGCCGATTTTTCTGGCCGGAAAGAATCCCCGAGGTGCGAGACCGGACGCCCGGGGTAGATACAGCCGGTTCCGACAACCCGACGGAGGAGATCATGGCCGTACGTATCTCCCGTTTGGCGGCGGGCCTGGCGGCAATGGCCGTGCTGGGCACGGTGGCCGGCTGTGGTGGCGGAAAGCCGGTCGCCGCCGCGGACCGGACCGGCGAGCTCACGGTCTGGCTGACCGTGGACGCCCAGGAGAGCTGGCCGGATCTGGTGGCCGCGGTGAACGCCCGCTTCCGGAAGACCTATCCCAAGATCAAGGTGACCGTGCAGTACCAGCAGTGGACCACCAAGAACCAGAAGATCGACGCCGCGCTCGCCGGGCGGAATGTCCCCGACGTGGTGGAAATGGGCAACAGCGAAACCACCAATTACATCGTCAACGGCGCCTTCACGACCGTCGATCCCGCAAAATTCGATCACTCCGCGGAATGGCTTCCGGCGCTCCGCGACGCCTGCCGCGACAACGGCAAGACCTACTGCGTCCCCTATTACGTCGGCGCCCGAGTGGGCATCTACCGCACCGATCTGCTCGCCCAGGTCGGGGTGGACCGGGCCCCCCGCACCTTTCCCGAACTCCGCGCCGACCTGGACAAACTCAAGGCGAAGTTCGGCGCCGCCGACAAGAATTTCTCCGCCTTCTACATGCCCGGCCGCTATTGGTACGCGGCGATGGCCTTCGTCAAGGACGCCGGCGGCGAGATCGCGGTGCGCGAGAACGGCCGCTGGCACGGGGCACTGTCCTCCGCCCGCTCCGTGGCCGGGCTCACCGCCTGGAAGGACCTCCTCGACGCCTATTACACGGGCGACCGCTCCAAGGACAACGGTGACGAACCGGCCGTCGTCGGCCAGGGCAAGGTCGGCATGTTCTACGGCAACACCTGGGAGGCCAAGGCCGCCACCGACAGTAGGTCGGGCGGTGACCCGGCGCTGCGCGGGAAGTTCGCCACGTTCGCCCTCCCCGGCCCCTCCGGCAAGCTGCTGCCGCCGTTCCTGGGCGGCTCCACGCTGGCCATCCCCGCGAAGTCCGCCAACCAGGACCTGGCCCAGGACTGGATCCGGCTGTTCACCGACCGCACCTCACAACGCCGCCTGATAGCCGCCGACACCCTGCCCAACAACACCGCCCAGCTCAAGGAGGTGGCCGCCGGCGGCGTCAACGGCCCCGCCGCACAGGCCGCCGAACGCGGCTGGGTGACCCCGCTCGCCCCCGGCTGGGGCGCCGTCGAGAAGTCCAACGTCCTCCAGGAGATGCTCCAGGACATCGCGACCGGCAAACGATCGGTGGCGGACGCCACACGGGTCGCGGACCGCCACATCGACGCCGTGATCAACGAGCACTGACGGCGGTGGGAACCGTGGACCTGCCGGGGCCGCCGCGCGCCGCCCCGCCGCCGCACCGGCCGCGGACGGCCCGGGCGACCCGCCCGCGGCGCACCCTCCGCCGGCGGCTGCTGCCGTACCTGCTGATCGCCCCGACCGTCCTCGCCCTCGCCGCGGTCCTCGGCTACCCGCTCGTCGACCTGGTGGTGCTGTCCTTCCAGGACATGACCCGGCGCGAACTGTTCTCCGGGGCCCCGCCGCCCTACGCCGGGCTCGCCAACTACCGGTCGATCCTCACCGACGGCTTCTTCTGGACCGTCGTCGGCCGCACCGCCCTGTTCACCGTCGCCTGCGTCGCGGCCACCATGGTGCTGTCGCTCCTGGTGGCGCTGTTGATGCGTCGGGTCGCGCCGTGGGTGCGGACGGTCATGACCGGTGTCCTGGTCGCCGTCTGGGCCATGCCGGTGATGGTCGCCGCGTCCATCTTCCGCTGGCTCTCGGACGCCGACTACGGCGTCGTCAACTGGCTCCTCGGCCTGTTGCCGGGCCTCGACTTCAGCAAGCACAACTGGTTCGAGGACCCCTGGCAGGGCTTCGCCGTCATCACCGGCGTCGTGGTCTGGGGCGCCGTCCCGTTCGCCGCGCTGACCCTCCAGGCCGCGCTCAGCCAGGTCCCCGCCGAGTTGGAGGAGGCGGCGCTGGTCGACGGCGCCCGCCCCGGCCAACTGTTCCGGCACGTCACCTGGCCGGTGATCAAACCGTCCGCCATCCTCGTCACCTCACTCAGCGCCATCTGGGACTTCGGGGTCTTCAACCAGATCTGGCTGATGCGCGGCGGCCAGCCGGAGAAGGAGTACTACCTGCTCGGCGTCTACTCGTTCATCGAGTCCTTCGCCGTCAACCGCTACAGCGTCGGCGCGGCCATCGCCGTCGTCACCGTCCTGATGCTGCTGGCCGGCGCGGTCGTCTACGTCCGGCAGCTCGTCCACCTGGGAGCGGCCGAGTGACCACAGCCCCCGACACCGGACCCGCACCCGGCCGCCGGCGCCGGCCCCGGCGACGCGCCACGGCGAACGCCCTCGGGCTGGTCTTCAGCGCGCTGATGGCCTTCCCGCTGTACTGGATGCTGCTCACCGCCTTCCGCCCCGCCACCGAGATCCACGCCGACCCACCGCACTTCTGGCCCGACCACCTGACGCTGGAACACTTCCGCCGCGCCGTGGACACCCCGACGTTCTGGGCCAACGTCCGCTCCAGCGTGCTGATCGGCGTCGGCACCGTGCTGGTCTCCCTGCTGATCGGCACCCTCGCGGCCTTCGCCCTCGCCCGCTTCTCGTTCGCCGGCCGCAAGGCCCTCGTCCTGGTCATCCTCGGCGTCCAGATGGTCCCGTTGGCCGGTCTGATCATCCCGATCTACCTGCTGCTCAGCGACGCCGGACTCACCGACAGCCTGACCGGCGTGATCCTCACCTACCTCGTCTTCATGCTGCCGTTCACGGTCTGGCTGCTGCGCGGCTTCATCGCCGGCGTCCCGGTGGAGCTGGAGGAGGCCGCGATGACCGACGGCTGCACCCGCCTCGGCGCGTTCCGCCGGGTCGTCCTGCCGCTGCTGGCCCCGGGCCTGGTGGCGACCTCCATCTACGCGCTGGTCCAGGCGTGGAACGAGTACGTGCTGGCCTACGTGCTGCTGTCCAGCAACGACAAGCAGACCCTCAGCATCTGGCTGCTGTCCTTCCAGACCAGTTTCGGCACCGACTACGGCGGACTGATGGCCGGCGCCACCCTCACCGCCCTGCCCGTCGCGGTCTTCTTCGCCCTCGTCCAGCGGCGGATCGGCGCCGGCCTGACCGCCGGCGCGGTCAAGGGGTGAGCCGTCGAAGACCGGCCGCCCGCCCCGCGACGGCCGCCCGCCGCTGAGCCGGGCGACCGCAGCGGTCACCCGCCCCGACCACCACCCCGCCGGGCCCGCCGCCCCAGCGCCCCGCGGCACGCGCCCGGCCGGTGGCCCGACGCTCCACCGGTGTACGCAACCTCCGACCTGCAGGAGAACACGTGACGTTCGACCGTCTCGACCTGGTGTCCAAGCTGTACCAGCCGTCCGGCTGGCCCCGGATCCTCGAAGCGGCCACCGGGACCCGCTCCAGCGGCCCCTTGGTCGTGGACCTGGATCCGACGACCTTCTGCGACCTGGCCTGCCCCGAATGCATCAGCGGCAAGCTGCTGAACCAGGGGCGCTTCACCCCGGAGCGCCTCGCCGAACTCGCCGGTGAACTGGTCGAGATGGAGGTCCGGGGGGTGGTCCTGATAGGCGGCGGCGAGCCACTCGCCCACCGGGGGACCCGCCAGGTCCTCCGCGTCCTCGGCGAGGCCGGCATCGCCATCGGCGTCGTCACCAACGGCACCCTGATCCGACAGAACCTCGCCGAACTCGCCGCCTACGCCTCCTGGGTGCGGGTCTCCGTGGACGCCGGCACCAGCGAGACCTACCGGCGCTTCCGCCCCGACCGCAAGGGCCGCAGCGTCTTCGACAAGGTCATCGGCAACATGCGGCTGCTGGCCGAGGCCAAGCGCGGTGCCCTGGGCTACTCGTTCCTGGTCATGACCCGGCAGGAGTCCGACGGCACCGTCGTCACCAACCACCACGAGGTGCTCCAGGCCGCCGAACTCGCCCACGACATCGGCTGCGACTACTTCGAGACCAAGGCCATGTTCGACGACGGACACCACGTCATCCAGGTGCCCGACGAGATCCTCACCTCCGTGGACGAGCAGCTCGACAAGGCCGCGGTCCTCGCCGGCGACGGCTTCGAGGTCGTCAACTCCTCGACGCTGACCTCCCTGCGCAACCGGCTCGGGCCGGTCCAGGAGAAGGACTACCACCGCTGCCGCGTCGCCGAACTGCGCACCCTGGTCACCCCGTCCGGGGTGTACGTCTGCTCCTACCACCGCGGGAACGCCGGCGCCCGGATCGGCGACGCGGTGACCGAGAGCCTCCCGGAGATCTGGCGCACCTCGGACCGCGGCATCGTCGACCCGACCCGGGACTGCCGCTTCCACTGCGCCCGCCACCGCTCCAACCTCGAACTCGAACAGATCGGGATCGGAACGACGGCGGGCACCCTGGCCGCACCGGAACCCGGCACGGACTACGACCCGTTCATCTAGGGACGGGGCCCGGCACCCCGCCTAGGGGGCCGGTGCCGCGGCGATCTCCGGCGCGAGGCCCGCCGCGGCCCGGGCCGGGATCACCCGGGCCCGCGGGTGCGCCGGGCCGAGCGCCCGCCGCAGCCGCGCCACCACCTCGGCCTGCTCGGCGGCCGGACAGACCCCGACCAGTGCGCCCCCGCCGCCGGCCCCGCTGAGCTTCAGCGGGAGCCCGGCGGAGCGCCGGGCCACCGCCCGCAGTTCCTCCAACAGCGGCGTGGACATGCCCTGGAGGTCCCGCATCGCACCGTGCGCCCGGTCCATCGCCGCACCCAGTGCGGACAGTTCGCGGGACCGGACGGCGTCCCACACCTCGGCCGAGGCGGCGTCGGTCCGCTCCCGGTACTCGGCGAGCCGGGCGTCCCCGGCGGCGAGCTGGGCGCGCACCGAGCGGATGTGGTCGCTGGTGTCCTTCCGGGTCGCCGAGTCCAGCACCACCACCGCCCACTCGTCGGGGAAGGCGCTGCGGTGCACGATCTCCGGGAGGCCGGTGGTCCGCCCGTCGAGCAGCAGCAGGCCGCCCGCGATGACCGCGAGGTGGTCCATGCCGCCGCCGTTGAAGACGGCGAACTCGAACTCGTACGCCCACTGGGCCAGCGTCCGCACCGGGACCGGCCGGCCGCCGCACCCGGGCGCCGCCGCGGCCTCGGTGAACGCCCGGAACAGCGCCACGATCAGCGCGGTCGACGACGACAGGCCGCTGGCCGCCGGCGCGTCGCTGTGCGCGGTCACGGCCGGCGGCCGGACGCCGAGGCCGGGCAGCCGCCGGCGCAGGAACGCCCACACCTCGTCCGCCCAGGCACCGGCACCGGCACCGGCGCCGTCGTCCGTCGCCGCACCGGTCGGCGGCCGGGCCGCGGGCGGCCGCACGGTGACGGACGTGGTCAGGTCCAGCGCGAGGCTGACCGACCTGCCGCCCAGCCAGTCCAGGTCCTCCCCGGAGAGGCACGCCCGGCACGGCACCACCGCGCGCCCCGCCGCCGGGACGGCGCCGGCCTCCGCCGTCCCCTCGTCCGCTCCGGACACCGCCGTCGGTCGGTTCATCGGGCCTGGAACCTTCCGGTCGAGCCGAACTCCCGGAACATCTCCAGGACCACGGCGGTGGGCGGGTGCAGCGGCCGCGGCGGATCCGACAGCGCCCGGAACTGCGCCCGGGTCACCTCGTCCGCGCCGGGGGAGAGCTCCCCGGACCACCGGCGGGCCACGAAGCACAGCGCGAAGCAGTGCGTGACGTCCCCGTTGGGGTAGGTCAGGGTGTGGACCGCGGGATCGGACAACGAGCCGAACGCCTCCAGGTCGCCCCGCTCGACGTGCAGCCCGGTCTCCTCCGCCAGCTCCCGGCGGGCCGTTTCGACGAAGTCGCCGCCCTCCTCGCAGGCCCCGGCCGGCAGCTCCCACACGCCGTTGTCCGCGCGCTGCTGGAACAGCCCCCGGCCGGCCGCGTCCAACAGCAGGACCTGGGCACCGGGCACAAGGAGCGGCCGACTGCCCACCTTCTGCCGCAACTCCCAGAGGTACGAGCCGACATAACTCACCTGGACGTCACCTTCCATGCCGTTCTGTCCCGTTACGTGCTGGCAGGTTGTCATGCGACGGGCTCTGCCGCCAGCCACCCCGGCACCGCGTGCGGGGTGGCGGACAGCCAGCGCACGTACCGCTCGACGCCCGCCCGGACGTCGATCCGCGGGGTCCAGCGCAGCAGTTCGCGGCACTGCTCGGTGGCCGCGTAACCACCCAGCGGATCGCCCTCCGGCAGGGGAGTGGTGACGAAGTGCGATTGCGGGAAGTGCGGGGCGATCAGTTCGGCGACCTCGCGCACCGACGTCGGTACGCCGGTGCCGACGTTGACGGTCGCCCCGGCCATCCCGTCCTCCACCAGGGCGAGCGCGGTGGCCGCGGCCACGTCCTCGACGTGCACGAGGTCCCGCACCTGGACCCCGCCCCCGTTCAGCCGCATCGGACGGCCCAACCGGGCCTGCATGGACAGCCAGGCCACCATCCACGAGTGGCTGCCGGGCTTGGGGACCTGCGGATCGCCGTAGACCGAGAAGTACCGCAGCACCGCGTACTCCGGGGTCTGGGGTCCGTTCAGCATCAGCCGGGTCTGGTGCTCGGCCCAGAGCTTGGAGTTGGCGTACACCGACACCGGGAGCAGCCGCTGGTCCTCCTGGAAGACCTGCGGCCCCCGTATGGCGGGGTCGCCGTTCCCGTACACCGCGGCCGAGGACACCAGCACCAGGCGGCGCACGTCGGAGGCCGCGACCTCCTCCAACACCACCTGGGTGCCCTCGACGTTCGCCCGGAAGGCGATGTCCGGCCGGCGCGTGCACGCGGCCACGTCGGCGTACGCCGCGGCGTGCACCACGTAGTCGGCGCCGGTCAGCACGCGGCGTACCGCTTCGCGGTCGCAGATGTCACCGACCACCACGTCGGCGCCGAGCCGGTCGACGCCGAACAGCGTGGAGTGCACCGCGTCCGGATAGGCGTCCAGCCGGTCCAGCACCGTCACTTCCGCGTCCACCCGCCGCAACAGCCGGGCCAGTCGACTGCCGACCAGGCCGGCGCCACCGGTCACCACCACCCGGGAATCCCGGAGTTTCTCCAGTCGGGTCTCCACCGATTCCTCGAAGACACCGTGTGCCGGACTCCCCGTTCCGGCACCGTCATTACCGTTCGCATTGCCGTGCGGTGCGACGTTCTGCTTTCCGTTCACCGTTCCGGGCATGGGTCCCTCTCTTCCCGCATAACGGAGCATGAGCCGGCCCGGCGTGGGCCAGCGGTCAGCATGTCCGGCGCCGATTCCGGTGGCCAGAGCGCCATTTCGGCAGTCTTGCGGCGCGCATCCGGACCGCCGTACTGTCCGGATTCACCTGTGTCGGGATCGACCGGCACGGCACAAAAGCCCGGCGGGCCGGAAAAGCGGAGAACCGGAGGAATTGATGACGCCTTATCGGCTGAGCGGAGCCGTGATGACCCACCCCAAACGCCGTGCCGCGGCGGAACGGCTGGCGCGGTCCGCGCCACCGGGAGCGCTGCACGTCGTCATGGATCCCGACCCGGCCGGCAAACCGTCCGTATTGCGGACCGCACTGTGCGCCTGGGAGGCAATCGAGGACGGCGCGACCCATCAACTCGTCGTCCAGGACGACATGATCCTTTCCGATACGTTCTTCGAACGTGCCCGGCTGGCGATTGCCGAGATGCCGCACGCCGCACTCGCGCTTTTCGCGCTCTGGGACTCCCGGAACGGCGCCGCGGTGCGATTCGGTGCGCTGGCCGGGGCCCGGTGGGTGGGCGCCGTCAACGAGTACTTTCCGTGCGTCGCCATCATTCTCCCCAGGGAAGTCGCCGCCGGATTTGCGGCTTTCGGCCGACGCCATCTTGACAGTTGGCCCGACGACATCCTGATGAACCGCTACTTACGCGCGAACGGAATCCCGGCATATGTTTCGGTCCCCAGCCTCGCCGAGCACGAGGACCACGGCAGCATCTCCGGCAATGCGTTCCGCGGCCCGCGCCGTTCGGTCTGCTTCGTGCCCCGGGACGTTCCCGGACGCGAAGGTGCGCGCCTGACCGACCTGCGGGTGCTGCCGTTCTTCAAGCAGGGCGTGGCGCAGTGCGCGGTGCGCCTCGACGAGCCTGCCGGCGGGGCGGCCCCGCGCACGGCTCGGGACGCCGGCCGCTGGCTGCACCTCGACTGCGAGCAATATCTGGAGGGGGTGGGTGTCCGTCTGGGAAGGCAGCAATCGGCCATCGTGCGAATGGCCGAAGTCACCACCCCCGAGGCGGCCGAGGGGGCCTGGCTGACCGCCTTCACGATGGGCTTCGTCCAGCGGCGGGACGGACTCCGCCGCGATCCGGTGGCCGCTGGTCCCGACGACCCGGTAGGCCCGGGCCCCCAGGGCGACGCGGTTCCGGACGCGGCGACGGACGACGTCGCCCCTGATCCGGCGGTGCTCGCCGAAGCCCTCGCGACCGTGGGCCCCGGCGGGATCAGTTACGCGCAGTCGGAGGACCGGATCGCCGCGCAGCGGGAGGAGTTGACCCGGATCACCCTGGCCGGCCTGGCCGCCGGCCACGAGGCGGGCGAACGCGCCCGACGGGCCCGCCGCAACACGCCGCCCGTACCGCACCGCGGTGACCGTCCCGCGGCCGAACCTCACCGGCCCGCACCGCGTTCGACCGCGCCCGAACGGCTCGCCCCGCACCGGCCCGCAGCCGACCGCACGGCTTCCGGCCGGGCCCGAGCCGAGCGGGGCGAGCCCCCGCGTGTCGACGTACTCGGCGCCGACACCCCGCTCGGCGAACACCTCGTCCGCGGGCTGGCCGACGCCGGTCACCCCGTCACCACCCTGGCCCATCGCCCGTCCGGCCATCCCGCCCACGCACTGCTGGACCTGACGGGCCTGCCCCTCCCGCACGCCGAGCCCCCGGCCCGCGGGGCCACCCCCGTCCTCACCCTCCAACTTCCTACCCGCGCCACTGCGTTGACCCTGCACATCGGCGACCTCTACGGCCCCGGCTGCCCCCATGACTCCCGCATCGGCCGCCTGGTCTGGGACGCCCTGCGCAGCCAGCCCCTGACCCTCGACGACCCCGCCGGGACGCTGCGCCCCTTGCACACCCGTGACCTGGTCGGGGCCCTGTCGGTGCTGCTGCGTACCGCACCTGCGGAGCCCGTGCTCGGTCTGGCGGGCACCGTGGTGACCACCTCCGAGCTGGCCGAGGTGGTGCGTACGGCTGTCCGTCCCGTCCCCCTCGTCCCCTCCGGGCCGGCCCCGCGTCCCGCTCCCGAGGGCTCCGCCTGGCCCCCGCCCCCGCCCGGCTGGAAGCCGCTCACGGAGCTTCCCTACGGGCTCCACACCCACGCCCAGTGGCTCGCCTACGAAGGCATCCACTTCGTCTTGGAGGTGTGAACTCCGTGCCGACCGCCGCCCGTTCCACTCCCCGGCGGGGTGGGGCGGGCGGCTGCCCCCGCCCGCGCCACCCGGACCGTCCCGACGCCACCGTGCGTCCGACCGGAGGGTGGTGGGGATCGCTCCCCACCACCGTCGTCAGACCGCCGCGCGGACCGGCTGCCGCACCGCCATCGCGTTCAGCCGGATCGCGCACTGCGCGACGTCGTCCATCGTCAGCGCACCGGCCGCGTCGGCGCCCAGCGCGATCGTCACGTTCACGCAGAAGGCGAGGGCGTACACGTGCCCTTCGGTCTCCTCGTCCTGGAGCGCGAACAGCAGGTTGTAGTAGTAGCTGGTGGCGTCGGGCGAGTCGCCGTAGAACGACAGGTGGGTCCCCTCCTGGCGGCCCAGGCCGATGAACACGTCGGTGAGCGCGGCCTCGGCGCGCTCCCAGAAGGCGGGGTTGCCGAACGGCTCGTTGAGCGCCTGACGGACGGCCTCCCTGAGCGACATCACCATGACGCCGACGGGCGCGGTCTCCTGGAGTCCCCAGCCCCGCACGATCTTCACGGTGGAAGCCTCGGGGAGGGCGCCCGCGGCCCGGCTGATCTCACCGAAGTCGAAGTCCACGGTCGCCGGCGCGATCGCGTACTGGAACGTGTCGGCGATGGCCTGCGCCTGCTCCAGGACGGCGGGGCTCACCTCGAAGACGGTCTTGAACGTCGTCTTCTCGGCGGTGGGTCGGTCGGACATGACTGCTCCTCACATGCGAAAGATCGCGTCGCGCCGAGCGGCAAGTATGCCGCTGTCCCGGTCCGCGCCCGTCACCGCCCTCACCGTTGGGCCGTCACACCGCCCGGGTCGCCCCGGCCTTCCGGCGCACCGGAACCATCGGAGCCGCCCGGAAGGGAGGCGGCCGCCGGGCCGTCCGGGCGGTCCGACCCACCCGATTCACCCGTGCCACCGGAAGCGTCAGCATCGGCCGCACCGCCGGTACCCCGCCACAACTTCGGTGTTGCCGCCCCCACCAGCACCACCGCCACCACGCATAACACCCCACCGCTCACCAGCGCCGTCACCCCGGACGTCGCATCCGCCACGACCCCGCCCCGCAGGTTGCCGAGGTCCGGACCGGCCTGCCCCACGATCTGTTCCGCGGCGCCGACCCGACCCAACAACTCGTGCGGGGTGTGCGTCTGGACGACGGTGCTCCGGGAGATCACCGAAACCGTGTCCGCCGCGCCCGCCAGCACCAAACAGGCCAGCCCCGGCCACCGGCCGGGCGCCAGGCCGAACAGGGCGAGCGCCAGCCCCCACGTCGCCGACCCGCCGAGCACCAGCAGTCCGGGGCGGGGTAGCCGGGTGAACGTCCCGGAGAAGAGCGAAGCGACGAGCCCGCCGACCGCGAGGGCGGACAGGAACAGCCCGAGCGTGCGCGGATCGTCCCCGAACCGTTCGGCGTTGATCAGCGGGAACAGGCTGATCGGCATCGACAGCACGGTGGTCGCCAGATCCGTCAACAACGCCCCGCGGACGAGGGGCGTGCGCACCAGGAAGTCCACTCCGTCCCGGACGCCCCGCAGCCCGGAACGGGCCGCCGCCGCACCCGGCACGGTGATCGACGGCAGCTGGCACGCCCCGTACAGCGTCCCGGCGAAGCTCACCGCGTCGATCGCGTAGCAGGCACCGACCCCCAGCCACCCCAGTACGAGCCCGGCCAGCGCCGGCCCGGCCAGCAGCGCGCCCTGGAAGGAGATCCGCCGCAGCGCCAGCCCGGCCGCCAGTTGGTCCGGTGGGAGCAGAGCCGGCATGAACGTCTTCGACGCCGGACCGCCACCCGCCACGAAGCAGGACTGCACCGCCACCAGGAGCACCACGCCCACCACGGGCACGCCGCCGACGAACGCCTGCACCGCGAGCACCGCCGAGGAGGCGGCCTGTCCGGCCGTCATCGCCACGTAGAACGTCCGCCGGTCCACCCGGTCGACGACCGCGCCCGCGAACAGCCCGAGGACGATGAGCGGCACGGCCTGGGCCAGCGCCACCGCACCGGTCCAGGTGGTGCTGTGCGTCGACTGCCAGACCTGGAACATCACGGCGACCACCGTCATCTGGCCGCCGAACCCGGACAGCGTCTGCCCGACCCACAACCGCCGGAACGCCCGCGACGAGCGCAGCGGCGCGAGGTCGACCAGCGCGCGCCTCATTCCCACGCGGGGTCCTCGGCGAGCTTCGCGACGATCCGGTCGTGGAAGCTCCTGCGGTCCAGCGCCCGCTCGATGTCGACGACGACCCGGCTGAGCGGATACGGCACCTCGGCCTCGATCTCCGCGAGCGCGGCCTCGGTGGCCCGCCACTCCGCCGCCAGCCGCCCGATGACCTTCCGGCTCTTCGCCGTCAGCGTCACCCGCCTGCTCCGCGCGTCCGCGCCCGGCACGGTCCGGACCCAACCGGCCGTCCGCATGGCGGCCACCTTCTGGCTCAGCGCCGAGGGGGTGAGACCGACCGACGTCGCCAACGCGCCGATCGTCATCGGCCCGCAGGCGTCGAGCCGCAGCAACTCCCGCACGAAGCTCGGCTTCAGGCCCTCGATCCGCCGCTCCGCGTAGACCCGCGCGATCTCCGCGTCCACGGCCTCCTGGAGCTCCCGCAACGGTCGCCACAGGCTCTCCCGACTGGGATCGTCCGCCCCGTCGCCGCGGGGGTCCGTCGTCTCCTCCGTCATCCGCCCACCGTAACAGCAGTTGCATAAGCACTTACATAAGTGCTTACGCAAAACCTTCGGCGCGCCCCGACCCGATCCGGATCCTCGAACAGCCCGTCCTCCAGGGCCGTTCAGGAGTGGCGCAGCGTTTCGGTGGCGATCTCCAGGAAGTCGAGGAGCAGCTTCTCGCGCCGGTCGGCGGCGACGGCCAGACAGGTCTCCTGGGTCGGGGCGTCCGTGACGGGGAGGTACACGAGGTCGGGGCGGGAGTAGGACCGCGCGACGCCCAACGGAATGAGGGCGATGTTGCGTCCGGCGGCGATGAGCTCGAACTTCTCCTCCAGCGTCAGGGTCCGGCGCTTCGGGGTGTCGAGCATCCGCTCGCCTTCGAGGTCCGCCAGGGTGAGTCCCTGACGGCACGCCAGCGGATGCGCCGCGGGGATGCAGGCGACCCGGGGCTCGTGGCCGATGGGGACGACGCGCAAGCCCGTCTCGTCGAACGGCCTCCGCAGATAGCCGACTTGGGCGCGACCGTCGCGCAGCGGCCGGTCCTGCTCCCACCAGCGTGCCGGAACGACGTCGATCTCGACGTCCGCGTGGCGCGAGGCGAACGCCCGGATCGCGTCCGACACGTGCAGTCCCGGCGAGAAGGCGACCGCGAGGCGCTGGACGCCCTGCTCGACGTCGTGGACGCGCCGGACCGCCGCGGCGATCGAGGGGAGGAGTTGCTGTGCCTCCTCGTAGAGCTGTTTGCCGGCGGTGGTCAGCTCCACGCTGCGGGTGGTCCGCAGGAGCAGCGTGCACCCCAACTCCTGCTCCAGGGACTTGATTTGACGGCTGAGCACCGGCTGGGCGATGTAGAGCTGTTCCGCCGCCCGGCCGAAGTGCCGGTGCTCGGCCACCGAGGCGAAGTAGCGGAGTTTGCGGAGATCGAGATCCATACCCCGAAGGTATCAATTGTCGGGAAGGGTATTGGACGCGACGGATCGCCACACCGAGACTCGAAGCATGATCGTCATCACCACTCCCACCGGCCAGATCGGTGGCCGGCTCGTGGAGATCCTCCTCGCCGAAACCCGCACGCGCGGCGAACAGTTGCGCGTCATCGTGCGCGACCCCGGGAAGCTCCCCGACGCGGTCCGCGCCCACGTCGACGTCGTCACCGGCTCGCACGACGAGCCCGAGGTCGTCGACCGGGCGTTCGCCGGCGCGGACGCCGTCTTCTGGCTGGCGCCGTCGCACGGCCGGGCACCGAGCCTGGACGCCCTGTACTCGGGGTTCACCCAGGTCGCCGCGAAGGCGTTCACCACCCACGGGGTCGGGCACGTCGTCGGCGTCTCGGCGCTCGGCCGCGGCACCCCCGTCGCCGACCGCGCCGGGCACGTCACGGCGTCGCTGGCCATGGACGACCTCATCGCCTCCACGGGCGTGGCCTACCGCGCCCTCGCCAACCCGACGTTCTTCGACAACCTGCTGTGGCAGGTGGCCTCGATCCGCGACCACGGCGTGTTCACCGAGACCGTCGCCGCCGACCGCTCCGCACCGCGGGCCGCCACCCGCGACATCGCCGCGGCCGCCGCCGCCCTGCTGCTCGACCGCTCCTGGACGGGGACGGGCGAGGTTCCGGTGCTGGGCCCCGAGGACCTCTCGCCGAGCGACCTGGCGGAGATCATGTCCGACGTGCTCGGCCGCCCGATCCGCTACGAACGGCAACCGCTCGACGCGTTCCGCACCGAACTCGCCGGCCGCGGCATGCCGGCCCCCCTTGTGGACGGCTACGTCGACATGATGCGGGCCAAGGAAGACGGCCTCGACGACGGGGTGCGGCGCACCGCGCCGACCGCGAGCCCGACGACCTTCCGCGAGTGGTGCGAGCAGGTCCTCAAGCCGGCGGTACAGGCATGAGCGCCGGGACCGCCCTCATCGTCGGCGCCTCCCGAACCCTCGGGCTCGGCCTGGCCGCCGAATACGCACGCCGCGGGTGGGACGTCATCGGGACGGTCCGGGGCGAGGGACGCACCGGCCTGCACGACCTGGCCGACGCCTCCGACGGGCGCGTCACCGTCGAATCGCTCGACATGACGGAGCCGGACCAGATCGCCGCGCTGCGCGAACGCCTCGCCGGACGCACCCTCGACCTGCTCTTCGTCAACGCCGGCATCACGCGCGGCGACCTACCCGTCGGCGAGGTCCCGACGGAGATGTTCGTCGACGTCATGGTCACCAACGCGCTCAGTCCGATGCGCGTGGTGGAGTCCCTGCGCTCGCTGGTGGCGCCGACCGGGACCATCGGCGTGATGTCCTCGCGCCAGGGCAGCCTCACCTTCAACACCAACGGTGGTCACGACGTCTACCGCGCCAGCAAGTCCGCCCTGAACCAACTGATGCGCAGCTACGCCGCCCGGTACGCCGACTCCGCGCACACGCTGCTGCTCATGTGCCCCGGCCACGTCCGCACCGAACTCGGCGGACCCACCGCACCGTTGACCATCGAGCAGTCCGTCCCGGGGGTGGCGGACACCATCGACCGGCACCGTGGCGAGCCGGGCCTGCAGTACCTCAACTACACGGGCGAGCCCGTGCCCTGGTAGCCGCCGCAGGCGCCTGCCGGCCAGGTGGCGCGCACCGCACGGGCCGATCACGGACCGGTGGTTTCCGCGAGCCTGCGGGCGGGCCCGAGCCGCGGGCAGGAGGTGGTATCCGCCCAGCTCGCCGGCGGCGGTGAGCTGGGCGGCAGGACGAGGCCCGCCTCGGGGCCGTCGCGTATGGCCGGAGCCGTTGCCGCTCGGCGATCAGGTCGCCGCCGCGTCCCCGCCCCTGTATCCGGCAGATCATGCAGGTAAAACTGTACAGCTAAGCCTGTGGACACTACGGTGGGGGCATGAGCGAGAACCCGAGCCCGTCGCCCTCGGCGATCGAGGCGTCGCGCGACGTCCGTGCCGTCATCAGCCGGCTGCGGCGCCGCATCCTGAACGCCTCCCAGGCCGAGGACATCACCTTGGGCCAGGCCTCGGTGCTGGCCCGCCTGTCCGACCAGGGAGGCGTCACGGCCAGCGAGCTCGCCTCCGTCGAAGGGGTGCGGCACCAATCGATGACGGCCACCGTCGCCGCGCTCGCCACGCTGGGACTGGTCCAGCGCAACCCCGACCCCGACGACGGACGACGCCTGCTGATCACCCTGACCGCGGAGGGCCAGCGTCGGGTGGAGGAGGGGCGACAGGCCCGGACGGAATGGCTCGCCGGCCAGTTGCAGGCCAAGTGCACGGAGGACGAACGCCGGGCGGTGATCGCCGCCATGACCGTACTGGAGCGACTGACCCATGACTGAGGCGACGACGGGGGCCATACGAGGGACCGACAAGCCGGGGTTCGACCGGCGGCTGCTGCCGCCCATGATGCTCGGCTCGGTCCTGAACCCGATCAACTCCACGATCATCTCCGTCGCGCTCGTCCCCATCGGCGTCGCCCTGGGCGCACCGGCCTCGCAGACCGCCTGGCTGGTCTCCGCCCTCTACCTGGCCACCTCGCTCGGACAGCCGGTCGTGGGACGACTCATCGACCTCTTCGGACCGCGCCGGCTCTTCCTCCTCAGCACCGCGCTCGTCGGCCTCGCCGGCGTGGTCGGCACCCTGGCACCGAACCTCGGGGTGCTGATCGTCGCCCGCGTCCTCCTCGGGTTCGGCACCTGCGCCGGCTACCCCGCCGCGATGGCACTGCTGCGCAGCGAAGCCGAGCGCACCGGACGGGACAGCCCCGGCGGGGTGCTCACCGCCCTGGCGGTCGCCAACCAGACCGTCGCCGTCGTCGGTCCGCTGCTCGGCGGGGTGTTGATCGCGGTGGGCGGCTGGCGCGCCACCTTCGCCCTGAACGTCCCGCTGGCCGTCGCCGCCGTGCTGCTGGGGCTGCTCCGACTGCCCCGACCGGCCGGAACGGACCGGCCGGCGCCGCGCGGCCGCCTGGCCGCCCAACTCGACCTGCCCGGCATGGCCCTGTTCGCCGCGCTGCTCGTCTCGCTGCTGCTGTTCCTGATGAACCTGCACCTGCGCAACTGGTACCTGCTGGTGATCGCCGTCGCCGCGGGCGGCGCGTTCGCGGCCCGGGAACTGCGGGCCGCCACGCCCTTCATCGACCTGCGGGTACTCGGCGGCAACCGGCCGCTCCTGGCCACCTACGGACGCGCGCTCGTCGCCTACGTCGTCGCCTACGCCTTCCTCTACGGCTTCAGCCAGTGGACCGAAGAGGGCTTCGGACTGACCCCGTTCCACGCCGGACTGGTCCAGATCCCCATGTTCCTGATGGCGATCGGCGTCTCGGTCGTCAGCGGACGGCGCCCGGGCGTGCGCGGGAAGCTGCTCGTCGGCGCGGTCGGACAGATCGTCGCCTGCCTGGTGATGCTGACGCTGTCCGGACGGAGTCCGCTGTGGACGCTGCTCCTCGTCGCGCTGGTCTTCGGCGTCCCGCAGGGGCTGAACAACCTGGCCCTGCAGAACTCCGTCTACTTCCAGGCCGACCCCGAACGCACCGCCTCCTCGGCCGGACTGCTGCGCACCTTCGCGTACGTCGGCTCGATGGTCGCCTCCTCCGCGACCGCCGCGTCCTTCGGCCGACGCGTCGACACCGGCGGCATGCACCACCTCGCCTGGGTCATGCTCGGCGCCGGCGTGCTCTACCTCCTCCTGACCGTCTTCGACCGCACGCTCGGCCGCGCGACGACGCCGACCGCCCAGTGACCCCCGAAGACTCCGACCAGGTCGCCACGCCCCTGCCTCGCTCGCACCCCGCACCGCGAGACGTCCACGCCCACGCCCACCCATCGCCGTCCCCACGCAGAAGGAACTCCACGACTCCCCTGTCCCGTACCGCCCTGCTGCTCATGGACCTCCAGGCCGGCCACGTCGAGGAGTGGGGACGGGCCCTCGGCGCCGTCGCCTGAGCTAGCGCGGACGGCCCTCGGCTGACGACCGGCCGACCGCGTGCTGCGCCGCGGCGGTCGACAGGACCGCGTCGGCCAGCTCCTCGGGCGAGCGGCCGTCGCCGGAGTCGAGGTGGTCGAGGCCCAGGCGGTGCACCTCGGCCAGCATGAGCGACTGGTAACGCCCGGTCCGGGCAAGGAACTTGTCCATCAGGTGGCGTTCCCCGGCCGTCGCCTCCGCGTAGTGGCCGGCGCCGTGGACCCGGCCGCGCACGACGGTTTCCTCGGCGGTGAGCCAGACGGCCGCGGTGTGCGGAACGGTCAGCCCGGCGACCCGGGTGGGCCACAGCGCCGAACCCTCCAGGACCAGCCCCGTCGCGGCCTCCGCGCCGGACGCGTGCGCGGTGATCAGGTCCTCCACGCGGGGCCAGAGCCGCGCGTAGTGGTCGAGGACGGAAGCGATCAGCTCGTCCAGGGGGAGCGCGGCGTAGTGCTCGGCGACGTGCGGCGGGACGTCCCGTTCCGGCGTCCGCCACGGTCGCCCGGGGTGCCGGGCCAGCCGGTCCGTCGACCGGTACGCGAACCGCAGCCGCTCCGCGACCACATGGGCCACCGTCGACTTGCCGACGTTCGAGGTCCCTCCGATGAGCACCACCCGCAAACCGCCCATGCCGACGACCCTAGCCGGGCCGCCCGCCGCCGGTACCGCGATCCGGCCGGCGGCCCGCTTCCGCACACGGTCAGGGGCGCGCGGCGTCGGGCCGGACGCGCGGGGGGCCTTCCGGGCCGCAGACGGGAATGCGGTGCATGGGGACTTTTGTACCGCAGGTCCGCGTTCCCGTCAGGCGGTTCGTGGCGCTGCGTAGGGTGGACGGTTCGGGATCGGTTCGTTCGACGCGAGAAGAACCATGGGTGAGGGATGAACGACTTTCTGCACTACGACGAGGTGACGGCGGCGGCCGGCAGGATCGCCGGGCAGGTGCGGCCGCTGGTCGTCGCGCCGCTCGACGCGCCGGCGCCGGGCGGCGGATCGGTGTGGTGGGGGCTGGAGCACCTCCAGCACACCGGGTCGTTCAAGGCCCGTGGCGCCCAGAACTTCCTGCTGGCCCACCGGGCGGCCGGCACGCTGCCGGCCGCCGGCGTCACCATCGCCTCCGGCGGCAACGCGGGACTGGCCTGCGCCTGGGCCGCACGTCAGCAGGGCGTGCCCGCCACCGTCTTCCTGCCGGAGACGGCACCCGAGGTGAAGGTCGCGAGACTGGGTGTGTACGGGGCCGAGGTGCGGTTGGTGGGCAGCGAGTACGCGGAGGCGCAGGCGGCCTGCCAGGAGTTCGTCGCCACGACCGGTGCGCTCGCCTCGCACGCCTACGACGACGTCCTGATCGCCGCCGGTGCCGGAACGGTGCTGGAGGAGTTCCGGGCCCGGGTGCCGGAGCTGGACACGATCGTTGTCGCGGTCGGCGGCGGCGGACTCTTCGCCGGCGTGGCGGCCGCCGCGCAGCAGCACGGCATCCGCGTCCTCGCCGCCGAACCGGAGGAGTGCTGTGCTTTGACCGCCGCCGTGCGGGCCGGCCGGCCGGTCGACGTCACGGTGGATTCGGTGGCTGCCGACTCGCTGGGTGCCCGGCGCGCCTCCGCACGTGCCCTGCACGCCGCGCAGCAGGACGGCGTGCACTGCGTGACCGTGCCCGACTCCGCGATCGTCCGGGCCCGCCGCACGCTGTGGGCGGAGCACCGCATCGCGGTCGAGCACGCGGCGGCCACCGCGTTGGCGGCCTGGGACGCCTGGCGGCACCGCCCCGACGACGACCGCCGGGAGCGTGGCGGCGGGGCGACCGGCATCGTGCTGTGCGGCGCCAACACCGACGTCCGGACGTTGGTCGACTGACGGGCCCACGGGCCCACGGGCTCGCCGGTCGTCCGCCGGCTCAGCGATCGACCGTGATCTCGACGTGGACCGGGGGCGCGCCGGCCGCCGTGACGGCGAAGCTCGCCGTGCCGGCCGCGTCACCGGCGACGAGCGGAGGGGTCTCGGCGTACCCCTGCGGGTCGGTGAGCACGGTGACGGTCTCCTGCGCGCCCTCGAAGAGCGCCTGTTGGCTCATGGTGTCCCAGGCGAACGTCACCGGCAGCTCCGTCACCGGCGTCCGGTCCTCGCTGTCCACCACCCGGGCCTTCAGCGGGTGGGCGAAGGTGCCGTGGTGAACGGCGTGCTGCCCGGTCCCACCGGCCGGCAGGATCATGTACGTCCGACGGTGCACCTCTTCCCCCTTCATACCGTCCGTCTCCTGACCTGACTGCGCACTCCGCGCGGTTTCGACGACGCTCCGGAACATCGGCCGAAGCCGTTCCGGAGCCTGCTGGGGCGCGCTCGTACGTGACGGGCGTGGCGGCCGCGCCCGTCGCTACCAGTAGTGCCGGCGCCCGCCGACCGCGTGTCCCAACGTGCCCAGGAGCCACAGCACCGCCCCGATGACGAGCAGGATGATGCCGATCGTCCACAGGATGGAAATGCCGGTCAGGAAGCCGATGATGAGCAGGATGATGCCGAGAACGACCACGACGTGCTCCGATCTCGTGGGAATGTTCCCTTTCACTGTGTGCCTCGGCCGGAGCAACGGCAACTTCTCCGGCGCGTGCCGGGAGCGCACGGAAAACAGCAGGTCACGGGCGCTGTCGGCGGGGCCGGCCGGGCCGGGTCGCGCGCGACTTCGGCCGCGCCCCGCGGTACCCTCCGCGGCCCGGCGGCGCGCCGCCCACGGACCCAGCCCGGCCGGGTGCCTTCGAGGGAATACCGGCCGGTCGCGTTCGACGCCCGTCGCCCGCGGTTACCGGTCACTCCGGGGCCCGTGGCAGGAGGGCTCCCGAGGAGGTCCGTGGGCGGGAGGAGGTGGCGGCTCGAAGTGCCGAACGGAGCCCGCCGAGCCCGCCCGAGCCGCCGTTCGCGGGATGCCGCGACCACGGCGCGACGGGCTGTCCCGCACCGGAGACGGCCGCCGACCGGGCGGCCGGCCGACGGGACCCTGGGCCCGCGACTGCGCGAGGCCGTCGTCGTGCCCAGGCCGCTGCGGGTGGCCGCCGCCTACGGGTGGCGGCTGCTCGTCGTGGGTGCCGCGGTCTACGTGGTGTTCATGGCGTTGGGACGGTTCCACCTGGTCACCCTGGCGGTGTTCCTGGGCCTGGTGCTGACCGCGCTCCTGGAACCCCTGACCGATCTGCTGGACCGCTGGCTGCCGCGCGCCGCGGCCGTCACCGCCGGACTGCTGCTCGGCATCGTGCTCGTACTGGGCGTGCTCAGCCTGATCGGCGCCAACGTGGCCGACGAGTGGCCCGGCCTGCGGCAGGTGTTCACCGGCGGCGTGGCGCGGATCGAGCGGTGGCTCGAAGGCCCGCCCTTCCACCTCCAGCACGGTTCCCTCGCCCACTTCCAGGAGTGGGTCTCGCACTTCGTGTCCACCAACCGTGCCAATCTGATCAACACCGCGGTCAGCGGCGTGAGCCGCCTGGCGGAGGTCCTGACGGTCGGCGTGCTGGCCCTGTTCTGCTCGATCTTCTTCCTGCACTCCGGCGGCCCGATGTGGGTGTGGTTCGGCGGCCAGCTGCCGGAGCGCGGACGCGGCACCGTGCGCACGGCCGGGACCGCGGCGTGGACGACCTTCACCGGCTACACCCGCGGCATCGTGCTGATCGCCGCGACCAACGCCGTCCTCGTCGGCTGCGCCCTCTTCCTGCTGGGTGTGCCCCTGGTCCTGCCCCTGGCGGTGTTGGAGTTCTTCGCCGCGTTCGTGCCGCTCATCGGCTCGCCGGTCGCCCTGGCCGTGGCGGCGGTGGTGGCCCTGGCCGCCAAGGGCCCGGTGGTGGCCCTCGCCGTCGTCCTGCTCATCGTCGTCATCGGGCAGCTCGAAGGACACGTCCTGCACCCCCTGGTGATGAGCCGCGCGGTCAGCCTGCACCCGGTCGTGGTGGCCCTGGCCGTGATCTGCGGCGGCGTCACGGCAGGCGTGCTCGGGGCGGTGGTCGCCGTCCCGCTGGTGTCGGTGGTGTGGTCGGTGTACGGGGCACTGCGCCGCTAGCCCGTGAGCTCCGCACCCGCGCCGGCCCCTTGGCCGTTCCGCCGCCCCCTACGCTGTCCACCATGGACCCCGACCCGGACCGACAAGCGTTGACGCACGCGGTGCGCGCCGTCCTGGAGCGTGACTGTTCCGGCTCACGGACGCTGCTGCTGGGCTCGCTGGCGGCGGGCACCGCGGACCACTTCAGCGACATCGACGTCGAATGGGTGGTGCCGGACGAGGCGTTCGCGGCGTGCCTGGCGCGGGTGGCGGACGTGCTGGGGCGGGTCCGGCCGGTCGCGGCGGTGCGGTGCGATCCCGACTACCGGCACTCCGACCGGCGCCGACTGCTGTTCGTCCGCTTCGCCGAGCTGCCGTTGTTCTGGCGGCTCGACCTGTCCGTACGGGCCGAGTCCGTCGCGGACGACCCGGACTACGACCGGTACAACCCGCGGGCGCGGGCCCGCGACGACGCCTGGTCGCGGCCGGCCAGCGCCCTGGCCAACGCGGTGGGCGCGGTCAAGGCACTGGCCAGGCACCGCCCGGAGGACGCCCGTGGCCTGCTCGACCGCGGTTTCGCCCGCATCGGCGAACCACCCCCCGCGGGGGAGGCCGGCGCCCGCGACGCGGCGGGGGAGCCGGCCGCGGGGTGGGCCGCGGAGATCGCACGCCTCGCGCGGGCCGCGGCACGCCAGGAGTCGGAGCTGGGACCGCTGGCCGCACAGGCCGTCGAGCTGGCGACCCGCTACGTTCCCACCCGCCGTGCCGGGGGGCCGGAGGGCGGCTGAGCCGGTCGGGCACCACGGCCGGTCGGTGAAGCCCGGTGCGGCGCAGCGCGGTGTGCGGGGCCGTCCGACGGGGCGACCGCGGTCAGCGCGGCCACTTCTCCGGCGTGCTGCTGGTCGTCACCTGACACACGGCGGGGCGGCCGGGGCCGGGGGACTTCCCGTCGGCGACGACGCGGATGCCGTCGAGCAGAATCCGGCACGTCGCGACCGCGTCCCCTTCCGGCTGCACCTCTATCCGGGCCGGCTCCCCGGTGTTGACCAGCACGTTTCGGCTCCATGGGAGCGGTGTGCGGCCGAGCCGTTTGATGAGGTGGGCCGGTTCGAAGCGGTCCGGGTTGAACCGGTAGCGGACGGCGGCGGCGTGGCCCTGCCCGCCCACGACACCTGCCTGGTAGGTCAGCGACCAGGCATTGCCGCCCCGCATCCGTTTGAACCACACGGTGTGGTCCTTGATCCACAGCCCGCCACCGATCACGAGACAGGCCATGACGAGCCCGCCCAGTGTGAGGGACACGGTGCCGAGGGAACGGCGACGAACGTGCGGGGACATGTACTCCCGGTTTTCTCTCGGGCGCGGTGCGGGCCGGCGGCTACGGGGGAGGGGCCGTGTACGGGGAGAGGGACTGGGGGATGGGGGTTGCCGAGGGTTGCGGTGCGTAAGACGCGCTCGATGACCATATGGTTCAGCCGCACGACGCGCCCGCCCGGGGCCACGGCCCGGGGCCCGGTGAATCCGTCGACGGGCGGGTACGCGATCGCGACGGGCCGGTGGTTCCGCCGCCTGTGTACCCGCCGGGAGATCCGCGACGACGTCCACCACGCGTTCGTCGCCCTCGGCTGCGCCGCCGTCTGCCGGCGACGACTGCGCACCGCGCTTTGTCGAGAGCAGGGGCAGGCGATGCGCCCCGGGGGACGGCCTGCTCGATGCGTCGGGGCGCGTGCGTAGCGGTCGGGCCCGCGCAGCCTCACATCCGGGATCTCAGCACGTCGACCTCACAGCCCGGCGCGAACGGGTCGAAGCCGTGCTCGATCAGCCAGCGAACTGCCAGCAGGCTTCGCAACGACCACCATGCGTGGATCACGTCGAGGTCGATGTCGGTGCCGTAGCCGGCGAGGACGTCGTCGAGGTGCTCCTCGTGTCCGAGCGTGAAGGTGGCGAGGTCGTACAGGGCATCACCCTGGCCCGCCTCGGACCAGTCGATGATGCCCGTGACCTCGTCGCCGTCGACGAAGACGTGCGCGATCTGCAGGTCGCCGTGCGTGAACGCCGCAGTCCACGGCCGGAGTGCGGCCTCGGCGACCTGGCGGTTGTGGGTGACCAGGTCAGCGGGCAGGAGGTCGTTCGTCACGAGCAACTCGCACTCGTCGTCGAGTTCCGCCGCCAGTGCGACGATGCTCCGGCCGGCCCGGCCGGGCTGGGGCGGCAGCGGCGCGCCGTGCAGCTTCCGGATGGCGGCACCCGCCGCGGCCCACGCCGCCGGCGACCCGGTCGACGGCCCGCCGAGGCGCCCAAGCGTCGTCCCCGGGAGTGCGGCGACGGCGAGCACGGGCGGCTTGCGCCACAGGATCTCCGGGGTCGGGACCGGCGCGAGGGACATCGCCTCGACCTCGACGTCGATGCGCGCCTGATCGGCGTCCACCTTCAGGAACACGTCGCCGACGCGCAGGGTCGCGCGCTCGGAATGGGCGACAACGACTGTGACCTCGTCCATGGGCGACCAGTATCCCGGGGATGATCGCCGATGTCGCCGGGTTTATCGTGTGCGCTCACGCGGCTGACCGTGTTCCGATGCCCGGCGGCCCCGTGCGTGACACCGACCTCTGACTAGGTCAAGTCCGCCACGTCTGTGCGGAGTTCTTGGCCTTCGACCGTTGGCCCCGCCGCCGGGCCGCGCGCCAGCAGCCACCGACCGGTCACGCCCGCCACCAGCAGCCCGCCGACCATGCTGAGCAGCGCCGGTCCACCGCCGGAACCCCAGTGCACCCGGGTGGCATGGACGGCCAGTTCGACGGCGACCGCGAGTGCGACGCCGGGCAGGGCCAGCAACGCCGGCCGGGTCCGGTCGAGGTCGTCTTCGGCCAGGGAGCCCAGCACGCCGATGCCGAGTGCAAGGGCCCAGACGCCGAGTGCCTGGGCGTCGGCCCGGCCGACCGTCCAGGGGACGAAGTCGGCCCAGAAGCCGGGCAGCGCGAGCAACCCCGCCCCGATGCCGAACCAGGCCGAACCCAGGACGGCCAGGACGGGCTTGGACCAGCCGGGCAGCGGCACGCCCCGCTCTCCCCTCGGCCGGGCCGGCTTGAGGTACTGCCGCAGCAGACAGAGCAGCGCGCCGAGGCCGAGCAGCCCCAACACGGCCACCCAGCCCAGGCTGAACAGGACGAGGAAGAGTGGGCCGCCGCGCACCGCCTGGAGCTCACCG
Organism: Streptomyces sp. x-19; assembly: GCF_046549115.1. Classification (NCBI taxonomy): domain Bacteria; kingdom Bacillati; phylum Actinomycetota; class Actinomycetes; order Kitasatosporales; family Streptomycetaceae; genus Streptomyces; species Streptomyces sp. x-19. The sequence continues at coordinate 197,162 of NZ_JAJPWK010000011.1, read as the reverse complement.
CCGTTGCGCACGCTGACCGCGAAGAGCCCGACGAGGACGACGACGAGGGGGAGGAGCAGCGTCCTGACCTCCTCCCAGGCACGTGCTCGGCCGACGGCGAACAGGCCGGGCGTGACGCCCAGCATGGCCGCCCCGATCAGCCCGGGGCTGAGGGACTCGGGCGACCGCCAGGCACCGAAGGTGTGCCCGGTGAGGTTGACGACGGCGAGCAGGGCCCCGGTGAGGGCGCTGACCACGCCCACGGTCGACGCCAACATCGCGGTGCCGACCGTGAGTTCGCGTCCGCCGGTGGGGTGCTCCACCGGCGCGCCCGCCGCGGGTGGGCGGACGACCGGCTCCTCCGCGGCCGTCGAGGCGTCCGTTGGCTCCGTCATGCGTACTCCGTTTCCCTGCTGTCGTCGCCACACGGTTTCCCCGTTGCCGTCTCCGCACCGCCGGCCGTCCCCTGCGCGGGCGTCCCACGGGCGCGATGCCGAGCGGGCGGTTCGGTCGGCCGGTTCACGCCACCGGGGACGGATCCCGGTCCGCCTGAGGGGAGACGGCCGCTCGTTCCCGCTTGCACACCTCGCGGGCGAACATGACCCGCAGACTGACCACGGCGGTCGCCACGAACGCCAACATCCCGCAGCCGATGGCGATCCCGGCGGCCAGCGCCGTGCGCCGGTCCAGCCCCACGTAGCGTTCGAAGAGCAGGCCCGCGGTGGCCGAGAAGAGGGGGGCCAGGCACAGTGCGACCAGGTGCAGCCGCCACTCCTCACGCGCCCAACTCCTGCCGTCCCGGCCCGCCCGCCGCTGGCGGACGACCATGACGAGATACGCCGCGAGGAGCGGGACCAGATAGGCGGCGAGCAGGCGGTGTCCGGCGGTGCCCCACCCCGCGCTCGACGCGACGATCCGGATGAGCCCGGCCACGCCGACCACATGGGCCGCGACGAGCACCGGCGTCGGCACCCACGTGCCGCCTACCCCGGGGACGGCGTCCCGCTTGTCCATCGCGCGCGAGGCGAGCAGCGCCCCGAAGACCACGACCGACCCGAGGTGCATGATCGCGACGCGATTGACGTCCTCCATGGAGAGCCCGGGCAGCAGCACCGGAAGCGCGCCCCACTCAAGGCGCAGCAGCGGCGCGGTCATCAGGTAGCCGTAGCACAGCAACATCCACCGCTGGTGCAGGTCGGGCAGGCCGCCGACGGCGGCGAGGATGCCGAACGTGACGCTCAGGACGGTGCCGACGAGGATCGTGGCGAGCACGATCCAGAACGCCGGACCGCTGAACGCCTCGCCCGGCGCGGTCCGCGCCAAGTAGACCGCGGCGCCCGCCATCGAGGCGTACACCGTCAGTGCGAAGACCACACCCAGGGCGCGGTGCAGCCGGATGCGCCGCCGGATCGCCGAGAGCAGCTGCACGGGGCCGAGCAGCATCAGCAGGCCGCCCAACACCGAGTGGAGGATCATCGCGGCCAGGCTGCGCCCGTACGGACCGATCCGGGTGGCCAGGGCGTCGGCGACGTACTGCGGCGACACCGCCCGGCCCAGCAGCCACCTGCCGAGGTCGGGTGCGCCCCGGTGCGCGTAGGGCCACAGCTCGGTCATCGCGATCGGCGCGTATCCCACGCAGACGACGACCACGGCGATGGTGGCCGTGCGGCGCCAAGTGGCCCCCCGCGGACGGTTCATGGCGACTCCCTGGATCGCGGCCCTGCCCCTGACTGGCCCGGCGGCCGATGATGGTCCTTACTGGATGGTCCCAAATGGACTGTCGTGAAGGTAGGGGGGATCGGTGCCGCGGTCAATGGGGAACGCGGCCCTTCTTTACGCGCCAGTAGGACACTTGTGACGTCGCGGGCGAAACGGGAGGTGCGGGGAGCGCCGTCGGAGTCGACGCTACTGGCTCTCCGCGTCCCGGAGTTCGGCCTCCCGGTGGTGCGGAGCGTCGGTGCCCCCGCGGGCCTCGGCGCCGCTGCCGCGGTCGGCGTCCCCCTCCCCCCGCTGCTCCACCCAGTGCCAGAAGTCGATCATCATCCGCTCGTAGCGGATGCCGAACTCCAGTGCCTCGCGCTGCCCGCGCGTCAGCAACTCCCCGATGCTCGCGGACATTTGCTCGTAGTCCGCGAGCGTGCCGCGGTGGGCGTCGAGCTGCACGGGGGAGTGGACCTCCGGCCGGCCGCCGAACCACAACTTGAGGATGCCGCGCTCCCGCGCCTCGACGGGGACGAAGGTCGAGTCGGCGAGCCACTCCGTCAGGGCCGCCTCGCCCGCCGCAGTCAGTTTCAGCAGCCGCCGGTTGCGTCCGCCCGCCTGTCGGGACTCCGACAGCAGGCCCGCCGCGACGAGCCGGTCGCACTGCGCGTAGACCTGCGCGTGCGGCATCGACCAGAAGGGGGCCACCGTGCGGGCGGCCTCGACCTTGACGTCGTACGGGCTGGCCTCGCCCAACTGGTGGACGAAGCCGAGTACGAGGAACGACGGCGTGGTCAGGCGGGGATCAGCCCTGCGGGAATCAGCCATGCCGTGACCGTATCGCGGTGCCGCGTCCGGACGGGGCGCGCCCAGGGGCGGCCCGGGTGCCGCCGCCTCACCCGCGTGCCGGCCGTCGCCCGGGCGACGGACGCCGCGCCCGCCGCGGTCGGCTGTTGTGCCAGACCGCCGCGACCACCAGGGCGCAGCCGGCGGCCTGGGTCAGGGTCGGGCGTTCCCCGATCGCCATGCCGAGGCCGAAGGCCATCACCGGTTGGAGCAGCAGCAGCGCGGCACCGACGTTCGGCGCCAGCCCGGGCAGCGCGGAGGTGATCAACAGCCAGGCCAGGACCTGCCCGACGAGGGCCAGGGTGATCAGCCAACCCCATGCCGGCCAGCCGGGGTTGAGGGTGATCCCGGTCCACGGTCCGCCCATCAGCGCCGCCGTCGCGGCGGCCGCCGCGGTCGAGACGCACACGGGCAGGAGGGTGTGTTCCCGCCCACCGCCCAGGCGCATCAGGAAGAGGTAGCCCGCGTACGCCACCCCCGCCGCCGCTCCGAACGCCACTCCGGCGACCGGGTCGCTGCCGGCCTGCGGGTGTCCGATCGCCCCGCTCGCCAGCGCCACCCCGGCCAACATCAGCGGGGCCATCAGCACGAACCGCCCCGACAGCCTGGTCCCCGACACCAGTCGGGCCAGCAAGGGGAAGACCACCACCTGGACGTTGAGCAGCACGGTGGCGACCGAGGCGCCGACGGTGAGCACGCTGGCCGCCCAGAACACCATGTCCACGCCGAGCAGCACCCCGGCGGCGAGGTCCATCAACTGGTGGCGCAGCGACCGCGGACCGATCCGCCGCACCTCCCGCCAGGCGAGTGGAACCAGGACGAACAGCGCCAGTGCGCAGCGCAGGAAGGCCGCCGTACCGGCGTTGGTCCCGGAGAGCTTCATGAACACGGCCGACGCGGAGATGCACGCCGACCCCGCGACGACGAGCACCACGGGACTCCCGGCCCGGCCGCCCGGTACCGGCCACCGCCGCGCGCCGCCGGACCCGATCCGGACGCGCGCCGACACCCCTCCCGGAACCGATACCGACGTCGCCGCGGACACCTCGTCTCCACTCGTCATGACATCCACTGTGCCGGCCCGAACCATAAACAAAAAGCAATGATTCAAGCCCAATAATCGGTAGCATCCGTACCGTGTTCAGCATTGACCGGCTCCGGGCGCTCGCCGCCGTCGCCACGCACGGATCGATCGCCCAAGCCGCTCGCACCCTGCACCTGACGCCCTCCGGCGTCTCCCAGCAGCTGGCCAAACTCGAACGCGAGGCGGGCCACCCGCTCCTCCAGCCGCACGGCCGCAGCGTCCGGCTGACCCACGCCGGCCGGGTCCTGGCCGCCCACGCCGACCGCCTGATCGCTCAACTCGCGGCCGCGCAGGCCGACTTGGCAGATCTCGACGACGAGGTGCTGGGGCCCCTGCGGATCGGCGGGGTGGGCAGTGCGGTGCGCGCCCTGTTGCCCGACGCGCTCGCCGCGCTGGCCGCCGCGCACCCCCGCCTCGTCCCCACGGTCGTCGACGGCGAGGCCGTCGAACTCCTGCCCCGCCTGGTCGACGGCGGCCTCGACCTGCTCCTGGTCGAGAGCTGGGCGCCCCGCCCGCTCGCCGTCCCCGAAGGCGTCGCGCTGCGCACCCTCGTCACCGAGGAGGTCTACGTCGCCCTGCCCGTGCGCCATCCGCTCGCCGACCGCGCCGTGCTCGACCTCACCGCCCGCGCCGACCTCGACGGGCTCGCCGCGACCGCCTGGGCGTGCTGCCCGCCAGGCACCGAAGCGTACGAGGCCCTCGTCCAGGCGCTCCGCACCCGCGGCGTCGAACCCGACGTCCGCTACGTCCTCGCCGATCACCTCACCCAACTCACCCTGGTGGCAAGTAACCTGACGGCCTGTCTCGTGCCTGCGACGTCCCGCCGACCGGCCCCGCCCGACGTCCGGTTCCTCCCCGTGCGGCCGGCCCTCCGCCGCGACATCCGCGTTGCCTGGCCCACCCGTGCGGAGAGCCCGCCGGTCCGCGCCTGCCTGGCCGCCCTCGCCGCCGTGCCGGGGACGACGCACGGCGAGGGCGGCACGGCGTAGCCGGCAGCGGGGCCGGCCGGGTCACGCCGGGACCGTCGCCGCCCAGTCGATCCGGTGGAAGTGCAGCGCCCGGAACATCTCCTCGGGCGCCGGGAACGCCGGCCCGGGCGCCGCGCTCTTGCCCGCCTTGACCTTGTTGACGGCCGCGGCGCTCTGCCCGATCGCCTCCACCCTCGGACGCCGCAGCGCCTCGTAGGCGGCGAACGCCTCGCCGTACGTGGGCCGGTCGCGCAGGCAACGGGCCAGTTCGACGGCGCTTTCGATGGCGAGCGAGGCGCCCTGTCCGGAGCTTGAGGACGGCGCGTGCACCGCATCACCCACCAGCACCATCCGCCCGCGGTGCCAGTGCGGCACGGACGGCATGCGCTCCATTCGGCCGACCACCATCAGCGCGTCGGGGGCGGTGTGCCGCAGGAGCCGTTCGCCCGGGACGTGGCCGGCGTACAGGGCGCGGAGCCGGTCCAGCCACTCGGCGGCGGGCACCCGCGCCAACTCCTCCTGGCTCGGCGGGTTGTCCGTGGGCAGCCCCGCGAACCAGATCAGCCGCCCGTCCGGGCCCCGCCAGTACCCCATGAAGGCCCGGCCGAACGCGAAGTACATGGTGCCCGGGGAGACCTCGACGTCGGCCTCGATGCCGCTGTCCGCCGCCGCGAAGCCGCCGAAGCTCAGTATCCCGCCGTACTCCGGCGCGGGCGCCGCGGGGTCGATGAGCGTGCGGACGGTGGAGCGGATGCCGTCGGCGCCGATCAGCAGGTCGGCGGTCGCGGTGGTCCCGTCGGCGAAGCGGGCGGTGACGCCGTCGGCCGTCTCCTCCGCACCGACCAGCCGCTTGCCGTACGCGAACCGGACGCCCTCGGCGACCGCGTGGTCGGTCAGCGCCCGGAACAGCCGGTCGCGCGGCATGGTCATCGTGGCGGGCAGTTCGGGGAAGCCGTCGAAGCGGGTGAGCTGACGGCCGGCGCCGTCCGCCATCACCACCCCGGGCACCGGCTGCCCCGCCGCCCGCACCGCCGCGTCGGCACCCACCGTCGCCAGCGCCGCCAGCCCGTTGGGCGCCAGGCCCAGCCAGGCCCCGATGCCGTCGGCGGCGGTCGGGTACGCCTCGTGGACCGTCGCCGTGATGCCCGCCTTGCGCAGTGCGAGGGCCACGACCGGGCCCGCCACCCCGCCCCCGATGACGAGTGCCGTCCGGATGCCCCCGCCGTGACCGACGCGGTCGCCGTTGTCGCGCAAAACCCCTCCCACAGGATGTGCCTGGTTCTGACTCATGCAGCACATAGTTGCAAAACAACTAGTATCAGTGCAACTAGTTCGTGTGATGACTACGATGACCCGCATGACCGCCCCCGTGAAGAGCTCCCCGCTCGGCCTGACCGTGCTGGTGCTGCTGCACCACCGCCCGCTGCACCCGTACGGCATCCAGCAACTGCTCAAGCAGTGGGGCAAGGAGCAGGTGGTCAACGTCGGACAGCGGGCCGGCCTGTACCGCACCATCGAGCGGCTGCAGAGCGGGGGACTGATCGCCGTCCGGCACACCGAGCGGGACCAGCAGTACCCCGAGCGGACCGTCTACGAGGTCACCGACGCGGGCCGGGCGACCACCCGCGAGTGGCTGGAGCAGATGCTGGCGGTGCCCAAGGCGGAGTTCCCGGTGTTCCCGGCGGCGCTGTCCAGCGCGCTGCTGCTCGCTCCCGACGAGGTGGCGCCGATCCTGGAGCGGCGGCTGGCCCGGATCACCGCCCAGCGCACCGCCCTGGAGCGCCAGACCGCCGACGTCCCGGCCGGCCTCCCGCGCATCACGCTGATCGAGAACGAGTACCTGCTCGCCGTCCTCGGCGCCGAGGAACGATGGCTGCGCGGGGTGGTCGACGACCTGCGCGACGGCAGCCTGACCTGGTCCCGCGAACTCCTCGCGGCGTTCGACGAGACCTCGGGACCGGACGCGGACACCGCCGAACGGAGCTGAGCCCCGACCCGGCGCAGCGGCTGAGCGGACCGCCGGCGTCCCGGGCCGGCGGTCCTCAGAAGGCGGCGGCCACCAGGCGCATGTAGCGCGCCCAGTCCCACAGCGGCCCGGGATCGGTGTGGTCGGCACCGGGCACCTCGTGGTGGCCGATGATGTGCCGGCGGTCGACGGGGATGCGGTAGCGGTGGCAGATCGCGGCGGTCAGGGCCGCGGACCGGGTGTAGAGCGCGTCGGTGAACCAGCGGGGCTCGTCGACCCTCCCCTCGTGCTCCACGCCGATGCTGCGCCAGTTGTACCGGGCGTTCCCGGCGTGCCAGGCCACGTCGTGCTCGCGCACGCACTGCGCGACGTGGCCGTCCTCGGAGCGCACCGTGTAGTGCGCGGAGGCACGGTAACCGGGGCGGCCGAAGAGCATCAGGGTGTCCGGGAAGGTCTCCTGCGTGACGTGCACGATCACCAACTGCACCGGGTGACTGCTCGGCCGGTTGGCGGGGGTGTAGTTGGTGATGTCGGCGGGGACCCACTGCGCTCCGGGATAGCCGGGCGGCTCGCTGCCGGTGTCCGGGGTCGGGGCGCCGGAGTCGGCACAGGCCGTGGTCGCCGCCAGTGCCGCCACCCCGGCCACGAGGCGCCGACGGGTGAACGCCCGCTCGTCGCCGGTCATCGCGGACCGGCCCCACGGGAAACGGAGCGGCACGGACGCATCGCGGGAAGCTCCCTCGGACCTCGACGTCTGACGGGCGGTCCGACGCGTCCGCGCACCTGCGACGCACGCGGAACGCCGGAGCGCCCACCGGCAAATTACCCGCGACCTGTGCTGCGTCCCGACTTCGACACGGCTCACCGTCGGCCGGGGACCGCGGCGCCCGGGGTTGGTGGCCCGCCGACCGCCGGGCCAGTCTCCACGGTCCGCGACGGGGGTGTCAGAGGGGGAGCACCACGCGCATGTCCAGGCCGCCGCCCTCGCGGGGTTGGGCGGTGATGGTGCCGTCGTGGGCGCGGGCCACGGAGCGGACGATGGACAGGCCCAGGCCGACGCCCTTGTCGCTGCCGGTCCGCTCGGTGCGCAGCCGGCGGAACGGCTCGAAGAGGTTCTCCACCTCATACGCCGGCACCACCGGACCCGTATTGGACACCACCAGCACCGCGCACCCCGGGTGCGGCTCGGTGGTCACCTCCACCCAGCCCCCCTCCGGCACGTTGTACCGCACCGCGTTCTGCACCAGATTCAACGCGATCCGCTCCAACAACACCCCGTTGCCCTGCACGAACACCTGCTGACGCACCCCCCGCAGCTCCACCCCCTTGGCCTGCGCCTCCTCCCGTGTCTGATCCACCGCCTGCGACGCCACCTCCGACAGATCCACCGGACGCTTGTCCACGATCTTGTTCTCACTGCGCGCCAGCAGCAGCAACCCCTCCACCAACTGCTCACTGCGCTCATTGGTCGCCAACAACGTCTTCCCCAGCTGCTGCACCTCCGCCGACGCCGCCGGATCGGCCAGCTGCACCTCCAACAACGTCCGATTGATCGCCAACGGCGTCCGCAACTCATGCGACGCGTTCGACACGAACCGCCGCTGCGACTCAAACGCCCGGTCCAACCGGTCCAACATCTCGTCGAAGGTGTCCGCCAACTCCTTCAACTCGTCATCCGGACCCCCCAACTCGATCCGCCGGTGCAGATCCGACCCCGCCACCCGCTGCGCGGTCCGCGTGATCCGCCCCAACGGCGACAACACCCGCCCCGCCATCGCATAACCGAACGCGAACGCCACGATCGTCAAACCCAACAGCAGCCCCATCGACCGGTTGAGGAGCTGCCCCAGCGCCAGGGAGCGCTGGTCCTGGATGCAGGTGCTGATCGCCTTGTTGATCTCGTCGACGGTGCCGGACATCGGGAGGATCGGGCAGTTGACGTTGCTGACCCGAAGGTCGGTGCCGAAGACCCGGAAGTCGGGAGTGCCCTCCTTCAGGGTGTCGGCCGCCAGGAAGGCGATGAGCGCGAGCAGCACCACGCCGGCCATCAGGAACATCCCGCCGTACAACAGCGTGAGCCGGATCCGGATGGTCGGCCGCAACCACGGTGCGGCACGACGGCGCGGTGCGGGCACCGGACGCCGGGAGGGCTTGGGGGAGACGGACGGGGGCGTCGCTGCGGTGGCGTGCGGAGAGGTCGTCACGGCGGTCAGCCCCGCTGTCCCAATGAAGCGACTGCAGGGACGGACAACGGGATGACGAGTGGGCGCACTGCTGGTCCTTTGATTCTTCCTCAGGTGTCCTGAGGCACACGAAAGTTGCCGAGACGTACCCATAGTGCTCAAAGAAGCCGTAAATCGGCAGTAAGGAAGGGGGTCTGCGGACCGGTCGGGGCAGTGCGCCCGACGGCGCCGTACAGACTGATGGACATGAGACGGCTTCAGGCACCGTTCGGCAACTGGGAACCGGCCTCGCTGAGCGAGGCCGTCGCGCTGTTCGTCGGACGGGACGTCCGGTGGTGGGTGGCGGGCGGCATCGCCGTGGAGTTGGCGGTGGGCCGGGTGCTCCGCCCGCACGGGGACCTCGACGTCCTGGTGCTGCGGCGGGACCAGTTGGCGGTGCAGCGGGCGCTGGCCGGTTGGGAGTGGTGGGCGGCCGATCCGCCGGGCAGTCTGCGCCCCTGGTCGCCGGGCGAGCTCCTGCCGTTCGGCGTGCACGACGTCTGGTGTCGGCCCGGCCCCGACCGTCCCTGGCGCGTCCAAGTCATGCTCGACGAGTCCCAGGGAACGGAGTGGGTGTCCCGGCGCGACGCCCGGGTGCGCAGGCCGATCGGCGCGTTGGGCGCGACCTCGGCGGCGGACGTGCCCTTCCTGGCTCCCGAGGTTCAGCTCTACTACAAGGCCAAGTCGCCACGCCCCAAGGACGAAGTGGACTTCGCGGCGGCGCTGCCGGTGCTCGACGGGGCGCAGCGACGGTGGTTGATCGAGGCCCTCACACGAACCTACGGCCGCCGGGCCGACGGACGTGCGTGTGTCCATCCATGGGTCGCGCGCTTGCAGGCGTGAGCGGCCGGCCGGGGACCAGGTGGCGGGGGCGGAGCCGGTCGTCGGGCTGCCTGCGGCCAGGCGAACGCCCCCGCGTCGACCGTCCCGCGCCGTGCCGTTACGCCCCGGACGCGCCGGTGCTGTCGACGCGTCACTTCCGGTTCACCGACGACTGGTGGGCTGTGGCGCGTCGGACCAGATGTCCGCCTCCCCGAACGTTTCAAGGAGACGCTCCATGCACAGACCCTCCCGCCGGCACGTCGTGACCGCCACCGCCCTGGTCGCCGCCACCGCGGCCGCCGTGGCCGTGACCACCGCGGCCGGCGCCTCCGACACCAAGCAGCAGGCCCAGCACGCCATCAAGGGCGGCAAGGCGAAGAACGTCATCCTGCTGATCGGTGACGGCATGGGGGACTCCGAGATCACCCTGGCCCGCGACTACGTGGTCGGCGCCAACGGCCGCCTGAACATGGACCAGTTCCCGCTCACCGGTGCCTACACCACGTACGCGGTCCACGCCGACGGCACCCCGGACTACGTGACCGACTCCGCCGCGAGCGGCTCCGGTTGGGCGACGGGCCGCAAGACCGTCAACGGTCGGATCTCCAAGACCCCGGACACCGACAAGGCCATCCCCACCATCCTCGAACTGGCACAGAAGAACGGCTACGCCACGGGCAGCGTCACCACCGCCGAACTCACCGACGCCACCCCGGCGGTGCTCGCCTCGCACGCCACCGACCGCTCCTGCCAGGGGCCGGGCGACATGGCCAAGTGCCCCACCGACACCCTCGCCAAGGGCGGCCCGGGCTCGATCGCCGAGCAGTCCGTCAACCACAAGGTCGACGTCCTCCTCGGCGGCGGCAAGCAGCGGTTCGACCAGCTGGTCACCGACGGCACCTACAAGGGCCTGACCGTCACCGAACAGGCCCGGAAGCTGGGCTACCAGGTCGTCACCGACAGCGCCGGCCTCAAAGGCGTCAAGGCGGGCAAGCCGGTCCTCGGCCTGTTCGCGCCCGGCAACGTGCCGACCGAGTGGACCGGCAAGCCGGCGGCGCGCGGCGGCACCGACCCGCAGCGGTGCGTGACCGGCAACGCCAACCGCCCGGCGGCCACCCCGACCCTGGCGGACTCGGCCACCAAGGCGATCGAGCTCCTGGAGGCCAAGCAGAAGCACGCCAAGCAGGGCTTCTTCCTCCAGATCGAGGGCGCGTCGATCGACAAGCAGGACCACGCCGCCGACCCCTGCGGCCAGATCGGGGAGACGGCCGCCTTCGACCGTGCTGTGAAGGTGGCCCGCGACTACGCGGCCAAGCACCCCGACACGCTCGTGGTCACCACCGCCGACCACGGCCACACCAGCCAGATCGTGCCGTTGGAGGCCACCCCTCCCGGCCTGTCCTCGACCCTCGTCACCAACGAGGGCCAGCAGCTGAAGGTCAACTACTCGACCAACACCCCGGGTCAGTCGCAGGAGCACACCGGCACCCAGGTGCGGATCGCCGCCCAGGGCCCGCAGGCGTACCGGGTCCTCGGCGTCACGAACCAGACGGACCTGTTCACCACCATCCGGTCGGCGCTCGGCCTGAAGTGACGGTTCGTTAGTCAGCTGCGGGGGAGGCCGGTCACCGGTCTCCCCCGTACGTTTGGATGCCTCCGCACCGGTGGAGAATGCTTCACGTCGGCACGGTCCGTGCCGTCCGCACCGCCCGTTCGCCACCGTCGCGGAGGTCCCCCGTGCGTCGCCTCACCGTGCCCGTCCTGTCCGTCCTGTTGTCCGTCGTCGTGGCGAGCGCACCGGCCGCGGCCGCACCGCAGCGGTCTCCCGCCGCGAACGACCGTCCGGTGATCTTCGTGCACGGCCGCAACGCCGGCCCCGGTGTCTGGGACGACATGATCAGGCGCTTCATCGCGGCCGGCAGGCCGGCGGACCGGCTCTTCGCCTGGGACTACGACACCACGCAGTCCGCCAACGAAACGCTCGCACCGCAGTTCCAGGCGTACGTCGACGAGGTACTGCGACGCACCGGCGCCGCGCAGGTCGACATCGTCGCGCACAGCCTGGGCAGCCTCACCACCCGCTGGTACGTCAGGTTCGGCGCCGGCGCGACCAAGGTCCACCACTGGGTGTCCCTGGCCGGCCCCAACCACGGCACCCAACTCGCCTGGCTCTGCGCCCTGTACGACCAGGGATGCCGCGACATGACACCCGGCTCCTACGTCGTGAAACGGCTCAACGACGGCGGCGAGACACCCGGAACGGTCCGCTACACCACCGTCCGCTCGCCCTGCGACGAACAGATCGTCCCGGTCACCAGCACGGTGCTCACCGGCGCCGACAACGTCGAGGCGCCCTGCCTGAAGCACAACGAGCTGTTGACCGACGAAACGGTCGCGACCGAGGTCCGCAAGGCGTTGGACACCGACTGACGGCACATCGGAACCGGTGCCGCTCAGTCCGCGGTCCGGCCGGGCAGCACCCGTTCCACCGCGTCCCAACTGACGTCCCGGGCGCGTTCGGCGGCCTCCACCCGGCCGCCGCCGCGCACCCCGAACAGCCGCTTGGCGACGAGGAGATAGACCACCACCGCGAGGTTGATGACCAGGGTGAGGACCTTGGTGACGGTCACCCGGGAGGTCAGTTCGTAGACCTCGGGGACCAGCAGGACCGTGGTGGCGACGAAGGTCAGGTACTCCGCCCACCGCTTGGCGAACCACAGCCCCACCGCCTCGACGCCCTCCAACAGCGCGTACGCGGCGATCACCAACCCGATCAGCCACAGTGTCGAGGACCGCACCGCGAACGCCTTCCCCACCTCGCCCAACAGTCCGCGCTCGGAGACCCCGCCGGTCCCGCCGAGGCCGTTCTGCAGCAGGTCCATGAACCGGTAGAACGGTGCCTGGAGACCGGCGCGCTTGTCCACGAAGATCAGGATGCCGGCGGCGAGCGCCCCGAGCACCAGGAAGTGCAGGAGCCGGTCGAGCGCGATCAGCCGCAGCACGTAGCGGTCGCGCAGCGGCTTGCCGCGCAACGGCAGGACGATCTCGTGCCGCTCGGGCGGATGCGGCCGGTCCGGCTGAGCCGGCGGGTCCACCGGGACCCAGGCGTCGCACCGCAGGCAGCGGTGCCACCGCAGGCCGTCGGGGTCCTCACGGGCCAACAGCGCATCGGCCGGCCGCACCCGCCGCGCCGTCACTCCTTCGAGACGGTGACCGTGCAGGGCGCAGCCCAACAACTCGTAGCGCAACCGCCGCCGATCGCCGTCCGTACCGGGCACCGGGGCCGGCGCCGCGCGCTCCTCCTCCGCCATGCGTTCCTCCGTCGCGACCGGTCGGGGACCTGCGGACCCGCGCGGCGAGTACCGCGAGGGGCGTCCGGGGCCCAGTCTCGGGCACGAGCGGCGGCGATTCCGGGAATGCCGTGGCGGCGGCGCGTACCCAGGGGCGTGGAGCGGTCGCGCGGCGGTGGGGCGCGGTCGTTCAGGTGTCCCACGCGAGGTGGTACTCGACGGCCCGCCGGGTCGTCGGTGCGAATCCGAGAGAGACGAGGGCCGCCTCGAAGACGTCGTCGCCGGGCGCCACGCACGTCTCGACCGCCCGGATGCCGGCGGACTCCGCCGTGACCCGCCGTACCGCCAACGACACCAGTGCCGCCAGCGCAGCGGCCGTGCCCTCCTCCTGCCGATCGTGCACCAGCACCGCGCGGTCGCCGACCACCTCCACATCGCACCAGGCACCGCCCATGCCGACCCGGAAGGACGCACCTTCCGCAGCCGGCAGCGCAGCGCCCCGGGCAGTCGGCGCGGCGGGCATCCCCTCGGTCACCTCGTGCCGCCACCACCGGTGGACCTCGTCGCCGGCGACCGCCCCCAACTCCTCCAGGGCGGCGGCGGCTCCGAGTGGCATCTCGCCGGTGTCCTCGACCCACCGGAGGCTCCGGCCACCGGTCTCCCGCACCACCTGCGCCGCGGCCTCCAGCAACGGCACCCGGGTGTCCACGGCCCCCTCCACGATGCCCACGAACCGGAGAGCGGGGTCGTCCGCCCCCAGGTCCAGCAGTACGACCGCGCCGATGCCCGCACCCTCCTCGCGTGCCACCACCACGGCGAAGGTCCGCGCATCGGACCAGTACTCAGGGACCGCCTCGCGCTCTCGATGAACCCGCACAGAAACCGACATGTCGCGATTATTTCACGCCCAAGGGCATGGTGGGGAACGGGTGTTCAGCGACAGACGCCGCGCCGCGACGGGGGCGTGGTGCGCGGGCGTCAGGCGGTCCCGGACGTCCTCAGTGGACGGTGATCGTGAGCGGGCGCGAGGTCGTGCGCGTCCGGGGGTGCTTGTCCTGCGGCGAGCGGCCCTCCAGCAGGACCGCGCGCAAGGACAGGTGGCCGTGGTGGTTGGCGCGGACGGTGGTGTTGAGCGCGCCGCCGGTGTGCCGCGCCGGCTTGGAGCACGCCGCGGTGCGCCAGGGGGCGGCTGTGCTCCACCGCTGCTGCACGCAGACCTTGTTGAAGGAGGAGTTGTCGTCGCTCGCCCTGACCTTGGTGTGGACGGCGCCGCCCAGGCCGACCGAGCGGGGGCCGGCGGTGAAGGAGAGCGAGGACTTCGCCGAGGCCGGTGCGGCGGTGACCCCCAGTGCGGTCACTGCGACGGCGCCGATGAGGGCGGAGTGGACGGTGCGGCGGTGGTGACGGGTCATCCTCTTCTCCTCCGTGGTCTGTCCGGACGGTGGGGCCGTGCGGCCCCGGACGTGGCGGGCCGACGGTCGCCGCATCACGCGACTACCCCGCTGATCACATCACCTTACGTCTGCTTTGCGATGCCGATGGCATCTTTTGGGTAATTCTTGAACGAGAGGGTGTACTGCGTGAAGTTGGCTCGTATATCGACCGTTGTTGCCGCTGCCGCGATGGCCCCGGCCGATTCAGCGCCGCGCGGGCCGTCGCCGCACCACCCGTGGGGCGACGGCCCCGCACACCGCGGGCCGCGGCCTGCGGACGGTCAGTCGGCCAACGCGGTCAATCCGGCGGGCAACGCACCGGTGTGCAGCACGCCCAACCGCTGCGTCGCGCGCGTGAGGGCGACGTACAGGTCACTGCTGCCGAACTCCGCCGGCTCCGCCACCAGCACGGTGTCGAACTCCAACCCCTTGGCCTGGCGCGGGCCCAGGACCACCACCGGCCGGGTCAGATCGGGGGCGGCGCCGACGGCGGCCCCCGGGAGGGCGGCCGCCAGGGCGGCGCAGCGCTCGCGCGGGGCGATGACCGCGAGCCGGCCCCGGCCGTCGCGCACCGTCTCGCGCGCCACCGCCTCCGCGACCGCCCGCGGCAGGTCGTCGGTGTGCTCGGCCCACGGACGGACACCGGTGGAACGGATCGACCTCGGCGGCACGAACGACGGGTCGGCGGCCCGGGGGACCTCCGCCGCCACCGTCATGATCTCGGTCGGCGTGCGGTAGTTGAGGCCGAGCCGGACGTGTTCCCACCGGTCCTCGACGTACGGCGCGAGCGCCGCCTCCCAGGCACCGCAGCCACCCGGCTCCGAGGTCTGCGCGGGATCGCCCACCAGCGTCATCGAGCGCGTCGGGCAGCGGCGCATCAGCAGCCGCCACAGCATCGGGGAGAGCTCCTGCGCCTCGTCGACGATGACGTGGCCGAAGGCCCAGGTGCGGTCGGCCGCGGCGCGTTCGGCGGCGCTGCGGTGGTCGGCCTCCTCCTGGCGCTCGGCGAGCCGGTCCGCGTCGATCAGGTCGTGCGCGGCCAGCACCTCCGACTCCTCGTCGTCCCGGTCCTCGAACTCCTGCGTGCGCGAACCGTAGGACAGGTCCAACACGCCCTGCGCGTAGGCGACGAGTTCCTGGCGTTCGGCCTCGGCGGCGGCCCGGGCGGCCGAGTCGTCCTCGCCGAGCAGTTCGGCCGCCTCGTCCAGCAGCGCGACGTCCGCCGGCGTCCAGGCACCGCCGCTGCGACGGATCGCCGCCGCGTCGGCCTCGGGGAGGTGGACCGGTTCGGTGAGGTAGTCGGCGACGAGCTCCTGCGCGGTGAGCCTGGGCCACAACTCCTCGATGGCGCCGTGCACGTCGTGGCTGGTGGCGATGGCCTTGCCGAGTTGGGCGACGTCGTCCGGGCCGAGGAGGTTGGGGCCTCCGTACGGGTCGGCGCCCAGGCGTTCCGTGAGTTGCGCGGTGAGCGCGTCGATCACGTGGAAAGCGAAGTGCGGACGGGCGAGGTTGTGCGGCAGCTTGGTGTCCCGGGCCCGCCGGCGGGCCTCGGCCACGAGCGCGGCGTCCAGGTGCAGTTCACCGTCCTCGTGGGCGATGACGACGACGGGGTCGGGCAGCGTCTGCTGGTCGGACACGAAGCGCGCGAGGGCCTCGGCCATCCTCACGTCGCCCTTGACCGCGGCCGCGCGGGGCGTGTCGGTGCCGGTCGCGGTCACCCCCGGGAACAGCTCGCCGGGCGTCGCCAGCAGCACACCGGTCTCGCCGAGCGACGGCAGGACCTGTCCGATGTAGCTGAGGAACGCCGGGTTGGGGCCGACGATCAGCACCGCGCGGCGGGCGAGCTGTTCGCGGTGCGCGTACAGCAGGTACGCGGCCCGGTGCAGGGCCACGACCGTCTTGCCGGTGCCCGGGCCGCCCTCCACGACGAGCACGCCGTGGTGCGGGGCGCGGATGATGCGGTCCTGGTCGGCCTGGATGGTCTGCACGATGTCGTGCATCCGGCCGGTGCGCGCCGCGTCCAGCGACGCCAGCAGGATGGCGTCCGCGTCCGCCTCTTCGTGGCCGGTGCGTTCGCGGTCGGTGAGGTCCAGGATCTCGTCGTGCAGAGCGGTGACCCGGCGGCCCTCCGTGGTGAGGTGGCGCCGGCGCCGCAGGCCCATCGGGGTGTGCCCGGTGGCGAGGTAGAACGGCCGGGCGACATCGGCCCGCCAGTCGATGACCAGGGGAGTGTGCTCGGCGTCGTCACGTCGGATGCCGATCCGGCCGATGTGGTGGTCGCGGCCGTCCCGGAACGCCAGTCGGCCGAAGCACAGCCCGTGTTCCCCGGCGTCGAAACCGGCCAGCAGCTCGGCCTGTTCGGCGACCAGCACGTCCCGCTCCAGCCGTGCCTGGAACGTTCCGGAGGGCTGCGGGAGGGCTTGTTCCATGGCCGTCCGAGCCCCGGATCGCAGGGCGTCGAGGCGTTCGTGGAGCAGGTCCACGAATTCCTGCTCCTTACGCAATTCCTCGTTTGACAATTCGACTCCGCTCGAATAGACTGTGCAGTAACAAGTTTATTTGGGTTGCTTTTTCGCGATATGCAAACGTTCAATATACGCGGAGAAATGACCCGGTTGTCAAACCCCGATCGCAGGTAATGCGTCGGGGTTTTTTGTTTTCCCGATGGTCGATGGTCGATGGCCGGTTTCGGAGCGGAGGGCGGTCCGCGGGGCGACCACGGATCAGTTCGCGAGCCCCCGCGCGGCCGCGTGACTGAGCGGGCGGTCGCCGCTGGGCCGGGACCACCACAGGGCCTCACCCCGGGTCAGGCCCGGCAGCCGGTGTTCGGCGGACCGCACCCGACTGGCCGGAATCGTGCCCTTGACCAGCCACGACGTCAGCCCGCCCGCGGTCTCCTCGATGTCCGCTCCCAGCGCGGCGAGGCACGAGGCGACCGCCGGCAGCGCGTCGAGCGGGACGTCCACGTCGAAGACGTGACAGGGCTCGTAGACCCGGGTGCCGGCGCGTTCCAGGGCGCGGCCGAGGACCACCGGGGTCAGGCCCCGGAAGTCGCCGGCCGTGCTCACGGGGCTGGCGAAGCCCGAGCGGATGAGGGTGACGGTGCAGTCGGTGACCGCCCAGCCGTGGGGGCCGGAGCGGAGGGCGTCGTGCACGGTCTCCTCGATCGCGGTGTGAAAGGCGTGCGGAAGGGCACCCAGTTCGGTCTCGTACCGGAAGACGACCCCGGCGTCGCGGGGCGCGGGCTCGACGCGCAGCCCGACGGTGGCCACGAAGCCGCTGGGGCCGGCCGCCTGCCGCCCCATCTCCTCGGACGCCTCACCGACGCCCGCGGGGCGTTCCAGGCAGACCGTCCGGCTGGGCTCGAAGACCGCTTCGATCCCGAAGTCGTGGGCCAGCGTCGCGGCGAGGATCTCCTTCTGGATCTCGCCGTAGAGGAGCACCGACGTGGCGCCGAAGGGCCCGGGGCAGGCGTGGAGAAGCGGATCCTGCTCGGCGAGGCGTTGCAGCGCCGCGTGCAGGCGGCCCGCCGCGCCGGGCGCCCGGTGCCGCGGGCGGACCAGCGTGCGCAGGGTCGGGGCGGGGAAACGGGGCGGGCGCGGACCGTCGTCCCGGCCGGCGGGGTCGGTGAGCCGGTCCCCGACCCGGACCTCCGCCAGGCCGCTGACCTGCCCGATGCCGCCGGCCGTCAACTGCCGGGCGCCGTCGTGCCCGGCTCGTCCGACGACCTGTAGGGCGGTGATCTGGCCGGGGTGCGCCTGGGGCGCGCCGTCCGGGCCGTGCCGGTGCAGGGTCACCCGTTGCCGGGCCGTCAGCGTGCCGGAGAACAGGCGCACGTAGGCGGTCTTCTTCCCGGCCGTCCCGCGCTCGACGGCGAACACGGTGCCGCGGGGCGGCGTCGCACCGGACGGGCCCGCACTCCCATCGGCGGACGGCCGTCGCAGCAGGCCGGTGAGCCCGTCGACGAGCGCCCCGACGCCCTGACCGCTGCGCGCCGAGCCGAAGAAGACGGGATGCACCCGGCCCTGCCGGGTCTGTTCGGCGAACGCCGTGCGCAGTTCGGCCGGGTCCGGGAACGGGCCGTCCACGACGCGGGCGAGCACCGTCGCGTCGACCTCGGCGAGGGTTTCGGCGACACGGGTGCGGAACTCCGCCTCGTCGTCGAGGACGTGGGGGAGCGCCCGGGCCGACGGCGTGCCGAGGTCCCGCACCGCCGTCATGGCGAGCGGGTGCGGGACGAGCTTGTGCCGCACGTCGCGGAGGAGCGCCTCCGCGCGGGCGCCCGAGCGATCGATCTTGTTGACGAAGAGCAGCACCGGGAGCCCCACCTCCCGCAACGTCCGCATCAGGACGCGGGTGTGGGCCTGGACCCCCTCGACCGCGGAGAGCACCAGCACGGCGCCGTCCAGGACGCCGAGGACGCGCTCCACCTCGGCGACGAAGTCGGAGTGCCCCGGGGTGTCGATCAGGTTGACCTGGGTGCCGCCGGTCGTGAAGGAGGTCACCGCCGAGCGCACGGTGATGCCGCGCTGCCGCTCGATGACGCCGGTGTCGGTCTGGGTGTCACCGGCGTCGACGCTGCCGAGCCGGTCGATGGTGCCGGTGTCGAACAGCAGTCGCTCGGTCAGGCTGGTCTTACCCGCGTCGACGTGCGCGAGGATGCCGATGTTCAGGGTGTGCTGGATCTGCATGGATGCCGTGGTCCTCGAAATTCACCGTCCGGAAAGGGCGCTGGGGGTTTTCGAGGACTCGGCGCATGGGGGGCTCCTGCTCTGCTGACGGGCGGTCGGCGCCCACCTTGCTGGCCCGGGCGCGGCATCCGCAACCGATTTATCCCGTGCGGTGGGGGCCGGAAGACGTATGTCCTCCGGCCCCCACCGGTCGTCGGGCCGCGCCCCGTCGGGCGGGCGGTCAGTGTTGGCGGTTGCGCCCCAAGGTGAAGCGGTAGAGGACCAGGACGATGAGGGAGCCGACGATGGCGGCGATCCACGTGGACAGGTGGAAGAAGCCGTTGATCGAGTGCACTCCGAAGATGACCTTGCCGAGCCAGCCACCCAACAGGCCGCCGACGATGCCGATCAGCATGGTGATCAAGCAGCCGCCGGGGTCCTTGCCAGGCATCAGGGCCTTCGCGATGGCACCGGCGATCAGCCCGATCAAAGCCCAGGCGATGATTCCCATGTCCGCACCCTCTCCTCAAGACCGGTCAATGCGTAAAGACTGGTTCCCCCTTTCGGGGCCGTCACGCGGGCCTAGTTCAAACGGGTGATGTCTGTGGGTGCGCGCCGCACGGCGATGCGCCCCGCGGGAGGGGAGCGCCGGTGTGCGGACGGCGGTCGGCGCCGGTTGATCGGTCGAGTTGATCAACCTAGGCTTATCACCATGACTCGCAGCTCGGACGTCGACGACCTGGCCGGTGTGCTCTACGGAAGCATCGGCCTGCTGGCCCGGCGGCTCCGGCAGGTCCAGGCGCCCGGTGCGCTCTCGTTGCCCGAGCGCGCGGCGCTGGCACGACTGGACCGGGGCGGCCCGGCGACGGCGGCCGAACTCGCCCGGGCCGAGCAGATCACGTCCCAGGCGATGGGGACCACGTTGGGCGTGCTGGAGGCGCGCGGCCTCGTCGACCGTCGTCGCGACCCGCACGACGGCCGACGCATCATCATGTCGTTGACCGACACCGGCGTCGAGGTGCTGCGGCACAAGCGCGACGCCCGGGCCCAGCAGTTGGCGACGGCCCTGGGCGAGCGCTTCACGGACGCGGAGCTGGCGACGTTGCAGGCGGCGGCCCCGTTGATCGAGCGGCTGGGCGACAGCTTCTGACGCCGGCCGCGTCGACGCGGGCGAGCACCGGGGCGCTGTGCGGGCCGGCTGGTCACGGGCCGGGCCGGCGTCCGGCAGGCCACCCCCGTTGCGGACTGCCGGCGAACCCGCCGGCGGCTCCCCACCCGACAGCTCTCCACCCGGCGGTGGAGCGGACGGGTGGAGAGTCGTGCCGACCGGTCCGACCTCGGGGCCGACGCCTCTCCACCCGTCCGGCTCCTAGCGTCGACGGCAGGTCGACGTCGTACCGGAAGGACCGGTGCCGGACCGCTGGAGGCCGTCGTGGGAGCCGAGGGAACCGCACGTGCGCGAGGGGCGCAGCGGTGGCGCGCCGTGGGCGTGCCGCTGGCCGTCAACATCGTGCTGCCGATGGTCCTGTACTACGTGCTGCGCGCGCAGGACGTGGCCCAGTGGCAGGCCCTGTTGCTGAGCGGCGTGGCACCGGCGGCGCACGCCCTGGGCACGGCGCTGGTGCGGCGTCGCATCGAGGTGTTCGACCTCCTCGTGGTCGTGCTGCTGGCGGTGTCGGCGGGCCTTTCGGCGTTCAGCGGCAGCCCCCGGGTGCTGCTGCTGAAGGACGCCGGCATCCCCGCCGTCCTGGGGCTGTGGATCCTGGGCACCCGGTTCGCGGCCCGGCCCTTCGCGTTCCACTTCGCGGCCCGGCTGCGCGGCCCGTCCGGTACCGAGGCAGCCGAGCGTGCCTGGGCTCAACTGCCGGAATTCCGGAGCGCATTGCGCGGGCTGACGCTCCTGTGGGGCGGCGCGCAGCTGCTCGATGCCGCGCTGAGCACGATGGCGGCGCTGGCCCTGCCGGTCGATCTGGTGCCGGTGCTCGGCAAGATCGAGTCCTTCACGATCCTCGGCGTGCTGGTGGCGCTGACCGTCCGCCGCAGCCGGGCCTTCCGCGGCCGGTACGGCATCGGGCTGTTCGGCGCGCCGGCCGTGGCGGGTGCCTCGGGTGCGGCCCCGATCCGCACCGCCGGTGACGCGATGCGGACGTGACGGCCGGCGCGGACGGTCCGACGGGGTAGCGGGGCGGGGTAGCGGGGGAGTTCGGCGTGGGCGGCGTCACGGGTCGGCCGGTCCGTCGTTGGACCGGTCGACAATCCGCTCTCCCCTCATCTGGAGCCCATATGAACTCCCTTGTACGTGGACGTCGTCGGGAACGCGTCCGTGCGGTCGCGGCCCTGGCGCTCGCCGTCGGCGCGGTCCTGTTGCCGGTGGCCACCGCGGACGCCGCCGACCTCGGCATGATCACCTACACCACGCCGGCCGGTCGGGCCGCCACCCTCAAGCAGCCCGAACCCGGCCGTTGTTACGCCATCGCGGGGGCCGGCACGACCTCCAACCTCTCCCTGGTCGGGAAGACCGCCCACTTCTACGCCCGACCGAACTGCGCCGGACGTCCGGTCGCCGACCTCGGCCCGGGCAAGCACCGGAACCTGCGCTTCGCCTCGTTGCGCGTGGACGCCGACTGAGCCGGACCGGCACCGGGCGACGCCGGCGGGGTCCGCGCCCCGCCGGCTTCCGGGCGCCCGGCTACGGCTGCGCCGGCCCGTCCCCGACGGGCATACGGGCGAGCGGGGCCGGCTCCTGGAAGAAGTCCTTGGCGCGGACCATGGCGCGGTCGTCGTTCCGCACCTGGCCGGGGCGGGAGCCGTTGCCGAGCAGCACCCCGCCGAAGTGCATCCGCAGGTACGCCGCGGTGTGGTGGAGCGTGGTCACCAGGCCGTCGGCGCGGACCTCGTCGCTGCGGGACGTCGGCGGGGAGTTGGGCGGCGGCGGTGCGGGCGAGGATCTCGGTGTTCCCGTCGGAGCGGGAACTGGCGAGGACGAAGAGGAACGAACGGTCCGCACTGGTGGGTGCGGCGTCGGGCGTGGCTCTGTGCGTGGTCATGGCTGCTCCGGTCTCGGGTCCCCGGGTGCGGCTGCCTCGGCGGAACGGGCCGATCGCCGCCCAAAGAACGGGGTCGCTGACTTTCTTCGGTTCGCCGTCTCCAACTCCCGTGCGCCGGCGCCTATTCCACGGTCGCGGCAGAGCGTCCGCACTGTGGACGGTCAGTGCCCCGCCGGCTAGTGGGCGGCGAACTGGTCGAGGAGCCGGGCCAGGGCGTCCTCGCCGAACATCAGCCGCAGGCTGGCGTCCGATGCGGGGGCGGAGGCGGTGCCGCGCGGGAAGAGGGCCTCCTCGTACGCGGTGAGGGCGGCCTCGCGGTCGCCGGGGTGGGCGGCCAGCGCCCGGCCGGGTTCGGCGCCGTCCAACATGGCGAGGTTGGCCCCCTCGCCGGCGAAGGGCGACATCAGGTGTGCGGCGTCGCCCAACAGCGTCACACCAGGGGTGCGGGCGGTCGGCGAGTCCTCCAGCTCGAAGACGGTCGCCTCGATGCCGTGCACGTGCAGGACGCGGGCCAGCGTCAGGCCGCCGAGGCCGCCGCCGAGGCCGCCGCTGAGGATGGCGAGGGGGTGGTGGGTGGTCATGGGGGTGTGGGCTCCTTGGGGTGGGTGGGTGCGCCGGGGGAGGAGTGCCCGGGGCGCTCAGGCGGGGTCGGGTCGATCCGGCCGCGCGGTTTCCGACATTCCGTTGATCAGTACGTGGAAACCCCAGGTCAGGCGGTCTTCGCCGGCACCGGAGAAGAGGTCGGTGCCGAGGGCGGCTAGCCGCGGGAAGGTCTGCGGGGAGGCGTGGCGCACCGCGGCCGTCAGGGCGTCGTGCTCGTCCTGGGCGTGCGGGGCGGCGTCCCGGGCGGACTGTTCGGCCGCGGTGGCGGTGCCGAACTGCAGGAGGGCGTCCACGCCCCAGGCGGCGCGGTCGTCCGGGACGCCGCCTTCGGCCAGCAGGGCCAGCAGGGTTTCCAGCAGCTCCAGGTAGTGCGGTCCCGAGGGGCGGGTCACCAGGGCCGAGCGGGCCGGTTCCGGGTGTGCGAACAGCACCGAGGTGTAGGACGACATGACGCGGGCCAGGCGGTCGCGCCAGGCGCCCGTGGAGCGGGCCGGTCGGAGGTCGACCTCACCCAGCAGCTTGTCCAGGACGGCCGCGTGCAGGGCGGCGGTGTTGGCCACGTACACGTAGAGCGAGGCCGGGCCGGTGTCCTCGCGGGGCGCTCGCGGCGGCTGCGTGGGGCAGCGGGCTCGGCTGGGGTTCCCGGGGTGGTGGGCATGACACGACGGTAACGAACGCGTACGTCACGAACAAGGTCGTTCGCGGCGATCTCGGGCGGTGGGGGTACCGAACCGGAACGGAGTGACATGCCTGGCTGGCGGCGGCCCGGGACGTGTCTGGCGGGTGTCGGAAGGTTGCCAGGCATCGGTCGGGCGGAAATGGGCAGGTGGTCCTCATCCACCACGGTTACCGTTGGCGCTGCCGCGCGCCGGCAGCAGCCGGGTGCAGTACCGCACGAAGGATGAGGAATGGACCTGACCGCACGCACGCCCGCCGAACTGTCCGACCAGCTCACCGCGCTCCGCGCCGAGCACCAGCGGCTCAAGGACCGCGGTCTGCGCCTGGACCTGACCCGCGGCAAGCCCGCCGCCGAACAGTTGGCGCTGTCGTCGGCCCTGTTGGGTCTGCCGGGCCTCGACGACCACACCGCCGCGGACGGCACCGACTGCCGCAACTACGGCGGTCTGCGCGGTCTGCCCGAACTGCGCGCGACCTTCGCCGAACTGCTCCAGGTGCCGGCGGAACAGTTGGTGGCCCTCGGCAACTCCAGCCTGGAGTTGATGTACGAGTGCCTGGTGGACGCCGTGCTGTTCGGTGTGGTGGGCGGCGACGCGCCCTGGCCGCGGGAGGGGCGGACGGCCGTGTTGTGCCCGGTGCCCGGCTACGACCGGCACTTCGCGATCTGCGAGAAGCTGGGCATCGACATGCTTCCCGTGCCGATGACGGAAACCGGCCCGGACATGGACGAGGTGGAACGCCTCGTGGCCGACGAGCGGGTCAAGGGCATCTGGTGCGTGCCCAAGTACAGCAACCCCACGGCCGTCACCTTCTCCGCCGAAACGGTGCGCCGCCTGGCCGCCATGGAGACCGCCGCCCCTGATTTCCGCATCTTCTGGGACAACGCCTACGCGGTGCACCAGGTGGCCGGGGCGGACGAGCCGCTGGCGGACGTGCTGGGCCTGAGCGTCGAACACGGCCATCCCGACCGGGTCTTCGTCTTCGGATCGACCTCGAAGATCACCGCGGCCGGCAGCGGCGTCGCCTTCTTCGGGTCCTCGCCGGCCAACGTCGCCTGGCTCCTCGGCCACCTCGCCAAGCGGACGATCGGACCCGACAAGGTCAACCAGCTCCGCCACGCCCGCCTCCTGCCCGACGCACCGGCCGTGCACGCCCACATGGCCCGCCAC
Source organism: Streptomyces sp. x-19 (assembly GCF_046549115.1). Classification (NCBI taxonomy): domain Bacteria; kingdom Bacillati; phylum Actinomycetota; class Actinomycetes; order Kitasatosporales; family Streptomycetaceae; genus Streptomyces; species Streptomyces sp. x-19. The sequence goes on along the minus strand of NZ_JAJPWK010000011.1, from coordinate 172,684 downwards.
GCCGCCGTGCTGCAACCCAAGTTCGAGCTGGTCGACGCCCTCCTGGAGAAGCGGCTCGGAGACACCGGCGTGGCCTGGTGGACCCGCCCCCGGGGCGGCTACTTCGTGAGCCTGGACGTGCTGGACGGCTGCGCGGCCCGCGTGGTGGAACTGGCCGCCGACGCCGGCGTCGCCCTGACCCCCGCGGGTGCCACCTTCCCCTACGGCAAGGATCCCCGGGACCGCAACATCCGCCTCGCGCCGAGCTACCCCGCCCCCGACGAACTCCGCGACGCGGTCGAAGCCCTGACGCTCTGCGTCGAACTCGCCTCGGTGGAGCGCCTGTTGGCGGCATCCGACACGCCCGCCTGAGCGCGGCGCGCGGCCCGCTCCGCGGCGGCACGGCTCCCGGGACGCCCCCTGACCTCGTGTGAGAGGATCCCGGCCCGAGCGGTGCGGAGCGCGCCGCGCGAGCGGCAGCCGGCTCCGGCCGGTCGAGGAGGGTGACGGTGTTCGCGACATCCCTGGGGGCGGACGGCGCGGAGCTGCGGCCGCTGGAGCCTTGGCAGGCCGAGGAGTTCCTGGCCCACATCGACCGCGGCCGGGAGTTCATCGGCCGCCACAACGGGCTGCCGGACGTCATCACCGACCTGGCGTCGAGCCGCGCGTACCTGACGTCGTACGCCGAGAAGACCGCGGCCGACACCGGGCGGATCTACGGCATCCGCTCGGCCGGTCAACTGGTCGGGGCGATCCTGCTGCGGACGATGGACACCGCACAGGGCGTGGCCGAGGCCGGCTGCTGGCTGGAGCCGTCGGCGGTCGGCAAGGGGCTGGTGACCCGGGCGGTGCGGGCGGTCGTCGACTGGGCGGTCGAAGAACGGGGGATCCATCGCGTCGAGTGGTGGGTCGCCTCGGCGAACGCGCCCAGCATCGCGGTGGCCCGGCGGCTCGGCATGACGCGCGAGGGCGTGCTGCGCGAGAGCTACGCGTACCGCGGCGAGCGGCACGACATGGAGATCTGGTCGGTGCTCGCGCCGGAGTGGCGGGCGCACCGCCCCTCGTCCTGACGCCGGGCGGCGCCTCGCCGCCGGGACACGTTCCGTGTTCCCCGAGCCACGCTGCGGAGCACCGGCAGGTCGTCGGCCGTCCGGGTGGCGCCGCCGGGTGCGACGGTCGTAGCCTGCTCCGCAGAGAGGCAGCGACCGCCCCGCGGGGACGCGTTCGGGCCGTGACGGCAACCGCACCCTGCGTCGCAGCCGGTGTCCGAGGCGTTCATCCGTGCGAAGTGGCTGAGGAGCGGATATGCGATTTCACAGGGCAACGGCAGCACTCATGGTCTGTGCGGGGGCGGCACTGGCGACGGCCACCATGCCGGCGTCCGCCTCCGCCGCCACCACACCGCCCACCGGCAACCGCGTGGCGGTCATCGACTGCACCGGCAACGCACAGCACAGTCCCGGCACCTTCATGCTCGCCTGCGGGGACGGCAACAACGTCCTGACGTCGCTGCGCTGGTCGCAGTGGCACTCCCGGTCCGCGGTGGCGGAGGGCACGGACATGGTCAACGACTGCCAGCCCTACTGTGCGGCCGGCCACTTCCACGGCTATCCGGTGCGGGTGCGCCTGGACACCCCGCAGGCCAGGACCGGTCACGACGGGCAGCGGCACTTCACCCGCGTCACGCTGACGTACCCCGCGGGCCGGCCCGCCGACACTCCGCGCGTGGTCACCCTGAACCTCTGGAGCTGACGGCACCGCCCCGCGTCGGGGCAGGGGTGGCCCCGCCCCGACGCGCCACCGGTCACTTCAACCGGCCCGTCTTGACGAGCTGTTCGCTGCCGAGACCGGTCGCCCCGAAGTTGGCGAGGTCCTTGCGGACCGCGAGGATCTGCGGCCGCTGGTAGAGCGGGAGCGAGTGGCCGAGCTCCCAGACCGCGGCGTCCGCCTGGTTGTACAGGGCGATCTGCTTCTTCACGTCGGTGGTCCGGGACGCCGCCAGCAGCAGGCGGTCGACCTCGGGGGAGGAGACCCCGCCGTAGTTGCTGAAGGTGTTGCCGCCCTGCGGCATGCGGTAGCCGCTGTACGCCTGGGAACGGAAGACCTGGTCGACCTGGCGGAACTGGCTGAGGTCGTAGTTGCTGCGGTGGACGTACTTGTCGAAATAGTCGTTGGACGGCACCTTGCGCAACTGGGCGTCCACGCCGATCTCGCCGAGCATCTGCTGCGTGAGCTTCGCCTGGTCCATCGCCAGGCCCGCGGTGTCCGACGGCAGCACGTAGTCCAGGGTCAGTCGGGCACCGTCCTTGGTGCGCGGCTTGCCGGGGCCGGCGTCCCGCCAACCGGCCGCGTCCAGCAGCTTCCTGGCCCGGGTGACGTCCCGCTTGCCGAACGACCCCGCGTTGTCCTGGTAACCCTCCTGGTTGGGCATGAAGAAGTGGTTGCCGAGCACCTTCGGCTGGAAGGGCAGGTCCTTGCCCGCCACCTTCGCCAGCGCCGTGCGGTCGACCCCCAACATCACTGCCTGCCGGACCCGGAGGTCCCGGAGCGGGCCGCGCCGGCCGTTCAGGCTGAGGGTCACCTGGTCCCAGCGCGCGCCGATGCGGATGTCGGTCCCCTTGTCGCCCTTCAGCCGCTGGTACGCCTCGGGACTGGCGGCGCTGGTGTAGTCGATCTCCTTGTTGAGGTAGGCGTCGACGTAGCTGGAACCGTCCAGCGCCCAGAAGATCACCTTGTCCAGTTTCGGCTTCTCGCCCCACCACTTGGGGTCGGGCACCGCGGTGATGGTCTGTGCGGTCCGGTCGTAGGCGCCGATCTTGAAGGCGTTGGCGGTCACCGGGACGGTGCCGGCCCACGCCTTGGCGAAGCTCTCCGGGGTGGCGTTCAGCGAGGCCGGCAGCAGCGGGTTGAACAGGTTCTGCCAGTCCGCGTACGGAGTGCCGAAGGTGACCGTGACCTCCTGGTCGTCGGCGCCCCGGGCGACGTCGGAGATCTGCGCGTAGCCGCTGGTGTCCGCGGCGGCGAACCGCTTGTCCCTCCCGTTCAACGCCTTCCACTGGGCCGCGAAGTCCCGCCAGCTCAGCGGCTTCCCGTCGGACCACTTCGCCTTCGGGTTGAGGCGGTATCTGACCACCTGCGGGGCGGTGGAGACGACCTCGGCGGAGGCGAGGAAATCGGGGTTGCGGTGCGGAACCCCCTTGGCGTCCAGCCGGAACAGCTCCGGTTCGACCAGTTCCGTGATGGCGGAGGCGTCGCCCTGGGTCCCGTCGATCTGGTTGGGGTTGTACTGGCTGATCCACTGCTCGATCGCCATCTTGAGCGTGCCGCCCTGTTTCAAGTCCGCGACCGGGTGCGGATTGAGGTCCTGGGCGCCGGTGGCCGGCGCCGAACCGCCCCGCGACGCATCGTCCGACGCGCCCCCGGAACCACCACAGGCTGTGATCACCGCGGCGGTGGACAGGGTCACGACGGCCAACGCCATTTTTCTGCGGGACCGGTTCATGCTGCGCTTCCTCTCGGTGGACGAGCGCCGCACAACTACGGCGCACAGGCACCGTAAGCCGGTCCGGACCATTTTAAATCCCCAGGTCAGAGCATTTATCAAGGCTGCAATGAAGGGTTCATGCAACTGCCTGGCCGGGCCACATCGGTGCGATAGCGTCTGGCGGCACCGCCCCCTGCGAAGGATGCCCACCCGTGTTCGTCCACCTCGCCAAACGCCTCGGCTATTACGCTCTGTTGCTGGCGCTCGCCGTCGTCATCTCGTACGTCCTGTCCTCGCTGGCCCTGTCACCACGCGGCTACTTCGAAGGCAGACAGCCGGCACCGCCGCCCGAAGCCATCGACACCCAACTCACCGCGCTCGGCATCAACGACCGCACCCCGCTGTGGGAACGGTTCGGTGACTGGCTCGGCCACGCGCTCCGCGGCGACCTCGGCCGCACCCTCGACTCCTCGGACGTCGGCGCCGAGTTCGGCCGCCGGATCGGCGTCAGCCTGCGGCTGCTGCTGGCCGGCACGGTCCTCGGCACCGTCGGCGGCGTGCTCCTCGGAACCTGGGGAGCGGTGCGCCAGTACCGGTTCTCCGACCGCGCCGTGACCCTCTTCGCGTTCCTGCTGCTCGCCACCCCGACGTTCCTGCTCGCCGTCCTCCTCAAGACCGGCGCCATCCACGCCAACGAGGCGGCCGGCCGTGAACTCATCAGCTTCACCGGCGAGAAGACGCCCGGCCTGACCGGGAGCTTCGCCACCCTGTTCGGCGACCGCGCGGTGCACCTCCTGCTGCCGACGCTCGCCATCGCGCTCGGCACCGCGGCCGCCTACAGCCGCTATCAGCGCGGCACCATGCTCGACGTGCTCGGCTCGGACTTCCTGCGGACCGCCCGCGCCAAGGGCCTGCGCCGCCGCACCGCGGTCCTCAAGCACGGCCTGCGCACCGCCCTCGTCCCGATGTCGACGTTCTTCGCCTACGGCTTCCTGGCCCTGTTCACCGGCGCCGCCTTCACCGAGAAGGTCTTCGGCTGGCACGGCATGGGCGCCTGGTTCATCGACGCGGTCGGCAAGGGCGACGTCAACTCCGTCGTCGCCGTCAACGTGTTCGCCGCCGTGGTGGTGCTGCTCGCCGGCTTCCTCGCCGACGTCCTGCACGCCGCGCTCGACCCGCGCGTCCGGACCAGCTGAGGAGCCGCCCCCATGAACCGCATCGCGCTGCGCCGCTTCGTCCGCAACACCAACGCCGTCCTCGGCGCCGGCCTCCTGCTGCTGCTCTTCCTGCTGGCCTTCGCGGGCCCCTCCCTCACGCACTGGAGCCACACCGACATCGACTACACCGCCCTGCGCCAACCTCCCTCCACCACACACTGGTTCGGCACCAACAGCATCGGCCAGGACGTCTACGCACAGGTGCTGCGCGGACTGCAGAAATCCCTGCTGATCGGCCTGCTGGTGGCCTTCCTCGCGACCGTCCTGGCCTCGTTCGCCGGTGCCTGCGCCGGCTACTTCGGGGGCTGGACCGACCGGCTGACCACCCTGCTCATCGACCTGCTGCTGGTCTTCCCGGCCTTCCTGATCATCGCGATCGTCTCGCCCCGCCTGCGCTCGGCGAACTGGCTCGCCTTCGTCGGCCTGCTGGCCGCCTTCGGCTGGATGCTGACCGCCCGCGTGGTCCGCTCGATGACCCGCTCCCTCACCGAACGCGACTTCGTCCGCGCCGCCCGCCTCATGGGCGTCCACCCGCTGCGCATCATCGTCCGCCACGTCCTCCCCAACATCGCCTCCTTCCTCATCGTCGACGCCACCATCGCGGTCGGCGGCGCGGTGATGAGCGAAACCGGCCTGTCCTACTTCGGCTTCGGCGTCCAACCACCCGACGTCTCCCTGGGCACCCTGATCGCCGACGGCACCGGCGCCGCCCTCACCTACCCCTGGATGTTCTTCTTCGCCGCCGGACTGCTGGTGGTGTTCGTCCTCGCCGTCAACTTCCTCGGCGACGGGCTGCGCGACGCCCTGGACCCGACCTCGGACCGGGCCCGCGGGCGGCGCGCGCCACGGGCCTCCCGCCGCCCCACCGCGCCGCCCGCCGCGCGCACGTCCCACCGCACCGAGCACCGCGCCCCGGAAAGGACCGCAGGAGCATGACCGCACCGCACCCGGACACCCGACGGCGGACCGTCCCCCGCCGCGCCGGCAGCCGTCCCGCCGCCGACCGCCCCGCCGACGCCGTACTGCGCGTCCGCGACCTGCACGTCGCGTTCGACGGCCCCCAAGGCCCGGCCCCCGCCGTGCGGGGCGTGGACCTCATCCTGCACCGGGGCGAAGTCCTCGGCCTGGTCGGGGAGTCCGGCTCCGGCAAGTCCACCGTCGCCCTCGCCGCCCTGGGCCTGCTGCCCGAGACCGCCCGGGTCAGCGGCTCGGTGACCGTCGCCGACACCGAACTCGTCGGCGCGAGCGACGCGGCCCTCTCCCGGCTGCGCGGACGCCGCATCGCCATGGTCTTCCAGGACCCGCTGTCCGCACTCACCCCCGTGCACCGGGTCGGCGACCAGATCGCCGAGGCCATCCGCGTCCACCACGACGTCTCCCGGGCCCACGCCCGCCGGCGGGCCGTGGAACTCCTCGACCTGGTCGGCATCCCCGACCCCGCCGTCCGCGCCGCGGCCCACCCCCACGAGTTCTCCGGCGGGATGCGGCAGCGCGCACTGATCGCCATGGCCATCGCCAACGAACCCGAGGTCCTGCTCGCCGACGAACCCACCACCGCCCTCGACGTCACCGTCCAGGCCCAGGTCCTCGACGTGCTGCGCACCGCACAGCGCACCACCGGGGCGGCCCTGCTGCTGGTCAGTCACGACCTCGGCGTCATCGCCGGGATGGCGGACCGGGTGGCGGTCATGTACGCCGGCCGGATCGTGGAGTCCGGCCCGGCCGCCGAGCTGTTCGCGACGCCCCGGATGCCGTACACCATGGGCCTGCTGGGCGCCGTGCCCCGGCTCGACGAGCCGGTGGCGGACCCCGAAGCCGGCGCACCGGCCGATGCGACCGCGCCCCGCCCCCGGACGCCCCTCATCCCCATCCCCGGCGCCCCGCCCGAGCCGCACGACCTGCCCGCCGGCTGCGCCTTCGCCCCGCGCTGCCCGCTGGCCGACGACGCCTGCCGGACCGCGGAGCCGGTGCTGCTGCCGCTCGGCGCGGCCGGGCGGACCGGGGCGTACGCGGCCTGCCGGCACGCGGACCGGATCGCCGCCGACGGGCTGACCGCCACCGACGTCTACCCCGCACCGCCCGCCCCCGCCCGCCGCACCGTCGGGTCCGACGGCGCCCCGGGCCGCGACGGCCGCGCACCCGTCCTGAAGGTCACCGGCCTCACCAAGACCTTCCCCGTCCGCAAGGGAGCGGTCTTCCCGCGCCGGGTCGGCAGCGTCCACGCGGTGGACGGCGTCGACCTCGACGTCCGGCACGGCGAAACGCTGGGCCTGGTCGGCGAATCCGGCTCCGGCAAGACCACCGCGCTGATGGAGGTCCTGGGCCTGACCGCGCCCGAGGGCGGCACCGTGGAGGTGCTCGGCCACGACACCCGCACCCTGGACCGGGCCGTGCGCAAGGAACTGCGCGGCCAGGTGCAGATCGTCTTCCAGGACCCGCTGTCCAGCCTGGACCCCCGGCTGCCGGTCGGCGAGATCATCACCGAGCCGTTGCGCGCCCAGGGCGCCGATCGGGCCCAGGCGGCCGCCCGCGTCCCCGAGTTGCTGCGCCTGGTCGGACTCTCCCCGGACCACGCGGACCGCGCCCCGCACGCCTTCTCCGGCGGCCAGCGCCAACGCATCGGCATCGCCCGCGCCCTGTCCGTCCGACCGCGGCTGCTGGTCCTGGACGAACCGGTCTCCGCCCTCGACGTCTCCGTCCAGGCCGGCGTCCTCAACCTGCTCACCGACCTGCGCGCCGAACTCGGCCTGTCGTACCTCTTCGTCTCCCACGACCTGTCCGTGGTCCGGCACATCGCCGACCGGGTGAGCGTGATGTACCTGGGGCGCACCGTCGAACACGGGCCGGTGGCCGAGGTGTTCGGCGCGCCCCGACACCCCTACACCCGTGCCCTGCTGTCGGCAGTGCCCCTGCCGGACCCGCTGCGCGAGCGCGGACGCGAACGGATCCTGCTCCCCGGAGACCCGCCGAGCCCCACCCGCCGCACCACCGGCTGCGGCTTCCGCAGCCGCTGCCCGCTGTACGCCGCACTGTCCGCGACGCACGACGCCGACCGGCGCAGCCGCTGCGAACGGCAGGCCCCGGCCCTGACCGCACCCGGCCCCGACCGTTCCGCGGCCGCCTGCCACCACGCCGAACGGCCCTGACCGGCCCGGCGCCACGACCACCCGACCCGGGGAGCCGCCGCTCCACAAGAGCCCGGTGCCCCACACCCACACCCCATCACCCTAGGGAACGCACACCATGCACCACACCGCCCCGCACCCCGCCGCACGGCGCCCCGAGAGCGGACGGCCCGCCGCGCCGCGCCGCCGCGCCCTCCTGGCGACCGCCGCCGCAACCGCCCTCACCCTCCTCGTCGCCGGCTGCGGCACCGCCGGCTCCCAGGCGCACCGCATCCGGGTCGGCGTCAGCGGCGACTCCACCGAATGGGACGTGCTCGCCGAGGAGGCGAAGAAGCAGGGTCTCGACGTCGAGGTGGTGCCGTTCGACGACTACTCGCTGCCCAACAAGGCGCTGGCCGCCGGCGACATCGAACTGAACGCCTTCCAACACCTGGTGTTCCTCGCCCAGTCCAACACCGAGAACGGCACCGACATCGTGCCGCTGGCGCCGACCAGCGTCGTTCCCATGGGCCTGTACTCCAAGAAGGTCAAGCGGCTGGCCGACCTCCCGGACGGCGCCCGGATCGCCCACCCCAACGACCCGGCCAACGAGGGACGGGCCCTGCGGCTGCTGGCCCGGGCCAAGCTCATCGAGCTGAAGAAGGGCACCGGGCTCTACGCCACCGCGGACGACATCGCCGCCAACCCCCACCACCTGCGCTTCACCCCCGTCAACGCCCAGCAGACCCCCCGGCTGCTCGCCGACGTGGACGCCGCGGTCATCAACGACGGCGTCGCCTCGCTGTCCGGCATCCGCGCGCAGACCGCACTGTTCAAGGACGACCCGCAGAGCCCGGACATCCGCCCCTACCTCAACGTCATCGCGGCCCGCGCCAAGGACCGGGACAACCCCGACTACGCCAAGGTCGTCAAGCTCTACGCCAGCAAGCCGGTGCAGGACGAGGCGCGCCGGACCTCCAACGGCACGGCCGTCCACCTCAACCTCTCCGCGGCCGAACTGGCCGCGGAACTCGCCCGGGTCGACCGCCAGCTCAAGGGGGCGTCGTGACCACCCCACAGCCCACCGCGCAACCCCGTCACGTCATCCAACTCGACGCTGTCAGCAAGGAGTTTGCCGGCGGGACGCTCGCCGTCGACCGGGTGTCGCTGGCCGTCGCCCCGGGCAGCGTCTTCGGTATCGTCGGCCACAGCGGCGCCGGCAAGTCCACCCTGCTGCGGCTGATCAACCTGCTGGAGACCCCCACCACCGGCACCGTCACGGTGGCCGGCCAGGAGCTCACCGCCCTCGGCAGTCGCCAACTGCGTGCCGCCCGGCGGGACATCGGCATGGTCTTCCAACAGTTCAACCTCTTCCGCTCCCGCACCGTCCTCGGCAACGTCGCCTACCCGCTGCGACAGGCCGGCGCCACCCGTGCCGAAGCCAGGGAACGCGCCGCGGAAGCCCTGCGCTTCGTCGGCCTCGCCGACCAGGCCAAGCGCTACCCCGAGCAGCTCTCCGGCGGCCAGCGGCAACGCGTCGGCATCGCCCGCGCCCTGGCGACCGAACCCCGGGTGCTGCTCTGCGACGAGGCGACCTCGGCGCTCGACCCGCAGACCACCCAGGAGGTGCTGGCGCTCCTGCGGCGGGTCAACGACGAACTGGGCGTCACGATCGTGCTGATCACCCACGAGATGGAGGTGGTGCGGGCGGTCTGCGACCGGATGGCGGTGCTGGACGCCGGGCGGATCGTGGAGACCGGCCCGGTCCGGGAGCTGTTCGCGGCGCCTCAACACCCCACCACCCGGGCGTTCGTCCGCAGCGCCGTGCAGGCGTCACCGCTTCTCGACCTGCTGCCCGCGGCCTTGCGGAAGCACGGTGTGGACGAGGCCGTGACCGCTTCCGTGCTGGCGGAGGTGGGCGCATGATCCAGCAGGATTGGAGCCTGCTCTGGCCCAAGATCACCGAAGCCACCGGCCAGACGCTCTACATGGTGCTGGCCACCCTCGCCCTCTCCGGCCTGCTCGGCCTGGTCGTGGGACTGGCCCTCTACGCCACCCGCAAGGGCGGCATCCTCCAGCAACGGGCCGTCTTCGTCGTCCTCAGCACGGTGGTCAACGTCGTCCGCCCGGTGCCCGCGCTGATCGCGATCGTCGTCCTCTCCCCGGTGACGCGGGAGTTGATCGGGACGGCGGTGGGCACCGACGCGGTCGTCTTCCCCATGACGGTGATCGCCACGTTCGGCGTGGCCCGCATCGTGGAGAGCAACCTGCTCGCCGTCGAACCCGGCGTCATCGAGGCGGCCCGGGCGATGGGCACCCCTCCGGTGCGGATCCTGCTGACGGTCCTGGTACCGGAAGCACTGGGACCGCTGATCCTCGGCATGACGTTCATGCTGGTCGCGCTCATCGACTTCTCGGTGATCGCCGGCACGGTGGGCGGCGGGGGAGTCGGCAACCTCGCGATCACCCACGGCTATCTGCGGTTCGACACCCGGGTGATGGTGGTGACCGTCGTCATCCTCATCGTCCTGGTGCAGGCCGCCCAACTGTTGGGCAACGTCCTCTCGCGCAAGGTCCTCAGGCGCTGACGCGTACCCACGGGCGTCCGCCAACGCCCCGGCCACGGCCCCGCACAGGCACTCGGATAGCCTGACCGCTGCCGCAGCGCGGGCGGTGCCCGGCCACCGGAGGAGAGACCGGCGGCCACCGGTGCCGGCACCTGCGGGAGCCTGGCCGGGGCGGCGGCGGAACCACCCACCAACCGCAGAGGACGACATGCGCAACAAGCACCGACTGGTACGGGCCGGAATGGTGGTGCTGCTCGTGGGCGGCCTGGGCGCGTGCAGCGGTGGCACGAACGGCGCCGCGTCCGGGCCGGGCAGCGGCGGCCACGGCACCGCGACCGGCACCCAGGGCACTCCGCCGCACCCGGACGGCGTCTCGGGACTGCGCGCCGGTGTCCGGCACCTCACCAGGCAGACGACCGCGGCCACCCGACCGCACCGGGTCACCACCTGCACGCCCGCCACCCGGCAGGTCAAGCACACCAAGCGCAGCGGCCGCACCAAGAAGACCTGGTACACCACCGAGCACTACCAGGACTGCCACCAGACCACCCGCGGCACCGAGTCCTACCGCCGGGTGATCCGCCCGGAGCGCTGGTGCGTGAGGCTGGACGACGTCAACGGCGACCCGAAGAAGGACGCCGTCTGGTACCGCGTCACCTCCGCCACCTACCACCAGGCACTCGGCGCGGACGACCACGCCCGGCTGCGGTTCACTCCGACCGGCACCGGCTGCTGAACCGCGACGGCGCCGGCCGCGGCATCCACCGCGCCCGGCCCGGGCCCGGCGAGCGGGGCGCCCCGCCCGGCCGCCGGGCCCGTTCGTCTGCTGTCTCAGAGCGTCCGGCCGAAGAGGTCCACCAGCGCCCGCCAGTGACGTTCGTTCGCCTCGGCGTCGTACATGGCGGTGTCGACCTGGGTGTACCCGTGCTGGGCCCCTTCGTACAGTTCGCTGCGGTACCGGAGCCCCGCGGCGTCCAACGCCCGCTCCAGCTGCTCGATCTGCTCGGCCGACATCGAGTGGTCCTGGTCGGCGTGGCCGAAGTACAGCTCCGCCGTGATGCGGTCGAGGAGCAGGTGCGGACTGTCCGCCGCGTCGGTGATGAGGTTGCCGGCGTGGAACGCGCCCACGGCCGCGATCCGGTCGGGGAAGGCCGCTGCCGTGCGGAGCGCGAGGACGCCGCCCATGCAGTAACCGGTGGTTCCCACGGGGCCGTCGGCGACCTGTGGCGAGTCGGCCAGCCAGTCGAGGTACGTCCCGGCGTCCCGCATCGCCAGTTCGGGGGTCAGCGCGCGGATCAGGGGGAAGAGCTGGGTGAAGATCTCGGGCCGGTCGGCGGGGGAGACGTGTTCGGGAAGCTCCACGAGGGGAGCGCGCCCGGCGCGGTAGAGGACGTTGGGCACCAGCACCGCGTAGCCGTGCCCGGCCAGTCGCCTGGCCATCGCCTCCAACGAGGGCCGGAGCCCGAAGGCGTCCATGTAGAGCAGGACTCCGGGGTGCGGAGCGCCGTCGTCGGGGTGGGCGAAGTAGGCGTCGGCGGTCCCGTCCGGAGTGGGGAGGTCGAGTGATGCACCGTGCACAGGGGTCATGCCCACACGGTAACCCCTTGGCCGCTACAGCTTCCGACCGCGCGGCGGGGAGTCGCTCCCAAGCCGCGCGAAGGCGTGGGAACGAGCGAGAACGCGGGGTAACGCCCGAAGACCCGGGGAGGCCAGTGGGGCCGAGGCCGGCGCGACCCCCATCCCTCGTGGTGGGCGCGGCAGTTGGATGGGCGCTGTGCCGTCGTGCCGGGGCCGGCGCGCGGACGGCCGTGCGGGCCCGCTGGGGACGGGCCCGCAATCGCACTGCGTGCGGGGGCCGGGTCAGGCCGCCGCGTACGTGCCCCGCCCGGGGCGGGTGACCAGGTCCGTCTTCTTCACGGCCCGGTCGAGGGTGTTGCGCACGGACTCGATCTGTCCCGGGGTGGCTTCCCGGCCCAGCGCCTCGTTGATGTCCCGCGGACGCATCGGCGCGCCCGAGCCCTTCAACACGTCCAGCGCGGCGTCCAACAGGCTGCCGGAGTCCTTTTCCTTGGTGGCCGGGTGCTTGGCGACCGCGGCCCGCTTGGGCGCCGCCTTCTTCGCCTTGGGCTTCGCCGGTGCGGCCTTCTTGGCGGCCGGCTTCTTCGCCGTGCGGCGCTTGGCGCGCGGCGACGTCGCGGCCCGCGGCTGGGGCACGACGGACGCCGCGCCCTCGGGCTCGGCCGCCGGCTCGTCGGCGACCGGCGCCGCGGTGGTGTCCGCGGCCCGGCCCTCGTCGGACGCTTCCTGGCCGGCGACATCCGCATCCGCGGGCGCCACCACGGTGACCGAACCAACCGCCACCGACTGCCTGTCGGGGACGGCGGCACCGGTCAACACCCGCAGGTGCTCCAGTGCGCTGCGGGCGGACGTCGCCCGCTGCACCACGGCGTCGAGCTGGCCGCGCAGGTGCCGTTCCTGCTCTTCGAGCTCGGGCAGTACGCCTTCGAGATTCTGGATCGTCTGATGGAGAACGGACTCAGTCATGTGTTTCCTAACCTCACGGGGGAATGAGATTCCAGTCACCATACGCCCAACGACCGTGCTGCGGGAGAGGGGACGGCCTTGGCGGGATGATCTGACGGAAGTGCACCGGGTCCGGATGAGCCAGTTCGTGCCTGCGCAACACGCCCCGGGCGCCGCCCGGTCAGCTGTCTGGAACCCCTCCGGCCTGGGCGGATGTCCACTGCGGCGGTGTGCGGCCGATGCCTTGCTCCAGGGTGGTGTTGGCGCGCGCGGAGGGGTGGGACAGGCGCCAGGCGGGGCGGTTCGGTGGGCGCTCAGGCGTGCGAGGCGTACGTCCACGGTGTTCGGCGCCGCCCCGGTGCAGTCGGCTGCGGTCTGCGCCGGCCACCAGGCGCGTTGTCCTGAACACGCTCCAACAGGCTCTGCAATGCGCCATGTTCAGCCACCAGGGAGCCGGCGACCAGGGCGTCCGTTCCCCATACCGGCAGGCCGCGCGGTGCGTCGACGTCCCGCCTGCCCGCACGGTGAACGGGGCAGACCGGCGGGCCGTCCGCGGTGCCGGGACGACGCGCCCGGCCGCACCCGGACCACGGCCGGGGTGGTCGCGGCGGTGCTCGGTCGTCCCGGCCCCGGTCAGCGTCGTCCGGTGTGTGCGGCCAGTCCGCGGGTGGTGAGCAAGTCGGCCAACTGGCGTGTGGGAGCAACGGGGTTGGCGGGGTGCACGAGTTCGGTGCGGTGGACCAGCCGGGGGGCGCTCACCGGGACGGCAACGACGCCGGGCAGCGCGGCCGCCACCGGCAGGGGGAGCGCCGTCAGACCGTGGCCGGCGGCGGTCAGCGCGGCCAGGCCGTGCAGGTCGGTGCCGCGGTGGCGGATCCGCGGACGGAAGCCCTCGGCGCGGCAGACGGCACGCAACCGATCGAGCGGGACCGCGGTGTCGGACGCGTCGATCCACTGTGCCTGGGCGAGGTCGGACAACCGCACCGCACGGCGCCCCGCCAGCGGATGGTCGCGCGGGAAGAGGACCGCCAACGTCTCCTCGGCCGCCGCGAGGGTGGTCATCGGCCCGAGGTCGGGCATCGGCAACGGGTCGCTGGGGGCGGCCGCACCGTCCACGAATCCGAGGTCGGCGCGCCCGGCCAGCACCTCCGCGAGCACCGCGTCCCGGCCCATGACCCGGACCTCCACGTCCAGCGCATGGGTCGCGGCGCGCAGGTCGGCCAGGGAGCGGGCCACCGTGGCGCCCAGCGCGGCCGGCGAGCAGGCGACCGTCAACCGGGTGGGACGTGCCTGGTGCAGGCGCGCGATGTCGGCCCGGGCCGCGTCCAGGCGCAGCAGGAGGGCGGGAGCGTGCTCCAACAGGCGTGCGCCGGCCGGCGTGGGCGCGACCGGCCGCCGCTCGACCAGGCGACTGCCCAAGTCGGCTTCCAGGGCGGCGATGTGCTGGGAGACCGCGGACTGGGTGTAGCCGAGCGCCGCGGCGGCGCCGGAGAAGGAGCGGTGGTCGAGGACCGCGACGAAGGTGCGCAGCAGATGCGGGTCCATGCGCCCGAGTATCGCACGCCGATCAGAATCACTTATCCGCAATGCACGAATCATCGTTGGACCTGATCCAGGCGCGCGCACCAGGATGACGTGCATGAACCGCACCACACCCGCCGGCCGAGGCCCGGCAGCCGCCCGCATCGCCCTGGTCGGCGACCGCTCCGAAGCCGTCCGCTCGCACGCCCGCATCCCCGCCCTCCTCGACGCGCTCCGGCTGCGCGACGGACTGGACCTGGACGCCTACTGGATCCCGTCCGCCGACGCGCACGAGGACCTGACGGGATTCGACGCGGTCTGGGTGCTGCCCGGCAGCCCCTACCGCAGCGAGTCCGGCATCCTGACGGCGATCCGCTCGGCCCGCGAGTCCGGCATCCCGTTCCTGGGCACCTGCGGCGGGTTCCAACACGCCCTGTTGGAGTTCGCCCGCAACGTCTGCGGACGGGACCGCGCCGGCCACGCCGAGAACACCCCGGACCTCGCGGACGAGGACGCGGTGGTCGTCCCGTTGGCCTGCTCACTGGTCGGCCACGAGGGCACCGTCGACGTCACCCCCGGCTCCCGCGCCGCCCAACTGCTGGGTGCCGACC
Organism: Streptomyces sp. x-19; assembly: GCF_046549115.1. NCBI lineage: Bacteria > Bacillati > Actinomycetota > Actinomycetes > Kitasatosporales > Streptomycetaceae > Streptomyces > Streptomyces sp. x-19. The sequence continues at coordinate 157,678 of NZ_JAJPWK010000011.1, read as the reverse complement.
GGACACCGGCCCGCTACCACTGCAACTACGCCCCCAACCCCCGGCACCTGGACCTGCTGCGCGCACACGGGCTGGCCTTCACCGGCACCGACGACGCCGGTGAGGTCCGCATCGCCGAACTGCCCGACCACCCCTTCTTCCTGGCCACCCTCTTCCAACCCGAACTGGACGGCGACGGCACCCGCGCCCACCTGCTGATCACCGGCCTGGCCCGCGCCGCCGTCGACCACGCCCGGGCCCGATGAACCGGGCCCCCGCCTGGCCGCGCGACCTGCTGCGTGCCTGGCTCCGCGCGTGCACCGTCCCCCACGCGCACGCCGCCAGCCCGCTGGCGCCCGCCCCGGACGCCGCCCTCGCCGCCGTACGCCTGGACGCCACCACCCACCACCGGCGCCCGCACCGCTCGTGAGCGAGCGCGTCCCGCCGCCGGGACGCGCTCGACCATCGTGCTCCCGAGCCCCAGGCGGCTACCGCCTGGACCGACCCCCCTTGTCAGTGCCTCGTGGAACACTCGCACTCGCCGTTCGGTCAGGTGCCCGAACAAGCGGTCCGCACACAGGAGTCGTCCGCACGGCCCGTGCGGGCGAGTCGATCAAGTCAGTGCAGCAAACGGGTCGGTCAGCCGACCGCAGAGGGGGAGCAGCGCCATGGGCGTGAGCATCGGATTCATCAGCGCGACGACGAAGGAACTGGACAGGGCCGAGAAGGACCCGGAATGGGCCAACGCGTTCGTCTACGAGCTGTACACCAGCGAGGACTTCCCGATGCCGGACCGCCCTTACGGGGGCCCGGACAAGGCGTGGGCCGGCCTGCAGTTCCTGATCGACGCGACGGACGTGCAGTTCGACTTCCTGATGGACGGCGACCAGATCGTGGACGACGGCACCCTGTTTGGGTGGTCCGCGGAGCAGGTCGCGAGCGTCGCCCGGGAACTGCGGGCGACCCCGTGGGAGCAGCTGGCAGCCCACTACGCCCCGGAGAAGATGACGTCGGAGGGGGTGTACCCCAACGTCTGGCGGTTCGACGCCGAAGGCGAACTGGCCTGGCTGGCGAGCGCCTACGACGACCTCGTCGCCTTCTTCACCCAGGCCGCCGGGGCCGGGTACGGGGCGCTCATGACCTTCAGCTTCTAGTCCTGGCCGCGGTCCGTGGTCCGGGTGCCGGCCGCCGGTACCCGGACCCCCGCGCGACTACTGCGGCGAGTGCTGCAAACGGTACGAGGCGGCCAGGTCCCGCACCTCCACCGACGACACCACCTCGTGCGCGTCGTCCCCCGGCAGGTGCTTGTCGAGCAGCGCCAGCACGTCCCGCGACAGCCGGGCCTTCAGTTCCTCCGAGCGCCCCGGCAGCAGCCCGACCTCGACGTGCACGAAGGCCACCCGCGCCGCGCCGCTCTCGCCCACGTAGGTGTCCGCGGCCGGCCGGAAGAACGTCTTGCACACACCCGCCGAGCCGGCCTCGTCGCGCACCATCGGGTGCAGCTCCCGCACGAACGCCTGCCGGTCGAAGGCGCCGGCCAGCCGTGCGGTGTAGTCGACGGTGATGTGGGGCATGGCTGAGGGACCTCTCACGTACGCGTTCGCTATGCACCTATCTTCGTCCATGCCGTCCGCACGCCGCACCGAGCCCCGGCGGCCGGCCCCGGGGATCGGCTGATACGGGTCCGCGGGGGCGTCGGGGCACCACGCGTGGTGACGGGGCGTGGACGCCGTGCGACGGGCCCCGGCGCGCCGCGGTGCGGCAAATATCCGACAGCCGGTCCGTCGCCCGGGCCGCGGCATGAGTAGGGTGCATCCATGCAGACCAGCGGGGAGGAACAGCGCGGCCACGTGCTGCTGATCGCGGGGGCCAGGGCCACCCACCGTCGCACCGTCCAGGTGATACCCAGCGCCAATCTGGCCGCGCTGACGGCCGTCCCCGTACCCGTGCTGCTCGGCAGCACCCGGCCGGCGGACCTCGTCCACCTCGACGGGGCGCCGGACCAGAACACCATGTTGATCAGGTTGCGCACGGCCGCCGCGGCGTCCGGCCCCCTGCTCGTCTACCTCGCCGGGCAGTTGACCGTGGACCGCAAGAACCACCGGCTGCACCTCGCCGCCGCCGGTTCGAGCCCCGCCACGACGCGTTACACGGCGCTGCCCTGGGAGTGGGTGCACAACGAGCTGCGCCAGCGGCGCGGTCCCACGACCGTGCTGGTGGACATGGCCGCCGACAAGGGCGCCTGGACCGTCCTCCACGAGCTCGGCGGCCTGCCCGAGGTGAACGCCGAGGTCTACGGCGTCATCACGCCGCCCGGCCTCTCCGGCACTGCCGACGGGATCAGCGTGTACACCCAGCACGTGATCGACCTGCTGCGTTCCCAGCCGGACCGGCCCTCGAACGCCCGGCTGCACGCGCTGGCCGCGTCCGCCGCCCCCCTTCCGCCCGGGACGCTCGTCCTGCCGAACACCGCGGAATCCACCGCCCCTTACCCGCACGACACCGCAGAAACCCAGCCAAAGGCACCGATCAAGCGGCTGCTCTCCGGTGACCGGGCGTTGCTCCCCACCCTGCGGCGGCGGGACCCCGAGCCGGTGCCCACCCCCGTGGACCCCGACCCGTTCCCGCCGCTCGCGACGTCCGTGCCGTACGAGGCCCGGCCCTACGCCGACGAGCAGCCCCAGGGGCCTCAGGAGCCGTGGCAGGCCGCGCCGGGTCCCTTCCCCGGATCCACCGCACCCGGACAGCCCCCCGGACAACTGCCCGGCCCGTTCATGGAGCAGGCGGCCCACCCCGCGCCGCTGCCGCCCGCCGCCGGTCCCGCGCCGGTGCCGGCCCAGAGCGCCGCGCCCGTGCCCACTGCCGCGTTCCTCACCGGCCCGGCCCTCCCGGCCACTCCGGAGCACCCGTACGCGCCCCCGACGCCCGCCGAGCAACAGCCCGCGCCGCACGCGCCCCCACCTCCTGCGGCACAGCCGGCACCCCCGTCACCTCCCGCGCTCCCGCAGCAACTTCCCCCGGCAGCGCCCCCATCGGCCCCCGCCCCCGCCCCCGCGCCGGCCGCCGCGGCGCCCGCCGAGCCGTCGCCCGCACCGGCCGCCGTCCCGACCACCGCCCCGGACCCCCGGCCGCTCATCTGGCAGGCGGCGCAGGCCGGGCGGCACGACCAGGCCGCGGAGATGGCCGCGTCGTGGGAGCAGCAGGCGCTCCAGCGGTACGGGTACGACTCGCCGCAGGCCACGCAGTGGGCCGAGATCCGGGCCGACCTCGCCCGGATCGCCGGGCGTTGGCCGCTCGCCACGCAGCTGTGGGTGGCGGCCGCCCGGACCCGGCTGGCCCATCAGTCGTCCGACTCCGCCGAAGTCCTCAACGCGGCTCGCGGCGCCCACTACTGCTGGAACCAGATCGCCGACACCGAGCAGGCCATCGAGAACGGCCCCGAGCTGATCAACCTGTTGCGGCAGTTGCCCGCGCTCGATCCGCGGCACGTGTCCACGGCTCAGACCCGGCTCCAGTACCTGCACCAGCACCCGTCCGGGCGCGCATAGCGACCGCGACCGGGCGCGTACGCCGGTCGCCACCCCGCCCGAGCCATCCCGGCCGATCGCGGCGCACCCGTTTCCGTAGGGCGGCGTTCATGCGGGCGTCACGGAGAATCCGGATCCGCGGTCGGCGCCTCACGTAGGGATGGGGGCTGGCCCGGTCGGGTCGTTGCCGGTCGGTCCCGACCGGCCGGCGGCACGGGCCAGTTGTCGTGGACGAGCCGTTCGCAGCCCGAGGAGCAACCAGTGCATCGCAGATCCCTGCTCACCGCAGCCACCGGGGCGGTGGCCACCGTCGCCGTCGCCCCGACTCCGGCGAGTGCCCTGCCCCGGCCGGGCCGCCCGGTCACCGCGTTCAACGTCATCAGCGACATCCAGGGCGACCTCAACGACCTGGGCGTGGCCCTGCGGGACATGCGGGCCACCAATCCGGGCAGTTCGGGGCTCGCGATCGCCGGCGACATCACGCCGCGCGGCTACGACGCCGAATACGCCGCGGTCCGGGCGGTGTTCGACCGGAACGCCCACCCAGGCACCGTTGCCTGGGCCATCGGCAACCACGAGTTCTACGTGCCGAAGTGGCGCGACCCGGACACCCTCGCGCAGGCGACCTGGCCCAACGGCACCACCGAGGGCTCGCTGTTCCGCAGCTTCTACACGTTCGCCGGCCGCAACACCGTCTTCGCCGAGCACTCCTTCGGCGGCATACCCGTGCTGAGCCTGGGCACCGAGCGGTACATGCACTACCACGAACCGCAGTTGTGGGACGAGGTCTGGTTCAGCGAGGCGCAGTTCACCTGGCTGACGGAACGACTGGCGTATTGGGCGCGACGGCGCAAGCCGGTCATGGTGATCACGCACCACCCGCTGCCCGACACCGTCTCCGGCAGTCGCAACAAGCTCTACCTGCGCGACTACCTCCAGGCGGAGCGGCTGTTGGGAATCCTGGGCCGGTACCAGGACGTCTTCGTGTTCTGCGGACACACGCACTGGGACCTGCGGCTGTCCGACTGGTACGTGCGCCGGGTCGTCAGCGGCACGGCCAACCTGTCGGGCTTCTCGGTGATCAACACGGGCGCGGTGCAGACCGGTTACACCGACAACGGCCAGGGCGGTGAGGTCGCCGTGTCCGGCGCGTTCAACCAGGGGCTCCAGGTCGAGGTGTACGCGGACCGGGTCGTCGTCAGGGCCCGGGACTTCGCGACCGGCACCTGGTTGAAGGAGATCACGGTGCCGCTGTCGACCCGGGGAACCGACGGCTGATCCCGGAGGGCGTGGCCGTCCGGGAGTTGGTCGCCGCCACCGTCCACCGCCGCCGACCACCGCGCCACGGGGCGCCGGGGAGCGTCAGGCGTGCTGCTCTCCGACCTGGGCGAGGCGCGCGGCGACGCGGGTGCGGTGGACCATCTCGTCGCCGTACAGGGCGTGCAGCCAACTCGCGTGGTAGATGGTGTCGAGATAGCGTTCGCCGAGGTCGGGGGCGATGGCGACGGCGGTGAGGTTCTGGCCGGGGCGCTGGGCCAGCCACTCCACGGCGCCGCTGACGACGGTGCCGGTGGAGCCGCCGAAGAGGAAGCCGTGCCGGGCCAGGCGGTGGCAGGCCCGGATGGTGTCGACCTCTCGGACGTGGATGACGTCGTCGACGAACGACTCGTCGAGCAGCGCCGGTTTCACGCTGGTGCCGAGGCCGGGGATCATCCGGCAGCCCGGCTGGCCGCCGAAGGTGACCGAGCCGACGCTGTCCACCGCGACGACCCGTACGTGCCGGTGCAGTTTGCGGAAGTAGCGGGCGCAGCCCATCAGCGTGCCGGTGGTGCCGGTGCCGACGAACAGGACGTTCAGACGCGGGAAGTGCCGGGCGATGGCCGGCGCGGTGGTGCGGTAGTGCGCCCGCCAGTTCGCCGCGTTGGCGTACTGGTTGAGCCACACGTACCGCTTGTCGGAGGCGCACAGCCGCTGCACGAGGGCGATGCGGGCGCCGAGCAGGCCGCCGCTGGCCGCCGGTTCGGACACGATGTGGACCTGGCCGCCCATGGCCTCCATGAACCGTTGTGCGGAGCGGTTGCAGCGGGCGTCGGTCACGCACAGGAAGTCGTAGCCCTTGCTGGCGGCGATGATGCTGAGGGCGACGCCCAGGTTGCCGGAGGAGGATTCGATGAGGACGGACCCCGGTCGCAGGGCCCCGGACTCCTCGGCGGCTTCCACCATCTCGGTCGCGGCCTTGAGCTTGATGGAGCCGGCGAAGTTGAAGCCCTCGCACTTGAGGAACAGTTGGTGCCCCACGATCGACCGCAGGTCGACGTAGAGGTCCTCGGCGTTGTAGTCCGTGGGAACGGAGATGACTGGCATGACGTCTCCTTCCTCATCAGGAGTGCGGTCAGGAGCATGGAGGTCGGCCGGTTCGCCGGGCTGTCAGCCGTAGCGGCGCAGCTCGTGGAAGAAGTCGTCGACGACGTGCAGTTCGCCGGAGCGGGCCACCTCGTCGTAGACGTGTTTGCCGACCGCGAGGTCGAGGACCCCGAGGCCGAAGGGCGAGAACACCACGGTCCGGTCGGCCGGCACGGTCACCCGTTCCGTCAGTACGTCGTCGAGCGTACCCAGGATGAAGTCCCTGGTGCCGGTGAGCTGTTCGGCAAGGTGGGGGGAGGTGTTGGCCTTCAGGCAGTGTTCGACGTCGTCGACGATGTTGGTGGCGGAGAGCAGGATCTCGGGGGCGAGGTCGCGCAGCGAGATGTGGAGCACGAGGGGGTGGTGGTCGAACCATGCGGGGTCGGTGAGGTGCGGTTCGCCGGCGATGGTGGCGAAGACGATGAGGTCGTGGTTGCGGATGAGCTGTTCGGGGCTGTCGTGGAGGGTGATCCAGGACGGGGTGCCGGTCTGTTCGAGGTAGAGGCGGAAGCCGGCGGCGCTGTCCGGGGACAGGTCGTGGATGCCGATCTGGTCGAATTCCCAGCCGGTTTGGGTGAGGAAGGTGTGGATGTAGCGGGCGATGAGGCCGGTGCCGAAGAAGCCGATGGTGCGGGGGCGGGGTCGGTTGTGGGTGAGTCGGTCGGCGGCGAGTGTGGCGGAGGCTGCGGTCCTGGTGGCGCTGATGATGGAGCTTTCCAGGCAGGCGAAGGGGTAGCCGGTGTCGTGGTCGTTGAGGATGAGGACGGCGGAGGCGCGGGGGATTCCGTTGGCCACGTTGGTGGGGAAGCTGGAGATCCATTTGAGGCCGTCGACGGGGGTGGGTCCGCCGAGGGAGGCGGGGAGGGCGATGATGCGGGAGGTGGGGCGGTCGGGGAAGCGTAGGAAGTAGGAGGGTGGGTTGATGGTGTCGCCGGTGCCGTGCAGGCGGTAGGTGGCCTCGATCAGGTCCACGATCTGACGGGACCTGCCCTGCAGGGCGTGCTGGACCTGCGCCCCGGAGATCACCGCGAACGGCGGTACGGCACGGGGCGTGGCGGTCGCGGGCCCGTCGGCCGCGGAGTGCAGGGTCGTCATGGCGTGGTCACCTCGATGGTGGGCGAGCAGTCGGCCAGGGACGTGGGAGCGCCCATGCCGACGAGGACGTCGCGGGGGCCGTCGAACGGCTCCCGGCTGTGTGCGGTGCGGACGTTGTCGACGAGCAGGAGGTCACCGGCGCGCCAGGGCTCGCGGACGGTGTGGTCCTGGTAGACGGCGTTGAGGAGTTCGATGACGTCGGGCTCGATGGGGTCGCCGTTGCCGTAGCGGGTGTTGAAGGGGAGTCCGTCGGCGCCGTAGGTGTCGACCAGGTACTCCCGGATCTCCGGGGCGATCGTCCATGCGTTGAGGAAGGCGATCTGGTTGAACCAGCAGCGGCGTCCGGAGACCGGGTGGCGCACGACGGCGCTGCGGCGTTGGCGGGTGTGGAGGGTGCCGTCGGGTTGCCAGTCGAAGGCGATGGCGTTGGCGCGGCAGTAGCGTTCGACGGCCTCGCGGTCGTCGGTGCCGAACGCCTGGGCGACGGAGGCCCCGATCTCGTCGTTGTAGCTGCGGGTCAGCAACCAGCCCTGCCGTTCGAAGCGCTTGACCAGCTTCTTGGGGAGGGCGTCGAGGACGGCGCTCGCGTCCGCGACCGCGGTGGCTCCCCCGTCGGTGGGCGCGGTGCGGCAGGCGAAGAGCATCAGGCCCGGGAAGCGGAGCGTGTAGCTGAGTTCGTGGTGCATGCACATCGGCTGGTTCTGCGGCCACGGGGAGGAGGAGTACACGCCCTGCCCGTGGTCGTCCCGCGGCGCGAAGCTCTCGCGCTCCACCATCAGGTCGGACGACAGCGCGTGGAAGGTCGTGGCGATCCGGTCGACGTCGGCCAGCCCCAGCCCGCGGACCAGCACCGCGCCGTGCTCCGCGAGGACGGCGCGCAGGGCGTCCCGGTTCCGGACCGTCCACGGCGCGGGGTCCGTGCCCGCGTCGGCGGTGAGGATCGGGGGCCGGCCCGGCTGGCGGTCCAGGTCGAGCGCGATCGTTGACTGCGGCAGTGACATGTCGGTGCCTCTCCTGTCCGCGGCTGCTCCGCGTTCCCCACGAGGGGTGCGGGGCGGCCGTGCCGTGTGCGGCCTCATCGGGATCGTCGGGACGTCGGTGCGCGCGGCGGTCTGCGCCGCGCGCGGGCGAGGTGCGCGCGCAGGCGCGCCGATGCCCGGTGCGTGGATCACGGTGGCGGTGCGGGGACGGCGCGCGGATCGCCCGCGCGCTCCTCGTGCCCGTCGAGCAGGCCGGCCAGGTCGGCGAGGACCGGGTGACTGGCCAGGTCCTTGAGGGAGACGGCCCGGTCGAGCGCGATCACGAGTTTCAGCGCCGAGAGCGAGGTGCCGCCCCGGCGGAAGAAGTGGTCCAGCCGACCCACCTCGTCCTCCCGGATGCCGAGGACCTCCGCCCAGGCACGGGCCAGTCGCACCTCGGTGGGGGTGCGCGGAGCGCGGTCGGCGGCCTCGGGCTCCTGCGGCTGGGCGACGAGACGGGCCAACTCCTGGTTGTCGACCTTCCCGTTGACGGTCAGCGGGAGCCGCTCCAGCCACTCGAAGGCGCTGGGGAGCATGTAGGGGGGCAGCGCCTTCCCGAGGTGTCCGCGCAGGTCGTCCGCCTCCAGGGGCCGCGGGCCGCTGTAGAAGGCCACCAGGTGTTGTGCCTGGCTCTCACCGCCGACGGCCAGCACCGCACCGTCACTGACCCCGGGCACCCGCAACAGGGCGTTGGCCACGTCACCGATCTCGATGCGGAAGCCGCGGATCTTGACCTGGGCGTCGCGTCGCCCGAGGAAGTCCAGTTTCCCGCCGGGCAGCCACCGGCCGTAGTCGCCGCCCTTGTACAGGCGTTGTCCGATGCGGTGGGGGTCGTCGAGGAAGGCCGCGCAGGTGCGTTCGGGGTCGTTGACGTAGCCGCGGCCTACGCAGACCCCGGAGAAGACGATCTGCCCGGGGGCGCCCAGCGGCACGGGCTGGAGGTCGTCGTCGACGACGTAGACGCGGACGTTGGGCACGCACGGCCCGAGCGGGACCCGGCCGTCGGTGGGGGCCCGGTCCATGACCTCGTGGTTGGTGTCGTCGGAGGTCTCGGTCAGGCCGTAGGCGTTGACGAGCCGGACGCCCGGCTGCACCGCGAACCAGCGGTGCGCAAGGGTGATCTTGAGCGCCTCCCCGGTGACGGAGACGCAGCGGAGGTCCGGCAGCGGGTGCGGGTGGAGTTCGAGGTGGGACAGGACGGCTTCGAGGTAGGAGGGGACGACTTGCAGGACGGTGACGCGGCCGTCGGCGAGGGTGTCGACGAAGCGTGGGACGTCCATGATTGTCTGCTGGTCGACGAGGTGGGTGCGGCCGCCGACGAGGAGGGCGGCGACCAGTTGCCACAGGGAGATGTCGAAGCATTGGGGGGCGGTCTGGGCGACGACCTGTCCTTCGGTGATGCCGAGGTCGGTGATCTTGGCGTGCAGGTGGTTGAGGAATCCGGCGTGCTCGCACATCGCGCCTTTGGGCTCCCCGGTGGAGCCGCTGGTGAAGTAGACGTACGCGAGTTGGTCCGCCGCCACCTTGACGCCCAGGTCCTCCGCGGGCTGGGTCCGGTCGTGCGCGGCGTCGACGCTGAGCGTACGGACGTCCGGCACGGCGCTGAGCGCCTGGACCAGCGTGGCCGTGTTCCCGGACTCGGTCAGGACGAGGTGGCATGCGGCGCGCGCGAGCATGGTCGCGATCCGGTCGGCGGGGAAGCCCGGCTCGATGGGGAGGTAGACGCCGCCGGCCTTGAAGACGGCCAGGACGGCGGCCAGCCAGTCCAGATTGCGTTCCGTGACGACCGCCACGACGTCCTCGTGCCCCAACCCCCGCTCCAACAGGGCCCGTCCCAGGCGGTTGGCCCGCTCGTTGAGTTCCCGGTAGGTACACCGTCGGGTGCCGTGGACCGCGGCGACGGCCTCCGGATGGACCCGCACGCGCTCCTCGAACAGTTCGTGGAAGCGCCGATCGGGCAGCTCCCGGTGCGGCCCGGCCAGGCCCTCCAACTGCAGACGACGCTCCGCGGCCGACAGCAGCGCCGACGGCACCGGCGCGGCCTGCGGATCGGCGGCGAACTGGGTCAGCGCGGCGCGGTGGTAGCCGGCTATCCGGGCGGCGGCCGCCGCGTCCAGCGCCGCGGTCCGGTACCGCACGCCCAGCGTGAACCCGTCGCCCTCCCGAGACGCCGTCACCCGCAGCACGGTGCCCGCAGCCAGTTCGTCCACGGCCCCCGCCAGATCCAGTTCGGCCTCGAACAGGACGTGGTCCAGGCCCAGTTGGTTCGCAAGCTCGGCGGCGGTGACCCCGCGGTGGGGGAGCAGTGCGGCCACCGCACGGGTGGACCGCTCCACCAGTTCGCACCAACTGACACCGGTGGTGGACACCCGGCACGGCAACGGCGCGCCGCCGTCGGGCGCACGGTACCCGGTGGTGACGTCCGGTTCCCCCGACAGCGCGGCGAGCACCGTGGCGTGGGCGGCCAACAGCACCGCTTCCACCGGGCTGCCGAGCGCGGCGGCCTGGCGGACCAGGGCCGCCCCCGTCTCCGCGGGCAGCGCCAACTCGTACCCGGCCAGGTCGGTCCCCGACTCGGTGGACCAGCGCGGCACCGCGGTGAAACCCCCTGCGGCCAGGGCCTGTTCCCAGTAGTCGCGATCGGCTTCCGTCAGCTTCGTCATCGTCAGTGCTCCCTCTACTGCCTCGTGCCGCGGTGCCGCTGGCCCGCTCGCGGGCTGCGGCGGTGGTGGCTCGTACCGTGCTGGGTGGGCGGCCGGTCACGGTGGCCCGGGGTCAGCCGGGCGCCCGCTTGGCGACGGTCGTGCCGTGGTGCGGGGAGCGACTTGGCGGTGTCTGGCGGTCCACCAGGGATGCGGGTTCCCGCTCGCCGTCTGCGGGGGAGACCACGGCACGGCGGACGTGCGTCTCGGTGGCGGGGTTGCCCGCCCAGAGGGCGTGGGGTGGTACGTCCTCGCCCTTCATGAGGAAGGAGTCGGCGGCGAGGGTGGCGCCGTCGCCCAGGGTGACGCCGTAGTGGACCAGTGAGCCGACGCCGAGGGTGCAGCCGGCGCCGAGGGTGCTGCGGTCGGACTTGAAGGTGCCGTCTTCCTGGGAGTGGCATTGGATGCGGCTGCCGGTGTTGAGGGTGCAGTCGTCGCCGATGGCGGTGAGGGTCCGCTCGGTGAGGTAGCAGCCGTCGTCGAAGACCCGGCGTCCCAGGCGGACGCCGTGCAGGCGCCACACGAGGTTCTTGAAGGGGGTGCCGTTGAACGCGTTGAGGTGGGTGTCGGGGACCTTCCACAGCCGCTCGTGGTGCCAGAAGTACGGGTCGTAGATGGACCGCACCTGGGGTTGCAACGGGCGGAACCGCTGGGTGTACCGCTCCACGAAGGCGAAGTACACGGCGGTGAACGCCATCACGAACACCAGGAACCCGGCGTCCAAGAGGTGCCCGACCACGTCGTCCCGGGTGGTGGTCACCAGGCTCAACAGCACCAACCCGAGGAAGTGCAGCCAGCGGACGAGCAGGATCAGGGCGATGGTGCGGAGGTTGTAGCGGTTCTTGGCGGCCAGGCGCCGGTGCAGTTCGTCGCCGCTGCGCAGGTGGTCGAAGCGGCTGTCGCGCTCCACCGACCGGGGGATCTCGAAGCTCGGCGAACCCAGCAGGCCCACGCCCTCCCGGACCTCCCCGTCGAGCGGCACCATCACCTTGGTCGCCAGCAGGCAGTTGTCGCCGGTGCGCCCGCCCGCCGGATAGGCGATGTGGTTGCCGAGGAAGTTGTGCTTGCCGATCGCCGTGCGGGCGACGCTGAAGGACGTGCTGGAGAACTCCGCGTTGACCAGCGACAGGCCGTCGGCGACCATCGTGCCGCTCCCGACGGAACTCAGGAACGGCGATTCGTGCTGCACGCCGCTGCCGAAGTTCGAACCGGTCTGCTCGACGGGGGCGAGGTCGTACCCCAACCGTTGCAGGTAGTGGACGATGTAGGAACTGTCACCGAACAGCCAGGTGAAGAACTTGACGTTGGTCAGCCGCGCGATCGAACGGTGCGTGGCGTAGTGGAAGCCGTACAGCGGGTAGACCACCCCGGGTTCGACCGCTCGGCGCATCAGTCGCGGTGCGGTGAACACCACGGCCAGTCCCACGACGACGAAGCCGAAGAACAGCACCAGGGAGAGGACCAGCGCGTTCAGGTAGAACGTCGCCGACGACAGCTCCAGTCCGCTCAGCTTCCCCTCGTCGCCCAACACCGGGACCTTGGCCCACAGGACGGCGAAGACCAAGACGGTCAACGGCAGGACGACGAGCAGCGACCTGGCGAGGCCGGCCGCGGCGAAGACCGCACGCCGTCCCGTTCCGCATCGGGCCGGTGCCACCCGCAGGTACTCCACCTCCGTCGGCTGGGCGGGAGAGCCGTGCCAGTGCTGGCCGGCCGGCACCGCCTCGCCGGGTTGCAGGGCGGAGGCGTGTCCGAGTTGCGCGCCGTCCCCCATGGCGGTGTGCACGTCGAGGACGGTGTGCTCGCCGACGAACACGTCCCGGCCGAGGGTGACCGGCCCGGTCTGGACCCGCCCGGCGTGGGCCCGGTAGCAGAGCAGGAACGCGTCCTTGCGGATCACCGACCCGGCGCCGACGGTCAGCAGGTCGGTGCAGACGGGGACGGAGCGGGAGAGGATCGTGACGTGCCTGCCGATCCGGGCGCCCAGGGCCCGCAGGTAGAGCACGTACACCGGACTGCCGACGAACAGCACGATGGGGTTGGCGTGCACCAACACCTTCACGATCCAGAAGCGCAGGTAGGTCAGCCCCCAGACCGGGAACTCGCGGGCCGTCCACCGTCCGATGAGGAGCCACTTGGCCACGATCGGAAAGGCGCACAGGCCGAAGAATTCGGCGGCGCCGAAGACGACCGCCCGTCCGTAGAGGGCCAGGGGACCGGATCCACGGGAGACCCACTGGTATCCGCGGGTGGTGGCGAGCACGAGGACGTAGGAGTAGCCGAAGAAGAACAGCAACTGCAGGGCTCCGCACAGCACGTAGCGCGCGGTGCTGCCCGGCAGCGGCGCTTCGGTCGGTACCGGGGCGGTGCGCGGCGCGGGAGCCGAGGTCACGGGAGCGTCCGCACCCAGTGCCGCCGCCAGGCTCCGGACGGTCGGATGCTGGTAGACGTCCTTCATCGACACCGACGGCAGGTCCGCCCGCTTCCTGACCCGGGCGCAGAAATGGGCCATCACCATGGAGTCCGCGCCGAGATCGGCGAAGAAATGACCGTCGGCCGGAATTGGTTCGGTGCGCGTCATCACCTTTGCCAGCAATTCCGCGAAGGCCCGCTCCAGGCTGGCCACGGATTCCCCGCCGCCCGTCAGGGGTATGTCGTTTTCACCGGTTCCGCCGGACGGGCCGTCGGTAGATTCGTTCACCATGTGAGCTCCTTGAGCGCCTCATGCCTGCTTTTGCCGGCGGAAACCGACTCACCAGGAGTGCGGTCGGCAACGACCCATGAGGTGCCGCAGCGCCGGGGAAGCTTCGGCGTGCTCGGACCGGGTGCTTCCGGCGGCGATGAGTGTGTCGACCGAGCTGTTCCAGCAGCCTGAGCTGCTTCGATCGAGACCGGAGGACGACGGACCTTCCTTGCGTCCGTGGGAAGGAAGCGCGCGGAGAACCGTGCCCCGACGCGTGTTGCTGAGCCAATCCGATGGTGACCGACGCATCAGGCACGTCGGACCGGAAGGATTTCGGCTCCTCCCTTCGCGCCGACCGCGGGTGGGACGGGAAATTCGGGTTCTCGGTTCGGCGTCCCCTCGTAGGGGAATCGCCCGACCCTCAAATCCTCCGGCTTGAACAGCTCTTTATTCACCTATGACCGCAACGCTACCCGAGGCCCTCGGGGGCCACCATCGAATGCCGCCCGCCCAAGTGGTACACAGAGGGCCGTTCGGCGCTCTGTTTCGGGGCCTGTGCAGCGGACTCGACGGGCGCTGCGAGCACCGGGGACCCTGGCCCGGTCGAGTGACGCCGAACGGTGGCGCGGGGCACCGCACTCCGGGCACGGGGGGGCGAACAAGGGGAGAGCCGGGCAAGAAGCCGGCCCGGTCACCGTCGGCGCCGAACCGTGTCCGGCGGCATACTGGAACGACGCTCGAACGCGTGGCGTGCCCGCCTGAACCCCGCAGACCCGGGATGTGAGGGAACGAGATTGAGCATCCGACACCTCGACCACACGGCGTGGGACGTTGTCGTGGTGGGCGCCGGGCCCGCCGGGTTGGCCTGCGCCGCGGACCTGTGCGCGGCCGGGCTGCGGGTGCGGGTGGTGGAAGCCGGAGACCGGCCCGGCGGCCGGATGCGCACCGACCTCGTGGCGGGGTGCACCGTCGATCGCGGTTTCCAGGTCTTCAACACGGCCTATCCGCAAGTGCGGCGCCGGGTGCGACTGGATCGCCTGCGGCTACGCCCGTTCACGCCCGGCTTCCTGGTGTGCGACGACGGCCGGCGCCTGCGGTTCGCCGACCCCACGCGCGCGCCCCGGCAGGCCCTGGAAGGGTTGGCGTGCGGACTGGCCGGGCCGCGCGACCTGGCCGCCCTGGCCGCGCTGACCGGCCGGGACGTGCTCGCCCCCGCGACGCTGCTGCGGCGCGGGAAGGACACCACGACGCGCCGGGCGCTGGCCAGGGCGGGCTTCACCGACGACTTCGTGGCGCGGTTCTTCCGGCCGTTCCTGTCGGGGGTGTTCCTGGAGGACCAGTTGGCGACCTCCGGCCGCTTCTTCCACCTGGTCTGGCGGAGCATGGTCCGCGGCACCCTCTGCCTGCCGGCCGGCGGCATCGGGGCCGTTCCCCAGGTGTTGGCCGCCCAACTTCCGCACGGCACTGTGTCGTTGGGGTCGCCCGTCACGGAACTGACCGACGACGGTGTCCTCGTGGACGGGGACCGGGCAGTGACGGCACGGGCCGTCGTCGTCGCGGTCGGGCCGGCGGCGGCCGCCCGCCTGCTCCCACGCCTGGCCGTACCGCCCTACCGCACGGTCACCACCTACCACCACCTCGCCCCCCGCTCCCCGTTGCGCGAGCCGACGTTGATGACGGACGTACGGGGACGCTTCGTGAACACCTGCGTGCTGAGCGAGGTCCACCCTGGCCACGCCCCGCGCGGCCACGCACTGGTGGCGACCTCCGCGTTGGGCGGCGACCTCGCGGGCCGGGAGCAGGCACTACGTTCCGCCCTCGCGGAGTGCTACGAGACCGACACCGGTGACTGGGACCTGATCGCGACGCGCACGGTGGACGAAGCGTTGCCCGCGATGCCACCGGGACTGCCCCTCAGCCGCCGCACCCGGGTGGGTGCGGGCCGCTACGTGTGCGGTGACCACCGCGCGACGGGTTCGGTGCAGGGGGCGATGGCCTCCGGCGCCCGGGCCGCCCGCGAGGTGCTGGCGGACCTGACGGTCGGGTGACCGCAGGCACCCGAACGGGTCACCCGCGCACCGGGCTCACGGCGGCCCCGCGTCCCACCGGCGGTCGGTGCGCAACACCTCGTCCAGGTCCCCCAGGCGATCCAGGCCGCGGACCGCCCGCGCGGTGCGCTGGTTGCCGGCGAGCAGCGCGCGGTGCCGGTCGGCGAAGGACCAGTAGCCGGTGGTGAACGGGCAGGCCCGCGGTCCGGCGCGGTCCGAAGGACGGTACGCGCAGTCCGCGCACAGGTCGCTCATGCGGTGGATGTAGGCGCCGCCGGAGGTGTAGGGCTTGGTCGTCATCCGGCCGCCGTCGGCGTACTGGGACATGCCGATGACGTTGGGCAGCATCACCCAGTCGTAGCCGTCGACGAAGCAGCGGTGGAACCAGTCGGTCACCGCACGCGGGTCCCAGCCGCGCTGCAGGGCGAAGTCGCCGAGGACCATCAGCCGCGGGATGTGGTGCGTCCAGCCGGTGTCACGCACTTGGGCGAGGACGGTGGCCAGGCAGCGGGCGGTGACGGCGTCCGCGTCGAGCTCGCGGAACCAGTCGGGGAGGGGCGCGTGGGGAAGTGCGGACCGAGCTGGTCGCCGAACAGCCAGTGTGGGGTACTCATCGCGGCCATCCTGCTGCGGCCGTCTGCCGCCGGCCCGCCGGAACGCGCCGAACCCGACGGCGGCGCCGCGGCGGACGAGCGAGCCGGCGCAGCCAAGGGCGCTGAGGGTCGGTCAGCGGGACCGCGGACCTCGCGGCAGCCACGGCGGGCGGTCCTCGTTGCAGGGGCAGCCCTCGTACGGTCCGCCCAGGAGTTCCACGCAATGGGGTTCCCGGAACCACTGGGGGCAGCGCAGCGGTCCGTGGTCCGCTCGCGCTTCGGTCCTGCTGTCGGGCGGGGCGGGGGCGGCGTGACCGGCGCCGACGGCGGTACCGGCGGTCAGTGCCGCCAGGGCGAGTGCCGCGAGGAAACGAGAGGTTCGCACACCCACAGCAACGAAGTGACGGCGGTTGGGTAACCGTCGGCCGGCCGGCGGCCGTCCAGGCCGTCGCCACCAGACCGTCGCCGTCATCGCCGTCTAGGACCTGCCTGGTAGGTCGACGCACCTCGGCCCGCCACCTGCCGCCGCGCGCATCGGACGCCGCGTCACGGCACGAGGAGCACGGTCAGCCGCCGCGGACCGTGCACGCCGCGGACGCGGATCATCTCGATGTCGGCGGTCGCGGAGGGCCCGCTGATCCACGTCAGGGGGCGCGCCGGCGCCAGCCGGCCGATGGCCTCGGGCATGGCGGAGTGCACCTGCGCGCCGCGGACGACGCAGACGTGCAGGTCGGGCAGGAGGGTGGGGGCGCGTCTGCCCTGACCGGGCCCGCCGTCCAGGACGAGGGTGCCGGACTCCGCGACGGCTGCCGCACAGGTGGTCAGCACGGCGTCGGTGGCGTCGAGTTCGGCGTGCGTGAGCGGCGGGGCGTCGCGACGGACGACTCCGCACCAGCGGGCGAGCCAGGCGTCGGGCAGCCCGGCGGGGACGACGGCGGAGCCCGCTGCGGCGAGGGCGCCGGCGACCGCTGCCGGGAGGTCCGCCTCGGCGCTGCGGTGGACCTCGGCCCCGTACTCCGTCAGCCGCTCCACCAGCAGTGCGACGGCTGCCGACCGGTCGCCGGGAACCACCGTGGGGGCGTGGCGAAGGTAGGAGCGGGGGACGGGGACGGGGTCTTTGGGCAGGTCGGCGGTGGCCTGGCGGATGCGGCGCAGCACGGCCTCGCGGGAACTCACTTGGTGCCTCCTTCGGTCCGCTTCCACCAACTGCGGAAGGACTCCTCGGGGATGTCGGGGAGCGCCCGACTGTCGGTCCAGCCGCGCAACGGGCCGGGCAGGTGCGCGTTCTTGGGTACCAGGCGCCCGGCGGTGCCCGCGGCCTTCACGGCGGCGTTCCACAGCGCGCCGTGCCCCATGGCGCCCGCGACGGCCTTCAGGGCGACCCGTTCCGCGGGGTGCTTGACCTTCGCGTCGCCCTCGGCGATGTCGTGGCGGAGTTCGAGGAGGACGTCGGTGAAGCGGATCTTGACCGGGCAGACCTCGTTGCACGCGCCGCAGAGCGAGGAGGCGTAGGGCAGTGAGGCGGTCTGCGGATCGTCCGCCCCCTTGAGCAGCGGGTTGAGGATCGCGCCGATCGGGCCCGGGTACACCGAGCCGTACGCCTGGCCGCCGGTGCGCTCGTAGACGGGGCAGATGTTCATGCAGGCACCGCAGCGGATGCAGCGCAGGGCCTGGCGGCCGACCGGGTCGGCGAGCGCGCGGGTGCGGCCGTTGTCGACGAGCACCAGGTGGAAGGCGCGCGGGCCGTCGCCGTCGGTGACGCCGGTCCAGGTGCTGGTGTAGGGGGCCATCCGTTCGCCGGTGGCGCTGCGGGCCAGCAGTTGGAGGTAGACCTCCAGGTCCTGCCAGGTGGGGACGACCTTCTCGATGCCGACGACGGATATCAGGGTGTCCGCGAGGGTGAGGCACATGCGGCCGTTGCCCTCGGATTCCACGATGCACAGGGTGCCGGTCTCGGCGACCATGAAGTTCGCGCCGGAGACGGCGACCCGCGAGGTGAGGAACTTCTCGCGCATGTGCAGTCGGGCGGCCTCGGCGAGTTCCTCGGGGTCGTCGGAGAGTCCCTCGGGTGCCGGCCGACCGTACTTCCCCATCTCCCGGACGAACACGTCGCGGATCTCGCTGCGGTTGCGGTGCAGCGCCGGGACCACGACGTGGGACGGCAGGTCGTCGCCGAGTTGCACGATGGCCGCGGCGAGGTCGGTCTCGCGGGCGCTGATCCCGGCCGCCGCCAGGGCCCCGTCGAGCCCGATCTCCTCCGTCAGCATCGACTTGACCTTGACGATCTCGGTTTCGCCGGTGTCCTGGGCGAGGCGGGTGACGATGCGGTTGGCCTCCTCGGCGTCGCCGGCCCAGTGGACCGTCCCGCCCGCCGCGGTGACCTTCTCCTCGATCTGCTCCAGATAGGTGTCGAGGTGGGCGAGGACGTCGTCCTTGAGTGCGGCCGCGGCGTCCCGCAGGTCCTGCCAGTCGGGGCGCTCGTCGACCAACGCGGCGCGCTTGGTGCGGATGGTGTGCGTGGCGCGGCGGACGTTCGCGCGCAGTTGTCCGTCGGTGGTGGCGGTCTCGGCGGCCTTGGGGAAGGCGGGCCAGCCCATGAAGGTCTTGCTCATCGCAGTGCTCCGTTCCGTGCCACCGGCACGTCCGCGAGCGGCCCGTCGGCCCGGGTGCGGGCCAGGATCTCGACCAGGTGCAGGGTGCGGACGGCGTGGCCGTCCTTGGTGAGTCGGCCGCCGATGTTCATCAGGCACGAGTTGTCGACCGCGGCCAGCACGTGGGCGCCGGTCTCCCGCACGTGCCGGGCCTTGTCGCCGTTCATCGCGCCGGAGACGGCCCCGTTCTTGACCGAGAAGGTGCCGCCGAACCCGCAGCACTCTTCTTCGGCGGGCAGTTCGACGAAGTCGATGCCGTCGACCGCGCGCAACAAGCGGTAGGGACGGTCCCCCAGCCCCGTGGCCCGCAGACTGTGGCAGGTGGGGTGGTAGGTGACGCGATGGGGGAAGTGGGCGCCCACGTCCTCCACGCCGAGGACGTCGGTGAGGTAGCGCGTCAACTCGTGGACGCGCGGGGCGATGGCGCGCACGTCGCGCAGCAGGCCGGCGTCCCCGGACGCCTGGGCCGCGCGCTCGTACGCCTCGGAGGGCAGCCCGCCGCAGGAGGCCGAGGGCACGACGATCTCGTCGTACGCGTCGAAGACGTCCACGAAGTGGCGGGCGAGCTTGGCGGTCTCCTTGCGGTAGCCGGTGTTGTAGTGCATCTGCCCGCAGCAGCTCTGCCGCGGGGGGAAGTCCACGCTCACGCCGAGCCGTCGCAGGAGGCTGACGGTGGCTCGGCCGGTCTGCGGATGGAGCGCGTCATTGAGGCAGGTCACGAAGAGGGCGGTGCGCATCGTGTCTCCTTGGTCGCGGGAAGGGGGAATCGGTCGCTCCGGCCACCGCTCGCCGGGCACCGGCCACCGGTCGTGACGGGGCGGGGAAGCGGGCCTCACCATGATAGACGTAAGCATAGACGGAAGATTAGGTGGATGTCTGCGGCGAGCAGGCACAATGGGTGCCATGACACCGTCGAAGCCGACCGCCGACCGCGCGTACGCCCACGTCCGGGAGCGCCTCCTGGACGGCCGCTATCCCGGCGGCGAACTGCTCTCCGAGCGCGCCGTGGCCACCGAGCTCGGCCTGTCCAACACTCCCGTGCGCGAGGCGTTCCTGCGCCTGCAGGCGGAGGGCTTCCTGCGCCTCTACCCCAAGCGCGGCGCCCTGGTCGTGCCGGTGACGCCGGGCGAGGCGCACGCCGTCCTCCAGGCGCGGCTGCTGATGGAGCTGTTCGCGCTGGACGCCCTCGCGGCGCGCGGGCCGGAGGCGATGCGCCAGGCCGCCGAGGCGCTGCCGCAGGCCGCGAACGACGCACCGGACGGAGCCTCGTCCCGGCGGGCGCTGGACGTAGCCCGCGCCTTCCACACCCAGCTCATGCGGGCCGGTGGCAACCCCGTCCTGGCGCGGCTCCACGAGAACCTCTGGGACCAGCAGATCCGCATCGCGGCGGCCTCGACGGCGGGTCCCGGCCATGCCGCCGACGATCTCGACGAGCACGCCGCCATCACCGAGGCCATTCGCCGCGGCGACGGCGCCGCCGCCCGCGCACTCCTCACCCGCCACGTGGCGGCGGTCCTGCATCGGATCGGCCTCGCGGGCGACTCGGCCCTGCTGCCTCCCGTGGCGTGACCGCCGCGTTCGCGGCCCGGACGATGCCCGCGAATCATTAGGTGAGGCTAACCTAATGACCGTCGGTTAGGGTGGGTGCGGCAACCCCCTCCGGCGGTGTCCCAGTCGTCGTTGGAGCATCACGTACGACCTGAGGAGCCGGCCTTGCCGCACGTCACGCACGCCCTGGAACCCCGCACAGCCCAAGGGCGCGGCGATGGACTGGTGGAGCTGCGTTCCCCGGAGCGGCTGCGCGAGATCCTCGGCGAGCCGCACCCCGCGGTGATCGACAAGGTGCACGACCAACTGGACGACCGGGACCGGGAGTTGCTCGCCCGTTCGCCGTTCTGCCTGCTCGCCACCGCGGACGCCCACGGCAACTGCGACGTGTCGCCGCGCGGCGACGGCCCCGGCTTCGCGCACGTCGTCGACGCCCGCACGGTGGCCCTGCCTGACTGGCCGGGCAACCGCCGTGGGGACAGCTTCCACAACGTCCTGGCGAACCGGCGTGCCGGCCTGTTGTTCCTCATACCGGGCGCCAAGGACGTGCTCCGCGTCAACGGCCGCGCGCGCATCCTCACCGACGCCCCCTTCTTCGCCGACATGGCGGTCAAGGGGCAGCGGCCGAGGCTCGCCCTGCTCCTCGATGTCGAGGAGGTCTACCTGCACTGCCCGCAGTCGCTGAACCGCTCGGGGCTGTGGAGCCCGAACACCTGGGGGCGGCCCGCCGGGCAGCCGGCCTAGCCGGTCCGCGCCCGCCGGGCTACGCGGCGTCCGCCGGGAGCGCGACCGGGTACTCAGCGCCGAAGTCGGCGGAGACGGAGACGGTCCGCCAGGCTTCGGCCTCGGCGCTCTGCCGGCGCGCGTGGTCGACCGCCATCCGGGCCGCGTTCGAGCCCAGCGGCAGGTGGGTGGGGAGGTGGTCGCGCTTGACCACACGCACCAGGATCTCGGCGGCGCGGTCCGGGTCGCCGGCGGACCGGCTCCCGCGGGCCCGCTCGGTGAAGGCGCCCACGGTCTCCTGGTACTCCGGCGGGACGTCCTGGACGTCCATGGAGGAACCGGCCCAGTCGGTGGCGAAGCCGCTGGGTTCGACGACCAGGTAGCGGATCCCGAACGGCGCGGTCTCGGTGGCGAGCACCCGGGTGAGGCCGTCGATGGCGAACTTGGCCGCCTGGTAGGAGCCCAGGCCGGCGCTGCCGCCCACCCGGCCGCCGATCGAGGAGAACTGCACGACGATGCCGCCGCCCTGTGCTTTGAGGAGGGGGAGCGCCGCCTTGGAGACGTTGTACACGCCCCAGAAGTTCGTCTCGAACTGGCGGCGGAAGTCGTCCTCCGGCGCCGTTTCGACCGGGGCGACGTTCGCGTAGCCGGCGTTGTTGACGAGCACGTCGATGCGGCCGAAGCGGTCGCGGGCGGCGTCGAGCGCGGCCGCGGCAGCGGCGGCATCGGTCACGTCGAGCGCGACCGGGAGGACCCGGTCGCCGTACCGCTCGGTCAGGTCGGAGAGCTGTTCCGGCTTGCGGGCGGTGGCGACGACCCGGTCGCCCGCTTCCAGGGCGGTCACGGCGAGGGAGCGGCCGAAGCCGCGGGAGGAACCGGTGAGGAACCACGTTTGAGTTGCCATGGAGATAGCGAAACATGGTTGCGTTAATAGTGCAACCGTGTTGCGTTACGATGGCGCCATGGCCAGTCGCAGTCAGCCCACCAGAGCCCGCAGCTCCGAGGCCAAGCTCGCCCGCGAGGCCGCGATCCTCGACGCGGCGGCCCGCCTGGCCACCGCGCACGGCATCCGCACGGTGACCTTGACCGACATCGCCGCCGAGGTCGGCATGCACAAGTCGGGAATGCTCCGCTACTTCGAGACCCGGGAAGAGATCTTCCTGCGCCTGGCTGCCGCCGGGTGGGTGGAGTGGTCGCGGGCGGTGCGCGAGCGGCTCGTCGACGCGGCGCCGGACACGGGCGACGCGCGCGCCGCCCGATCCGCCGACGGCGTGCGCCACGAGCCCCGCTCGCGCGCGGTGGCCGGCCTGTTGGCGGAGTCGCTGGTGGCGCGGCCGCTGTTCTGCGATCTGCTCGCCCACACGCCGATGAACCTGGAGCGCAACGTGTCGCTGGAGAGCGTCCGTTGCTTCAAGGTCACCGCCCTCGCCGAGGTCGCGGCGGTGGGCGAGGCGCTGTGCCGGGTGGCCGCGCTGAGCCCGGCGCAGGCCGGCAACGTCGTCGCCACCGCCACGTCCATGGCCGGCGCGCTGTGGCAGATGGCCGCCCCGGGCACCGAACTGCGCCGCCTGTACGAGACGGACCCGGACCTCGGCCACGCCGTCGTCGACGTCGTCCCCCGGCTGACCGACATCCTCGGCGCCATGCTCCGGGGGTACCGCGCCGGCGACGACGCCGAGTAGGCGAGGGCGCGCCGCGCACCTCCCCCTGAAAGGGCCGGCCCTTCCTCCCCGTCACGGCGCCCCCGGCGTCCCCCGTTGCGGGGAGGTGAGGAACCGCCGCGCCTGAGAACTTTCGCGCACACCCCGCCCGGCGGACCTCCGCGCAGCCCCTGCGCGGAGGTCCACCGCGCACCCCGGTCCGCGAAGGGAAGCCATGACCTCATCATCCGCTCCGCACGACTGCGCGCCGTGACGTTGACCCTGGCCGCCGCCGTGCTCGCGGCGTGGTCGTTCTTCGGTCAGCACGATCCCGGAACGGGCCTCGGCACCCTGGAGCGCATGGCGGCCTTCGCGGTCGACGCGTGGATCGTCGTCAGCGGCCTCGCCGCACTCCGCGCGCACCGAGCGGACGTCGCGGGAGGGCCGCGACCGTCGGTGCGCCGCGACTGGGCAGCCCGGCGCCGCCATGGATCCGCGGGCCAAGGCGTAGGTGGGGGCCGCGCTCGACCGGCTGGGCGTGACCGTGCGGTTCGGCGTCGAGGTGGCGAAGGTGCTGCCCGACGCGCTGGAACTGGCCGGCGGTGAGCGGATCGCCGCCGATGCGGTCCTGTGGACCGGCGGCACGCGCGTAGCGCCGCTGGCGGCCGCCGCCGGACTGGTCGTCGACGAGCGCGGGCGGATCGTGAGCGACGCCGCGTTGTGGTCGGTGTCCCATCCGGAGGTGTACGCGGCCGGCGACGCGGCCGCGATCCGGCAGGGCTACGGTGTCATGCACGGCACCCGCCAGGGCGGCATGCCGAGCGTGAAAATGACGGCGTGTCAGGCCGGTGCGGCGGGGCGCCGGGCGTCGGCGGTGCGGAGGGGGTGCGCGGCCCGGTCCGACGCCTATCGCGTACGCACCCCGGCGCGCAGTCGGCCCTTCGTGATCTCCGCATCAATTTCTCCTCGTTCGCCGAATCTCATTGCCGCGGGGCGCACCACGGCACAGAATGCGCATGACAAATCCGGAGGCGGTGGACAGGACCCCGCGTCATGCCGCGCCGGTACACAGAGTTGAGAGGACCCCCACATGCATCGACCTCTCGTCGGCACCCTGGCCACCGCCGTCATGGGAGCCGCCGCCCTGCTGGCCACCGCCGGTCCGGCGGGCGCCGCCCCGTCCGGCGCCCCCGCGCACCACAAGCCGAAGCCCCCGCGCACCAAGGCCGTTGACTTCGCCGGCACGGTGGCGCTGGACAATTGCTCGGGATCGATCGTCAAGATGCCCGCCTCGCAGCCGAATGACCCCGCGTTGGTGATGACCAACGGGCACTGCCTGGAGAGCGGGATGCCGTCGGCGGGGGAGGTGATAGTCGACCAGCCCTCCAGTCGCAGCTTCACCGTCCTGGATAAGTCCGCCGGCGACCTGGGCACGATCCAGGCCACCAAGGTCGCCTACTCGACGATGACCGACACCGATGTAACGCTGTATCAGACCAGTTCGACCTACGCGCAGATCGAGCAGAAGTACGGCATCAAGGCGCTGGAGCTGTCCGCCGACCACCCGACCAAGGGTGCCGGGATCACCGTCGTCTCCGGCTACTGGAAGAAGACCTACAGCTGTAGCGTCGACGGGTTCGCGCCCACCGTCAAGGAGGGCGACTGGACCTGGAAGGACTCGGTCCGTTACACCCCGGAGTGCAAGGTGATCGGTGGCACGTCCGGTTCGCCGGTAGTCGACAACACCACCGGCAAGGTCACCGCCATCAACAACACCATCAACGAGAACGGCGAGCGGTGCACCCTCAACAACCCGTGCGAGGTCGATGAGAACGGCAACGTCACCGTCCACGACGGCATCGGCTACGCGCAGGAGACCTACTTCATCACCAAGTGCTTCGGCGCCGGCAACAAGCTGGACCTGAACGCCTCGGGCTGCATCCTGCCCAAGCCCTCGGGCGTGCGGCACTGACCCGTACGACGCGGAACCGGTCCCCGTGCACCCGTGTGCACGGGGACCGGTCGTTGGAGCGGCCGGACTCGGCCTTCACGACGCGTGGGCCGTCGGCGCCCTGCGCCACCAGCACGGCGTGCGGATGTGCTCTCGAAGCCTTGCCTGGCTGGCTCACGGTGCAGGTGGCGATGGCGATGGCGCCGGCGAGCGCTCCGCTCCGCAGGGGCTCAGGGGAAACGTCGTCGCGGCAGCAAGGCCAAGCGCCGTGGCGCATGTCAGTATTTTGACATGGCGGCGTCGGCGCCCTAGCCTCGATGGCGTCAAAGTTTTGACATAGGGGGGATCCCCATGTCCGTCACCATCGCCGACCCCGACCCCGACTCCGTGGCCCTGCAAGTCCGCGACGTGGACGCCGGGAGTACGATCCGCACCTCGATCACGGACCGTCCCTTCGGGGCGACGTTCACCTTCGAGGGCCCGGAGGGCCACCCGCTCACCGCACACGGAGGCTGACCGTGACCGCCGTCTCCTTCACCCCGGCCGGGCCCTTCTCGCTCGCCGCCAGCATCCGATTCCTGGAGGGCTTCACCCCCGCGAGTTACCACGACGCCGCGGACGGGATCCTGCGCCTGGCGTTCCCCGCCGACGACGGCACCTCCGTGGTCGCGGCCACCGTCCGGCAGGACCCGGCAACAGGCGGCGGCACCGGCACGGTGCGGGCCGAATTCACCGTGCACCCCGGCACTCCCGCCCCGGCGGAGGCGGCGCCCACCGGGGCCGCGGCCGACGAGGCCGTACGGGCGCAACTCGCCCGCATCCTCTCCCTCGACGTCGACGGCACCGGATTCCCGGCCCTTGCCGCGGATCCGCTGGTGGCGGGCCTTATGGTGGACTATCCGGGGCTGCGCCCGGTGTGCTTCCACTCGCCCTACGAAGCCGCTGCCTGGGCCGTCATCGGCAACCGCATTCGCATGGCCCAGGCATCCGCCATCAAGGCCCGCATCGCGAGCCGGCACGGACTCCGCGTCCACATCGCAGGCCAGACCCTGCACGCATTCCCCACCCCCGCCGTGCTGCGCACCATCAGCCACGTGCCCGGTCTGACCGACGTCAAGATCCAACGGTTGCACTCGTTGGCCGAAGCCGCCCTCGACGGGCAACTCGACGCCGCCCGCCTGCGCGCCCTGCCCGCCGACTACGCCCTCGCCGACCTGCGGGCGCTGCCCGGCATCGGCCCTTTCTCCGCGGAGCTCGTCCTCATTCGGGGAGCGGGACACCCCGACGTCTTTCCCCGTCACGAACCGCGCGTCCACCGTGCCCTCGCCGCCGCGTACGGGCTCGGCGCCCCGGCCGCCGCCGACGCCGCGCGACTGGCCGCCGTCGCCGACCGGTGGCGGCCGTACCGCAGTTGGGTCGCCACCCTGCTCCGTATCCGCGCCCAGGACACGCCCGGGCCGGGTTCCGCGTGCCAGGGCGCGCCGCCACCCGTCACATCTCGCGCGCGCGGAGGCGAACAGTGCTGAGCTGTTGCGGGTGCCTTCCGCACGCGGTGCGGAGGCGCCCTGGGGTGTGGCGGGGTCGCCGGACTGGCGCCGGGCCCACGGCTGTCAGGTGCGACGACGCCCGCCGCGGGTCAGGGCCGCGGTTGCTGCTGGGTGACGCAGTGGATGCCGCCGCCGCCCGCGCCGAGGCTGTCGATGTCGAGTTGTTCGACGACCCGGTCCGGGAAGAGTTGCCGGAGTGTCGTCTTGGCCGCGGCGTCGGCCCGGGCGTCGCCGAACTGGGCGGAGATCACGGCGCCGTTGCACACGTAGTAGTTGGCGTACGCCGCGACGAACGTGGGGCTGGTGGACCGGATGCGTTGGTAGTCGGGGCCCTGGAGCGGGGTGACCGTGATCGGGTTGCCCCGGGCGTCGGTGGCCGTGGAGAGGATCCGGTACTGCTCGCGCGCGTCCTGTGACCAGGCGTCGGTGTCCGTGGCGAGCGGCATCTGGACCAGACCGGAGGCGGCGGCCAGGAACCTGGAGGTCGCGTCGACGTGGTCGTCGGTGATGTCGCGCCCGGTCACGCCGTCGAACCAGATCACCTTGGTGGCCCCGTACGCCTCACACAGCGCGCTTTCGACCTGTGCCTGGCTCAGGTCCGGATTGCGGTTGGTGTTGAGGAGACTGCTCCTGGTGGCCATGAGCGTGCCGTCGCCGTCGGTCTCCACCGCGCCGCCCTCGCCGACGAAGCCGGCGGCGGTGAACGGCACTCCGAGGTGGGCCGCGATCCGTTCGGCGACCAGGGCGTCCTGGGCGTGGCGCTGCTTGCCGCCCCAGCCGTTGAAGTTCGTGCCGACGGCGTCCAGGCCGCCGGCGCCGTCGGTACGGAAGACGGGGCCGCTGTCGCGCATCCAGCAGTCGTCGACCGGGATCGTGTCGAGGACGGTCACGGAGGGTCCGCAGGCGTTCCTGGCTGCCTGCGCGCTGGCGGGGTTGGCACACAGGGTGACGGGTTCGTACTTCGCGATCGTGCGGGCTATCAGGGCGATGTTCGCCTGGACGCCGGGGAGTTTCGGCCCCCAGACACCGGTGCTGTCGGGCCAGGCCATCCAGGTCCTGCTGTGGGCGACGGTGTCGACCGGTACGGCGAAGCCCTGTGCCGTGGCGGGTGCCGAGCCGGTGGCCAGGGCCTTGCCGGTGCCGGTCATCGACCAGGCGGCGCCGGCCGCGGCGAGGCCGGTGGCGACCAGGAAGCTCCTTCTGGCGAGGGCGCGGCTGACGCGGGTCTGTCGTGCGGAGTGGTCGTCCATCTCTGCTCTCCGATCGGTCGGGTGGATCAGTGGTGTACGGATCCGTTCCGGGGCCGGTGCGGCTACGGGGTCCGTCGGGCCGTGGCGATGGCCCGGGGATCCCACCCGGGGCGGGGGACGGAGTCCAACAGCAGTTGGGTGTAGGGGTGTTGGGGGGAGTCGAGAACCTGCGTCGTACCGCCGGATTCGACGATCCGTCCTTGGCGCATGACGACGACGTCGTCCGTGACGCAGCGCACCACCCCGAGGTCATGGGTGATGAACAGGTAACTGATGCCGGTCTGCGCGCGGATGTCGGCGAGCAGGTTCAGGATCTGTGCCTGCACCGAGACGTCGAGTGCGGCGACGGCCTCATCGAGGACGAGGACGGCGGGTTCCACCGCCAACGCCCGTGCGATGGCGACCCGTTGCCGCTGGCCGCCCGAGAGCTGCCGGGGCAGTGCCCCCGCGGCCCGGGTGCCGAGCCCCACCTGGTCGAGGAGTTCTGCCGTGCGGCGGGAGCGGTCGACCCGGGGGAAGTGGAGCCGCAGGGTCTCCCGCAACAGCGCGTCGACGCTGACCCTCGGATCGAGGGAGAGGTAGGGGTCCTGGAAGACCATCTGCACCTCGCGGGCGCGCGCCAGGCGGGCGGCCCGTCCGCGGGCCCGGTCGCCGCGCCGCCGGCCGCGCACCACGACCTCGCCGGCGTCCGCGTGTTCCAGGCCGACGACGATCCTGGCGGTGGTCGTCTTGCCCGAGCCGGACGCGCCGACGATGCCGAGCGACCCGCCGGAGGGGAGGGTGAACGTCACGTCGTCCACCGCGCGGACGGTGCCGTAGGAGCGGGACAGTCCGGTGACGGCCAGGGCGGGCTCAGACATGGCCGGTGCTCCCTTCGAGCCGGTCGCCGTGGTGGCAGGAGACAAGGTGGGCGGGGTCGCCGGGCACCGCGTCCGCGGCGGGTGTTCGTTCGAAGCACACGTCGGTCGCGGAAGCGCAACGCGGCGCGAACGGGCAGCCGGTCAACTCCGTGCGCAGGTCCGGGGGTTGGCCCTCGATGGCGTCGAGCCGACCCCGCGGTGCGTCGAGCCGTGGGGTGGCGGCGAGCAGCGCGGCCGTGTACGGATGCCGCGGCCGGGCGAACAGGGCCCCGGCGGGGGCCGATTCGACGATCCGGCCGGCGTACATGACGCACACCCGGTCGCTGAGGGCCGCCGCCAGGCCGAGGTCATGGGTGACGAAGAGCAGCCCGGTGCCGAACCGGGTGCGCAGGTCCGTGAGCAGGGCGACGATCTCCGCCTGGCTGATGACGTCGAGGGCGGTGGTGGCCTCGTCGGCCAGGAGCAGGGCGGGTTCCCCCATCAACGCCGCCGCGATCATGACGCGTTGGAGCATGCCACCGGAGACCTGACTCGGGTAGCGCCGCAGCAGTGCCGGAGGCAGGCCGACGGCTTCGAGCATCGCGCCGGCGCGTTCTTCGGCCGCGGCGGTGGGCGTCTTGGTGTTCAGGCGCAGGCTCTCGGTGAGGAAGTCGCCGATGCGGCGCAGCGGGTTGATGGCGGCCCGGGGGTCCTGGAAGATCATCGCCGCGGTGCCGGCGCGCAGCGTCCGGAGCTGCCGGGGCGTCAGCGTGAGCACGTCCGCGCCGGCGACGGCGATCCGGCCCTCCGCGACGGCCCCTGGTGGCAGCAGGCGCAGGACGCTGCGCGAGGTGAGGGTCTTGCCGGAGCCGGACTCGCCGACCAGGGCGACGGTCTCGCCGGCGGAGACGGTCAGGTCCACGCCGTCCAGCACCGGCCGGGCGGTGCGGGGCAGCCGCAGCCGCAGCCCCCTGATGTCGAGGACGGGTGCGGTGTCGAGCAGGGCGGGGGAAACGAGGGTGCTCATCAGCGGTCCCTCCTGGCAACCCGGTCGGCCCAGTGTTCGCCGACGACGTTGAAGGCGACGACGGTCAACACGATCGCGGCGCAGGGCAGGATGGCCGAGAGGGGATAGCCCTCTTGAACGGCGGTCTGGCCGTCGAAGACCATCCGGCCCCAGTCGGGAGTGAGCGCCGGGACGCCCAGACCGAGGAACGACAGGCCGGCCAGGTCGATGAGGGCGTAGCCGAAGTTGATGGTGGACTGGGCGAGGACGACGGGGGCGATGTTCGGCAGGACGTGTCGCAGGCAGACCTGGAGGCCCGACTGTCCCTGGACCAAGGAGGCGCTGACGTAGGGGCGTTCACGCTCGGCGAGCACCAGGGACCGGGTGAGCCTGCTGACGTAGGGGAGGTAGGCGACGGCGAGGGCGAGGACGGGCGCCATGAGCCCCTCGCCGTACACGGAGACGATCAGGATCGCGAGCAGCATCCCGGGGAAGGCGAAGACCAGTTCCGTACTGCGGGAGAGGACCGAGTCCAACCAACCGCCCCGCCATCCCGCCAGCGCGCCGACGACGACACCGGTCAGCGTGGAGAAGGCGACCACCCCGAGCGGGCCCAGCAGTGAGGTGCGGGCGCCGACGAGCAGGCGGGAGAGGGTGTCGCGGCCGGATGCGTCGATGCCGAACGGGTGGCCCACCGAGGGGCCGGCGAGCGCGTTGCCCAGGTCGACCGCGTTGGGATCGGCCGGCACGAGCCAGGGCGCGAGCAGCGCCGCCAGGACGAGCAGGGTGACGGCCGCGAGGCAGAGCAGGTACAGCGGTGCGCCCGCGGTGCGGATCCGGGCGAAACCGGGTCTGCGCAGGGGGACGACGGCGGTCATCCGATCGACCTCCCCGGGCCGTAGGTGACGCGCGGGTCGACCAGCGGATGGAGGAGGTCGACCACGAGGTTCACCGCCATGAAGAGCCCGACCATGATCAGGGAGATGGCCTGCACCGTGGGGAAGTCCTTGGTGGTGATGGACAGTTCGAGGAGCTGGCCGATGCCGCCGACGCCGAAGGCGGACTCGACCAGGACGGTGCACACCAGCAGGGTGGAGACGATCAGGCCGCCGGTGGTGAGCACCGTGCCCAGCGCGTTGCGGAACACGTGGCGACCGATGACCCGGCGCTTCGGCACCCCGCGGCTGAGCGCCACGGTGACGTGTTCCTGGCCCAGGACGTCGAGCATGGCGCCGCGGGTGACGCGCGCCAGCATGCCGATCAGGTACAGCGCGAGGGCGAGCGCGGGCAGCGTCAGGTGCCAGAGCAGCTGCCCGAGGCCGTCCCCGGTACCGCCGGCGGGGAACCAGTGCAGCCGCAGCGCGAACAGCCCCTGGAGCAGGACCGCGGCGACGAAGGAGGGGGTGCCCACGGCGAGCGCGGTGGTGATGAGGATCGTGGAGTCCACGGCGCCGCCGCGGACCGCACCGATCCGGCCCAGTACGAGCCCTCCCACCAGCACCAGGACGAGCGCCATGAAGACCAGCAGCAGGGTCGCCGGCAACCGGTCCGCGAGGAGCCGGGACACGTCGGTGCGGTAGGTGATCGAGCGGCCGAAGTCGCCGTGCAGCAACTGCCCGAGCCAGCGGGCGTACCGGACGACGAACGGGGCGTCGAGGTGGTACTGGGCGTTGAGGGCGCGCAGGGTCTCCGGCGAGGCGGAGCGTCCCGACAACAGGAAACTCGCGGGGTTGCCGGGCGCCAGGTACATCGCGCTGAAGATCACGAAGGAGGCGCCGAGCAGGGTGGCGGCCATCTCCGCGACGCGTCGCAGGGCGAATCGCACGAAGTTCATCGCGCGGCCCCGACGTCGGCGGCCCAGGGGTAGTAGAGGTAGCAGATGGTGGTGGGTGCGCCGGTGATCCGGTTGTTGAGGAACACGGCGGTGGGCCATTCGGCGACGGGGATCCACAGGACCTGCTCGGCCGCCTTGTGCTGGAGCCGGGCCTCGACGGCGAGGCGTCGGGCCGGGTCGTCGGTCGCCCGGGCCTGGTCGACCAGGGCGTCGTAGGCCCGGTCGTGGTAGCCGGCGTAGTTCTGGTAGGCGCCGGTCTGGAAGTTGCTCAGCAGGTCCAGCGGATCGGTGATGGAGTCGTAGTACGTCTCCGGGAACATGTCGATCCCCTTGCGCGCCTCGGGGTCGGTGAACAGCGCCGAGAAGGCGTTGGGGGCGATGGTCTTCAGGCGGACGTCGAGTCCGATCCGGGTGCCGGCCGCCTGCACCGCGGTGGCCAGCAGGGACACGTCCTGGCCGATGGAGCTGGTGGCGAGGGTGACCGTCTTGCCGGTGGCGCCCGCCTCCTCGACGAGCCTGCGGGCCGCGGCGATGTTCCGGTCGGTCGGCGGCAGTGGGTCGAAGGCGGCGCGTTTGACCGGTGCGGGGGCGGCGGCCCAGGCGGCCTTGGCGGTGAGGGCGCCGGTGGCCGCTCCGGCCCCGCTCAGACCGGTCGTGACGAAACCGCGTCGGTCCAGCGCCAGGGACAGCGCGCGACGAACCCGGACGTCGCCGAGCGGACCGTGCATGTTCGTCACGTTGACGTTGACGGTGCTCAGCCCCTCACCGAAGGAGAGGGAGCCGACACCGCTGGAGCGCAGTGCGGCGTAGCTCTCGGTGGGGATGAGGTATCCGCCGTCCACCTCGCCGCCGAGCATCGCCTTGGTCCGCGCGGAGGCGTCGGGGAGGAAGCGGAACACCACCTTCGCCGACTTGGCCCGTCGGCCCCAGTAGCCGTCGAAGCGGCGCAGTTCGACGGACTGGCCCTTGTCCCACGTCCCGAGCCGGAACGGGCCGGTGCAGTCCAGGCTGCCGGAGGTGCCGTAGTCCCGGCCCGCCGCCCGTATCCCGGAGCGGCTCGCCACCACCCCGGCCGCGGTCGCCATGTACTGCGGGAACTGCGAGTCGGGCCGGGCCAGCCGCACGGTCACCTGGAGCGGGCCGGTCTTGGTCAGGGCGGCGACGTTCTTGAACACCGAGGCCCACGCCGACCCGTTGGCCGGGTCCCGCTGCCGGTTGAGGCTGAAGACCACGTCGTCGGCGCTCAGCACGCCGCCGTCGTGGAAGCGCACGCCAGGCCGTAGGTCGTAGACCCAGGTCAACGGGTCGGGATGGGACGCCTTCCGGGCCAGGCCGGGGGCCATGGTGAGCCCGGGCGTCCACCGCATCAGACTCTCGCAGACGTTGGAGAGGATCATGTTCTGCGGGTAGTCGAAGGCGGAGACGTAGTCGAGCGTGGACGGCTCCGCGTACAGGGCCCAACTGAAGGAGTCGATCTCTCCCTTGGCGGCCGGGGTGCGCGCGGACAGCCGGAAGTCGGTGCGCGTGCCGGAGGAGCCGGTACGAGGCGGCCCCGCGCAGGCGGACGTCAGGAGGAGGGCGGACAGCGCCCCGGCTGCGAGGGCTCGCCACCGGGGAGGGCGGCTCCTCGGGCGGGGTGGAGGTGCGGGCATCGATGCGGTTCCTCTCCTTGCACGGCGGGTCGGGCGAGGGTGGCCGCCCTGGGCCGTCCGGGCGACGGACGGCCCGGGGCCGGCGCGGGCGCGGTGCGCTCAGGCCCCGGGCGCCACGGCGGGAACCTGCTGGGTGATGCAGTGGACTCCGCCCCCGCCGTGGGCGATCACCCGGGCCGGTACGCCCACCACCGTGCGATCGGGGCAGGCCGCGGCGATGACGGCCAGCGCCTCGGCGTCCTGTGGCAGGCCGGCGACCGGGACGACGACGCCCCCGTTGGCCAGATAGAAGTTGAGGTACCCGACCTCCACCTGTGCACCGGCGACCTCGACGAACGCGCTCTGCGCAAGCTCGACGACCTCCAGGTGGCGTCCGCGGGCGTCCGTGGCGGCGGCCAGCACCGCGCGGTTGGCCCGCATCCGTGCGTGGTCCGGGTGCGCGGGGTCGTCGGGCAGCTGCACCACGACCTTGCCGGGGGCGACGAAGGCGCAGACGCCGTCCACGTGGCCGTCGGTCTCGGTGTCCAGCAGACCGCCGTACGGCAGCCAGATGACCTTGCTGACGCCGAGCCGGGCCTTCAGCTCGGCCTCGATCTCCGTGCGGCTCATTCCCGGGTTGCGGTTCGGGTGGAGCAGGCACTGCTCGGTGGTGATGAGTGTGCCCTCGCCGTCCACGGTGATGGCGCCGCCCTCCAGGGCCATCTCGGAGCGCACGGACGGGTCACCGAGCACGCCGAGCAGCAGGCCGCTGACCCGGTCGTCGGCGTCGAACGGTCGGTGCTTGCCGCCCCAGGCGTTGAAGCGGAAGTCCACGCCGGCCCGTCGGCCGTCGGGGCCGAGCACGAAGAGCGGTGCGGAGTCCCTGAACCACGAGTCGTCCATGGGCAGTTCGAGCACCTCGATCCCCGGACCGCACAGGGCGCGGGCCTCGTCGCCGTGGCCGGGCGGCGCGACCATGGTCACCGGCTCGAACCGGGCGACGGCACGCGCCACGTCGGCGTACTCCTGCTGGGCCGCGTCCAGGACGCTGCCCCACAGGTCGGGCCGGGTGGGCCAGGCCATCAGACAGCGCTCGTGTGCGGTCCACTCAGCGGGCATGCGGAAGCTCATGGGAACTCTCTTCTCCGGTTTTTCCGGACGGGAGGAGGGGAGGCCGGGTGTGCGAGACGGCGGGCGCCAGGGCGGCAGAAGCAAGGCGATTGCCGATGATCCAGGGCGCGTTGAGAGGTCCAGTGCGGGGTGGACCTTCGATGTGCGGGAATCTTGCCCCGAACTGAAAATTCAGTCAAGAAGTTCGACGAAGAATCCTGCGGCGTCAGAGGGGATGGGGGTGCAGGCTGGGCCCAGGGGGCGCCGGGCAGGCCGGAGCGGGCGACGTGGCGCCGCCGGAGGGCGCCGTCGAGACCGTCGCCGCACGGGTGCCACGGGTGGGCTCCGGCCCGGCACCCGGCGCCCCTCAGGGGAAGTGGAGCCTGGACAGGGAGGCGGTGTCGGCGGGTTCGGAGCACACGGGGGCGCCGTCGAGGGTGACCAGTCCGCTGCGTTCGTCTCTGTGCATCATTGCGTCGCTTTCTGTGGCAGGTGAGCGGCGTCGTTCCGCGTGAAGATTGACACTGACTGAAAATTCAGTCAAGAAGACAGGCGGCAGAGGTCAGGGGGCTGCTCGATTTCGAAACGGCGCGTGCCAGGCACCCGCCGTTTCGCGGGGGAGGGGCGCGGCGGGCTCAGCCGTCCTTGCGGTACTGGCTGAGGGAGACCGACACCTCACCGCCGCCGGGGGCGACCTCGACCAGCCGCACGATCGCGACCTCCCGGCCGTTGGGGCTGCGGACACAGAAGGGGTGCTGGTCTTCGAGCGCGTCGAACTTCAAGGAGGACGCGGGGGCGGTGTCGATGCCGGCGAGGCAGTCGCCGAGCGTGAGGCTGTCTCCGGGGGCGACGAACGCGTCGCTGTCCGCGGGAACCGCGAACTCGGTGGCCGAACGCGACAGGTACCAGTCGACGCTGGACTCCGGAACGACCTTGCCGTCGTGCAGGTCGAACTCGTAGCCCGGATCCGGGGAGGTCAGTTCCACGCCGGCGTATCCCGGGCCGTACGCGTCTTCGGGCGCGCCCCGCGACTCCTCGGATCCGGCGGACGACGCGGTGTCCTCGGGCGGGTAGTCGAAGTAGTAGACCGCACCGCCGCCGAGCAGCAGCGCGGCGACCACCGCCGGCACGACCCAACGGACGGTGCGCCGCCCGCGCCGCGCCGGGGCCGGCGCTGACGGGCCGGGCCGCTCGACCGGTGGCAGGGGCGGGGAGGTGGCGGTGACGGTGGGCTGTGCGTGGGGCGCCGGGGCCGGCGGGGACGGTTCGCCGTGGCGCACGAGCTCGGTGTGGACGGCCGTCGGCAGCCACGCCTCGGTGAACCGCACCTGGGCGCCCACGGCGGGGTGGGCCCGCACGGCCTCGATCACCGCGCTGGTGGTGGGGCGGTCGGCGGGGTCCTTCGCCAGGCACCGCCCCAGCAGGTCGTGCAGTCCGACCGGCACGCGGGCGAGGTCGGGCGGCTCGTGGACCGCCCGGTACAGGGCCACGGATTCGGGGCAGTCACCGAAGGGCGGCGTGCCGCTCGCGGCGTACACGGCCAGCGCGCCGAGCGCGAAGACGTCAGTGGCGGCGGTGGCGACGCGCCCCAGGGCCTGCTCGGGGGCCATGAAGGAGGGCGTGCCGATCCGCAGGCCGGCGCTGGTGAGCGCGACGGCGTCGGCGGCCCGCGCGATGCCGAAGTCGATGACCCGGGGGCCGTCGGCGGCGACGAGCACGTTGGCCGGCTTGAGGTCGCGGTGGACCACGCCGGCGTCGTGGATCGACTGCAGCGCCTCCGCGATGCCCGCCATGAGGAGGAGCACGGTCTGCACCGGGAGCGGACCGTGCCGGCGGAGCACCTCGTGCAGGGACGGGGCGGGCACGTAGGCCGTCGCCAGCCACGGCGTCACGGCGTCGACGCCGGCGTCCACGACCTGCGCGGTGTACAGGCCGTGGATCCGCCGGGCGTTGGCCACCTCCTGGACGAAGCGGTGGCGGAACTCGGGGTCGCCGGCGAGTTCCGGCCGCACCGCCTTGAGTGCCACCGGCCGGCCGCCCGGTGTGTACGCCAGGTACACGTGCCCCATGCCGCCCGAGCCGAGCCGGGCGTGCAGCCGGTACCCGCCGATCTCCTCCGGATCGTCGGCGGCCAGGGCCGCGGGGCGGGGCAGCGCGCCGGGACGGTGGGTCGTCATGGTGTGGCTCTTTCGGAAGGAGCGGCGGAGGTGAGCCGCCGAGGACCGATCGGGAGTGAGGGACCGGATCGACGGCCGCGCGGCTGATGCTAACTGAAGTTTCAGTCAATCTGGATTCCAGGGCGGAAGAGCGGGGGAGTGGAACTAAGGTGGGTAACCGTGAGTGACCGTAAAACAGCGATCATGGAGGCGGCCGCGCGGGTCATCGCCCGGCGCGGGGTGCGCGGACTGCGGGTCGAGGAGCTGGCGGCGGAGGCCGGTGTGTCCACCGCCCTCATCTACTACCACTTCAAGGACCGGGCCGGCATCCTGCGCCGGACCTTGGAGTTCATCAATGACCGGGCCGCCGGCTACACCACCGGGCGCGCCCCGGACGCCCCCGCCCTCAGCCCCCGGCAGGAACTCGAACAGGCCCTGCTCCTGGAGCTCCAGGACGACGAGGAGGTGCGGGAGAACAGCACGGCGTGGGGCGAGCTGCGCGCCAGCGCCATCTTCGAGCCCCAGCTGCGGGAGGACCTGGCCAGGGCCACGCTGATCTGGGTCCAGGAGGTCGCCGAACTGCTCGGCCGGATGCGCCCCCTGGCCACCGCCGCCGGCCTGACCGTCGCCGCCGAGCGGCTGACGGGCCTGGTGGAAGGGCTCAGCATGCGGTGGCTCGGCGGCGTCCTGCCCCTGGAGCACGCCCGCGCGCTCGTACGGGACGCCGTAGAGGCGGAGTTGGAACGGCTGGGGCGTCGGTAGGGGCGGGGCGAGTCCGCCGCCGCGGGGCCCGCCCCGGGGCACCCCGGTGGTTACTGTACGCACGTGACTACCCGACGAGCCAAGCTGCTGGAAGCAACCTGCCGAGTGATAGCCCTGCGCGGGGTCCGCGGGCTGCGCGTGGAGGACGTCGCCGCCGAGGCGGGTGTCTCCAAGACCCTGATCTACTACCACTTCCGCGACCGTGCCGGACTGGTCACCAGCGCCCTCGACTACGTCAACGACCGGGCCGAGAGCTATGCCGACGTCGCGGCGGTTGGCGGTGCCCCGATCCGTGAGCTGCTGCTCTCCCTCCTGGCCGCGGAGTTCCAGGACGACACCACCGTGCGGGAGAACTCCGCAGTCTGGGGCGAGGTCCGGGCCGCCGCGACGTTCGAGGACGGGCTGCGACCGACGCTCGCGTCGCTGACCGAGCGCTGGCTCGTGGACGTCGCGGAGCTGATCGAGGACGGGCAGGACGACGGAAGCATTCCCCCGACGGTCGACTCGCGGGCCGTCGCGGTCCGACTGACCTCCCTGGTGGAGGGGCTGAGCGGACGCTGGCTGGCCGGCTTGCTCAGCACCGCCGAGGCCCGGGCGCACGTCGCCGCCGCGCTGGAGCGCGAGCTTGCCGGGAGCCCTCAGGGCTGACTCCCGGGTGGGCGCGAAACGGGGACGCGCCTGGCGAGCGAGTTGACTGAAAATCCAGTCAGTGTCACAGTGGGGGCATGGTGATACCGGGTCTCTGACGCGCCCGGACTCACGCGCTACGCCCCGCCGCCACGGCATCCCGGGTGTAGGTGGTGCGGCCGCACCCGATCCCGCCGTGCGCGTCGTCGACGCGCTCGCTTTTGGACGGCGGCGACGGGACCGCTTCGCCCACGGTCCGCACAGGACCCGCGGCCGACGATCGCCCGCACTCACGGATTCGATGTGGAGCCCCCCATGAACGACCTCCCCGTAGGCAAGTGGCTGCTCGACACCCTCCTCGGGCCGCGTCCCTCGCGCGGGGCCCAGGCCGGTGGCGCCGGAGCGCACGACTGGCGCGTGCCGGCGGACGACGTTCCCCACGCGCGGACCTGGATGTCGTGGCCGTCGCGGAGATCCATCTGGGGGCGCCACCTGGCGGGCGTCCAGCAGGACATCGCCCTGGTCGCCCGCACGGTGGCGGCGTACGAGCCCGTGATCATGTGTGCGCCGGACGACGTCACCGCCGAGGACGCGACGGCCGCCTGCGGCCCAGGCGTCACCGTCGTCGACTCGATCCCCACGGACGACCTCTGGATGCGCGACACCTGTGCCGTCTTCCGGCGCGACGGCCGTGGCAACCTCGACGCCGTCGGCCTCAACTTCAACGGATGGGGACGCAAGCAGACGCATCACGACGACGCGGAAGTGGCCTGGTCCGTCGCCGAATTCAACGGAATCGCCTTCAGCGAGGCCGAATTCGTCGGAGAGGGCGGTTCGATCGAGACCGACGGTGACGGCACGGTGCTGGCGACCGAAAGCAGCCTGGTGAACAAGAACCGCAATCGCGGCATGAGCCGGGAGGACATCGAAAGGGCGGTCCTGGCGGCGTACGGCGCCGAGAAGATGATCTGGGTTCCCGGGGTGCGCGGCCGGGACATCACCGACAACCACATCGACGTCACCTCCCGCTTCGTCCGCCCCGGTGTCGTCCTCGTGCAGGTCCCGCCGGACGACCGGAACGACGTCTGGGCCAGGGACGCGCGCGAGCAGTACGCCATTC
Source organism: Streptomyces sp. x-19 (assembly GCF_046549115.1). Taxonomy (NCBI): domain Bacteria; kingdom Bacillati; phylum Actinomycetota; class Actinomycetes; order Kitasatosporales; family Streptomycetaceae; genus Streptomyces; species Streptomyces sp. x-19. The sequence goes on along the minus strand of NZ_JAJPWK010000011.1, from coordinate 119,234 downwards.
TCTCCGCCGCGACCGACGCCAGGGGGCGTCGCCTCCAGGTGATCCGCGTGGACGGGCCCGACAGCGTGCGCCCGCGCAGCTCGACGTTCGTGGATTCGTACCTCAACTTCCACCTCGTCAACGGTGCGGTGATCACCGCGCAGTTCGGCGACGTGAGGGCGGACGCCGCGGCCCGCCGGACGCTGGCCGAGGCATTTCCCGGCCGCGAGGTGGTCCAACTGGACGTCGACCGCCTCATGGGCGGCGGCGGTGGAATTCACTGTTCCACGATGCACCAACCCGTCCCGTAGGCAGCCACGCCCCCAGACCTGCCCGAATTCGCCAGGGCCGTCGAATACCCTTAACCCGCAGCAGCCGACATTCAGGCCGAATTTCTCCTGAATGCAGGCTCGCACGTTGAATGCCGGAGTTCTCTGTGTCTTTTCCCCCCATGTCCCGCCGCAAGGTCCTGCGTTCCTTCGCCGGCGTCGGCGCCCTCGCCCTCGGTGCGGCGGCCTGCGGTCCGCGCGCGACTCCCAGCGGCCCCGCCTCCCCCTCCTCGAAGGCGTCGGGACGACGGTTCGGCGCCGAGTGGGACAGCCACACCCGCACCTTCATGTCCTGGCCGGCCCTGGAGTCGGTCTGGGGCGACCAACTACCGTCCGTCCGGGAGGACATCGCGCGCGTGGCCCGTGCCGTCGCGGAGTACGAGCCGGTGGTGCTGATGGCCCGCCCCGAGCAGCAGGACGCGGCCCAGCGGGCCTGTGGGTCCCAGGTCGAGGTGATCCCCCTGATGGTGGACGACCTTTGGGCGCGCGACACCGTCCCGCTGTTCGTCGAGGACTCCGGCCGCCTCCTGGGCGTCGACCTCAACTTCAGCGGCTGGGGCAACAAACAGGAGCACCGCAACGACGCCCAGGTCGGCCGCCTCCTGCTGGACAAGTACGACATCCCGCGCACCAAGGCCCCGCTGGTCGCCGAGGGCGGTTCCTTCGAGACCGACGGCGAGGGCACGTTGTTGATCACCGAGAGCTCGGTGGTCAACAAGAACCGCAACCCGGGCAAGAGCCGCGACCAGATCGAGGCCGACATCAAGAGCAGCCTCGGCATCGAGAAGGTGCTCTGGCTGGCCGGGGTGCGCGGCAAGGACATCACCGACGCGCACGTCGACAGCATCGCCCGGTTCACCGCGCCCGGTGTCGTCCTGGTGGACCGCGCCTTCCCGGACAGCCCTCCGGACGTCTGGTCGCGCGCGGCCGACCAGGCCCGGACGGTGCTCAAGGACGCCACGGACGCCCGCGGCAAGTCGCTGGAGGTCGTCGACCTGCCCCAGCCGGACCTCGACAAGATCACCGGCCGGGGCGACGCCTTCGTCTCCACCTACGCGAACTTCTACGTCGCCAACGGTGCCGTGTTCATGCCGCGCTTCGGCGACACCGAGGCCGACGACCGGGCGAAGGGCATCCTCCAGGACCACTTCCCCCAGCGCGACATCGTCCAGGTGAAGATCGACACCATCGCCTCGGGCGGCGGCGGCATCCACTGCTCGACCCACGACCAGCCGGGCAAGCCGGCCAAGTAGCGGATTCGATGGGGGCGTGGCGTCTGCTGCGTCGGGTGCGGGCCGGCGAATGTCCGGCCCGCCCGACCGTCCCCGTGCGGCAGTTCCACGCCCTTCCGCACCCGAGGTCGGGGCCCTGCTGACCAGGGAGGGCGGGGAAGTCAGCGACGGGGGGCCACGGGCCGAGCCGTCGTCGTGGTGCACGACTGCCACCCCGTGGCCCGTGCCCAGGGCTCGGCGACGGCGACCACGAGATCGACCACGGGATCCTTGACGTCGGCGTAGGTGGCGAGATCCGGAACGGCCTGCGCCAGTACCTGCTTGAAGCGGGCGTAGGCCGGTACCGCCTCGGGGTGCGCCCGCAGCCAGTCGCGGAACAGCAGCGCCAGCCGCTCGTTCGGCGAACCGGACCTCCGGACATGGAGGTTGACGTCCAGCCCCCGATGGCCCTGACGGATCCACAGCCGCTTCGTCCAGCGCGCTGGATCGTCGTCACTGCCGGCGGGAACGTGGTCCTGCCGATACGGCGCGAGGGCGAAGCCCCGCTCGGCCAGCGGCCGGCGAACGTGGCCTCCGCCTCCGCCAGATCCTGCACGCTCACCTGGAGATCGAGGACCGGTTTGGCCGCGTTCCTCGCCATGGTGTCAACACGGCGTGGGACGCGCAGCCTGGCCGCCTTGGCCGCCGTTCCGCACGCCGACAACTTCCCCTTCCTTGACAAATTTTTTTGTCGGTACGATTCTGGAGCGGTGCTGGATGTCGCCGTGATCGAAGAACCCGCCGCCGCCGAGGCGTCCCTGGCCCCCATACGGTCAGGGATCCTCGCCGCCCTCGCCGAGCCCGGTTCGGCCGCCATGTTGGCGGCTCGGCTGGGGCTGCCCCGGCAGAAGATCAACTACCACCTGAAGGAACTGGAGCGCCACGGGCTGGTCGAGCTCGCCGAGGAGCGCCGTAAGGGGAACGTCACCGAGCGGATCTACCAGGCCACCGCCGCCTCCTACGTGATCTCCCCGAGCGCCCTGAGCGCCGTCAGTCCGGACCCGTCCCGCGCGCCGGACCAGCTTTCCGCCCGCTGGCTGCTGGCGCTGGGGGCGCGGCTGGTGCAGGAGGTCGGCGCCCTGGTGAGCGGTGCCTCCCGGGCCCGGAAGCGGGTCGCCACCTTCGGCATCGACACCGAGGTGCGGTTCGCCTCCGCGGCCGACCGGGCGGCGTTCGCCGACGAACTGACCCGCACGGTGGCGGACCTCGTCGGCCGCTACCACGACGAGTCCGCCCCGCGGGGCCGCAGTCACCGCGTGGTGGTCGGGCTCCACCAGATCCCCGCCGTGCAGCCCACGGATCCGAGCGGGCAGACGGATCCGCAGCCGTCCGGAGAGACCGCAACGACGCACACCACAGCAGGACAGGACGCGTGAAGATGACCCATCCGTTCGAGATCGAGCTGGCGACGACCCTGCCGGCGACCCCGGAAGAGGTCTGGGAGGCCATCGCCACGGGGCCGGGGATCGACTCCTGGTTCATGGGGCGCAACGACGTCGAACCGCGCGAGGGCGGTGTCGCCGGGATGGAAACCGGCGGCCACCGCGAAGAGGCCGTGGTCACCGCCTACGAGCCGGGCCGACGCTTCGCCACCCGCACGGGCACCGCCGACGACGGCCGCTTCATGGCGTTCGAGTACCTCATCGAGGGCCGGGAGGAGGGCAGTACCGTGCTCCGCGTCGTCCACAGCGGCCTGCTCGGCGACGACTGGGAGGACGAGTACGACGCACTGCGCCGCGGCTGGCCCTTCCACCTCCACACCCTGGGCCAGTACCTCGGCCACTTCCGCGGCCGGACCGGCGTTCCGGTCTTCGCCGTGGCGATGCCGGGTGACCGGCCGGCGGAGGAGGTGCGGGCGGCCCTCTACCGGGCCCTGTCGCTGCCGGCCTCGCTCGTCGACGGCACGCGGGTGCACGCGGAGCCGGCGGGCCTGCCGCCCCTGGACGGCGAGGTCGTCTGGGCGGACGACGAGCGCTTCGAGGTCCGGACCGGTGACGGGCTCTACACCTTCCACCACGGCGTCGGCGGCCCGGTGCTGATGTTCCACCACCTCTTCGGCCCGCACGCGCACGGAGCCGAGGTCGCCTGGCAGGAGTGGCTGACCGCGGCCCTCGCCTGACACCGCCGGCACGGCGGGTCCGCGCCGTCCGGCCCTCCGTGATCCATCACCGCCAGGCACTGTCGCCAGGCACTGTTGGCAACCCCGCTCCGTGCGGGGCTCCCAGCCGTATCACCGTCGGCCCGCACCGGCCCGCCGACCGGCCGCAACGCACGCCGGGCACGCATGAGAAATCGCCCGCACCCGAGAAACCGAGGAATCACCCATGCGTACTCTGATCAGCACGGCCTTCGTCTCCCTCGACGGCGTCGTGGAGGCCCCCGGCGGCGAATCCGGCTACCGCAACGCCGGCTGGACCTTCAAGGACGTCGAGTTCGTCCCCGAGGCGTTCGAGATCAAGGGGCGGGAGCAGGAGGAGGCCACCGCGATCCTGATGGGCCGGGTCAGCTACGAGGCGTTCAGTCCGGTGTGGCCGACCATGCCGGAGTTCGCCCGCTACAAGACGCTGCCGAAGTACGTCGTCTCCACCACCCTCACCGAGGACCGACTGGTCGCCGACTGGGGCGAGACCACGATCCTGCGCTCGCTCGACGAGGTCGCCGACCTGAAGCGGAGCGAGGGCGGGCCGATCATCGTCCAGGGCAGCGCCTCGCTGAACCGCGCCCTCTCGGACGCCGGCCTGATCGACCGCTACCACCTGCTCGTCTACCCGCTGCTGCTCGGCGCCGGCAAGCGCCTGTTCAGCGCCGCGGACAAGGACGCCCAGAAGCTCAAGCTCATCGAGCACGACGCCTACGCCAACGGCGTGCAGAAGCAGGTCTTCGAGGTCGTGCGCTGACGACGTCGCCGGTCGCGACGACCGTCCGGCCGGGGCGCCGCCCGGGTGAGCCGCGTCTCACCCGGGCGGCGCCGCTTGTCTATGCAACAAGTTGCATAGCAAGATCGGGGCATGGCGCTCGAACACGCGATCCTCGTCTCCCTGCTGGAGAAACCGGGCTCCGGCTATGAGCTGTCCCGGCGCTTCGAGCGGTCCATCGGCTACTTCTGGACCGCGACCCACCAGCAGATCTACCGCGTGCTCAAGCGGATGGAGCAGGACGGCTGGATCGACGTCCGCGACGTGCCGCAGCAGGGCCGGCCGGACAAGAAGGAGTACTCCGTCACCGGCCCCGGCCGCGCCGCGCTCTCCGGGTGGCTGCACGAACCGGTCGAACCCGAGAGCGTCCGGCACGACCTCGCCGTCAAGATCCGCGGTGCGGTCTTCGACGACCCGGCCGCGCTGATCCGCGAGGTCGAGCGACACCGCCAGGCACACGCCGACCGGCTCACCCACTACCTCGCGGGCGAGCAGCGCGACTTCACCGGCCCCGGTGCCGACGCCCCGCTCGACGCCGGACAGGAACTCCAACACGTCGTGCTGCGCGGCGGCATCGCCTACGAGCGGATGACGATCGCCTGGCTCGATGACGTCCTCGCCACCCTCCACCGGCTCCGCCCCGCGCCCTGACCCCGCGCGGGCGCCGCGGCCCCGAACCCCTCACCCGAAACCACCGAGCTCGGAAAGGCGTCCCCCCATGGCGGATTCCCTGCTGTTCAACCCCCGCACCTACGACCCCGCGCACTTCGACGCCGAGACCCGTCGACTGCTGCGCGCCACCGTCGACTGGTTCGAGGCGCGCGGCAAGCGCAAGCTCATCGAGGACTACCGCTCCCGTGCCTGGCTGGCGGACTTCCTCGAATTCGCCGCGAAGGAGGGGCTGTTCGCGAAGTTCCTCACCCCCGCCTCCGCCGCGGACGGGCAGCCGGACAAGCGCTGGGACACCGCCCGGATAGCCGCTCTCAACGAGATCTTCGGCTTCTACGGGCTGGACTACTGGTATGCCTGGCAGGTCACCATCCTCGGACTCGGCCCGGTCTGGCAGAGCGACAACGCCGCCGCCCGCGACCGCGCCGCCGCACTCCTCGACCAGGGCGAGGTGTTCGCCTTCGGCCTGTCCGAGAAGGCCCACGGCGCCGACATCTACTCCACCGACATGCTGCTGGAGCCGGACGGCGAGGGCGGCTTCCGGGCCAGCGGCGCCAAGTACTACATCGGCAACGGCAACGCCGCCGGCCTGGTCTCGGTCTTCGGCCGCCGCACCGACGTCGAGGGCCCGGACGGCTACGTCTTCTTCGCCGCCGACAGCCGTCACCCGGCGTACCACCTGGTGAAGAACGTCGTCGACTCCTCCAAGTACGTCAGCGAGTTCCGCCTCGACGACTACCCGGTGGGGCCCGAGGACGTCCTGCACACCGGGCGCGCCGCTTTCGACGCCGCGCTCAACACCGTCAACGTCGGCAAGTTCAACCTCTGCACCGGCGCCATCGGCATCTGCGAACACGCCATGTACGAGGCCGTCACCCACGCCCAGAACCGCATCCTCTACGGGCGCCCGGTCACCGCCTTCCCGCACGTGCGCCGCGAACTGACCGACGCCTACGTCCGCCTCGTCGGCATGAAGCTGTTCAGCGACCGCGCCGTCGACTACTTCCGCTCCGCCGGCCCCGACGACCGCCGTTACCTGCTCTTCAACCCCATGACGAAGATGAAGGTGACCACCGAGGGCGAGAAGGTCATCGACCTGATGTGGGACGTGATCGCCGCCAAGGGCTTCGAGAAGGACACCTACTTCGCCCAGGCGGCCACCGAGATCCGGGGCCTGCCGAAGCTGGAGGGCACGGTCCACGTCAACCTCGCCCTGATCCTGAAGTTCATGGGCAACCACCTGCTCAACCCCGCCGCGTACGCGCCGGTGCCGACCCGCCTCGACGCGGCCGACGACGCCTTCCTCTTCCGGCAGGGGCCCGCCCGCGGCCTGGGCGCGATCCGCTTCCACGACTGGCGCGCCGCCTACGACCGCTACGCCGAGCTGCCCAACGTCGCCCGTTTCCGCGAACAGGCCGACGCGCTCTGTGCGTTCGTCACCACTGCCGCCCCCGACGAGGAGCAGAGCCGCGACCTCGACCTCCTCCTCGCCGTCGGCCAGCTCTTCGCGCTGGTCGTGCACGGCCAGCTGATCCTGGAGCAGGCGGACCTGACCGGCCTGGAGAACGACGTCCTCGACGAGTTGTTCGCGGTCCTCGTCCGGGACTTCTCCACGCACGCCGTCGAACTGCACGGCAAGGACTCCGCCACCGAGGACCAGCAGCGCTGGGCACTGGGCGCGGTCCGCCGCCCGGTCACCGACGAGGCCCGGTCCGCCCGTGTCTGGCAGCGCGTCGAGGCACTGGCCGGGGCGTACGAGATGGCGCCGTAACGCACCCCCGCGCAGCGCCCGCCGGCCCGGGGCCGGACAACCGGCCCCGGGCCGCGCCCGCTTGCGCCGAAACGGGGCACCGGTGGACGGGGACCGGCGCCAGAGCGGCTCGCCGGACGTCCCGCCGATCGTGCCCTCGCGCACCGCATCCACGGCGCGCCCCGCGCAACGTGCCCGCGCATGCACTACCTCTTGTCGCATGAACCCCACGCAGCTGGCAGAGAACACCCACGACGTCGACCACGCGCGCCCCACCACCGGCGCCGCCGCGCACCGCTCCCGCGCCCTGCGGCTCGTCGCGGCTCCCCTGATGGCCGTCCTGCTCTCGATCGGAGCGGCCTCCGCCGCCTCCGCGGACACCGGCGCCGAGCGGGACGCGGGCTACGAAACGAACCTCGGCGCACTGGTCGGCCTCGGCATCTGAGCTCCGCCGGGCCCCGCCAGGCGCCACGGTCACCAGGGCACGGGCGTGCCGTCCCAGGAGAAGAACCCGCCGGTCGGCCCGTCGTCCGGCAGGAGCGCCAGCCGTACGGCGCCCCGGGCGGCCTCCGCCGGGTCCCCACCCGCCTCGGCCGCCCGGGCGTTGAGGTCGGTGGCCCGCAGACCAGGGGCGAGCGCGTTGACCTTGAAGCCCTCCTCGGCCAGCGTCCGGGCGTACAGGACGGTGAGGGCGTTCAGGGCGGCCTTCGACGACCGGTACGCGGCGGCACCGCCGCTGCCGGGGGAGAACTGGGGGTTCGGCCGCGTGCTCCAGGTCAACGAACCGGTCCCGCTGGAGACGTTGACGATCCGGGGGCGCGGGGAGCGGCGCAGGGCGGGCAGGAAGGCGTTGGTGACCGCGACGACCCCGAACACGTTGGTCTCGTAGGTGCGCCGGAGGTCGTCCGTGCCGGTGTCGGTCGGCGGGGCGAGCGAGGGCGAGACGCCCGCGTTGTTGACCAGCACGTCGAGCCGGTCCACCTGCTGCGCGGCCGCGGCGATGCGGTTCGGGTCCGTCACGTCGAGGACCAACAGGCGTGCCCCGCCGCCGATCTCCTCGACGGCCCGCCGCCCGCGTCCGGCGTCGCGGGATCCCACGTACACGCCGAAACCCTCCGCGGCGAGCAGCCGGGCGATGTGCTTGCCGATTCCCTTGTTGGCACCGGTGACCAGTGCCGTGCGATCGTTCATGACGCCCACGGTCCCCTGGCGCCGAACCCGCCGCCAGGGACAACCTGTACCAGGCAGCGGAGGGAGCGACCATGGCGCGGCAGGAACTGGCCCGATTCCTGCGGGACCGCCGCACGGCCCTGCACCCGCACGACTTCGGCCTGCCCACGGGCGTCCCGCGCCGCACCGCCGGCCTGCGCCGCGAGGAGGTGGCGGAGCTGGCCCACATGTCCGTCGACTACTACGCGCGCCTGGAGCAGGCCCGCGGTCCCCGCCCCTCGCCCCGCATCCTCGACGCACTGGCCCAGGCACTGCGCCTGACGCCGGCCGAGCGCAGCCATCTGTTCCGCCTGGCCGGCACGCCCGCGCCGCCGCCCGCCACCGGTGCGGTGCGGCGCGTACGCCCGCACGTGGCCCGGATGCTGCAACGTCTGCCGGAGACCGGTGCGATCGTCACCGACGCGGCCTACGGCGTCGTCGCCTGGAACCCGCTGGCCCAGGCGCTCCTGGGCGGCGACCTCGGTCAGGGGACGACGAACCTGGCCCGGCGCCGGTTCCTCGGGGAAGGACGGAGCCACGGTAGCTCCAGCACCGAGGAGTTCGGACACATCGTGGTCGCGCGGCTGCTCCGGGCCGCCGACCGCTACCCGCACGACCGGCAGCTCACCGCCCTGCTCGGCGAACTGCGGGCCGGCAGCGAGGAGTTCCGCCAGCTCTGGGAGACCCGTCCGGTGCACGCCCCGGGTCACCGCACCAAGTCCGTCGACCACCCGACGGCGGGCAGCCTCCGCCTGAACTGCGACGTGCTCCTGGTCCCGGAGGACGACCAGGAAGTCGTCCTGATCACGGCCGATCCGGGATCCCCCTCGGCCAGGGCGCTGCACCGGTTGGATCGCCTTTCCTGTTTTTCTACAGCGCCGTCGGACGGGGCTATCGGGTCTTTCGGTGGTCCGGCGTAGCCAATTCGGCAGGGCCGTTCGGTAATCTCCTGGGCACGGTTCGAGGGAATTCCCGGGAGCCATTGGCCAGTTGTGGGTCGGTCGCCCGCCCGGACGACGCAGGGGAGGGGCGCTGTGGCGACGGCAGAGCTGAACGCGGCGCGCTTCCCCTCCGGGCCGCTCGGTTCGCCCTGGACACGGGGGCGCATCGCGCACGGCAGCGGCCTTCACCGCACCGCGGCGCCTCGCGCCTGAAGCCCGTCCGCACCGCGCCTGAAGCCCGTCCGCACCGCGCCTGAAGCCCGTCCGCGCTGCGTCCCGTCCGCCCTCCGCTCTCCTGCGAGCAGGGGATGTGCGGGGCCTGCCTGACTCCGGTCCTGGCCGGCGAGCCCGACCACCGCGACGAGGTGCAGACCGCCGACGAGCGGGCCGCCAACGACCAGATCACCATCTGCTGCTCGCGGGCGAAGAGTTCCGAACTCCTGCTGGACCTCTGACCATGCCGCCCACCACCGCTCACGACAGAACCGGAACCCGCTCCATGGAAGCTTCCCCCTCGCGACGACCTTCGACGTCCAACTCCCCACCTGGGTGCTGTCGGAGTTGGCCGACGTCACGCGACGACCCGCCGTCTACAACGCCCGCGGAACCCACGGCGCGCGGGCGAACGCCCCCGATCCGAGACCGGGGCGCGGCCTCAGCTGAAGGAGTGCGGCGACAGCGCCGTGAACCACAGCAGGACGACGGTGGCCACCCCCATGATCGGAGTGAGGATCTCCGTCTCCAGCTTGTTGCCGCTGTGCTTGATGATGACGATCTCGTAGCGGTTCTTCAGCGGCCACAGCCACGGGGCACCCTGTTTGGTGATGGAGTCGCCCAGCAGATGGGCCAGGCACCCCAGACCGACGGCGTACGGCAGCCAGCCCGGCGCCGAGGGGATGAACTTGGCTATCACCGCGGTGCCGATCCCGGCCATGGCGACGATCGTGCTCCAGGCGGAGAACCCGTGGCCGGGCGGGCACAGGTTGAGCGCCCGGACCGCGAGGGCCAGGAGGAAGAACGTCATACCGAGGGTGAACGGCCGTCCCAGGTACGTCACACCGGCCCAGGTGCCCGCGGTCATCAAGGCCACGAACAACAGCGAGTGGGTGGCGTGCCGGTGGCCGCCCGAGATCCAGGCCACGAAGCGGCACAGGGTCTTGGACACCGGGCCGAGGAAGTTGGCGATGGTGCCGTCGTGGTGGTCCAGGTCCGGCAGCAGCGCGGCGCCGGCGCACAGCACTGTGCCCATCAGGATCTCCTGCGGCGTGAGGTGGGCGTGCATCACCAGCGGGGGCAGGAACGGCGTGGTGGCCGCGAAGAGCAGGGCACCGCTCATCGCGTGCGAATGGCCCATCATGGTGCGTTCGTCCTCCCCGTCCGGTGCGTGCAGGTGACACGCACTCAACAACGGCGGAGACGCTACCAGCGTGTTCGACCGGAGTGGGGGGCGGACTGCGCCCGCAGCAACGGAACGCCCCGCCCGACGGGGTCCGCGGAGCTCGTGCCTCCCGTGCGGACCGCCCAGGGCGGGGCGTCGGCCGTGGTCAGCCGGCGGTTGCCAGTCGCCACAGCGGGGGGACGTGCCGGGCCGGGGCAGTCGTGCGCAGGTGGGCGCGCAGCACCGCGAACTCGTCCTGACCCAGGCCGAGTTCCTCGACTATGCGGCGCGTGGTGACGTAGGCGACCCCGCTCCGGACGGTCCGTCGCTCCCATTGCGCGAAGCGCTCCGCCAGCGCCTGCGGCGCGACCGGGCGGTCGGCGACGGCGCCTGCCGGGGGCGTCGTCGGACCCATCCGGGCCGCCCGGTCACGTTCCCGGGCGATCTCGGAGAACCCGCAGACCCGCTCGCTCGCCCGCTCCGCCTCCGCGAGCTCGGTGGTCCCGGCCAACGCCCGGGCCAAGGGGTTGATTTCGAGGGCGCGCGCCAGGGGGAGCCGGTAGACGTGGGGACTGGCGGCGGTGAGCGTGACGGGGTGGGCGGAGTCCCGCGTCGCGCAGACGCCGCGGGTGCCCCGGGCCGCCGCGACCAACAAGGCGCTGGCCTCCGAGGGGTGCCAGTCGAAGACGCGCTCCACCGCCAGGGTGTCGGCGGCGGTCAGGGTGTGCAGGGGCGTCCCCAACAAGGGCAGCAGCGCGGACTCGGGTACCTCGGAGTCGAGGCCCGGCCCGGCGACGTGCACCGCGGTGGCGATGCCGGTGTGCGCGCAGGCGGCCAGCGCCAGGGCGTCGCCGAGGGGGCTGCGCAGGGTGGGCTCGGTGCCGTCGGCCAGGACGTCGCCGCCGACGTCCACGACGTCGATCCGCTCCGCCCGACAGTACGCCGCGGCTTCGGTGATCTGTTGCGCGAGTCCCACGGCCCCGCCGTAGGGGTCCAGCAGGCCCAACTCCGGCCGTAGGTCGGCGGCCAGACGGGGCAGCAGGGAGCCGGCGGGCGGGCGGGGCGCCGAGGTCGGGGTGACCAGTCGCAGCGTCGGGCCGGCCGGCACGGTGCCGGTGAAGTCGGACGGCCGGCGTGGCCCCGGCACCGGGTCCACCACCAGCCGCTCCCAGGCGTACGTCAGCACCAGGGCGGGTTCGTCGGCGCCGTGGAGAGCGGCGTGCACCATCGCCGTCGTGATGGCGTCGCCGCCACCTCCGGCCGCTATGAGAAGTCGCTTCATGAACGACATGGATATCCCAATGCGGGGGCTGATACCAGGGTGTCTCGATTTCCGCCGAGACCACCCGTGGAGTTTCTTATGATCAGATATCGGTGGTATGTGCAAGATGCGGAAGCTTCCAACATCGGCCGCGGTGCGGCCGTGTAGTTCGGTGGTTCGCCCCATGTCTTCGGTGACTGGTTGTCGACCAAGCTGTCACGTGGCGCGACTGATCCGTTTGGATCCGATCCGATCTGGAAGGAAACCCCCCGGAAGTGGCAACCTCGTTACCGCTCCAGATATCCCCCTCCGTTCCCGAAGAGCCGACGACGCCCTACAAGCAGTACGTCTACGCCTATCCGCACCAGAAGGCGTACCGGCTCGGCCAAGACCGTCCGCTCCTGTCCGACCTGTGGGCCGGCGAGCGCCTCGACGCGCTCTCCCTCTACGTGCACGTGCCGTTCTGCGAGATGCGCTGCGGCTTCTGCAACCTCTTCACCCGGACCGGTGCGCCCCAGGACGTCACCCGTGGCTTCCTGGACACCCTCGAACGCCAGGCGGGCGCGACCCGTGCGGCGCTGGACGCCAACGGCACCCCCCGGTTCACCCTCGCGGCGTTCGGCGGCGGCACTCCGACGTACCTCACCGCCGACGAGCTGGTCCGGCTGTGCGACATCTGTGAGAACGTCATGGGCGCGGACCTCAAGGCCGTTCCGTGGTCGGTCGAGACCTCTCCCGCCACGGCGACCGCCGACCGCATCGCCGTCCTCGCGGAACGCGGCGCCACCCGGCTCAGCATCGGCGTGCAGAGCTTCATCGACGAGGAGGCCCGGGCCGCGGTCCGCCCGCAGAAGCGCACGGAGGTGGAGGCCGCGCTCGCCAGGCTCAAGGAGGCGGCCTTCCCCATCCTCAACATCGACCTCATCTACGGCATCGACGGCCAGACCGAGCAGAGCTTCCGGGTCTCGCTCGACGCGGCGCTCAGTTGGGAGCCGGAGGAGATCTACCTCTACCCCCTGTACGTCCGCCCGTTGACCGGACTGATGGCCCGGCACGACAAGAGCGGCGAACTCTGGGACGAACAGCGGCTGCGCCTGTACCGCTACGGCCGCGACCACCTGCTCGCCGCCGGCTACCGGCAGACCTCCATGCGGGTCTTCAGCCGGATCGGCACCGCCGCCGTGGACGGCGCGGACGACAGCAACATCAACGAGTACAACCAGCAGGCCGGCATGGTCGGCCTGGGGGTGGGCGCCCGGTCCTTCACGACCGATCTGCACTACACGACCGACTACGCCGTCGCGGTGCCGGAGGTCCGGCGCATCATCGACGACTACATCGTCACGCCGACCGAGCAGTTCCACCGTGCGCAGTGGTCGTTCCGCATGGACGACGACGAGCGCCGCCGGATGTTCGTCCTCGGCATGCTGTTGGAGTCGGACGGCCTGCGCGTGGAACGCTACCGCGCGCAGTTCGGCACCGTCCCGCAGGACGACTTCGGCCCCCAACTCGCCCTCCTCGCCGAGCGCGGCTGGCTGGACGACGACGGCGGAGTGCTGCGGCTGACGCCGGAGGGGACCGCCTGGGCGGACGCCATCGGCCCGCTGTTCTTCTCGTCGCGCGTGAACGAGGCCATGGCGTCCTATCGGGACCGCTGACCGGTAGGCCAGGGCCCGCGGCCCGATGAGGCTCACGTCCCCTCGCCCGCCACCGTCCGGGTGGCGGGGGGACGTGCTCCCCGCCATCCGGACGGGCGGCCACGCCCCCTCAAGCAGTCCCCGTCACCCCCCGGTCGACGTCCCCGGGGCGTTCGCGGTGCCGGCCCGGCACCGAGACCACGACGAGCCCGCCGAGCAACAGCACCGCACCCATCAGTGCCGGCGGGCTCAACCGCTCGCCCAACAGCGCCACCCCCAGCACCGCGGCGACCAACGGCTCCGCCAGGCTGAGCGTGCCCACCGTCGCCCCGCTGAGATGCCGGACCCCCCGCGTGAACAGCAGGTACCCCAGGGCCGTCGTGGCCAGCGCCAACCAGCCGATCAGGGCCACCGCCCGCGGTTCGGCCAGCCCGTGGGGGTGGGCGAGGACCCACGGCGAGACGAGCAGCCCCGCGCAGAACACGCTCGCCGGGGCCGCCGCCGCCGTGTCCGCCCCCCGCTCCTCCAGCCGCTTGGTCGCCGAGATGTACACCCCGAAACTGGCGCCGGCGACGATGCCGAGCAGCACGCCCACGCCGTCGGTCGGTCCGTCGCCGGTGGGAGCGAGGAGCAGCACGATGCCGCCGACCGCCCCCGCGGTGCCGCCGACCCACCGCCCGCCGAGCCGCTCACCGGCCAGCACGCGTCCGCACACCCCCGACACGACCGGGACGGTGCCGAAGGTGACGGCGGTCGCCAGGGCCGCGCCACTGCGGGCCACCGCCTCCAGGAAACACGCCTGGAAGGCCGCCGTGACGGCGATGCTCACGACCATCCACGGCCAGGCACCACGCCGCCACAGAGACCGGATCCCCGCCCGCCGTGCCGTGAACAGCCCCAGCACGAAGCCGCCGAGCAGCATCCGGCAGGCACCGATCGCCACCGGTGACGCGCTGGTTCCGGCCAGGATCTGGGCGGGGCCCACCGTGCCCCAGAGGAAGGCGGCAGCCAGGACCGGCGCCACCCCGCTCGCCACGACGGCACGCTCCACTGTGCCCGTTGCGCTCGTCACGCTCTCCCCATCCGAGGGCCGGGCAGGATCCGTGGCAAGCGCGCCGCGGCGGCACACCCGACGATTCCTGGCCCCGACGCTACGAGTTCCGCACGGCCGCACCCCATTGGGGGAAGGCACCATCTCTCCGGCGGACCGTTGGAGGTACCCCCGAACTCGCTGTCTGGCAAAGGATGTTCACGGAACGGCGCCACGGCCACACCGCATGCCGGCGGCCGCAGGTCGCCCGGGGCGGACGACGCCTCGACCGCCCCCGGCCAGGTACACGACAGCGAAGTCAAGGGCAGGGCTTGCACATGTCATCCAAAAGCGGTAATAGCCGCAGACCCTCTCGGCGCATATGATCGGTGACATGACGCCCACATGGGTCCCGGAGGCCACCACCGAGGCCAACGAACGCATACGCACCTTCATGGCCGCCCGCGCCGGTCGCGCGCTGTGGCCCGAAGAGCAAGCCGAGTACGAGCAGTTGCTGACCGTCTGGGCCGACTCCCTGCACGCCGGGCCGGACCCGAGGTGAACGGGCCGGGGCCGTCCGGCGCTCGCGCGAGGCGGCGTCGGCCGGGTCGACGGCGGCCCTGCGGGCCCGCTGTCGGAGCGTCGCCTCCTGCATGACGCGTCGGCTCCTCCCGGGTCGCCGGACCACCCACGGTCTCCGACCGGACACCCTGTCCAAGGTGTCCAACGTGTGCCGTCCGCCCGCCGTCCACGGCGTTCGGGCCGGTCGGCAGCGGCAGGCGGCGGCGCTCGGCGAGGTATTGATGTTGACGCTCGACTTACTCGGCGAATAAATTTACGTTCGTCGTAATTTCCCTCGGCCGGGCGTGCCGGGGGAGGGCGGGCGGCGTCGCGCCGGGCACGGGTGAGGACCAAGTCCCGTACGGAGGCGACGCGTTCGCGGCCGTACGGCTCCATAGCCGATCGCCCCCACGCCCGCCCAGCCCCGCCTTCACGGGACGACCACCCTCACCCCTCACCCCTCACGACGGAGGACCGTTGCTGAACGTCACTGCTGTTCCCGCGGCGCCCGGTGCCGCCCGGGCCGCCCGCGACCGCGCCGGCGCGCTGATCGCCGCCCCGCTCCCGGCCGATGCCGAGGTGCACGGCGACTGGGTCCGCGCGCCGGGTGCGCGGGGCGGTGCGGTGGTCTACGTCCACGGCGGCGGCTTCGTGCACACCATGCCCGAGGCGGAGCGCGTGGTGGCCTACCGGCTGTCGCGGGCGACCGGACGGCCCGTCCTGCGGGTGGACTACCGCCTGGCGCCGACCCACCCCTACCCCGCGGCGCTGGAGGACCTGCTCGCTGCCTGGCAGGGCGTGTTGGACCAGGGCGTGCCGGCGCACGAGGTCGTCTTCGTCGGGGAGTCGGCCGGCGCCACCCTGGTGCTCTCCGCCCTGTTGGAACTCAAGCGGACCGGCCGGGAGCAACCCGGCGCCGCCGTCGCGATCTCACCGGTCACCGACCTCGCCCTGACCGGTGCGTCGCTGACCACCAACGACGGCAAGGACGTGCTGTCCCGCGCCGTCCTGCAAACCGTCGGCAGTCAGTACCTGGGCGGCGCCGATGCCGGGGCGGCGCCGCAGTCGCCGCTGTACGGCGATCCGCGCGGACTGCCGTCCCTGCTGGTCGCCGTCGGCACCGACGAGGTCCTGTTGGACGACGCCCGCCGGTTCGCCGAGGCCGCCGACGCCGCCGGCGTGAGCGTGCGGCTGGACGCGTACGAGGACCTGCCGCACGCCTTCCACCTCTCCGAGCCCGGGGAGGTGTTCTTCGACCGGCTCGGCCGGTGGCTGGCCGACCCGGTCCGGGAGGTCACCGTCAGCGGCCCCGAGGCAGGCCCGTACGCCCTCGCGGACGGCCCCGACGGGGCCCTGTGGTTCACGCTGGTCCACCAGGGTGCGATCGGGCGCCGGGACGCGGACGGGGCCGTCACGGTCCACCCGGTCGGCGCGGGCCCGACGCTCCTCGCCCAAGGGCCGGACGGCGCCCTGTGGTTCACCGAGTACGGCAGCCACCGGATCGGCCGGATCACGATGGACGGCGACGTCACCGCCTTCGCACCGCCGACCGCCGAAGGTGGGCCGTTCGGCATCGCCGCTGGACCCGACGGGGCGATGTGGTTCACGCTGTCCGCCGCCGACCGGATCGGTCGGATCACCGTGGACGGCGAGATCACCGAGTACCCGGCGCCCGGCGGCTTCCCCGCCGCCCTCACTGCCGGGCCCGACGGCGCCCTGTGGTTCACCCTCAACCAAGCCGGCGCGATCGGCCGGATCACCACGGACGGGCGGACCACGACGTACCCCCTGCCGACGCCGTCCGCCGCCCCGGTGGGCCTCACCGTCGGACCGGACGGGGCCCTGTGGTTCACCGAGATCGGCGCCGGGCAGATCGGGCGGATCACGACAGACGGCGAGATCACCGAGTACCCGCTGCCCGATCGCCAGGCACGGCCGCACGCCCTCACCACCGGCCCCGACGGTGCCGTGTGGTTCACGGAGTGGGGCGGCAACCGCGTCGGGCGCATCACCACCGACGGCCGGATCACCGGCTACGAACTGCCCCGCGCGGCCAGCGAACCGCACGGCATCGTCCAGCACCGCGGAGCCCTGTGGTGCGCCCTGGAGACGGGTTCCCTGGCCAGGGTCGCGGTGCCCGGCGAGTAGTGCGAGCGTTCGGGGCGACTGCCGGCGCCGCGGAAGCCCGATCGGAATAATGTACGCATCCATCATCACGCGTACGTCATACCGAACGGGCGGGCGCACGAAAGAAGGGGGACGGCCATGTCTGCGTCCGAGACCGCCGGGCAGCGCGAGGACTCGATCAGGGAGCGGCTGGCCGCCAACCTCCGGCAGGTGCGGACCCACCGGGGGTGGTCGATCTCCGAACTCTCCCGGCGCTCGAAGATCGGCAAGGCGACGCTGTCGCAAGTCGAGTCCGGCACCGGCAATCCCACCATCGAGACCGTGTTCAGCCTCTCCCGCGTCCTTGAGGTGCCGATCTCGGACCTGCTGGACAGCGCCCCCGCCCGCGCGCTGACGGTGGTGCGTGCCGAGGAGGTGGAGGCGCTCAGCGGCGCGGGCGTGGACCTCCGCCCGCTGCGCCGGATCGAGTCCGGCGACGCCGTCTTCGAGGTCTACGACCAGCGGGTGCGGGCCGGCTGCCGGCAGGACTCGCTGGGACACGTGGGCACCGAGCACACTATCGTCCAGGCCGGCAGGTTGGGCGTGCGGGTGGACGGCCGTGAGGTGGAGTTGGGGCCCGGCGACTACGTGGGGTTCGACGCGACGCTGCCGCACAGCTACACCGCGGTCGGGGGTGCCGTGCACTCGGTGCTGCTGTTGCAGTACCGGGCGGACCAGCGGCTGCACCTGTCGGACCCGGTGCCCGGTCCGCGGTGCGCCGCGACGGACGCGCAGGCGGAGGCGGCGGCCCCGGGCGGGGGTGCGCCGACGGGCCAAGACCCGGAGCCGGTGTGACCGTTGACATGCCTCCGGTGACCTCATAGCCTCCCTTCGTCTCGTTCGTTCTGACGAACGGAGAGGGTTCGATGAAGGGAACGCTCGGTAGCCGCGCGGTGGTGCTGGGTGCCGGAATCATCGGTGCCGCCTGTGCGCGCGAGTTGGCCTTGATGGGCTTCGACGTGCTCGTGGTCGACCGCGGTGGCGCGGCCGGGGCCACCACCGCCCATGGCGAGGGAAACGTCCTGGTCTCCGACAAGGGGCCCGGTCCGGAGCTGGAACTGGCCCGACTGTCCCGCCGGTTGTGGCCCGAGACGCTGGCCGCGCTCGCCGAACGGCACCCGCACACGGCCCGTTCGGTGGAGTGGGACCCCAAGGGCGGCATCGTCATCGCGACCACCGACGCCGGCGCGCGGGCACTGACCCGCTTCGCCGCAGCCCAACGCGCCGCGGGGGTGCGGGCCGACGTCCTCGACGCCGGGGCGCTCGCGGCGGCCGAGCCGTTCGCCACCCGAGACCACGCCGCGGCGCTGCACTACCCCGAAGACGCCCAGGTCCAACCGGCCGCCGCGGCAACGGCGTTGCTCACCGGCGCGCTCGCCGCGGGCGCGGAACTGCGGACCGGGTGCGAGGTGCTCGGCGCCGTCACCCGCGGCGCGCGGCTGACGGCCGTACGCACCCCGACCGGTCCCCTCGAAGCGGACCTGTTCGTCAACGCCGCCGGACCGTGGGCCGGCGCGCTCTCCGCGCGGCTGGGCGCACCGGTGGACGTCCGACCCCGGCGCGGCGACGTCCTGGTCACCGCGCCACTGCCGCCGACCGTCTTCCACAAGGTCTACGACGCCGACTACGTGGCCGCGGTCGGCAGCAGCGCCGAGGCGTTGCAGACCTCGGCGGTGGTGGAGGCCACCCGCGGCGGCAGCGTCCTGCTGGGCTCGTCGCGCCGCCGGGTGGGGTTCGACGACCGGTTGCGCCCCGCGGTGCTGTCCGCCGTCGCCGCCAAGGCACTGCGTCTGTTCCCGACGCTGGCCGGCGCCATGGTGACGCGCGCCTACGGCGGGTTCCGGCCCTACGTCCCCGACCACCTGCCGGTCATCGGGGCCGATCCGCGCCTGGCCGGCCTGTGGCACGCCGGCGGCCACGAAGGCGCCGGCATCGGCCTGTCGGTGGGTACCGCGCGGCTCCTGCGCGACCTGGTGTCGGGCCGGCCGACGGAGATCGACGCGACCGCGTTCCGGGTGGACCGGCCCGCCGTGCTGGGCCTCGTGCGCCGCCCGCCGGACGGGGCGCTCGCTCCACCGGGGGAGGGGGCGCGATGAGTCCGCGGCGCGTGCGTGCGGCGCCCGACGCCGTCGGCCGGCGGGAGGAGCCGTTGCGGCTCATCGTCGACGGCGAGCCGGTGGACGGCGTCGCCGGGCAGACCATCGCCGGCGTGCTGCTCGCCGCCGGCCGGCTCGCCTGGCGCCGGGCACCGTCCGGCGCCCCGCGCGGCGTCTTCTGCGGTATCGGTGTCTGTTTCGACTGCCTGGTGACGGTCGGCGCCGAGCGGGACGTGCGTGCCTGCCGCCGCCGTGCCCGGGACGGCGACGTGGTGACCACCCAGTCACGGGCCGCGGGCGACGGGGAGCCCCCGGACGTGTCCCGAGGCGTGGGAGAAGGCGGCGAAGTTCCTGACGGGGGTGGATTGTGACGCAACGTCAGGTAGTGGTGATCGGGGCCGGTCCTGCCGGCATGGCCGCGGCGGAGGCCGCGTTGCGAGCCGGGTCCCGGGTCGTGCTGATCGACGCGGCCGAGCATCCGGGTGGCCAGTACCACCGGATGCCCCCCGACGCCTACGCGCCGGTGCGTCCCCGGCGACCGCCACGCGACGGGCGCGCCTTCGACCGCCGCCGGCGCGGGGTCCTGGGCCATCCGCACTGCACCTGGTGCCCGGAGACCGTGGTGTGGGCGCTGGAGCACCGGGACCCGGACGGGACGGGCGGCGCGCCGCCGCCCCGGGTGCACCTGCTCCACGGCCCGGCCGACGGCAGCGGGCGGCGCCGCAGCACCGTCGACCCGGCCGCCCTGGTGCTGGCCGTCGGCGCCCACGACCGCGTTCTGCCGTTCCCCGGATGGGAGTTGCCCGGGGTGTTCACGGCCGGCGCGGCACAGGCACTGGCCAAGGGCGAGCGGGTGGTGGTGGGGGACCGGGTCGTGGTCGCGGGCACTGGACCGTTCCTGCTCCCGGTGGCCGCCGCCCTCATGGAAGCGGGTACGCAGGTGCGGGCGGTCCTGGAGGCCAACGTGCCGGGGACCGTCGTGCGCGGGTGGTCGCGGGGCGGCGGAGAACTCGCGGCGCACACCGCCAAGATCCGCGAACTGTGCCGATACGGCGGGGAGTTGGTGCGGCACCGGGTGCCGTACCGGTTCGGCCGCGCGGTCGTGGCGGCCCGCGGCGCCGGGCGGGTGGAGGAGGTGGTCACCGCCCGGCTGCGCGCGGACTGGTCGGTGGTGCCGGGCAGCGAACGCAGCACAGCAGTGGACGCGCTGTGCGTCAGCCACGGCTTCACCCCGCAGTTGGAACTGCCACTGGCCGCCGGCTGCACCCTGCGGGGGCGGACGGCGGCGTCCCCGGCGGGCGAGTTCGTCGCGGTCGACGCGGACCAACGCACCAGCGTCGCGGGGGTGTACGCGGCGGGGGAGATCACCGGGATCGCCGGCGCCCCGGCCGCGCGGGCCGAGGGCACCGTCGCGGGCTGGATCGCCGGCGGCGGGGAGCCGGGCGACGCCGCCCTGCGCCGAGTGCGACGCCATCGCGACCAGGGGCGGGCCTTCGCCGCGCGACTGGCCCGGGCCCACCCGATCGGACCGGCCTGGCCCGGGTGGCTGGCACCGTACACCGTCATCTGCCGCTGCGAGGAGACCGACTACGCCCAGCTGCGGCGCGCCGTCACCCATCCCGCCGGTGCCGCCGCCCGGGTGGCCAAGTTGGCGACCCGGGCCGGCCTGGGACCGTGCCAGGCCCGCATCTGCGGCCCCACCGTCGCCGAACTGGCCGCCCGACTGCGCGACGGACCCGCCGAACATCCCATTGAGGGCCTGCCGCCGGCCACCCCGCACCGCCGGCCGATCGCCCAGCCCATCCGACTCGGCGAACTGGCCGCCCCGCCCGCCCCGCACGACCCGCCGACCACCCCGCCCGCACCCACGAAGGAGAGCGAGTGATGAGCGGAACCACCCCCGCGCCGCCCGGCCTCGGCGGCCTGACCGTCGCCACCGCCCTGCCCTACCGCACCGACCCCACCGCCCCGGCCGGCCTGGCGGTCGACTACGACCGCTACGCCGAACACTGCCGCTGGCTCGTGGACAACGGCTGCCACGGCGTCGGCCCCAACGGCTCCCTGGGCGAGTACGCGGCACTGACCGACCAGGAGCGCCGCACCGTGGCCCGCACCGCGATCCAGGCCGTCGGCGACGCCGGCACGGTGGTGGTCGGGGTGCACGGCGCCGGCGCGCACCAGGCCAGGCACTGGGCCGAGACCGCGGCCGAGGACGGCGCCGACGGCCTGCTGTGCCTGCCACCGACGGCGTACCGGGCCAACCGCGCCGAAGTCCTCGCCCACTTCGAGGCCGTGGCCGGCGTCGGCCTCCCGGTGATGGTCTACAACAACCCCCTCGACACCCGGGTCGACCTGACCCCCGACCTGCTCGCCGAGATCGCCCGGATCGACCACGTCGTGGCGGTGAAGGAGTTCTCCGGCGACGTCCGGCGGGTGCTGGAGATCAGGGAACGGGCGCCCGGCCTGACGGTGGTCGCCGGCGCCGACGACGTGGTGCTGGAGAGCCTGCTGATGGGGGCCACCGGCTGGTTCGCCGGCTTCCCGAACGTCTTCCCCGCCGAGTCCGCCCGCCTCTACGCACTGGCCACCACCGGCCGCCTGGCCGAGGCCCGGGCGCTCTACGAACCATTGGTCGCCGCGTTCCGTTGGGACTCGCGCACCGAGTTCGTCCAGGCCGTCAAACTCGGCATGGCGCAGGTCGGCCGGTACGGCGGACCCTGTCGACCACCGCGCGGCCCGCTGCCCCCGGAGCTGCGCGCCCGCGTCGAGGCCGACCTGGCCCGCGCCGTCGCCGCCCTGGAGAAGCAGGCGGCCGCCTGATGCCCGCGCCCGGCCCGTACCGCCTGGGCGGTGCCACCAAGACGCGGACGCTGCACGCCGTCGACTCGCACACCGAGGGCATGCCCACCCGGGTGGTCACCGGCGGCCTCGCCACCATCCCCGGCGCCACCATGGCCGAGCGCCGTCGCCACGCCGTGGCGCACCTCGATGCGGTGCGCCGCTTCCTGGTCGACGAACCGCGCGGGCACCCGGCGATGAGCGGTGCGCTGCTCCAACCCCCGACCCGTCCGGACGCCGACTGGGGCGTGCTCTACGTCGAGGTCAGCGGGTTCCTGCCGATGTGCGGACACGGCACCATCGGCGTCGCCACCGTCCTGGTCGAGACGGGGCTGGTGACGGTCACCGAACCCGAGACCACGGTCCGCCTGGACACCCCCGCCGGGCTGGTGGAGGCCCGGGTGGCGGTGCGCGACGGCGCCGCCGAACACGTCACCCTGCGCAACGTCGACGCCTTCGCCGTCGTACGGGACGCCACGGTGACCGTTCCCGAACTCGGCCGGATCCGCTACGACATGGCGTACGGCGGCAACTTCTACGCCATCGCCGACCTGGCCCAGACCGGCCTGCCGTTCGACCGCTCGCGCAAGGACGACGTCCTGGCCGCCGGACTGGCCGTCATGCGTGCGGTCAACGAGCAGAACCGGCCCGTGCACCCGACCGACCCGCTCATCAGCGGGTGCAAGCACGTGCAGTTCCTCGCACCGGACTCCACCGCCCGGCACTCGCGCAACGCCATGGTCATCCACCCTGGCTGGTTCGACCGCTCGCCGTGCGGCACCGGCACCTCGGCCCGGATGGCGCAACTGCACGCCCGCGGCGAACTCCCGCTGCACACCGACTTCGTCAACGAATCCTTCCTCGGCACCCGCTTCACCGGGCGCCTGATCGGCACCAGCGAGGTGGGCGGCCGCCCGGCCGTCGTCCCCGAGATCATCGGCCGGGCCTGGATCACCGGCACCGCCACCTACGTGCTCGATCCGCGCGACCCCTTCCCCCACGGGTTCGTGCTGTAGCCCCGGCACGGCCGTCCCGTCACATCCCCGGGTCGCGACCGGACCACGGGCCCGGTGGCGGGCGGTGGATCGCCGGCATCGGGCCGCCCCCCCCGCGCCCACTGCGTCCACCTCCCGTTCTACGGTGGGGGATTGAGTTCGAGCGTCGGACTGTGGAGGTGGGGCGGCCGTGAGGGAAACCCGCGTGGACGAGGCGGCAGAGGCCGATCCGTGGGAGGGGGTGGATGCCGCCGCCCTGGCCCGGGCCGCCCGGGAACAGGCCGAGCGGCCCGTTCCGGGCGTCGAGGACATGGCCACCTACCTCGCGGCGCAGGTGGCCGACTCCTCCCACCGCGAGGTGGTCGGACCGCTGCTGGACGGCGCGGGACCCAGCGGGGTGATCCTGCGGCGCGGCCGGGTCGTGGCGTCGTGGGGCGACCCGAACCGTGTGGAGATGGCCTTCAGCGCCACCAAGAGTGTGCTGTCGCTGGTGGCGGGGGTCGCCTTCGACGACGGACTGCTGACGCTGGACGAGCCGGTACACCGGACCGTCGGGCTGCCGCAGTTCACGGACCCGCACGGGCGCGGCATCACCTGGCGGCACCTGTTGGACCAGACGAGCCAGTGGGAAGGCGTGCTGTGGGGGAAGCCCACGGAGGTCGACGCCCAGAGCACCCGCGAGGGGACGGAATCGCCCGGCGGGCCACCGGGGGCGGGGTGGGCCTACAACGACGTCCGGGTCAACCTCACCGCCCTGGCGCTCACCGTCCTGTTCGGCCGCCCCCTCCCGGACGTCCTGCGCACCCGCGTGCTGGACCCGATCGGCGGGTCCGCGGCCTGGTCGTGGCACGGCTACCGCACCTCGCACGTCACGCTCGACGGCGGTCGGGTGCCGGTCGTCTCCGGCGGGGCGCACTGGGGCGGCGGTCTGTGGATCAACGCCCTCGACCTCGCCCGGATCGGCCACCTGTGCCTGAGCGGTGGCCGCCACGGTGACCGCCGGGTCCTGTCCCGGCGTTGGATCGACGCGCTGTGGACGCCCTGCCCCGTCAAGCCCGACTACGGGTTGTCCTGGTGGTTGAACGACGACCGGACAGTCTGGCCCGCGGCCCCGGCCACCGGCCGCTGCGCGCGGGGCAACGGCGGCTCGCACCTGCTGTGGGTCGACCCGGCCCGCGAACTCGTCGTCAGCTCCCGCTGGGGAGCCGCGGTGGAGAACCTGCTGACCGAGGTGTCGGCGGCCGTCCGGCCGGACTGACGCGGCGCGCCGCCTCTCCGGGGCGGCGGGGGCGGGCGTGGCGGCCCGCGGCAACCCCGCCGGACAGCCCGGGGTGGGCAGCCGGTGGGCGTGCGGAAGCGCAACGGGGCGCGGACGCCGGGGCACGCCGGGCACGCACGCCGCGTGCCTCGATGCGGGGCCCCGAGTCGGGCAAAACGCCGCCTGCGGTCCAAGGGCCCGACCGATACTGGCGACGGTGCCTGACTGGCCGTCCGGCGTCGCCGGCGGCAACGGCCCGTTCCCACCTACACCAAGGAGCACTGCCATGCGTCGTATGCGTTTGCTCGCCGTCGCTTCGGCCGCCCTGGCGGTCGCGTTCGGCATCGCGCCCACCGCGACCGCCGCCCCCGCGGCGCCCACCCACCGGGCGTCCTACCACTGCGCCCCCGGCCACTTCTGCATCTACAGCGGCTGGAACGGCGGCGGTACCCGCTGCCAGTGGTCGCAGCGCAGCAAGGCGAACACCGCGGACGACTGTTCCTTCATCCGGCGCGGTCAGCACGTGCGTTCCTTGTGGAACGGGACCGGCCACCGGGTGCAGTACTACACGCAGACCAACTACCACGGACGCGTCGGGTCCACCAAGGCCGGCACCGGCGGCAACCTCCAGGGCAACTACCAGATCCGCTCCTTCAAGCCGCAGTGAGGGCAAGTGATATGACGTGCCGTCAATGATGTTTCGTGGCGGCACCGGTATCACCGGCGCGGGACTGGCGGACACCGGTCCCGCGCACCGTCGTGCGTCGTGGTGGGGCGTGGTGGGACGTAGGTGCCGGGGAGCGGCCGACGGGCCGCCTGACGGCGTCGCCGTGATGCGGGGGCTATAGCCTTGCGATCATGAACGAGCCGACCGACACCACCACGGACCAGGCCCCCGCGGATCCGGCGGCGGCCGACGACGTGTTGGCCTCGCAACCCATCGGCTACTGGAGCGGTTTGGCGCACACGACCGTCACCCGGTACCTGCGTGACGCGATGGCGAAGATCGACGTCACGCAGCCGCAGTACTGGGTGCTCAACCGCGTCGCCTACGCACCCGTGGCCCCGGGCTTCGACGAGGTCGTCGACCGTCTGACGCCCCTCGCCGACGACCCGTACGAGATCCCCCGGGTCGTGCACCAACTGCTCCACCGCGGCTGGCTCGACAGCGACGCCGAGCAGCGCCTGCACCTCACCGACGCCGGTGAGGCCGTGCGCGTGCGGGTGCGTGAGCTGGCGACCGAGGTGCGGGCGGAGGTCCATCAGGGCATCGGCGACGAGGAGTACGTGGCCGCGCTCAAGGTGCTGCGCAAGATGGTGGCCAACGTCGAGGGCGCCAGGTCGTCCTAGACGCCTGTCAGGGCTGGTGGAACGCGGGTGCGGGAGGGGCTGGTTGGGGTCGAGGCCCAACCAGTCCCAGTGCTGGCCTCGGTGGGGGCGGGCGAAAATCGAACGGTGGCACGAGATCTCCTTCCCGAACCGCCCGCCGAAGGTCAATGCCATCGAAATCCTCGGACGAGGTGAGCGAGCTGGTTGCCCGGGAAGGGGGGCGCGTTGCTCATGGCCCATTCCCGGATGGGGCCGCTCGACGGGCGGGACGGTGAGTTCTCGTAGCGGGAGTCCGCTCGCGCCCGGCGCACTGATGACGGCCACGCCCCCTTCCGGGCGTGGCCGTTGTCGGTTGAGGAATGTGCATCACCGATGCGCACACCTTGGGAGTGGGCGTCGCTCCGTGGCGCCGTGGGCAGCGTGGGCCCGGCGGTCTCGACGACGGTGTCCTCGGACAGGCCCGACAGATGGGCCAGGAGGTCCGCGGAGAGCTTGAAGCCCACGGACATCAACGCGGCGTCGAACTGCCGCGCCGCTACGTCCCCGTGCCCATCGGGTCCGGTGGGGGAGGGAAGGCGGTGGGTGTGGCGGATGACCAGTGAGGCGACGCCGTGTCCCATGCCTGGCTGATCCCAGACGACTGTCCGGCGCCGCACGGGGATTTCGGCACGGACGCGGGTCCGCGGCGCGTGGACCACCGCGCACCGGCCTGCCCGGTCGTGCCGTGGTGCTCGCTCAGTGGGCCCGCCACCGTGCGAAGGCGTCCCGGACCTCGCCCGGCGCGTGGGCGAGCGCGGCGGTGTCCGGAGCGGCCGGAGTGGCGTGCGGGAGGTGGACGAGCAGGTCGAAGGCGTCCAGTGGGTCGTGGTCGGCGTAGAAGGTGCCGTAACGGTGTGCGGTGGCGGCCCGCAGGGTTGCGGTGTCGGTGGGCGGGAGCCGTCGGAGGTCGGTGGCGAAGGGCCCGTCGTGGCTCGCGGCCAGCAGCGCGTCCAGGCTGCCCGGCCGCGGCGCGTCCTCCAGGTCCGTGAAGAGCGTGCCGGAGTAGAAGCTGGCGCTGGTGTTGAGCGTCCGCCCCGTGGCCGAGGAGGTGCCGACGGCCAGGTAGGCGTCGCCGAGTCGGTCGCCCAGGTGCATGCCCAGCGTCGTCGGGGGCACCACCGGCAGGTTGTCGGGGCAGCGCTGGACGTGGCCGTTGTGGGCGGCCAGCACGATCCGGTCCTCCCGGCCCAGGATCCACTCGACGGTGTCCGCGAGCATCGCCTCGCGGTGGTGGAGGGCGTCGTCGTGGTGGCCGCGGGCCAGCTCCCGCAGCATCGCGTCGAGGGCGACCGTGCTGCGCAGCGTGCGGAGCGCGCGCTCGTGGGCGCCGGCCGTCGTCCGTCGCCGGTGCTCCAGACGGCGTGCGCCGAGCCGGGCCGCGAGATCGGCGAGCCCGGCGGTGAGGGCGTCCTTGGACGCCTGGGGAAGCGCCCGGTAGGCGGCCGTCGCTTCCGGGGCGGAGAACGCGGAGGGTGCCGAGAAGGCGGCCGCGGTCGCGCGCACCGCAGGATCCGGGATGAACTCCGGTTCGGCGACCGCGAAGTGCGCGAGCACGGCGTCCAGCCCGGGGAGCAGCGAGACCATCGAGCCCGGCAGGTCGATCCCGTAGTAGCCGACGGGACGGTCTGCCGTGCGGTTGTGCTGCCGCAACCACTCCAGGTGGGCGCGTTGCGGCCGCCACAGTCCCATCAGCGAGGTCAGGCCGTCCGCCATGGCGCGGTCGGGCCGGCCGGCACCGTCGCGGACCCAGTCGTCGACCCGCCAGCCCTCGGCGAACCCCGACTCCACCGCGTAGGCGCCGAACCCGTGCCGTTCGACCAGATAACGGCACAGGCGGTGGCGGAGCAGGAACGACTCGTGTTGGTAGTGGGCGCTCTCGCCGATCGCCACCACCCGGGCGTTCCCGATCGCCCGGTCCAACCAGGCGAGGTCGTCGAGCGGCGCGGCGGGATCCAACGTCGGGAGCGGAATCACCGCCCCGGCGCTCAGCCGGACCGGCGCCGTCGCAGGCTCAGCGGTCATGTGTCCCGATCCCCCCCCAACCGGCCTTGGCCGGCGTGCCGTTCCCCGGTCGGGAACGCTAGCAGCTACCGGCCGGACGGGAGCCGTGGGACCGGTCACCGGCCCTGCCTCCTGCGGTCGGAGTGCGCCGCGGCCGCACCGCGGGCCACCGCGTGGGCCAGGCGCGCGGACTCCGGGTCGAGACCGACCAGCCGGTTGTGGTGCGCCTGGAGGAGCCCCCGCAGCACCTGGTCCGAGTGGCTCCAGGAGCGCTGGCCCAGTCCGCGCAGCAGCCGGCCGTAACGCGACGCCTGTTCTCCGCGGCGGAGCCACGCGGTGCGCAACACGTCCCCGGCGGCGGCCGGCCCCGGGACACTGCGGTAGGGGTCGACCAGGGACAGCACCTGCCGCCGGCGCTCCCGGAAGGCGCGGTACGCCTCGTCGTCCCTCGGCACGGACCGCAACAACCAGTCCGCACCCGCGCGGTGCCCGCCGTCCGGTACAGAGCCCGCGGAGCCGTCGTCGTGGAAGGCGCGCGCGAGGTCGGCGAGGCCCGCGGCGGCCAGCAGCAGCGGCTCGGCACCGTCCTGCCGGGCGAACCTGCGGCGCAGGTGCTCCACCACGGTCACGCTGTCGGCGTGGAAGACCCGCTCGGCGGCCGCGATCGCCTCCGGCCCGCCGTACCGCTCCAGCTCCGGGTCGTAGACGTCACAGACCACCCGGCCGAGCAGGCCGCCGGCGCGCAGCCGACCGGTGGTGTCGTGCAGCCGCGGCAGCAGCCGCCCCGCCAACACCTCGGGCGGCGCGTGGAACCGGAGCCTGAGATGTGCCCCGTACGCATCGCGGTGGCGCTCGAAGAACCACCGGTCCACCTCCGCCGGGAGCTGCTCCAGCAGCCCCGGCAGGTGGCCGACGAGCAACTCCTCGTGCCGTTCGGCCGGGGCGTACCACGCGGTGGAGAGCCATTCCCCGCCCGGCAGGTGCACGCCGGCCGTGGCGCGCGGCGCGACGTGGCGCCGGGCCGCGGGCGGTGACGGGGCCGGCCGGTCCACGCCCCGGGCCAGGCGCAGGGGGAGGACGACCTCGGCGTGGTGGGCGCCGTCCGGGCCGCGCAGCCAACCGTCCGGGTGGCCCGCGGCATCGGCCGGCACCTCGTGCAGTTCGACCTGGCCGGACCGCAACAACTCGTGCCGCAGCAGCGCCGGATGTCCGGGCAGCGACAGGTCGACCTGGACGCCCCGGTCCCGCCGTCCCACCCACAGCCGTCCGGGGGCCCGCCACCGCTCCCGCCACTGCTGCCAGGCATCCCACCACTGCGCGAACGGCAGCCTGGCGTCGAGGAGTTCGGGGGCGGGCCGCCACCGTGCCGGCGCGAGCACGGTCCGCCCGTAACGCACCCGCGGCAGGTACGGCAGCACGTCGGCCCCGCCCCAGTCCCAGGCACGCCAGGGACGGGTGCCGCCCTCGGCGAGCTCGGCGGCGAAGCGCGCCACGTCGGGCAGGTCCCACTGCGGGGTGAGGAGGTGGAAGACGGCCGGGTCGACGGGCCGACCGGTCGCGGAGTCCACCAGGCGCAGCCGGTCCGGTTCGGCGCGGACGGCGAGCCGGCGCGGGTCCAGCACGCCGGGGTCGTCCGGATCGGCGAAGCACCCCACCGGCAGGAGGTGGTCCAGCCACTGCGGGACCTGCGCCGCATTGTCGTGCCGGGCGTGCCCGGGCCGGAACGTCACCTGGGCGCGCAACGCTCCGTCCGGCGCCCCGCCCCGCACCAGGGTGCCCAACTCGGCGCCCGAACGATCGTCGAGGAGGTGGCCGAACCGCCCGAACACGGCCCCCGCCGGCCCGGCACCGCCGGTCAGCACCAGGCCGAACCGCCCGTCGGACAGCGCCTCGGCGGACGCGGCGAGCAGCCGGGCGTGCAGGGCCAAGGACGCCGGTGGCCGTCCGTCGTCGCGGGCCAGGCGGCGCACCGCGGGGTGGTCGTCCGTCAACACCACCTCGGAACCGCCGCCCAACAGAGCCTGTTGGGCCAACTCGGCCAGGGTCCGGTCCCGCTCCGGGTCGGCCTCGTCCGCCCGGCCCGGCCGGGGGGCGCCGGGCCGCCGGTAGCCGGCCGGCGCGCCCAGTCCCACGTCCGGGTCGAGCGCCTCCAGCACCGGGACGACGCGAGCGGTCCCGTAGCGCTCCACGAACGCCTCGCGGTACTCGCGCAGCCGCCGGGGCTCGGACCGGCGCGGGCCCAACCGCCACGACAACTCCGCCGCCCGCGCGGCCTCCTCGGCCACCGCGCCGGGAAGCCGCACCTCGACGTCCAGGACGAGGTCCACGCGGAGCGGGGACGGCCGGTCGTACAACCGCCGCATCCGACCGTGCACCCGCTCCAGCGCGGCGCTCCCACCCCCGACCTCCGAGGCCGCGTAGCGCGACAACTCGCCCTCGATCGTGCGGAGTTCGGCGAGCTCCGGAAGGTGTGCGTCGGGCACGCCCGCGCAGGCCCGCAGCACGTGCCGCAACGGGTCGACGGCCTCCAGCGGCGGGCGGGCCTCGGTCAGCAGGATGTCCTTGGCGACCAGTTCGCCGAGCGTCGCGTACACGGTCTCCTCGGTGGCGCCGGGGAAGCGCTGCCGCAGCGCGCGGGCCAACTCGGCTCCTCGCAGGGGCCGGTGGGCGAGTTCCCGCACGGCCTGCACCACCACGGTGTTGCGCACGCTCACCTCCCGGACCGTGCGCCGGTCCCCGGCGTCGTCCGCGACGGCGCCCTCGGAGCCGTCCGCCGGCGCCGCCTGCGGTGCGTACGGCAGGACCAACCGGCCACCACGATCGGTGCACAGGGCGTTGACGACCACGCGCAGGTGGCGCAGTACGCCCGGGCGCCGTTCCCAGTCCGCGACGACGGTGGCCAACCACTCCCGGTCCGGGCGGACCGCGCGGCGATGGGCGCCGCCCCAGTGCACCTTCGCCGCCGTCCCGTCGGTGGCGCACCGCACCGGTGCGACCCCCGCCATCAGTCCGCACGACGTGGGGCGGGTGCTCATCCGCAGCCGGGCGGCGGCCAACGCCTGCACCGAGCGCCGGAGCCTGACCGGTCCGATGTCCGGCGCGTCGTCGAGCACGCGCCGCACGACCTCGGACAGCGCGGAACCGGCCACCGACACCGCCTCCCGGACCAGCGGGTCGGCCGCCAGGGCACGTAAGGCTCCGGCCGGGTCGGCGGCCTCGTCGGGGTCGTGGCCGGGGCGCGTCCGGGCGTCCCCCGCGCGGCACGACGGGAGGACCGGGGCCCGCACCAGACCGAAGCCGACCCCGCGGAACAGGCACTCACCGGACACGAGCGACTTCCCCTCACTTCCCGGTTCCCCGGACGCCGGCATCCCGCGCCCGGGGCCGTCCGCGGACCCTACGTGACGCACCGTTTACTTGTATATGAACGAGAATTCTCGTGGTCCGCGCGGACGACGGTACTCGGATCCGGCCGAGGCGCTCACGGTCGACGCGCGGCCGCCCGGTGCCTGGCGGGGCGCGGCGCACCGCGGCCCGCGGATCGTCGACGTCCCCGGCCGCGTCCACCCGTAAGGTGGACTGCCCCCCGATGGGGTGGACTGGAACAACGAGCAACGGGGTGAAGCACGTTGACGCACGAGAACGGGGCCATGGACGAGACCGCGACGGATGAGGGGGCGGCGGTGAGCACGGGGCGGCGACGCACCCCGCTCCTCCTGGCCATCGCCGTCTTCGTCTACGCGGTCGATCTGGGCAGCAAGCTCCTCGTCGTGGAGAAGTTGGAGTACCACGCGCCGGTTCCGGTGCTCGGCACGTGGCTGGAACTCCGCGTGGTGCGCAACTCCGGTGCCGCCTTCGGCCTGGGCGGGGCGATGACCCTGGTGTTCACGCTGATCGCGGCGGCCGTCGCGGTGGCGATCGTGCGCCTGGCGCGCAGGCTCCACAGCGTCCCGTGGGCCATCGCACTGGGACTCCTGCTCGGCGGCGCCCTCGGCAACCTCACGGACCGGGTCTTCCGTGCGCCCGGCGGCCTGCGGGGCGCGGTCGTCGACTTCCTCGCCGTCCGCGACTTCAGCGTGATGAACCTCGCCGACTGGGCGATCGTCGGCGGCGGCGTCCTGATCGTCTACTGCTCCTTCCGCGGCTGGGAGTTGGGCGGTGCCGGCGGCACGACGGGCGAGGCGTCCGCCGGGACCGTGCGGCCGTGAGGCGGTGCGGTCCGGGAGCACCGGCCCGGTGGTCCCGCCGGTTGACCCGTGGGTAATATCGCGCGCAGCACAACACACCGGATCGCGCAGGGCACCGGACGGGGCGGAGCGCGGCGCCTCGGCCGGCAGGCACCAGCCGACCGGTCCCGAGCCGTCATCCGTCACCAGGGTGGTATCCCATGGCAGATCATGACCTGACCGGCTTCGACCGGGAGACCTTCACCCACGACGGCGTCACGCGCCGCATCCTCCGGCGCGGCACCGGCCCCGCCGTCATCGTGATCGCGGAGATTCCCGGCATCACGCCGAAGGTGCTCGCCTTCGCCGAACGGGTGGCCGCGATCGGCTGCACCGCGGTCCTCCCGGTGCTCTTCGGCACCCCGGGCCGCGATCCCGATCCGGGCAACGTCGGACGGCGGAAGGCCGGCCAGTACCTCGCCGCGTCGCTGCGGAAGGTCTGCGTGAGCCGGGAGTTCACGGTGTTGGCCACCGGGCAGTCCTCGCCCGTGGTGACGTGGCTGCGGGCCCTGGCCGCGGACGAGCACGAGCGCTGCGGAGGGCCCGGTGTGGGAGCCGTCGGCATGTGCCTGACCGGCGGTTTCGCCCTCGGGATGGCGGTCGACGACCGGCTGCTGGCGCCCGTGCTGTCCCAGCCGTCGATGCCGTTCCCGCTGACCAGGAGCCGGGCCGCCGGCATCGACATCTCGGCCGCGGACCTGGCCACCGTGCGGGGCCGTTGCGCGCGCGAGGGCCTCCAGGTGCTGGGGCTGCGCTTCCGCAGTGACCGCCTGGTGCCGGACGACCGGTTCGCCTTCCTGCGCCGCGAACTGGGCGACGCCTTCGTCGCGGTCGAACTCCCCGACTCGGCGGCGAACCCGAACGCCGCGAAGGCGCCGCACTCCGTGCTGACCGAGCACCTCATCGACGAACCGGGTCAGCCGACCCGCGCGGCCCTGGACCAGGTGCTGGACCTCTTCCGCACCCGCCTCCTGGCCGAACCCGGTGCCACGTCCTCGGAGGCGACGGCCACGCCGTCCGAGGAGCGGTAGCCGGTCTCCGACCAGCGGCCGGCACCACGGGCACGGGGGCGGCTCCCGGGCCCGAGAACCGCGGGAGCCGCCCCCGGCGTGCCGGGCGTCAGGTCACGTCCGACCAGACGTCCTCCACCAGGGCCGCCACCTGATCGGGGCTGGTGCGGAGGTCCCCGCTGATGTTGCCGACGGTGACCGTCAGGCCCTCCTTGGTGCGCTGGCAGTGGTCGACGTTCACCGAGTCCGGGCGGGGTGTCTGGCCCGCCGGTGTCGGCTGGTTCACTATCAGGCAGGCGACGTCACCCACCGTGCGGACCTCGCGCATGGGTCTGACCAGTCCGAGGGCCGCCGCGTCCTGATAGGGGACGAACGGCGCCGGACTCCCGCCGCGCACCGCGCTGACCAGGACGGTGGTGGACGCATCGTCCTGTTGCGCGTAGGTGCGGACGGCTGCCCCGGCACCCCCGTACGCACGGGACAGCAAGTGGGTGCTCTCCGCATCGGACTTGGCGATCCGCTGTGCGGTCTGGTCCGCGCCGCGACTATCGGAGCGGCGCGCGGCTCCCTGGAATTCCACGAACGTGCCCAGGGTGGCGGGGAGCGTCAGTCTGCTGGTGGAGGTCGGCCCCACTCCGCTGCCCCCGGTGGCGTCGTCGCCGTCCGCGAGGGTCAGCCAGGTGGCGCCCACTGCCGCCGCGCCGACCACCAAGCCGGTTAGTCCAGCGGCCCAGGGCCGGGTCCACAGGGCGCGCGGAGCGGCTGGTCGGTCCGGCTGCGCCGGGGAGTGCGGCCGATCGGTGTCGGTGGGGTGTCCGGCAGCGCCGAAGTCCTCAGTCGTCATGGGCATCATGGTGCCCGTGGTGCGGGGCCGGTACGGGGGCCTTCCCGGAAGTGGTCGCCCGCGAGGTCGGGATGGCGGTCCTGCTCGTCCTCACCGCAGTGGCGGGGCCGGCCTACTTGCCGTGCGTGCGGTACTTCCGGCGCGATCCGGGCAGTGGATGCACCTCCTCGGTCGCCGCGGGACGGTGCCGCAGGTCCAGATAGGCGCGGACGGAGACGCCCGGACGGCCCGGCGTGTGCCAGGGTGCCGAGGGGCCGCTGGAACGCCACAGGCGCCCCAGCTCGGCCGCGGCAAGGGTGGCGGTGGCTTCGTCGGCGGCGGTGACGTCGATGACGACCATCCCGGGCTCGCTGACATGTTCCTCGTGGATATGCACAGTTCTGTATGACCCATTTCGCCCGGCGCCGTAAGGAGAAGCCGGCAGGGTTCATCCGAACGTGGTCAAGGCGTGGTGCGAGTTGACCGTGGGGTGCAGGCTGACGGGGGAGGACCCGTGGGGTGCGCGGGTCAACTGGTAGCCACGTTGGCAGTGGTCGTCGGCTGGGTCCTGGCGGCGTGCAGCCGGGCGTAGAGGCCCTGGGCGCGCAGGAGTTCGTCGTGCGTGCCCCGTTCGACGATGCGGCCGCCGTCCATCACGACGATCAGGTCCGCGTCGCGGATCGTGGACAGGCGGTGCGCGATCACGAAGCTGGTCCGGCCGGCCCGCAGGGAGTTCATGGCGCGCTGGATCAGGACCTCGGTGCGGGTGTCCACCGAGCTGGTGGCCTCGTCCAGGACCAGGACGGCCGGCCGGGCGAGGAACGCCCGGGCCACGGTGAGCAACTGCTTCTCGCCGGCGCTGACGGTCGAGGACTCGTCGTCCAGGACGGTGTCGTAACCCTGGGGCAGGGTGCGGACGAAGCGGTCGGCGCAGGTCGCCTCGGCCGCGGCGACGACGTCCGCGCGGGAGGCCCCGGGCGCGCCGTACGCGATGTTCTCCGCGATCGTGCCGCCGAACAACCAGGTGTCCTGGAGGACCAGTCCGAAACGGGAGCGCAGGTCGGCCCGGTTCATCGTGGCGGTGTCGGTGCCGTCCAGGAGGATGCGGCCGGAGTCCGGCTCGTAGAACCGCATCAGGAGGTTGCCGAGGGTGGTCTTGCCGGCGCCGGTGGGACCGACGATCGCCACGGTGCTGCCCGGTTCCACGGTCAGCGAGAGGTGTTCGATGAGGGGCGTGTCGGGGGAGTAGCGGAAGGACACGTCGGCGAACTCGACCCGGCCCTCGGCGCGGGCCGGTGCGTCGGGCCGGAGCGGGTCGGCCGCCTGCTGAGGAGCGTCGAGCAGGGTGAAGACGCGCTGGGCGGAGGCGATGCCGGACTGGAGCCGGCCGGCCACCGAGGCGATCTCCACGACCGGCTGGCTGAACTGGCGCGCGTAGAGGACGAACGCCTGGACGTCACCGAGCGTCAGGGAGCCGTTGACCACCTTCCAGGCGCCGACGACGGCCACCAGCACGTAGCCCAGGTTCGCGACGAACATCATGACCGGTTCCATGGCGCCGGAGGCGAACTGCGCCTTGGCGGCGGCCCGGTACACCGCGTCGTTGCAGGCGTCGAAGCGCCGCTCGGCCGCCGTGCGCCGGTCGAACCCCTTGATCAGCGCGTGTCCGGAGCACACCTCCTCGACGTGGGCGTTGAGCGCCCCGTTGGCGGACCACTGCGCGGCGTAGTGGGGTTGGGCGCGCTTGCTGATCCGGGCCGCGAGCAGCGCCGAGACCGGCACGCTGAGCAGCATCACCGCGGCGAGCACCGGTGAGATCACCAGCATCAGCACCAGCATCGTCAGCAGCGAGAAGACCGCGGTGATCAGCTCGGCGAGGGTCTGCTGGAGGATCTGCTGGAGGTTGTCGATGTCGTTGGTGGTGCGGCTGAGCAGCTCACCGGCCGGCTCCCGGTCGAAGTGGCGCAACGGCAACCGCGTCAACTTCTCTCGTGCGTGGCGGCGCAGGTCGTGGATGGTGCGCCACACCGCGGACGCCACCAGCCGGCCCTGGGCCAACAGGAACAGCGACGCCACCAGGTAGAGCGCCAGCAGGACCAGCAGCAGCCGGCCGACCGCACCGGTGTCGACGCCGGGCGCCGGGCCCGGGCCGCCACCGAGCACACCGTCGGCGATCAGGTCGGTGACCCGGCCCAGCAGCAGCGGCCCGAACGCGTTGAGCACGATCCCGCCGACGCCCGTCACCAGGGCGAGCAGCACGGCGCGGCGCTGCGGCCGCAACAGGCCGACGAGCCGACGGACCGGCCGGGGCGCCGCGGGCTGCTCCTCAGGGACGTCCGGCGCGGCCATGGGCGGCTTCCTCCTCGGTGAGCTGCGAGAGCACGATCTCGCGGTACGTCGGGCTGGTGCGCAGCAGCACGTCGTGGCTGCCCTGGGCGACGATCCGCCCGCGGTCGAGGACGACGATGCGGTCCGCCTCGTGGGTGGCCGAGACCCGCTGCGCGACGGCGAGCACCGTCGCGCCCGCGGTGTACGGCACCAGCGCCGCCCGCAGCGCGGCCTCGGTCGCCTGGTCGAGGGCCGAGAAGCAGTCGTCGAAGAGATAGACGTCCGGGCGGCGCAGCAGCGCCCGGGCGAGGGACAGCCGTTGGCGCTGGCCGCCGGAGACGTTGCCGCCGCCCTGGGTGATCGCGGTGTCGAGGCCGTCCGGCATCCGCGCCACGAAATCGGCGGCCTGGGCCACCCGCAGCACCTCCCACAGCTCGGCGTCGGTGGCGTCCGGCCGCCCGAAGCGCAGGTTGTCGGCGACCGTGCCGGAGAACAGGTACGGCCGTTGCGGGACGAAGCCCACGGCGGCGGCGAGCACGCCGGGGGCCAGCTCGCGGACGTCGGTTCCGCCGATCCGCACGGTGCCCTCGGTCGCGTCGGACAGGCGCAGCACGAGGTTCAGCAGGGTCGTCTTGCCGCTGCCGGTGCTGCCGAGCACCACGACCCGTTCGCCCGGTTCGACGGTCAGCTCGACGTCCCGTAGGACGGCCTCCTCGGCGCCCGGGTAGCGGAACCCGGCGCCGTGCAGGGCGATCCGGCCGGCGGGGCCCCGCACCGGCTGCGGCGCGGCGGGCGAGGCCACGCTCGGCACGGTGTCCAGGACCTCCGCGATCCGGCCGGCGCAGACCCTGGCCCTGGGTACCGACAGGAACACGAAGGCGAGCATCACCACGGACATCAGGATCAGCGACAGGTAGCTGAGGAACGCGCTGAGCGCACCGATCGGCATGCTGCCGGCGTCGATCCGTCGGGCACCGGTCCACAGCAGGGCGACGGTGAACCCGTTCATGATCAGCAGCACCACCGGCAACATCGTCGCGATGAGCCGGCCCACCCGCTGGGACAGGGCCAGGAACGCGTCGTTGGTCTGCGCGAAGCGGCCGAGTTCGTGGTCGTCGCGGACGAAGGACCGCACCACCCGCACCCCGGTGATCGCCTCGCGCAACAGCCGCCCCAGCCGGTCCAGGGTCACCTGCATCCGCGCGTACAGGCTGCCCATCCGGGCCAGCAGCAGACCGAAACAGACCGCCACCACCAGCACCAGCACCACCAGCAGCAGCGCCAGCGGCACGTCCTGACGCAGCGCCAGCAGCACGCTGCCCAGACACATCAGCGGGGCGCAGACGACGATGCCGAAACCGGACTGGGCGAGGTTCTGCACCTGTTGCACGTCGTTCACGGCACGGGTGAGCAGCGACGGCGTGCCGAACCGCCCGACCTCGCGGGCGGAGAAGTCCAGGATGCGGCGGAACACCGCGGACCGCAGGTCGCGGCCCATCGCCGTCGAGGTCCGGGCCGCCAGCGCCGCCGCCCCGAGCGCCGCCGCGACCTGCACCACGGCCACCGCCACCATCACCGCCCCCAGCTCGGTCACCCGATCGCGGTCGGCGCGCACCACGCCCTGGTCGATGAGCGCGGCACCCAGCGTCGGCAACAGCAACGTGCCGAGGATCTGGACGAGTTGGAGGGCGACGAGGGCGGTGGCGGCCCCCGCGTAGGGGCGCAACTGCGCCCGCAGGAGTCTCAGCAGCACGGAGGAACACCCCGGTTGACGGCGGCGCCGGGCCGCTCGGTGGTGGACGCGGTCGGCCGTTCCGCCGACCCACGTCATTGCACCGCATTCCGCACCGAAATCTCACTAGTGTTGGCGACGCCGGCGCACTCCTGACGGTCCGGAACTCGGGAATTCCCTAAAAACCTCGGAATGCGTTGACAGCGTCTTCCGCGGCTTGCGAGCGTGCCGGTATCTATCGTCCGGACTGCGTATTCGACGCCAGGTCGTGGCCGAGCTCCAGGGTTTGGACGGTCTCTTTCGTGATCGAGAAGGGTTGGCCATGTCCAAACGAGCGCTGATCACCGGAATCACCGGCCAGGACGGCTCCTATCTCGCGGAGCACCTGCTGTCGCGGGGCTACCAGGTGTGGGGTCTGATCCGCGGCCAGGCGAACCCCCGCAAGTCCCGCGTCAGCCGGCTCGCCGCCGAACTGAACTTCATCGACGGCGACCTGATGGACCAGGGCAGCCTGGTCTCCGCGGTCGACGGCGTGCAGCCCGACGAGGTCTACAACCTCGGCGCGATCTCGTTCGTCCCGATGTCCTGGCAGCAGGCGGAACTCGTCACCGAGGTCAACGGCATGGGCGTGCTGCGGATGCTGGAGGCCATCCGGATGGTCAGCGGCCTGTCCACCTCCCGCACCGTCAACCCGCGCGGTCAGATCCGCTTCTACCAGGCGTCCTCCTCGGAGATGTTCGGCAAGGCGGCGGAGACCCCGCAGCGCGAGACCACCCTCTTCCATCCGCGCAGCCCGTACGGCGCGGCCAAGGCGTACGGCCACTACATCACCCGCAACTACCGCGAGTCCTTCGGCATGTACGCGGTCTCCGGCATGCTCTTCAACCACGAGTCCCCGCGCCGCGGCCAGGAGTTCGTCACCCGCAAGATCTCCCTCGCGGTCGCCCGCATCAAGCACGGCCTCCAGGACAAGCTCTCCCTGGGCAACCTCGACGCGGTCCGCGACTGGGGCTACGCCGGCGACTACGTCCGCGCCATGCACCTGATGCTCCAGCAGGACGCCGGCGACGACTACGTCATCGGCACCGGCCAGATGCACTCGGTGCGCGACGCGGTCCGGCTCGCCTTCGAACACGTCGGCCTGAACTGGCAGGACCACGTCGTCATCGACCCCGACCTGGTGCGGCCCGCCGAGGTCGAGGTGCTGTGTGCCGACAGTGCCAAGGCCCGCGACCGCCTCGGCTGGAAACCGGACGTCGATTTCCCCGCCCTCATGCGCATGATGGTCGATTCCGACCTGGCGCAGGTTTCCCGCGAAAACCAATACGCCGACCTCCTGCTCACCGCCAACTGGTAATAGGGCCAGGCTTTCGAACACTAGGGGATTCCCGCGGGAATTCCGACGACACTCGCCACATGGATTCTCCCGGTGAGTGGCGAATCCAGGTGGCGATCCGACCTCCCGCCCGAATGCTGCGGAGAAGTCGGACGCCATTCACGTGCGGCCGTCGGCTGTCGAGATGGGTTGAGTTGAGATGGACAACGAACAAAAACTCCGGGACTACCTCAAGCTTGCGACGGCCGACCTTCGACGCACCCGGCGGCGGGTCAGCGAGCTGGAATCGGCGGCCCAGGAACCGGTGGCCATCATCGGCATGACCTGCCGCTACCCCGGAGGCGTCCGCAACCCCGAAGACCTCTGGCGACTGGTCGCGGCCGGCGAACACGGCGTCAGCCCGTTCCCCACCGACCGCGGCTGGGACCTGGAGGCACTCGCCACCGCACCGACCGCCGCCGGCGGATTCCTGCACGACGCCCCCGACTTCGACGCGGAGTTCTTCGGCATCTCGCCGCGCGAGGCGGTCGCCATGGACCCGCAGCAGCGCGTCGTCCTGGAATCCGCCTGGGAGGCGTTCGAACGCGCCGGCATCGACCCGACGTCCGTGAAGGGCAGCCGCACCGGCGTCTTCATCGGCGCCATGGCGCAGGACTACCGGGTCGGCCCCGCCGACGGCGCCGAGGGCTTCCAACTCACCGGCAACACCGGCAGCGTGCTCTCCGGCCGCATCTCCTACACCTTCGGCACGGTCGGCCCCGCCGTCACCGTCGACACCGCCTGCTCCTCCTCGCTCGTCGCCGTCCACCTGGCCACCCAGGCACTGCGGGCCGGCGAGTGCACCCTCGCCCTGGCCGGCGGCGTCACCATCATGTCCGGCCCCGGCACCTTCATCGAGATGGGCCGCCAGGGCGGACTGTCCGCGGACGGTCGCTGCCGCTCCTTCGGCGACACCGCCGACGGCACCGGCTGGGCCGAGGGCGTCGGCATCCTCGTTCTGGAACGCCTCTCCGACGCCGTCCGCAACGGCCACGAGGTCCTCGCCGTCGTCCGCGGCACCGCCGTCAACCAGGACGGCGCCTCCAACGGCCTGACCGCCCCCAACGGCCCCTCCCAGCAGCAGGTCATCCAACAGGCCCTGGTCAACGCCCGACTGACCGCCGGGGACGTCGACGTCGTCGAGGCGCACGGCACCGGCACCACCCTCGGCGACCCCGTCGAGGCCCAGGCACTGCTCGCCACCTACGGCCAGAGCCGCCCGGCGGACCGGCCGCTGCTGCTCGGCTCGGTCAAGTCCAACCTCAGCCACACCCAGGCCGCCGCCGGTGTCGCCGGCGTCATCAAGATGGTGCTGGCGATGCGGCACGGCGTGCTGCCCCGCACCCTGCACGCCGAGGAACCCACCCGGCACGTCGACTGGTCGCAGGGCGCGGTGCGCCTGCTCACCGACCCCACCGACTGGCCCGCCACCGGTGCCCCGCGCCGCGCCGCCGTCTCCTCCTTCGGTATCAGCGGCACCAACGCCCACACCATCATCGAGCAGGCCCCCGAGGCGCAGCCCGAGGAGACCGGGACGACCCACGCCCCGGCCGGCACCGACACCACGCCGGCCAGCGCCCCCGTGACGCCGGGCACCGTCCCGGTCCTGCTCTCCGGCCGCACCCCCGACGCCCTGCGCGGCCAGGCCGCGGCCCTGCGCACCGCCCTCGACGACGACCCGCACACCGACCTGCTCGACGTCGCACACTCCCTCGCCACCACCCGCGCCGGCTTCGAGCACCGCGCCGTGCTGCTCGCCGCCGACCGCACGGCACTCACCGACGGCCTCGCCGCGCTCGCCGAAGACGACGACCCGACCACCGCCCCCGCCCCGATCACCGGCACCGCCCGCGCCGAGACCCGCCTCGCCGTCCTCCTCACCGGCCAGGGCGCCCAACGCCTCGGCACGGGACGGGAACTCGCCGCCCGCTTCCCGGCGTTCGCCACCGCCCTCGACGAGGCCCTGGACGCCTTCGCCCCGCACCTCGACCGCCCCCTGCGCGACGTGCTGTGGGGCACCGACGCGGCCCTGCTCGACCGCACCGCCTACGCCCAACCCGCCCTCTTCGCCGTCGAAGTCGCGCTCTACCGGCTCGTCGAGTCCTTCGGCCTCCGCCCCGACCACCTCGCCGGCCACTCCGTCGGCGAGATCACCGCCGCCCACCTCGCCGGCGTCCTCACCCTGGACGACGCCGCCACCCTCGTCGCCGCCCGCGGCCGCCTGATGCAGGCCCTGCCCGACGGCGGCACGATGATCGCCGTCCAGGCACCGGAAGCCGCCGTCGTCCCGCTGCTCGCCGGCCACGAGGACCAGGTCTCCGTCGCCGCCGTCAACGGCCCCTCCGCCGTCGTGCTCTCCGGCGACGACCGCACCGTCACCGACCTCGCCGACCGGCTCGCGGCCGACGGTCACCGGACCCGGCGACTGCGCGTCTCGCACGCCTTCCACTCGCCGCTCATGGAGCCGATGTTGGCGGCGTTCCGGACCGTCGTCGAGGGCCTCACCCTCCACCCGCCGCTGCTGCCGGTCGTGTCGAACCTGACCGGCAAGCCCGCCACCGTCGCCCAACTCACCTCCGTCGACTACTGGGTCGACCACGTCCGGCACGCCGTCCGCTTCGCCGACGGCATCGACTGGCTCGCCCGGCACGGCACCACCGCCTTCCTCGAACTCGGCCCCGACGGCGTGCTGACCGCGATGGCCCGGGACTGCCTGGACGCCGTCGCCTCCGACGCCGTCACGGTGCCCGCCCTGCGCGCCGGACGCCCCGAGGAGCACGCC
The DNA here is from genome assembly GCF_046549115.1 of Streptomyces sp. x-19. Taxonomy (NCBI): domain Bacteria; kingdom Bacillati; phylum Actinomycetota; class Actinomycetes; order Kitasatosporales; family Streptomycetaceae; genus Streptomyces; species Streptomyces sp. x-19. The sequence continues at coordinate 77,306 of NZ_JAJPWK010000011.1, read as the reverse complement.
CTCACCACCGCTCTGGCCGGCCTGCACGTGCACGGCACCGCCCTCGACTGGACCGGCTACTTCGCAGGCACCGGCGCCCGCCGCACCGACCTGCCCACCTACGCCTTCCAGCGCCGCCGCTACTGGCCCAAGGCCCTCCAGGGCGCCGCCGCCGACCTGCGCTCCGTCGGCCTCGGCGCCGCCCACCACCCGCTGCTGTCCGCCGCCGTCTCCCTCGCCGACGCCGGTGGCGTGCTCCTCACCGGCCGCCTCTCCCGGCAGACCCACCCCTGGCTCGCCGACCACACCGTCCGCGGCACCACGCTGCTGCCCGGCACCGCCCTCCTCGAACTCGCCGTCCGCGCCGGAGACGAGGTCGGCTGCGACCGCGTCGAGGAACTCACCCTCGCCGCACCGCTGCTCCTACCCGAGCACGGCGGCGTCCAGGTCCAGCTGTGGATCGGCACCCCCGACGCCACCGGCCGACGCACCGTCAACGTCTACGCGCGCCCCGACACCGGCGACGACACCCCGTGGACCGCCCACGCCACCGGCGTCCTCACCACCGCCGACACCGCCCCCGCCGGCGAGGCGCAGCCCGCCCTCGACACCACCCAGTGGCCCCCGGCCGACGCCGAACCACTGTCCCTCGACGGCCACTACGACCGGCTCGCCGACGCCGGATTCGCCTACGGCCCCGCCTTCCGGGGCCTGCGCGCCGCCTGGCGCCTGGACGGGACCGTCTACGCCGAGGTCGTCCTGCCGGAGACCGCCCGGCCCGACGCCGAGGCGTTCGGCCTCCACCCCGCGCTGCTCGACGCCGCCCTGCACGCCACCGCCCTCACCGGCCTCGGCGAACGCGGGCGCGGCGGCCTGCCGTTCTCCTGGGAGGGCGTCGCCCTGCACGCGAGCGGCGCCACCACCCTGCGCGTCCGCCTGACCCCGACCGCCGACGACGCCCTCGCCCTCGCGGTCGCCGACGACACCGGGGCCCCCGTGCTCCACGTCGACTCGCTCGTCCTGCGCGGCGTCGCCGACCAGCATCTCGACACCACCGTCGCGCTCGCCCGGGACGCCCTCTTCCGCCTCGACTGGACTCCCGTCCGCGCGCCGGCCACCACGCCCGACGCGGTGGCCCTCGTCGGCCGCGACCCCTTCGGACTGCGGACCCACCCGGCTCTCACCCACACCACCGGCCACCCGGACCTCGCCGCGCTCGCCGCGGCCGACGGCCCGGCCCCGACCACCGTCCTACTGTCCCTCGCCGGCCTCGCCGCTCCGGGCACCGAAGGCGACGCAACCGACCCGGCAGGGGCCACACACCGCTGCGCCACCGAAGCGCTCGCCGCCGTGCGGACCTGGCTCACCCGCCCCGAACGCCTTGCCGCCGCCCGCCTGGTCTTCGTGACCCGGGGCGCGACGACCGGGCACGACGTGGCCGGTGCCGCGGTGTGGGGCCTGGTGCGTTCGGCCCAGTCCGAGAACCCGGGCTGCTTCGCCCTCCTCGACCTCGATCCGAACACGGACCCCGCCGCCTTCCCGGTCACCGCCCTGGTCAGCGACGAACCGCAACTCGCCGTGCACGGTGACGCCCTGCGGGCCGCCCGTCTGGTCCGTCGGCCGTTGCCTGCGGGGGAGTCGGCGGCGGGTGTGGGTGCGGGGTTCGCCGGTGGTGCAGGTGCGGTGTTGATCACTGGTGGTACGGGTGGTTTGGGTGCGGTGTTGGCCCGTCATCTGGTGGTTGAGCACGGTGTGCGGGAGTTGCTGTTGGTCAGTCGTAGCGGTGAACGGGCGCCGGGTGCGGCTGAGTTGGTCGCCGAGCTGTCGGAGACCGGTGCGATGGTGCGGGTGGTTGCCTGTGATGTGTCCGATCGTGCTGCGGTGTTGGGGTTGGTGGCTGGTCATCGGGTGTCGGCGGTGGTGCATGCGGCCGGGGTGTTGGATGACGGGTTGGTTGCTGGGTTGTCGCCGGAGCGGTTGTCGGCGGTGTTGCGGCCGAAGGTGGATGCGGCGTGGTATCTGCATGAGGCGACGCGTGGGATGGACTTGGGTGCGTTCGTGGTGTTCTCGTCGGTGGCGGGGACGTTCGGTAGTCCTGGTCAGGGTAACTATGCGGCGGCGAATGCGTTCTTGGACGCGTTGATGGTGCAGCGGCGGGCCGCTGGTTTGCCGGGTGTGTCGTTGGCGTGGGGGCCGTGGGAGCGGTCCGGTGGGATGACGGGTTCGTTGTCGGATGCCGAGGCGGACCGGTTGAGTCGTTCCGGTGTTCCGCCGCTTTCGGTGGCGCAGGGGCTGGCTCTCTTCGACGCGGCCCTGGCCGGTTCCGATGCGACCTGCGTTCCGGTCCGGCTGGACCTTCCCGTTCTGCGGACGCAGGGTGAAGTACCCCCGCTGCTACGGTCGTTGATCCGCGTCCGGGCCCGCCGTGCCGCAGGCGCCGGATCCGCCACCGCGAACGACCTCGCCCAGCGTCTGGGCCGACTGGACGAGGAGGGTCGCCAGGAACTGGTCCTGGACCTCGTCCGCGGCCAGGTCGCGCGGGTCCTCGGCCACGCCACCGGCGGCGACGTGGACGCCGGCCGCGCCTTCCGCGACCTCGGCTTCGATTCCCTGACCGCGGTCGAACTCCGCAACCGCCTTAACACCGCCACCGGTCTGCGCCTGCCCGCCACCCTGGTCTTCGACTACCCGACCGTCAGCCACCTCGCCACCCACCTCCGCGACGAACTCCTGGGCGCGCAGGCCGAGGTGACGTCCGCGGCGCGGCGCGGCGCGGTCGTCGCGGACGATCCGATCGTCATCGTCGGCATGGCCTGCCGCTACCCGGGCGGCATCGGCTCGCCCGAGGACCTGTGGCAGCTCCTCACCGAAGGCACCGACGCGGTCTCCGGCTTCCCGACGAACCGTGGTTGGGACGTCGAGTCCCTCTACCATCCGGACCCGGATCACCCTGGTACGTCCTACACGCGTTCCGGCGGTTTCCTCCACGAGGCCGGGGAGTTTGATCCTGGTTTCTTCGGGATGAGTCCGCGGGAGGCGTTGGCGACGGATTCGCAGCAGCGGTTGTTGTTGGAGTCGTCGTGGGAGGCGGTGGAGCGGGCCGGTATCGACCCGTTGAGTCTGCGGGGGACCGCGACGGGCGTTTTCGCCGGGGTGATGTACAGCGATTACAGCGCGATGTTGGCGGGTCCGGAGTTCGAGGGTTTTCAGGGGAGTGGGAGTTCGCCGAGTCTGGCGTCGGGTCGGGTGGCGTACACGTTGGGTTTGGAGGGCCCCGCTGTCACCGTCGACACCGCCTGCTCGTCCTCGCTGGTCGCCATGCACTGGGCGATGCAGGCGTTGCGCAGTGGTGAGTGTGGGTTGGCGTTGGCCGGTGGGGTGACGGTGATGTCGACGCCGGCGGTGTTCGTGGACTTCGCCCGGCAGCGGGGCTTGTCGGTTGATGGGCGGTGCAAAGCGTTCGCTGACGCGGCGGACGGTGTCGGCTGGTCCGAGGGCGTCGGCATGCTGGTGCTGGAGCGTCAGTCGGACGCGGTCCGCAACGGTCACGAGATCCTGGCGGTGGTGCGCGGTTCGGCGGTCAATCAGGACGGCGCGTCGAACGGTCTGACCGCGCCCAACGGTCCGTCCCAGCAGCGGGTGATCCGCCAGGCACTCGCCAGCGGCGGCCTCACCGTCGGTGACGTGGACGTCGTCGAGGCGCACGGCACCGGCACCACCCTGGGTGACCCGATCGAGGCGCAGGCGCTCCTCGCCACGTACGGCCGTGACCGAGATGCCGGACAGCCGTTGCTGTTGGGTTCGGTGAAGTCCAACATCGGTCACACCCAGGCCGCGGCCGGTGTCGCGGGCGTCATCAAGATGGTGTTGGCGATGCGGCACGGCGTGCTGCCACGGACGCTGCACGTGGACGCCCCGTCGTCGCACGTGGACTGGTCCGAGGGCGCGGTGGAACTGCTGACCGAGCAGACCGCCTGGCCGGAGACCGGCCGGGCCCGGCGCGCGGGCGTCTCCTCGTTCGGCATCAGCGGCACCAACGTGCACGTCATCGTCGAACAGGCGCCGGCGCCCCGAGCGGCGAACGCGGCCGATGCACCGCAGCGTTCGCCCGGCGCCGTGCCGCTGCTCCTGACCGGGCGCACCCGGGACGCCCTGCGCGGTCAGGCCGCCAGGCTGCTCCAGCACCTCCAGAACGGGCCGGACGTCGCGCTCGTGGACGTCGCGCTCTCCCTGGCCACCACCCGGACCCGCTTCGAACGACGGGCCGCCGTCGTGGCGCAGGACCACGACCAGTTGCGCGCCGCGCTGGGCGCGTTCGCCGCCGGCCGGCCGGACCCTGCCGTCGTCGAGGGCGAAGCCGCCGGACGCGGCCGGATCGCCGTGCTGTTCACCGGACAGGGCAGCCAGCGGGCCGCGATGGGACGTGAACTCCACGCGCGGCAGCCCCGGTTCGCCGCGGCGTTCGACGAGGTCTGCGCCGCGCTCGACCCGCTGCTGGACCGGCCGCTGCGCGAGGTGGTGTTCGCCGAGGACGGCAGCGAAGAGGCCGCCCTGTTGGACGAGACCGGGTGGACCCAACCCGCGCTGTTCGCCGTCGAGGTGGCGCTGTACCGGTGGGTGGAGAGCTGGGGCGTCCGGGCCGACCTGGTGGCGGGCCATTCGATCGGCGGGATCGCCGCGGCGCACGTCGCCGGGGTGCTGGACCTCGCGGACGCCTGCCGCCTGGTCGCCGCACGGGCGACGCTGATGCAGGCACTGCCGGCCGACGGCGCCATGTACGCGATCCAGGCCACCGAGGACGAGATCGCCGGACACCTCACCGACGCGGTGGCCCTCGCCGCCGTCAACGGGCCGCAGTCCGTGGTCGTCTCCGGCGACGAGACCGCGGCCGAGGAGATCGCCGCCGCCTTCGCCGCGCGTGGACGGAAGACCAAGCGGCTGCGGGTGAGCCATGCCTTCCACTCGCCGCAGATGGACGGGATGACGGCGGCCTTCCGCACCGTCGCTGAAGGGCTGACGTATCGGGCGCCGCGCATCCCCCTTGTCTGCGACCTCACCGGGGCCCGCGCCGACGACGCGGCGGCGTGCACCGCGGAGTACTGGGTGCGGCACGTCCGCGAGGCCGTGCGGTTCGCCGACTGCGTGCGGACGCTGCGCGAGGCCGGCGCCACCACCTTCTTGGAGCTGGGCCCCGACAGCCTGCTCACCGCGATGGCCCAGGACACGCTCGGCGACGACCCCGACGTCGAACTGGTGCCGGTGCTGCGCGCCGGCCGCTCCGAGGAGGCGTCCGCGGCCACCGCCGTGGCCCGCCTCCAGGTGCGCGGCGTGGACGTGGACTGGGCCGGGTACCTGGCCGGGACCGGCGCCCGCCGCACCGACCTGCCGACCTACGCCTTCCAACACGAGCACTACTGGCCGCAGTTGCCCGCCCCGGCCGCGACCGCCACCGACCCCGCCGACCAGCGGCTGTGGGCCGCGGTGGAGCGCGGCGACGCCCGGGAGCTCGCCGCCATCCTCGGGCTGGACGCCGAGGACCACCCGCCGCTGGACACCCTGCTGCCCGCCCTCACGTCCTGGCGGCGCGGCAACCAGGAGAAGCACCTCCTCGACACCCTGCGCTACCGGGTGCAGTGGACGCGGCTGAGCAAGCCCGCCGCTCCGGTACTCGACGGCGCCTGGCTCCTGGTGGCCTCCGACGCCACCGCGGCCGACGACGCCGACCTCCTGGACGCACTGGCCGACGCCCTCGGCACCCACGGCGCCCGCGTGCGCCGCCTCGTCCTCGACGACTCCTGCACGGATCGCCAGCACCTCGCCGAGCGCCTGACCGGGACCGACGGCGTGGACGCCACCACCCAGGTGCTGTCCGTACTGCCGCTCGACGAACGGCCCGCGGACGACTGCCCACCACTCACCCGAGGACTGGCGCTGACCGTGGCGCTCGTCCAGGCCCTCGCCGACACCGACGCCCGGGGCCGACTGTGGACCGCCACCCGCGGCGCCGTCTCCACCGGCCCCGACGACCCGGTCACCCACCCCGTCCAGGCCGCCGCCTGGGGGCTGGGCCGCGGCGTCGCCCTGGAGCACCCCCGGCTGTGGGGCGGCCTGGTCGACCTGCCGGACGTCCTCGACCAACGGGCCGGGCAGCGGCTCGCCGGCATCCTCGCCGTCAAGGACGTCCCCGACGGCGAGGACCAGGTGGCGCTGCGGGCCGGCGGCGTGTCCGGTCGCCGGCTGGTCCGGCACACCGTCGACGCACTGCCCGCGGCCGGGGAGTTCACCGCGTCCGGCACCGTCCTGATCACCGGCGGCACCGGCGGGCTGGGCGCCGAGGTCGCCCGCTGGCTGGCCCGCGCCGGCGCCCAGCACCTCGTTCTCACCAGCCGTCGAGGCCCCGACGCCCCCGGGGCCGCCGCACTCCGGAACGAGCTGGCCGCACTCGGGCCGTCGGTCTCCGTCGTCGCCTGCGACGCCGCCGACCGCGAAGCGCTCGCCGCGGTCCTCGCCGACCTGCCCGGGGAACTGCCGTTGACCGGCGTCGTGCACACCGCCGGCGTCGGCCACTACGGACCGCTCGACGGCCTCAGCACCGCCGACTTCGCCGCCCTGACCGCCGCCAAACTCGCCGGCGCCGCCCACCTCGACGCCCTGCTCGGCGACCGCGAACTGGACTTCTTCGTCCTCTTCGGCTCCATCGCCGGCGTCTGGGGCAGCGGCAACCAGAGCGCCTACGGCGCCGCCAACGCCTACCTCGACGCGCTCGCCCTGCACCGTCGCGCCCGCGGGCTGGCCGCCACCTCCGTCGCCTGGGGCCCGTGGGCCGAGGCCGGCATGGCCGCCGACGACGCGGTCTCCGCGACCCTGCGCCGCCAGGGCCTCGGCCTGCTCGACCCGGCCCCGGCCCTGACCGAACTGCGCCGCGCCGTGCTCGGCCAGGACGTCACCGTCACCGTCGCCGACGTGGACTGGCAGCGCTACGCCCCGCTGTTCACCTCCGCCCGCCCCAGCGCACTGCTCTCCGCACTGCCCGAGATCCGTGCCCTCGTCGACGACCGGCGCACCGGACCGGAACCGGCCGACGCCTCCGCACTCGTCACCCGGGTCCGCGCCCTCCCCGAACCCGACCAACTGCGCCTGCTCACCGACCTCGTCCGCACCGAGGCCGCCACCGTCCTCGGGCACGACTCCGCCGACGCGGTCCCCGCAGACCGTGCCTTCCGCGACGTCGGCTTCGACTCGCTGACCGCCGTGGAACTCCGCAAGCGCCTGGGCACCCTCAGCGGCCTGTCGCTGCCCAGCACCATGGTGTTCGACTACCCGACGCCGCTGGAACTCGCGCACTACCTGCGCGCGGAGGTCCTCGGCGCGGTCCTGGAAGTCGCCGGCCCGGTCGCCACCGGCGCCGCCGACGACGAGCCGATCGCCATCATCGGCATGGCCTGCCGCTTCCCCGGCGGCGTCGGCTCCCCGGAACAGCTGTGGGACCTCGTCGACTCCGGCACCGACGCGATCAGCGACTTCCCGGTCAACCGCGGCTGGCACACCGGGAACCTCTTCGACCCGGACCCCGACCGGCCCGGCACCACCTACTCCACCCAGGGCGGCTTCCTCCACGACGCGGACGCCTTCGACCCCACCTTCTTCGGCATCGCGCCCCGCGAGGCGCTGGTCATGGACCCGCAGCAGCGGCTGCTGCTGGAGACCACCTGGGAGGCGTTCGAACGGGCCGGCATCCGACCGGACACCGTGCGGGCCAGCCTGACCGGCACGTTCATCGGCTCCAGCTACCAGGAGTACGGCCTCGGCGCGGGCGACGGAGCCGAGGGCCACATGGTCACCGGCAGCAGCCCCAGCGTGCTGTCCGGCCGCCTGTCGTACGTGTTCGGCCTCGAAGGCCCGGCCGTCACCGTCGACACCGCCTGCTCCTCCTCGCTCGTGGCGCTGCACCTGGCCTGCCAGTCGCTGCGCAACGGCGAGAGCACCCTGGCCGTCGCCGGCGGCGCCACGGTGATGACGACGCCCAACCCGTTCATCGCCTTCAGTCGGCAGCGCGCCCTCGCCCAGGACGGCCGCTGCAAGGCGTTCTCCGACGCCGCCGACGGCATGACCCTCGCCGAGGGCGTCGGCATCGTCCTCGTCGAACGGCTCTCCGACGCGCAGCGCAACGGCCACCCGGTGCTCGCCGTCCTCCGCGGCTCCGCCATCAACCAGGACGGCGCCTCCAACGGCCTGACCGCGCCCAACGGCCCCTCCCAACAGCGCGTCATCCGCCAGGCACTGGCCAACGCCCGCCTCGTCCCCGGCGACATCGACGCCCTGGAAGCGCATGGCACCGGCACCCCGCTCGGCGACCCCATCGAGGCCCAGGCACTGTTCGCCACCTACGGCCGCGACCGCGATCCCGAGGACGCGCTGCTGCTCGGCTCGGTCAAGTCCAACATCGGCCACACCCAGTCCGCCGCCGGCATCGCCGGCGTGATCAAGATGGTGATGGCCCTGCGCCACGGCCGACTTCCGCGGACTCTGCACGCGGACGAGCCGTCGTCGCACGTGGACTGGTCCGCCGGGGCGGTGCGGTTGTTGACCGAGGCGCGGGAGTGGCCGGTGACCGGCCGGCCGCGCCGGGCCGCGGTCTCCTCGTTCGGCATCAGCGGCACCAACGCCCACGCCGTGCTGGAGCAGGCGCCGACCGCGGCATCCGCCGTCGGGGCGCAGCGGGCCGCCGACGCACCGGCCCCGGTCGCCGGCGGCGTCGTCCCGTGGGTGGTCACCGCCCGCAGCGCCGCCGCACTGCGCGGCCAGGCCGAGCGCCTGCGCACGTACGTCGAGACCGCCGAACCGGCCGCCGGCCCGCTCGACATCGGCCTCAGCCTGGTGTCCGCCCGCGCCCGCTTCGCCCACCGCGCCGTCGTCGTACCGCCCGCCGGCACCGACCCGCTGACCGCGCTGGACGCGGTCGCGGCCGACGGTGCCTCGCCCGTGGTCGCCCGCGGCGTGGCCGACGTCGCGGGGCGGACGGTGTTCGTGTTCCCCGGTCAGGGGTCGCAGTGGGTCGGTATGGGGGCTCAACTCCTCGATGAGTCTGCGGTGTTCGCGGAGCGGGTTGCGGAGTGTGGGGTGGCGTTGGGGGAGTTTGTCGACTGGTCGTTGGTCGAGGTGTTGCGGGGGGTGGAGGGTGCGCCGTCGTTGGGGCGGGTGGATGTGGTTCAGCCGGTGTCGTTTGCGGTGATGGTGGGGTTGGCGGCGTTGTGGCGGGCTCATGGGGTGGTGCCGGATGCGGTGGTGGGGCATTCGCAGGGGGAGATTGCTGCTGCGGTGGTGTCGGGTGGGTTGTCGTTGCGTGATGGTGCGCGGGTGGTGGCGTTGCGCAGTCAGGCGATTGGGCGGGCGTTGGCGGGGCGTGGGGGGATGATGTCCGTCGCGTTGCCGGTCGAGGAGGTGGAGTCGCGGCTGGGCGAGTTCGACGGGCGGGTCTCGGTGGCCGCCGTCAACGGCCCGCGGTCCGTCGTGGTCGCGGGCGAGCCCGAAGCGCTCGACGCCCTGCACGCCCGCCTGACCGAAGACGACGTCCGGGCCCGCCGGATCGCGGTGGACTACGCCTCCCACTCCCACCAGGTCGAGGACCTGCACGAGGAACTCCTGGCGGTGCTGGCGGACCTGGCGCCGCAGCCGTCGGAGGTGCCGTTCTTCTCGACGGTGACCGGCGACTGGCTGGACACCACGGAACTGGACGCCGGCTACTGGTTCCGCAACCTGCGCGGACGGGTCCGGTTCGCCGACGCGGTGAAGGAGTTGCTGGCGGCGGAGCACCGGGCGTTCGTCGAGGTCAGCTCGCACCCGGTGCTGACGATGGCGGTGCAGGAAGCGATCGACGAGGCCGGGGCGCCGGCCGTGGCCGCCGGTACGCTGCGCCGCGACCAGGGCGGCGCGGACCGCTTCCTGCTGTCGGCCGCCGAGGTCTTCGTGCGCGGGGTGGACGTCGACTGGGCAGGGCTGTTCGAAGAGACCGGGGCGTCCCGCGTCGACCTCCCCACCTACGCCTTCCAACGCGAACACCTCTGGGCGGTACCGCCCGTCCCGGAAGGCGGCGGCGCCGCGGACCCGGACGACGCGGCCTTCTGGACCGCCGTCGAGGACGGTGACGTCTCCGCACTGACCACCACCCTCGGCACCGACGAGGGGTCCGTCGCCGCCGTCCTGCCGGCCCTGTCCTCCTGGCGCCGGGCGCGCCGCGACCGTTCCACCGTGGACGCCTGGCGCTACCGCGTCGCCTGGCAGCCGCACACCGGCACGCTGCGGCCCCCGACCCTGACCGGTACCTGGCTGGTGGTGACCGCCGCGGGCATCGACGACGCCGACGTCGTCGGGGCGTTGGAGGCGCACGGCGCACAGGTGCGCCGCCTGGTCCTGGACGAGGACTGCACCGACCGGGCCGTCCTCGGGGAGCGGCTGGCCGGCGTAGCGGCGGAGACCGGCGGCTGGACCGGCATCGTCTCCGTCCTCGCCGCGGCCGAGCGGACCGGCGCCGTCCCGGGCACCTCCCTGGTCCTCGGCACCGCCCTGACCGTGACCCTGATCCAGGCCCTCGGCGACACCGGAATCGACGCCCCCGTATGGGCGTTGACCCGCGGCGCGGTCTCCACCGGCCGCGCCGACGCGCTGACCGCACCGGTCCAGGCACAGGTCGTCGGCGTCGGCTGGACCGCGGCACTGGAGCACCCGCAGCGCTGGGGCGGCACCATCGACCTGCCCGCCGCCCTCGACGACCGGGCAGCCCGCCGACTCGCCGCCGCGCTGTCCGGCGCCCTCGGCGCCGAAGACCAACTCGCGGTCCGCCCCTCCGGCATCTTCACCCGGCGCATCGTCCGCGCCGAGACCGCCCCCGGACCGTCCGCCCGGACCTGGACGCCGCGCGGCACGACCCTGGTCACCGGCGGCTCCGGCACCCTCGCCCCGCACCTCGCCCGGTGGCTGGCCGCACGCGGCGCCGCACACGTCGTGTTGGTCAGCCGGCGCGGCGCGGAAGCCCCCGGCGCCACCGAACTCGCCGCGGAACTGGCCGAGTCGGGCACCGAAGCGACCCTGGCCGCCTGCGACATCACCGACCGGGACGCGGTCGCCGCACTGCTCGCCGACCTCAAGGCCGACGGCCGCACCGTGCGCACCGTCGTCCACACCGCCGCCACCATCGAGCTGCACACCCTGGACGCCACGACGCTGGCCGACTTCGACCGGGTGCTGCACGCCAAGGTCACCGGCGCCCAGGTCCTCGACGAACTCCTCGACGACGAAGAGCTCGACGACTTCGTCCTGTACTCCTCCACCGCCGGCATGTGGGGCAGCGGCGCGCACGCCGCCTACGTCGCCGGCAACGCCTACCTCGCGGCGCTCGCCGAGCACCGGCGGGCCCGCGGACTGCCGGCCCTGGCGCTGTCCTGGGGCATCTGGGCCGACGACCTCAAACTGGGCCGGGTCGACCCCCGGACGATCCGCCGCAGCGGCCTGGAGTTCATGGACCCGCAGCTCGCCCTGAACGGCCTGCAGCGCGCGCTGGACGACGACGAGCGGGCCCTCGCCGTCGCCGACGTGGACTGGGAGACCTACCACCCCGTCTACACCTCGGGCCGCCCCACCCCGCTCTTCGACGAGGTCCCGGACGTCCAGCGGCTCACCGCGGCCGCCGAGCGGGACGCCTGGGCCGGTGCCCGGGGCGAGTTCGCCGCCGCCCTGCACGCCCTGTCCGACGCCGAGCGGCAGCGCACGCTCCTGGAGACCGTCCGCACCGAGGCCGCGGCCGTCCTCGGGCTGTCCTCCGCCGAGGACCTCACCGACCAGCGGGCCTTCCGCGACGTCGGCTTCGACTCGCTGACCGCGGTGGCCCTGCGCAACCGGCTGGCGTCCGTCACCGGCCTGACGCTGCCGTCGACAATGGTCTTCGACCACCCCAACCCGGCCGCGCTGGCCGCCTTCCTGCACGGCGAACTCGCCGGCGCCCGGTCCGCCGTCGTAGTCGCCGTCCCGACGGGCCCGCCCGCCGACGACGACCCGATCGCCATCATCGGCATGAGCTGCCGCTACCCCGGCGGCGTCAGCTCCGCCGAGGACCTGTGGCGGATCGCCCTGGACGAGGTCGACGCGATCTCCGGCTTCCCCGCCGACCGCGGCTGGGACGCCGACGGACTCTACGACCCCGACCCCGACCGGGCCGGCCGCACCTACTCCGTGCAGGGCGGATTCCTGCGCGACGTCGCCGAGTTCGACCCCGGCTTCTTCGGCATCTCGCCGCGCGAGGCGCTCGCCATGGACCCCCAACAGCGGCTCCTGCTGGAAACCGCCTGGGAGGCGTTCGAGCACGCCGGCATCGACCCGGTCGCCCAGCGCGGCAGCCGCACCGGCACCTTCGTCGGCGCCAGCTACCAGGACTACGCCTCCGGAGTGCCCAGCGGCGAGGGCTCCGAAGGCCACATGATCACCGGCACGCTCTCCAGCGTGCTGTCCGGCCGGGTCTCCTACCTCTTCGGATTCGAGGGCCCCGCCGTCACGCTCGACACCGCCTGCTCGTCCTCCCTGGTCGCCCTGCACCTGGCCTGCCAGTCCCTGCGCAACGGGGAGAGCTCCCTGGCCCTGGCCGGCGGCGTCAGCATCATGTCCACACCGATGTCGTTCGTCGGCTTCAGCCGGCAGCGCGCCCTCGCCGAGGACGGCCGCTGCAAGGCGTACGCGGACGGGGCCGACGGCATGACCCTCGCCGAGGGCGTCGGCCTGGTCCTGCTGGAGCGGCTCTCCGTCGCCCGCGCCAACGGGCACCAGGTGCTCGCCGTCATCCGCGGCTCCGCCGTCAACCAGGACGGCGCCTCCAACGGCCTGACCGCGCCCAACGGCCCGTCCCAACAGCGCGTCATCCGCCAGGCCCTCGCCAACTCCGGCGTCGAGCCCGGCGACATCGACGTTCTGGAGGGCCACGGCACCGGCACCGCCCTCGGCGACCCCATCGAGGCCCAGGCCCTACTGGCCACCTACGGCCCCGACCGCGACCCTGAACGGCCGCTGCTGCTGGGCTCGGTGAAGTCCAACATCGGCCACACCCAGATGGCGTCCGGCGTCGCCAGCGTCATCAAGCTCGTCCGCGCCCTCCAGGAAGGGGTGGCGCCCAAATCCCTGCACATCGACCGGCCCTCCACCCACGTCGACTGGTCCTCCGGCGCCATCGGACTGCTCACCGCCCGCACGCCGTGGCCCGAGACCGGCCGCCCGCGCCGCGCCGCCGTCTCCTCCTTCGGCATCAGCGGCACCAACGTCCACACCATCCTCGAACAGGCCCCCGCGGACGACGGGGCCGCACCCGCCGACCCGCCGCACGACGGCCTGGTGCCGGTGCTCGTCTCCGGCCGCGGCGAGGCCGCGCTGCGCGCCCAGGCCGCCCGCCTGCTCGCCTTCGTCGAGCAGCGCCCGGACGCCCACCTCACCGACCTCGCGCACGCCCTCGCCACCTCGCGCGCCGCGCTGGAGCACCGGGCCGCGGTCCTCGCCACAGACCGCGCCGAACTGGTCCGCGCTCTGCACGCACTGCGCGACGGACGGCCCGACCCCGGCCTCGTCCAGGGCACCGCCGGACGCGGCCGGACCGCCTTCCTCTTCACCGGCCAGGGCAGCCAGCGGGCCGGCACCGGCCGCGAACTCCACGCCCGCCAACCGGTGTTCGCCGACGCGCTCGACGCCGTCCTGGCCCGGCTCGACGACGCCCTGGAGCGGCCGCTGCGCGAGGTGATGTTCGCCGCACCGGGCACCGCCGAGGCCGCGCTGCTGGACCGGACCGGCTACGCCCAACCCGCCCTGTTCGCCGTCGAGGTCGCCCTGTTCCGCCTGCTGGAGTCCTGGGGCGTCACCCCCGACTACCTGGCCGGCCACTCCGTCGGCGAACTCGCCGCCGCGCACGTCGCCGGCGTGCTGTCGCTGGACGACGCCTGCACCCTGGTCGCCGCCCGCGGCCGCCTCATGCAGGCACTGCCCGAGGGCGGCGCCATGGTGGCCCTGGAAGCGGCCGAGGACGAGGTCCTCCCGCACCTCGCCGACCTCACCGACCGGGTGTCGGTGGCCGCCGTCAACGGGCCCCGGTCGGTGGTCGTCGCCGGGCACGAGGAGGACGTCCTCGCGCTGGCCGCCGCCTTCGCCGCCGACGGGCGGCGCACCAAGCGGCTGCGGGTGAGCCACGCCTTCCACTCGCCGCTGATGGACGCCATGCTCGACGACTTCGCCGCCGTCGCCCGCGGCCTCACCTACCACCCGCCGACCATCCCGCTGGTGTCGAACGTCAGCGGCGGCCCGGCCACCGCCGACCAGATCGGCACGCCCGACTACTGGGTCCGGCACGTCCGCGCCGCCGTCCGCTTCGCCGACGGCATCGACTGGCTGGCCACCCAGGGCGACGTCCGCACCTTCCTGGAACTCGGCCCGGACGGCGTCCTGGCGGCCATGGCCCGGGAGAGCCTCACCGACCCGTCCCGCACGGCACTGCTGCCGACCCTGCGCGCCGACCGGCCCGAGCAACGGACCCTGCTCACCGCCGTCGCCGCGGCCCACGCCCACGGCACGGCCGTCGACTGGACCGCCCACTTCGCCGAACACGGCGCGCGCCGCCTGGCCCTGCCGACCTACGCGTTCCAACGCGAGCGCTACTGGCCCGACACCACCGCAGCGACACCGGCCGGCCCGACCGGCCCGACCGGCTCCGCCCTCGACGCCGAGTTCTGGGCCGCCGTGGAGCGCGACGACGTCGCCGCCCTCACCGCCTCCCTGGACCTGGACGACGCGACCGTCACCGCGATGGTCCCCGCGCTCACCGCCTGGCGCCGCCGCCGCGGCGAGCAGACCGAACTGGACTCCTGGCGCTACCGCGTCACCTGGAAGCCGCGCGGCGCCGCCACCGCACCCGCCGCCCCCACCGGCCGCTGGCTCGTCCTCGTCCCGCACGACCACCGGGACGAAGCCACCGCCGCCTGGGCCGCCGACGTCGCGGACGCCCTCGGTACCGCCACCGTCCGGCTCGCCGTCGCCACCGCCGACCGGACCGAGCTGGCCGCCCGGATCACCGCGGCGGCCGGCGACGAGGAGCCCTTCAGCGGGGTGCTGTCCCTCTTGCCGCTCGCCCCCGGCGACGCCGGCCACCCCGGCGCGCCCGCCGCCCTCACCCTCACCACCACCGCCGTCCAGGCCCTCGGCGACGCCGGGATCGACGCACCGCTGTGGAACGTCACCCGCGGCGCTGTCGCCGTCGGCCGCACCGAGCGGCTCACCGCCCCCGACCAGGCCGCCGTCTGGGGCCTCGGGCGCACCGCCGCCCTGGAACTGCCCGCCCGGTTCGGCGGCACCGTCGACCTGCCCGCCACCATCGACGGAACGGCCGCACGCCGGCTGCGCGCGGTGCTCGCGGCGAACGACGGCGAGGACGCGGTGGCCGTCCGGCCGTCCGGTGTCTTCCTGCGCCGCCTCGCGCACGCCCCCGCCGGCCCCGACGCGACCCGCACCCCCTTCGACCCGGCGGCCGGCACCGTCCTGATCACCGGCGGCACCGGCGGCATCGGCGGCCACCTCGCCCGCCGCCTGGCCCGCGACGGCGCCGCCCACCTGCTGCTCACCAGCCGCCGCGGACCCGACGCACCCGGCGCCGACGCGCTCCGCGCCGAACTGGAGGAACTCGGCGCCCGGGTCACCCTCGCCGCCTGCGACGCCGCCGACCGCGACGCCCTGACCGCCCTCCTCGCCGAGGTGCCCGACGACGCCCCGCTGTACGCGGTGTTCCACACCGCCGGCGTCGTCGAGGACCACGTCCTGGACGCGCTCGCCCCGGAGCACTTCGCGGCCGTGCTGCGCGCCAAGACCGTCGCCGCCCACCACCTGGACGAGCTCACCGCCGACCTGGACCTCGCCGCGTTCGTGCTGTTCTCCTCGACCGCCGGCGTGCTCGGCGCCGCCGGCCAGGGCAACTACGCCGCGGCCAACGCCCACTTGGACGCGCTCGCCGCCCACCGCCGCGCCCGCGGCCGGACCGCGCTGTCCGTGGCCTGGGGCCCGTGGGCCGGCTCCGGCATGGTCGCCGACGACGCCGAACTGACCGACCGGGTGCGGCGCGGCGGCTTCGAACCGCTCGCCCCCGAACGCGCCGTGCACGCCCTGCTGCGCGCCGTCGCCCACGACGACACCACCGTCACCGTCGTCGACCTCGACTGGGAGCGGTACCTGCGCGCGTTCGCCGCGCTCCGCCCACTGCCGTTCGTCGCCGACCTCCCCGAGACCGCCCGCGCCCTCCCGGCGGCCCCCACCGGCGCCGCCGACGACCTGCGGCAGCGGCTGGCCGAACTACCCGCCCCCGAACGGCCGGCAGCCCTGCTGGACCTGCTGCGCACCCAGGTCGCCGCCGTCCTCGGACACGCCGACCCGCACGCCGTCGACGACGACCGGGCCTTCCGCGACCTGGGCTTCGACTCGCTGACCATCCTGGAACTGCGCAACGCCCTCAACGCCGCCACCGGCCTGAGCCTGCCCGCCACCCTGGTCTACGACCTGCCCACACCGCGCGAGATGGCGGACTTCCTGCTCGCCGAACTCCTCGGCACCCTGCCCGCCGCCGCCACCACCGCCGTCCCCGCCGCCGCCACCGACGACGACCCGGTCGCCGTCATCGGCATCGGCTGCCGCTTCCCCGGCGGCGTCACCACCCCCGAAGAGCTCTGGCAACTCCTCGACGAAGGCCGGGACGGCATCAGCCGCTTCCCCGACGACCGCGGCTGGGACCTCGCCGCCCTCGGCGCCGGCGCCTCCGACACCCTGGAAGGCGGATTCCTCTCCGGCGTCGCCGACTTCGACGCCCGGTTCTTCGGCATCTCGCCCCGCGAGGCGCTGGCCATGGACCCCCAGCAGCGGCTGCTGCTGGAAACCACCTGGGAGGCACTGGAACGGGCCGGCATCGACCCGACCGCGCTGCGCGGCTCCACCACCGGCGTCTTCGTCGGCACCAACGGCCAGGACTACCCGACGCTGCTGCGCCGCTCCACCTCGGACGTGGCCGGCTACGTCGCCACCGGCAACACCGCCAGCGTGATGTCCGGCCGGCTCTCCTACGCGCTCGGACTCGAAGGCCCGGCCGTCACCGTCGACACCGCCTGCTCCTCCTCGCTCGTCGCCCTGCACTGGGCCGGCCGGGCGCTGCGCACCGGCGAGTGCGACCTCGTCGTCGCCGGCGGCGTGTCGGTGATGGCCAGCCCCGACTCCTTCGTGGAGTTCTCCACCCAGGGCGGGCTGGCGCCCGACGGCCGCTGCAAGGCGTTCTCCGACGCCGCCGACGGCACCGCCTGGTCCGAGGGCGTCGGCATCCTCGTCCTGGAACGCCTCTCCGACGCCCGCCGCAACGGTCACCCGGTCCTCGGCCTGATCCGCGGCACCGCCGTCAACCAGGACGGCGCCTCCAACGGCCTGACCGCCCCCAACGGCCTGTCCCAACAGCGCGTCATCGTCCAGGCGCTGGCCGACGCCCGCCTGGTCCCCGCCGACGTCGACGCGGTCGAGGCGCACGGCACCGGCACCACCCTCGGCGACCCCATCGAGGCCCGGGCCCTGATCGCCGCCTACGGCCGGAACCGTGACGCCGAACGCCCGCTGCTGCTCGGCACCGTCAAGTCCAACCTCGGACACACCCAGGCCGCCGCCGGCGCCGCCGGCGTCATCAAGATGCTGCTGGCGATGGGCCACGGCACCCTGCCGAAGTCCCTGCACGTGGGCGCCCCGTCCCGCCACGTCGACTGGAGCGGCGGCACCGTCGCGCTGCTCGACGACGCCCGGCCCTGGCCGGCGACCGGTCGGCCCCGGCGCGCCGGCGTCTCCGCCTTCGGCGTCAGCGGCACCAACGCCCACGTCGTCGTCGAACAGGCCCCCGCCGCCGACGCCCCGACCACCGCCCCCGTGCCGCAGCCGGCCCCCTCCGTCGTCCCGTGGATCCTCTCCGGCCGCAGCCGCGAGGCGCTCCAGGCTCAACTCGACCGGCTCACCGCCCACTTCGCCGCCCACCCCGACGCGCCCCCGCCGGACCTCGGCCGCTCGCTCGCCACCGACCGCACGCTCTTCGCCCACCGCGCGGTGCTCCTCGCCGGCCCCGACGGCGTGCGCGAGGCCGCCCGCGCCACCGCGCCCCGCACCCCCGGCCGCACCGCGTTCCTGTTCTCCGGACAGGGCGCCCAGCACACCCGGATGGGCCACGACCTGTACCGGCACTTCCCGGCCTACGCCGAGGCGCTGGACGCGGTCCTCGCCCAGTTCGACACCGTGCTGGACGTTCCGCTGCGCGAGGTGCTGTTCGCCGCACCGGGCTCCGCCGAGGCCGCGCTGCTGGACGAGACCGGCCACACCCAGCCCGCACTGTTCGCCGTCGAGGTCGCCCTCTACCGGCTCGCCGAGTCCTGGCAGCTGACCCCCGACCACGTGGCCGGCCACTCGATCGGCGAGATCGCCGCCGCGCACGTCGCCGGGGTGCTGTCCCTGGAGGACGCCTGCCGCCTGGTCGCCGCCCGCGCCGCGCTCATGCAGCAACTGCCGCCCGGCGGCGCCATGGTGGCCGTCGAGGCCACCGAGGACGAGGTGACGCCGCTGCTCGCCGACGGCGTCGCGCTCGCCGCGGTCAACGGGCCCCGGTCCGTGGTCGTCGCGGGCGCCGACGACGCCGTCCGCGCCCTCGCCGACCGGCTCGGCGCCGACGGCCGCCGCACCCGGCGCCTCACGGTCAGCCACGCCTTCCACTCGCCGCTGATGGACCCGATGCTGACGGAGTTCGCCCGGGTCGCGGAGTCCCTCACCTACCACGCACCGCGCATCCCGTTCGTCTCCTGCCTCCGCGGCGCCCCGGCGGACGCCGGACCGGGCACCCCGGAGTACTGGGTGCGGCACGTCCGGGAGACCGTCCGGTTCGCCGACGGCGTGCGCGCCCTGCACGACGCCGGCGCCACCACCTACGTGGAGATCGGCCCCGACGGCGTGCTGTCCGCCCTGGCCGAGCAGACCCTCGACGCCCTCGGGGCCACCGCACCGGCCGTGGTCGTGCCGCTCCAACGCCGCGACCGCGCCGGGGACCTCGCCCTCCTGGAGGGCCTGGCCACCCTGCACGTCCACGGCGCCGGCCCGTCCTGGGCCGCCTACTTCGAGGCCACCGGCGGCCACCGCACCGCGCTGCCCACCTACGCCTTCCAACGGGAGCGGTTCTGGCCCGAACCCGGCGCGCCCGCGGACCCCCCGCAGGACCCGGCCGACGCCGCCTTCTGGACCGCCGTCGAACGCGCCGACCTGGCGGGCCTGGCCGCCTCCCTCGACCTGGACGACGGCACCGTCACCGCGATGGTGCCGGCACTGTCCGCCTGGCGCCGGCGGCACGGCGCCGCCTCCGCCGCCGCCCAGTGGCGCTACCACGACACCTGGTCCGCGCTGCCGACGCCGGAGCCGGCGGCGCCCACCGGCCGCGCCCTGGTCCTCGTCCCGACCGGACACACCGGCGCCGCCTGGGTGCGTGCCGTCGTCGACGCCCTCGGCACCGACACGGTCGCGGTCGAACCGGAAGCCCTCGAAGAGCAGTTGACGCGGCCGGGCAGCGACGGCTGGCGCACCGTCGTCTCCCTGCTCGCCGCCGCCCGTGACGCCCTGCCGGACGAGACGGCACGGCCCGCCACCCTCCTCGCCACGTTGGACGCGGCCGGCGTCGACGCGCCCCTGTGGTGCGTCACCCGCGGCGCCGTCCAGGTCGCGGGGGAGGCCCTGACCGCCGTCGGCCAGGCCGCTCTGTGGGGCCTGGGCCGGGTCGCCGCACTGGAACACCCGGACCGTTTCGGGGGCCTGGCCGACCTGCCTGCCGATGCCGACGACCGGGCCGCCGCCCACCTCGCCGCGCACCTCGCCGCACCGGGCGCCGAACGCGAGGTCGCGATCCGGGCCACCGGCGTCCACGGCCGCCGGATGGTCCGCACCCCCGCCGCGCCCGACGCCGCCGCCTGGCGGCCCACCGGCACCGTCCTGGTCGTCGGCGGCACCGGCACCATGGGCGGCCTGGCCGCCCGCTGGCTGGCCCGCGAAGGCGCCCGCCACCTCGTCCTCACCACCTCCGACCCCACCGCGCACACCGCCACCACCGAGGCTCTGACGGCCGAACTGGCCGCGCTCGGCGCCCACTTCACCGTCCTGGCCCATGACCCCACCGACCCCGACGGCTTCGCCGCCCTCCTCGACGGGCTCACCACCGACACCCCGCTCACCGCGGTCGTCCACGCACCGGAGACCGACGCCGCCCCCGACGCCGCGGCCGACCTCGCCGCCACGCTCGCCCCCGTCACCGCCCTCGGCGCCGCCCTCACCGGCCGGCCCCTGGACGCCTTCGTCCTCTTCGGCTCGCTCGCCGGAGTCTGGGGGGTGCGCGGCCGGGCCGCCGAGGCCGCGTCCGGCGCCTACCTCGACGCCCTCGCCCGCGCCTGCCGCCACCGCGGCACCCCGGCCCTGGCCGTCGCCTGGGGCGCCTGGTCCGAACTGGCCGGCCCGACCCTCGCCGCCCACCTGCGCGTGAACGGCCTGCCCGTGCTGGACGCGGACACCGCCCTGGCCGCCCTCGGCCGGGCCGTCGCCGACGGCACCGCCGCCGAGGCCGTCGTCGACGTCCGCTGGGAGACCTTCGCGCCCCGCCACCACGAGGCCCGTCCCACCGCCCTGTTCGACGCGTTGCCCGAGGCCCGCACCGCGCTCGCCGAGGCCGCCCGGGAGCACGCCGACCGACAGACCGCGGCCGGCGACTACGGCCGCTGGCTCGCCGCCCAGCCCGCCGCCGACCACGGCCGCATCCTGCTGGACCTCGTCACCGACAAGGCCGCCACCGTCCTCGGCCACGCCGACCACGACCTCCTCGAACCCGACCTGCCCTTCCGGGACCTGGGCTTCGACTCGCTGACCGCGGTGGACCTGCGCAACCAACTCGCCACGGCCACCGGCCTGACCCTGCCCGCCACCCTCGTCTTCGACCACCCCCACCCGACCGCGCTCGCCGCCCACCTGCGCACCCGGCTCGTCGGCGGCGCCACAGGCGCCGTCGACCCCGCCGCGCCGGTGGCCGCCCCGGCCGTCACCGGCGACGACCCGATCGTCATCGTCGGCATGGCCTGCCGCTACCCCGGCGGCGTCACCTCGCCCGAGGACCTGTGGCAGCTGATGAGCGACGGCGTCGACGCGGTCGGCGACTTCCCCACCGACCGCGGCTGGGACCTGACCGCCCTCGCCGGCGACGGGCCCGGCCGCAGCGCCACCCTCCAGGGCGGATTCCTGTACGACGCGACCGACTTCGACCCCGGCCTGTTCGGCATCTCGCCGCGCGAGGCCCTGGTGATGGACCCGCAGCAGCGGATCCTGCTCGAAACGTCCTGGGAAGCCCTGGAACGCGCCGGCATCGACCCGACGACCCTGCGCGGCAGCGGCACCACCGGCGTCTTCGTCGGCGGCGGCTCGGGCGACTACCGGCCGCCGGAGGAAGCCGGGCAGTGGCAGACCGCCCAGTCCGCCAGCCTGCTCTCCGGCCGCCTCGCCTACACCTTCGGCATCCAGGGCCCCACGGTGTCCGTCGACACCGCCTGCTCGTCGTCACTGGTCGCCCTGCACCTGGCCGCCCAGGCCCTGCGCGCCGGCGAATGCACGATCGCGCTGGCCGGTGGCGTCACCGTGATGGCCACCCCGGTGGGATTCGTCGAGTTCAGCGCCCAGGGCGCCCTGTCGCCCGACGGCCGCTGCCGCGCCTTCTCCGACGACGCCAACGGCACCGGCTGGTCCGAGGGCGTGGGCATGCTCGTCGTCGAACGGCTCTCCGACGCCCGCCGCAACGGCCACCGCGTCCTCGCCGTCCTCCGCGGCTCCGCCATCAACCAGGACGGCGCCTCCAACGGCCTGACCGCCCCCAGCGGCCCCGCCCAGCAGCGCGTCATCCGCCAGGCCCTCGCCAACGCCGGCCTGCGCTCCGCCGACGTCGACGCCGTCGAGGCGCACGGCACCGGCACCACACTCGGCGACCCCATCGAGGCCCAGGCCCTGCTCGCCACCTACGGACAGGACCGCGCCACACCCGTACTGCTCGGCTCGCTGAAGGCCAACATCGGCCACACCCAGGCCGCCTCCGGGGTCGGCGGGGTCATCAAGATGGTCCTCGCCATGCAGCACGGCCAACTGCCGCGCTCCCTACACGCCGAGAACCCCTCGTCGCACGTCGACTGGACCGCCGGCACCGCCCGCCTGCTCACCGCCCACACCCCCTGGCCCGACACCGACCGCCCGCGCCGCGCCGCGGTCTCCTCCTTCGGCGCCAGCGGCACCAACGCGCACGCCATCCTGGAACAGTCCCCGCTCGAAGCGGCTCCCACCCCTCCCGCGCACGACGGCACCCCCCTGCCGTTCCTGCTCTCCGCCCGCTCCCAGAACGCCCTGCGCGACCAGGCCCGCCGCCTCCTCGCCCACCTCGCCGCGCACCCCGACGCCCGCCCCACCGACCTGGCCTACTCGCTGGCGACCACCCGGGCCGCCTTTGAACACCGCGCCGCCGTCACCGCCACCGACCACGACGCCCTGCGCACCGCCCTCACGGCCGTCGCCGAGGGCAGCACGGACGCCACCCGGCACCCCGGCACCGCACACACCGCCGTGCACCACCTCCAGCGCACCGGCAAGCGCGCCGTGCTCTTCTCCGGCCAGGGCTCCCAACGCCTCGGCATGGGCCGCGAACTCCACGACCGGCACCCGGCGTTCGCCGCCGCCTTCGACGCGGTCCTGGCCCGACTGGACGGCCTGCTCGGCGTCCCCCTGCGGGACGTCGTCTGGGGCGCGGACGAGGCGGCACTGCACGCCACCGGCCACGCCCAGCCCGCACTGTTCGCCGTCGAGGTCGCGCTGTACCGCCTGCTCGAATCCTGGGGCGTGCGGCCCGACTTCGTCGCCGGCCACTCCGTCGGCGAACTCGCCGCGGCCCACGTCGCCGGCGTCCTCTCGCTGGACGACGCCTGCCGCCTGGTCGCCGCCCGCGCCGCCCTCATGCAGGAACTGCCGGCCGGCGGCGCCATGATCGCCGTCGAGGCCGCCGAGGACGAGGTCACCGGGCTGCTCACCGACGGCGTCTGCCTCGCCGCGGTCAACGGCCCCACCTCCGTCGTCCTCTCCGGCACCGACGACGCGGTGACCGCCCTCGCCGACGACCTGGCCGCACGGGGCCGCCGCAGCACCCGGCTGCGGGTCAGCCACGCCTTCCACTCCCCGCTCATGGACCCGATGCTGGACCGCTTCCGGACCGTCGCCGAGGGCCTGGAGTACCACCCGCCGCGCATCCCGGTGGTGTCCAACCTCACCGGCGACGTGGCCGACACCGCGGAACTGTGCACCGCCGACTACTGGGTGCGCCACGTCCGCGCCACTGTACGGTTCGCCGACGGCGTGCGCACCCTGGCCGACCGCGGCGTCCGCCTCTTCCTCGAAGTCGGCCCGGACGCCGTGCTGTCCGCGATGGCCGGCCGGTGCGCACCGGACGCGGTTGTCGTGGCGACCCTGCGCCGCACCCGCGGCGAGGACGAGACGCTGATCGACGCCCTGGCACAGCTGCACGTCCACGGCGCCGGCCCGCGCTGGGACGCCGTCTTCGCCGACCGCGCCGCCCGCTGGCTGGACCTGCCGACGTACCCCTTCCAACGCGGCCGCTTCTGGCCGGAGGCCCTCCCCGGGACGGCCGCGCCCGCCCCGGCGGCCGGCGGGTCGACCGAGACCGACGCGGCCTTCTGGGACGCCGTCGCACAGGAGGACTTCACCGCATTGGAATCCGTACTCGACGTCGAGGGCGACGCGCTCTCCAAGGTGCTGCCGGCCCTCATGGACTGGCGCAGCCGCCAGGCCGACGAGTCCCAACTGGCCGCCTGGCGGCACCGGATCGTGTGGCAGCGGCTCACCGGCGCCGCCCTGGCGCACCGCAAGGCGCTCAGCGGCACCTGGCTGGCCGTGGTCCCCGAGGGACTCGCCGACGACCCCTGGGTGACCACCACCCTCGACGGCCTCGGCACCCACCTCGTGCACGTCGAGGTCGCCACCGCCGACCGGACCGCACTGGCCGACGCCCTGCGCGCCCGGGCCGCCGACGGCACCCGCTTCGGCGGCGTGGTCTCCCTGCTGGCCCTGCGCGACACCTGCGCCGGCGCGGTACCCGAAGGCACCGCCCTGACCACCACGCTCCTCCAGGCCCTCGGCGACGCCGGCATCGACGCACCGCTGTGGTGCGTCACCCGCAGCGCCGTCTCCGCCGGCCGCACCGACCGGCCGCGGCGGCCGCTACAGGCCGCCGTCTGGGGCCTGGGCCGGGTCGCCGCCCTGGAGCACCCGCAGCGCTGGGGCGGCTTGGTGGACCTGCCCGAGGACCCCGACCAGCGGTCCGCGGCCGGCCTCGCCGCCGTCCTGGCCGGCCTCGACGGCGAGGACCAGGTGGCCGTCCGCGGCACCGCGGTGCTCGCCCGCCGCCTGGTCCCCGCGCCCGACCGCAGGTCCGCCGAACCCTGGCACCCGACCGGCACCGTCCTGGTCACCGGCGGCACCGGCGCCCTCGGCGCGCACGTCGCCCGCCGCCTGGCCAAGGACGGCGTCCAGCACCTCGTGCTGCTCAGCCGACGCGGCCCCGACGCCCCCGGCGCCGCCGAACTGCGCGCGGAACTCGACGGGTTGGGCATCGCCGTCACCGTCACCGCCTGCGACGTCGCCGACCGTGACCAACTCGCCGCCGTCCTGGCCGCGGTCCCCGACGACCGGCCGCTGACCGGGGTGGTGCACGCCGCCGGCGTCCTCGACGACGGCGTCCTGGACCGGCTCACCCCCGAACGGTTCCAGGAGGTGTTCCGCGCCAAGGTCACCTCGGCACTGCTGCTGGACGAGCTGACCCGCGACCGCGACCTGGCCGCGTTCGTCCTGTTCTCCTCCGCCTCCAGTGCGGTCGGCAACCCCGGCCAGGCCAACTACGCCGCGGCCAACGCCGTCCTGGACGCCCTCGCCGAACGGCGCCGCACGCTCGGCCTGCCCGCCACCTCGGTCTCGTGGGGCGCCTGGGGAGGCGGCGGCATGGCCGGCGCCGGCGGCGCGGAGGGGGCCGCCCGGCGGGCCGGCGTCGGCGCGATGGACCCGGACCTCGCCGTCGAGGCCCTGCTGCGCCTGGTCACCGGGAAGGAGCCCACGGCGGTCGTCGCCGACGTGGCCCTCGACCGGTTCGCCGGGGCCTTCGCCGGGAGCCGACCCAGCGCGCTGCTGCGGGAGTTCCCCGGCTACCGCGAGGCGGTCGCCGCGCAGGCGGAGGCGGCGACCGCGGACGCCGGCGGACTGGCCGCCCGGCTCGACGCGCTGCCGCCCGCCCGCCGCCCGGACACCGTCGTCGACCTGGTGCGCACCCGCACCGCGCAGGTGCTCGGCTACCCCGACGTCGACGCCGTCGCCGCCGAACGGTCCTTCCGCGACCTCGGCGTCGACTCCCTCGGCGCCGTCGAACTGCGCAACCAACTGGGCGCTGCGACCGGCCTGAACCTGCCGGCGACGCTGGTCTTCGACCACCCGACCCCCCAGGCCCTGGGGGAGCACCTCCTCGCCGGGCTCTTCCCGGACGAGCCGGCCGCATCCGACGACGAGACGGAGATCCGGGCCCTGCTGGCGACCGTCCCCCTGGACCAACTGCGGGAGATCGGGGTCCTGGAACCCCTGCTCCAGCTCGCCGGGCGCGACGGCCGGCCCGCGGACGACGACGGCGAATCCGTCGACTCGATGACAGTGGCAGACCTCGTGCGGGCCGCGCTCAACGGCCAGTCCGACCTGTAGCGCGATTGGTGGAGCAGACGATGAACGCGCCCGACACCCCAGACAACAACGTAGTCACCGCCCTGCGCGCCGCGGTCAAGGAGACCGACCGGCTCCGGCGGCAGAACCGGATGCTGGTCGCGGCGGCCACGGAACCGATCGCCGTGGTCGGCATGGCCTGCCGCTTCCCCGGCGCCGTCAACTCGCCCGAAGCGCTCTGGGAGACGGTCGCCGCCGGCGCCGACGTGATCTCCGGCTTCCCCGAGGACCGCGGCTGGGACCTGGCGGCGCTGCGCAACAGCGGCACCGACGCCCGCGACACCGTGGTCAGCCAGCGCGGCGGGTTCCTGGACTGCATCGCCGACTTCGACCCCGGGTTCTTCGGGATCTCCCCGCGCGAGGCGCTCACCATGGACCCCCAGCAGCGGCTGCTGCTGACCACCGCCTGGGAAGCCGTCGAGCGGGCCGGTATCGACGCCACGACCCTGCGCGCCACCCGCACCGGCGCGTTCATCGGCACCAACGGACAGGACTACGCCTACCTGCTCGTCCGCTCCCTGGACGACGCCACCGGCGACGTCGGCACCGGCATCGCCGCCAGCGCCGCCTCCGGACGCCTCTCCTACACCCTCGGCCTCGAAGGCCCCGCGCTGACCGTCGACACCGCCTGCTCGTCGTCGCTGGTCGCCCTGCACCTCGCCGTGCAGGCGCTGCGCGGCGGCGAGTGCACCATGGCCCTGGCCGGCGGCGTCAACGTGATGGCCACCCCGGGCTCGCTCGTCGAGTTCAGCCGCCAGGGCGGACTGGCCAGGGACGGCCGCTGCAAGGCGTTCGCCGACGCCGCCGACGGCACCGGCTGGTCCGAGGGCGCCGGCGTGCTGCTGCTGGAACGCCTCTCCGACGCGCAGCGCAACGGCCACCCGGTGCTCGCCGTGGTCCGCGGCTCCGCCGTCAACCAGGACGGCGCCTCCAACGGCTTCACCGCGCCCAACGGCCCCTCGCAGCAACGGGTCATCCGCCAGGCGCTCGGCAACGCCGGCCTGTCCCCGTCCGACGTGGACGCCGTCGAGGCGCACGGCACCGGTACCCCGCTCGGCGACCCCATCGAGGCGCAGAGCATCCTGGCCACCTACGGCCAGGACCGCACGCACCCCCTGCTGCTCGGCTCGATCAAGTCGAACCTGGGCCACACCCAGGCCGCGTCCGGCATCGCCGGCGTGATCAAAATGATCATGGCGATGCGGCACGGCGTCCTCCCGGAGACCCTGCACGTCGACCGGCCCTCCACGCACGTCGACTGGAGCGCCGGCAACGTCGAACTCCTCACCGACGCCCGCCCCTGGCCCACCACCGGCCGCCCCCGACGCACCGGCGTCTCCTCCTTCGGCGTCAGCGGCACCAACGCCCACGTCGTCCTCGAACAGGCCCCCGACGCCGCCACCCCGGCCGCCCCCGACGCCCCCGCCCGCACCGTACGGTCCCTGCCCTGGCTGCTCTCCGCCCGCACCGGCCCCGCCCTGCGCGACCAGGTCGCCGCACTCCTCGACCACCTCGACGCCGACCGCGCGCCCACCGCGCTGGACACCGCGTTCTCCCTCGCCACCACCCGCGCCGCCCTGGAGCACCGGCTCGCCGTCGTCACCGGCCCGGACGGCGTGGCCGGCCGCGCCGCCCTCACCGCCTGGCTGGCGCACGACACGGCCGCCGACAGCCATGAGGGACACGTCGCCGGACGCACCCGCCGGGCCGTCCTCTTCTCCGGCCAGGGAGCCCAACGCCTCGGCATGGGACGCGAGTTGTTCGCGCGCTTCCCGGTGTTCGCCCAGGCCCTCGACGCCACCGTGGACCTCCTCGACGCCGAACTCGACGGCGACCTGCGCGGCGTCATCTGGGGCACCGACGCCGCCGCCCTGAACGAGACCGGCTCCGCCCAGCCGGCGCTGTTCGCCGTCGAGGTCGCGCTGTACCGCCTCGTCGAATCCTGGGGCGTCACCCCGGACTTCGTGGCCGGCCACTCGATCGGCGAGATCGCCGCCGCGCACGTCGCCGGGGTGCTGTCCCTGGAGGACGCCTGCCGCCTGGTCGCCGCCCGCGCCGCGCTCATGCAGCAACTGCCGCCCGGCGGGGCCATGGTGGCCGTCGAGGCCACCGAGGACGAGGTGACGCCGCTGCTCGCCGACGGCGTCGCGCTCGCCGCGGTCAACGGCCCGACCGCGCTGGTCCTCTCCGGCGACGAGGCCGCCACCCTCGCCGTCGCCGCCCGCCTGGCCGAAGCGGGCCGCCGCACCACCCGGCTCCGCGTCAGCCACGCCTTCCACTCGCCACTGATGGACCCGATGCTGGCCGCGTTCCGCACCGTCGCCGAGGGCCTGACCTACCACGAGCCGCAGATCCCGGTGGTCTCCCACCTCACCGGCACGCTCGCCGACGCCGGCCAACTCGAATCGGCCGACTACTGGGTCCGGCACGTCCGCGAGGCCGTCCGGTTCGCCGACGGCGTCCGCGCCCTCACCGCCGCCGGCGTCGGCCTCTTCCTCGAACTCGGCCCGGACGGCACGCTCGCCGCACTCGCCCAGCAGTCCGCCCCGGACGCCGTCACCGTGCCCCTGCTGCGCAAGGACCGCGACGAGGAGCGGTCCGCGGTCACCGCCCTGGCCCGGCTCCACACCGCCGGCGCCCCGGTGGACTGGACGGCGTTCTACGCCGGCACCGGCGCCCGCCGCACCGACCTGCCCACCTACGCCTTCCAGTACGAGCGCTACTGGCCCAAGACCACCTACCGGCCGGCCGACGCCACCGGCCTCGGACTGACCGCCGCCGACCACCCGCTGCTCGGCGCCGCCATGTCCGTCGCCGGATCCGACGAACTCCTCCTGACCGGCACCCTGTCGCTCGCCACCCACCCCTGGCTCGCCGACCACGCCGTCGGCGGCATGGTCCTCTTCCCCGGCACCGGCTTCCTCGAACTGGCCGTCCGCGCCGCCGACCAGGTCGGTTGCGACCGCGTCGAGGAACTCATGCTCGCTGCCCCGCTGGTCCTGCCCGCCACCGGCTCCGTCCAGATGCAGATCGCGGTCGGCCCCGCCGACCCGGACGACGGCGGCCGCGACCTGCGGTTCTTCACCCGGCCCGGGGACGACCAGGACGCCCCCTGGACCCAGCACGCCACCGGCCGGATCACCGAGGGCGCCCACGTCCTGCCCTTCGACACCACCACCTGGCCGCCCCGCGACGCACAGGCCGTCGACATCGACGGCCTCTACGACCGCTACCGCGCCAACGGACTCGCCTACGGACCCGTCTTCCGCGGCCTGCGCGCCGTATGGCGCCGGGACACCGAGATCTACGCCGAGGTGGCACTGCCGGACGGCGTCACCGACGCCGACGCGTTCGGCCTGCACCCCGCCCTCTTCGACGCCGTCCTGCACGGCACCCTCTTCGCCTCCGCCGATGGCGACGACCGCAGCCTGCTGCCGTTCGCCTGGAACGGCGCCTCCCTGCACGCCTCCGGCGCGGCCTGCCTGCGCGTGCGGATCACCGCCTGCGGCACCGACGCCGTGGAGATCACCGCCGTCGACCCCCAGGGCCGCCCGGTCGTCTCCGTCGAATCCCTCACGCTGCGCGCCGCCGGCCCCGACACCGGCACCGAGGACCGCTTCGACGTCAACTCCCTCTTCCGCATGGACTGGACGCCCCGCACCGTCCACGCCCCCGCCGCCCCCGCCACCTGGGCCGTCCTCGGCGCCGACCCGTTCGGCCTGACCGCCTCCCTCACCGCCGCCGGCCCCGACACCGTCGCGGACCTCCGCCCGCCCGTCACCACCCTCACCGCGCTCACCACCGGCGCCGACCGGCCGGTGCCCGACGTCGTCGCGGTGGCGTTGCGCGGCGCCACCGACCGCGGAGCGGGAGCCGCCCACGACCTGGCCCGCACGGTCCTGGCCCTGCTCCAGGAATGGCTCGCCGAGGACCGGTTCGCCAGGTCCCGGCTCCTGCTCGTCACCCGCGGCGCCGTCGCGGACGGCGAGACCGGCCCGGACGACCTGGCCGCCGCCCCGCTCTGGGGTCTGGTGCGCGCCGCCCAGTCCGAGAACCCCGGCCGACTGCTGCTCGTCGACCTCGACGACGCCCCCGAGTCCGCCGCCCGACTCCCGCTCCTGCCGGCCCTCTTCGACACCGACGAACCCCAGGCCGTGGTGCGCGCCGGCACGGTCCGCGTCGGCCGGCTGGCCCGGCTGGAGTCCGGCCGCGGCCTCGTCCCGCCGCCCGGCACGCCGTGGCGCCTGGGCAGCCGCGCCAAGGGCAGCCTCGACGGCCTCGCGCTGCAACCCCACCCGGAGGCCCGGCGCCCCCTCACCGGCCACGAGGTCCGCGTCGGCATCCGGGCCGCGGGCCTGAACTTCCGGGACGTGCTCAACGCGCTCGGCATGTATCCGGGTGACGCCGGGCTGTTCGGTTCGGAGGCGGCCGGCGTGGTCGTCGAGGTCGGGCCGGACGTCGCGACCCTCGCCCCCGGCGACCGCGTCACGGGCATGCTCTTCGGCGGCTTCGGGCCGCTCGGCATCACCGACGCACGCCTGCTCACCCCCGTCCCCGCCGGCTGGTCATGGGAGACCGCCGCCTCCGTTCCGTTGGTGTTCCTGACGGCCTATTACGCGCTGACGGAGTTGGGCGGGTTGCGGGCGGGGGAGAAGGTGCTGGTGCATGCCGGTGCCGGTGGCGTCGGTATGGCCGCGATCCAGATCGCCCGCCATTTCGGTGCCGAGGTGTTCGCGACGGCGAGTGAAGGCAAGTGGGAGGTGTTGCGGGGGCTCGGCGTTTCCGAGGACCACCTCGCCTCGTCCCGGACCCTCGACTTCGCGACCGCCTTCGCCGGGACCGCCGGGGACGGCGGCCTCGACATCGTCCTGAACGCGCTGTCCGGTGAGTTCGTCGACGCCTCGATGGGGCTGCTCGGCACCGGCGGACGGTTCCTGGAGATGGGCAAGACCGACATCCGCGAGGCCGACACGATCCCGGACGGCCTCTCCTACCAGTCCTTCGACCTCGGCACGGTCGACCCCGCCCGCATCCAGGAGATGCTGCGCGACCTCGTCGACCTCTTCGACCGCCGAGCCCTCACCCCGCTGCCGGTGCGCAGTTGGGACGTGCGGCGCGCCGGCGCGGCGTTCCGCCACATGAGCCTGGCCCAGCACATCGGCAAGATCGTGCTCACCGTGCCCCGCCCGCCCGACCCCGACGGCACCGTCCTGATCACCGGCGGCACCGGCGGCCTGGCCGGCCTGCTCGCCCGCCACCTGGTCACCGAGCACGGCGCCCGCCACCTGCTGCTCGCCGGCCGCCGCGGGCCCGACGCACCCGGCGCCGCCGCACTCCACGCCGAACTCACCGCGCTCGGCGCCGACGTCACCCTCGCCGCCTGCGACGTCGCCGACCGCCCCGCCCTCGCCGCGCTGCTGGCCACCGTGCCCGACGCGCACCCGCTCACCGCCGTCGTGCACACCGCCGGCGTCCTCGACGACGGCATCCTCACCTCCCTCACGCCCGACCGCCTCAGCACCGTCCTCCGGCCCAAGGTCGACGCCGCCTGGCACCTGCACGACCTCACCCGCGAGAACGACCTGACCGCGTTCGTGCTGTACTCCTCCACCGCCGGCGTCATGGGCGGCCCGGGCCAGGCCAACTACGCCGCCGGCAACGCCTTCCTCGACGCGCTCGCCGCCCACCGCCGCGCGCACGGCCTGCCCGCCACCTCGCTCGCCTGGGGCGCCTGGGAACGGGACGCCGGCATGACCGGCCGGCTGAGCGACCAGGACCTGCACCGGGTCAGCGACGCCGGCGGCCAGCCGCTGCTCTCCGCGGCCCGCGGCCTCGCCCTGTACGACGCCGCCACCGCCGCCGACGAACCGCTGATCGTCCCCCTCGGCCCGACCGGCGGCACACCGCCCGCCGCGGCCGCCGTCCCCGCGGTGCTGCGCGGCCTGGTCCGCACCGCCGGCCGCCGCGCCCGGGCCGGCTCCGCCGGCGTGCTCCGTGCCGGCCTGGCCGAACGCCTGGCCACCCTCCCGGAGGACGCACGCGCCCCCTTCCTCGTGGAACTGGTGCGCGCCGAAGCCGCCACCGTCCTCGGCCACGGCTCCGCCGACGCGGTCGACGCCCGCCGGGAGTTCCGGCAGCTCGGCTTCGACTCGCTGACCGCCATCGAACTGCGCAACCGCCTCGGCAAGGCCACCGGCCTCACCCTGCCCGCCACGCTGATCTTCGACTACCCGACCCCCGAACGGCTCGTCGACCACCTCCACGACGCACTCCTCGGCGCGGACGCCCCGACGCCCGTCGCCGCCACCGCACCGGCCGTCGCGACGGACCGCGACCCGATCGTCATCGTCGGCATGAGCTGCCGCTTCCCCGGCGGCGTCGGATCGCCGGAAGACCTGTGGGACCTGGTGGCCGCCGGCACCGACGCGATCACCGGCTTCCCCGCCGACCGCGAGTGGGACCGCCACCCGCCGCTCGGCGGTGCGCCCGGAGCCCCGGCTGGCCAGGGCGGCTTCCTCCGCGACGTCGCCGACTTCGACGCCGCGTTCTTCGGCATCTCGCCGCGCGAGGCCCTCGCCATGGACCCGCAACAACGCATCCTCCTGGAGGTCGCCTGGGAGGCCGCCGAACGCGCCGGCATCGACCCGCAGACCCTGCGCGGCAGCCACACCGGCGTCTTCATGGGCGTCAGCGGCCAGGACTACGCCGGCCTCGTCATGCGCTCCCGCGACGACATCGCCGGCCACGCCACCACCGGCCTCGCCGTCAGCGTCGTCTCCGGCCGCCTCGCCTACGCCCTCGGCCTGGAGGGACCGGCGCTCTCCGTGGACACCGCCTGCTCCTCCTCCCTGGTGTCCCTGCACCTGGCCGCCCAGGCGCTGCGCGCCGGCGAGTGCACCATGGCGCTGGCCGGCGGCGTCACCGTGATGACCACGGCGGCCAACTTCACCGGCTTCTCCCGGATGGGCGGCCTCGCCCAGGACGGCCGCTGCAAGGCGTTCTCCGACTCCGCCGACGGCACCGGCTGGTCCGAGGGCGCCGCGGTCCTCGTTCTGGAACGCCTCTCCGACGCCCGGCGCGCCGGCCACCGCGTCCTCGCCGTGGTCCGCGGTTCCGCCGTCAACCAGGACGGTGCCTCCAACGGCCTGACCGCGCCCAACGGCCCGGCCCAACAGCGGGTGATCCGCCAGGCCCTCGCCAACGCCGGCCTGTCCCCGTCCGACGTGGACGCCGTCGAGGCGCACGGCACCGGCACCCCGCTCGGCGACCCCATCGAGGCCCAGGCGCTGATCGCGACCTACGGCACCGACCGCGACCCCGAACTGCCCCTGTTGCTCGGGTCGGTGAAGTCCAACATCGGCCACACCCAGTCCGCCGCCGGCGCGGCCGGCCTGGTCAAGATGGTCATGGCCATGCGGCACGGCACCCTGCCGCGGACCCTGCACGTCACCGAACCGTCCTCGCACGTGGACTGGTCGGACGGCACGGTACGGCTGCTCACCGAAGCGATCCCGTGGCCGCGGACCGAGCGGCCCCGCCGGGCCGGGGTCTCCTCGTTCGGCATCAGCGGCACCAACGCCCACGTCGTCCTGGAACAGCCACCGGCCGAGCCCGCCCCGGCGGACCGTGCGGCGCCGCCCGTGGTGGCCTGGCCCGTCTCCGCGCGGACCCCCGCCGCCCTCGACGCCCAGGTGGACCGGCTGCGCGCCGCCGCCCCCGCCCTCGCGCCCCTGGACGCCGCGCACAGCCTGGCCGGCGGCCGCACCCTCTTCGAGCACCGCGCCGTCCTGCTCGCCCCCGGCGACGGACCGACGCTCGACGGCGCCGCCCTGAGCGAGGTGGCCCGGGGCACCGCGACCCCGCACCGCACCGCGTTGTTGTTCTCCGGCCAGGGGGCCCAGCGGCTGGGGATGGGGCGGGAACTGCATACCGCGTTCCCGGCGTTCGCGGCGGTGTTCGACGAGGTCGTCGCGTTGTTGGACGCGGAGTTGGCCGCCGGTCCGGGCGCGAACGCGTCACTGCGTGCGGTGATGTGGGGGGATGACCGCGGGGCGTTGGACCGGACGCTCTTCACCCAGCCGGCGTTGTTCGCGGTGGAGGTGGCGCTGTTCGGGTTGGTGTCGTCGTGGGGGATCAGGCCGGAGTACGTCGCCGGGCATTCCGTGGGAGAGATCGCGGCCGCGCAGGCGGCCGGCGTCTTGTCGTTGGCGGATGCCTGTCGGTTGGTGGTGGCGCGGGCCCGGCTGATGGACGCGTTGCCGGCGGGCGGCGTGATGGTGGCGGTGGCGGCCGCCGAGCAGGACGTGGTGCCGCTGTTGGCCGAGGACGTGGCGATCGCCGCGGTCAACGGGCCGGAGTCGGTGGTGGTCTCCGGGGCGGAGGCGGCCGTTGCGGGGGTGGTCGACCGACTGGTGGAGCGCGGTCACCGGACCCGTCGCCTGTCGGTCAGCCATGCGTTCCACTCGCCGCTGATGGACCCGATGTCGGATGCGTTCCGGTCGGTGGTGGAGCGCCTCGCCTTCGCGGAGCCGCGGATTCCGGTGGTGTCCACCGTGACCGGTGCGGTGGCCGCGGCGGGCGAGTTGTCCCAGGCCGAGTACTGGGTGCGGCACGTCCGGGCGGGCGTCCGGTTCCACGACGGCGTGCGGACCCTCGCCGACCGGGGGGTGACCGCGTTCTTGGAGGTCGGCCCGGACGGGGCGCTGTCCGCGTTGGCCGCGGCCGCGTTGCCCGACGCGGAGGCCGTGGTGGTGCCTGCCCTGCGCAAGGACCGGGACGAGCCGACCGCCCTGCTCACCGGCCTCGCCCGGCTGCACGTGGCCGGCGTCGACGTCGACTGGGGCGCCGCGCTGGCCGGCACCGGGGCGCACGGCACCGACCTGCCGACCTACCCGTTCCAGCGCGAGCGGTTCTGGCCGGAGCTGGCCGCCGAGCACGGCACCGCCGACGCCGCGGACGCGCAGTTCTGGGCCGCGGTGGAACGCACGGACGTGCACGAGCTGGCCGCCCGCCTGGCCGTCGACGACGCTCAGCTCGGCGCCGTCCTGCCCGCGCTGTCCGCCTGGCGCACCCGGCACCGCGCCGACGCCGCCGCCAACGCCCTTCGCTACCGGGAGGGTTGGGAGCCGCTGCCCCTCGACACCACGCGGCACCCCGGCAGCGCCCTGGTGCTGGTGCCCGCCGCCCTCGCCGACGACCCGTGGAGCACCACGGTCGTCGCCGCCCTCGGCCCGGACACCCACCGGGTGGACGTGCCGACCGACGGCACCGACGGGGCCGCGCTCGGCGCCCTCCTCACCGCGGCGGCGCACGACACCGCCCCGACCGCGGTGGTCTCCCTCCTCGCGCTCGACGAGACCGCCGGCGACGACGCGCTGCCGGCCGGCACGACCGCCACCGCCGCCCTGGTGCAGGCCGTCGCCGACACCGCCTGCCCGGCCCCGCTGTGGGTCGTCACCCGCGGTGCCGTCGCCGCCCTCCCGGACGACCGGCCGACCGCCCCCGCCCAGGCCGCCGTCTGGGGCCTCGGCCGGGTCGCCGCCCTCGAACTCCCGCAGCACTGGGGCGGGTTGCTCGACCTGCCCGTGGAACTCGACGAGCGCACCGCACAGCGCCTGCCCGCCGTCTTCGCCGGAGCCGGCGACGAGGACCAGATCGCGCTGCGCGCCACCGGCGCCCACGGCCGTCGCCTCACCCCGGCACCCGCCCCCGAGGGCGCCCCCGACGCCGCCTGGCAGCCGACCGGCACCGTCCTGATCACCGGCGGCACCGGGGCGCTCGGCCGGCACGTGGCCCGCTGGCTCGCCGCCCGCGGCGCCGACCACCTGCTGCTGCTCGGCCGCCGCGGCCCCGACGCGCCCGGCGCCGCCGAGCTGACCGCCGAACTCACCGCCCTCGGCGCCCGCGTCACCCTCGTGGCCTGCGACGCCGCCGACCGGAAACAACTGACCCGGGTCCTCGCCGACGTCCCGCGGGACTGCCCGCTGACCGCCGTCGTGCACACCGCCGGCGTGCTCGACGACGGCGCGCTGACCGGCCTCACCCCGGACCGGCTCGCCCCGGTCTTCCGCGCCAAGGTCGCCTCCGCCGTCCTCCTCGACGAGCTGACCCGGGACACCGACCTGGCGGTCTTCGCCCTGTTCTCGTCCGTCGCCGGCGCGGTCGGCAACCCTGGCCAGGCCGGCTACGCCGCCGCCAACGCGGTCCTCGACGCACTCGCCGAACGCCGCCGCGCCCAGGGCCTGCCCGCCACCTCGCTCGCCTGGGGCGCCTGGGCCGGCGACGGCATGGCCGCCCGGCCCGCCCGCCCCGGCGCCGACCCGGTCGGCCTGCTCGAACCGGACGTCGCCGTCCCGGCCCTGGCCCGGGCCGTGACCGAACCGCAGCCCACCCTCGTCCTCGCCGACCTCCAACAACCCCACCTGCTCGAATCCCTGCTGGCCCTGCGCCCCAGCCCGCTCCTGAGCCGACTGCCGGCGGCCCGCACCGCGGCCCGCGCGGTCCAGGAGGCGCACCGCCGACACGCCGGCGCCGCGGCCGACCTGCGCGACCAACTGGCCGGCACGGCCGCCGCCGGCCGCCCGGCCGCCCTCCTGCGCGTCGTCCGCACCACGGCCGCCGCGGTCCTCGGCCACACCGGCACCGACGCCATCCGGGCCGACAAGCCCTTCCGCGACCTCGGCTTCGACTCGCTGACCGCGGTGGAGCTGAGCCGCACCCTGGCGGCGACCACCGGTCTGGCCCTGCCGCCCAGCCTCGTCTTCGACCACCCCACACCGCGGGCGCTCACCGACCACCTGCTGACCGAACTCACCGGCGCCCGGCCCGAAGCCGCCGCCGCGACACCGCCCGCACCGACCATCGCGCCGGACGACGACCCGATCGTCGTCGTCGGCATGGCGTGCCGCTTCCCCGGCGGCGTCACCTCGCCCGAGGACCTCTGGCAGCTCCTCACCGAGGGCCGCGACGGCATCGACGCGTTCCCCACCGACCGCGGCTGGGACCTCGACCTGCTCGCCGGCGACGGCCACGGCCACAGCGCCACCCGGGTCGGCGGATTCCTCCACGACGCCGCGGACTTCGACGCCGGCTTCTTCGACATCTCCCCGCGCGAGGCCCTCGCGATGGACCCCCAACAGCGGCTCCTGCTGGAAACCGCCTGGGAAGCCGTCGAACGCACCGGCACCGACCCGGCCCGGCTGCGTGGCACCCGCACCGGCGTCTTCGTCGGCACCAACGGCCAGGACTACGCCGGCCTCGTGCTGCGCGCCCAGGAGGACGTCGAGGGGCACGCCGGCACCGGACTGGCGGCCAGCGTCCTCTCCGGCCGGCTCGCCTACGCCTTCGGCTTCGAGGGCCCCGCGGTCACCGTCGACACCGCCTGTTCCTCGTCGCTGGTCGCCCTGCACTGGGCCGTCCAGGCGTTGCGCGCCGGCGAGTGCACCCTGGCCCTGGCCGGCGGCGTCACCGTCATGACGACCGCCACCAGCTTCGCCGGCTTCACCCGCCAGGGCGGTCTGGCACCCGACGGCCACTGCAAGGCGTTCTCCGACACGGCCGACGGCACCGGCTGGTCCGAGGGCGTGGGCGTCCTCGTCGTCGAACGCCGCTCGGACGCGGTCCGCAACGGTCACGAGATCCTGGCGGTGGTGCGTGGTTCGGCGGTCAATCAGGATGGTGCGTCGAACGGTCTGACCGCGCCGAACGGTCCGTCTCAGCAGCGGGTGATCCGTCAGGCGCTGGCCAGCGCGGGCCTGTCCCCGTCCGACGTGGACGCCGTCGAGGCGCACGGCACCGGCACCACCCTGGGCGATCCGATCGAGGCCCAGGCGCTCCTGGCCACCTACGGTCAGGACCGCGACCCGGACCGTCCGTTGCTCCTGGGGTCGGTGAAGTCCAACCTCGGCCACACCCAGGCCGCCGCCGGCGCCGCCGGCCTGATGAAGATGGTGCTGGCCCTCCGACACGGCACGCTCCCGCGCACCCTGCACGTCACCGAGCCCTCCACCCGGGTCGACTGGTCGGCGGGCGCGGTGCGGCTGCTCACCGAGCGCACCGCCTGGCCGCGGACCGATCGTCCGCGCCGGGCCGGGGTCTCCTCGTTCGGCATCAGCGGCACCAACGCCCACGTCATCCTGGAGCAGCCGCCGGCCGGGCCCACCCCCGCGGCCCCCGCCGACCACCCCACCCGGACGCCCGCCGTCCTCCCGTGGGTCGTCTCGGCCCGCTCGGCCACCGCGCTCGACGCGCAGCTCGCGCGGCTGCGGGCGTTCGCCGCCGGGCACCCGGGCCTGCCGCCCGCCGACGTCGCCCACTCGCTCGTCACCAGCCGCGCCACCTTCGACCACCGGGCGGTCCTGCTGGCCACGCCCGACGGCCTCGCCGAGGCCGCCCGCGCCGAGGCCCGGGAACGCGGCACCGCGTTCCTCTTCTCGGGGCAGGGTGCTCAGCGGCCGGGGATGGGGCGGGAACTGCACGCCGCCTTCCCGGTGTTCGCGGCGGCCTTCGACGAGGTCGTGGCGCTGCTGGACGCGGAACTGGGCGCCGCTGCCGGTGTGGACGTGTCCCTGCGGGAGGTGATGTGGGGCGAGGCGTCGGAGCTGTTGGACCGCACGCGCTTCACGCAGCCGGCGCTGTTCGCGGTGGAGGTGGCGCTGTTCAGGCTGGTGGCCTCGTGGGGGGTCGGGCCGGAGTACGTGGCCGGGCATTCGATCGGCGAGATCGCGGCGGCCCATGCGGCCGGGGTGTTCTCGTTGCCGGACGCGTGCCGGTTGGTGGTGGCGCGGGCCCGCTTGATGGAGGCGTTGCCCGCGGGTGGCGTGATGGTCGCGGTGGCGGCGGCCGAGGCGGAGGTGGCGTCGCTGCTCGTCGAGGGCACCGCGATCGCCGCGGTCAACGGGCCGCTGTCGGTGGTGGTCTCCGGGGCGGAGGCGGCCGTGGCGCGGGTCGTGGACCAGTTGGTGGAGCGGGGGCGGCGGACCCGCCGGCTGACGGTCAGTCATGCCTTCCACTCGCCGCTGATGGATCCGATGCTGGACGCCTTCCGGACCGTCGCCGAGGGTCTGGAGTACCACCCGCCGCGCCTGCCCGTGGTGTCCAACATGACGGGCGAGGTGGCCACGGCGGAGGAGCTGTGCGCGGCCGACCACTGGGTCCGGCACGTCCGGGCCACCGTGCGGTTCGCCGACGGCGTCCGGACCCTGGCCGGGCGCGGCGCCACCGCGTTCCTGGAGATCGGCCCCGACGGCGTGCTGTCCGCCCTGGCCGCGGCCTGCCTGCCCGACACGGACGCCGCAGTGGTACCCGTCCTGCGAAAGGGCCGCCCCGAGGAGCGCACCGCCCTCACCGCCGCCGCCCGACTCCACGTGGCCGGCGTGGACATCGACTGGACCGCGGTCCTGGCCGGCACCGGCGGGCGGCGGATCACCCTGCCCACCTACGCCTTCCAACGCGAGCGGTACTGGCCCTCGCCCGCCGCACGGGCGCCCGGCGACGCCGGCGGGCTCGGCCTGGAAGCCGGGCGGCACCCGCTGCTCGGGGCCGCGACCACGGTCGCCGGATCCGCGGAGGTCCTGCTCGCCGGCCGGGTGTCGACCACCGACCAGCCGTGGCTCGCGGCCTACGAGGAGGACGGCCGCACCGTCCTGCCGGCCGCGGCCCTCGCCGAACTCGCCGTCCACGCCGGAGACCGGGCCGACTGCCCGACGGTGGCGGAACTGACCGTCGCCGCACCGCTCGTCCTCACCGGCGCGGAGGCCCAGCGCCTCCAGGTCCGGGTGGCCGCCCCCGACGACACCGGCCGGCGCGCGCTGTCCGTGCACGCCCGACCCGACGACGCCCCCGACACCCCCTGGACGCTGCACGCCACCGCGGTCCTCACCCCCGACACCCCGCAGCCCCCGAGGCCCGACACCGTCTGGCCACCGGAGCACGCCGTGCCGCTCGACGCCCCGCCCGCCACCACCGGCCCGGCCGCGCTCACGGCGGCCTGGCAGCGGGGCGACGCACTCTGCGTCGAGATCGAGCTGCCCGAACCCGGCCCGGCGGAGCGGGCGTTCGCGCTGCACCCGGCGCTCCTGGACACCGCGGTCCGCGCCGGCGGCCTGCTGGACGGCGACCCCACCCGGGACGCCCTCGGCTGGCGGGGCCTCGCCCTGCACGCCGCGTCCGCCACCGCCCTGCGGGTCCGCCTCACCCCCAACGGCGCGGACACCTGGACCTTGGAGGCCGCCGACCCGCAGGGCGCACCGGTCGTCTCCGTCACCGGGCTCACCCTGGGCACGCCCACCGTCGAGCAGTCGGAGGCCGGGACGGCCGAGGGCGGCGCGACCCTGCTCGACGTGGACTGGGTGCCCGTGCCCCAGGCCGCGCACACCGGCGGCGACCGGCTCCCGTACGCCGTGCTCGGTGACGAACTCACGGCTGTGGAACCGGAGTTGTGGACGACCGGCGACGGGCCCGGGCGCTTCGCGTCCCTGGCCGCACTGCTGGACGGCGGTGCGCCGCCGCCCCCGCTCGTCCTTGCACCGCTGCTCGGCGCGCCGCCCGGGGACGGCGACCTGCCCGCCGCGGTGCGCACCACCACCACGGCGGTGCTGGAACTGCTCCAGCGCTGGACCGCCGACGCCCGCACCGCGGACGCGCGCCTGGTCATCGTCACCCGCGGCGCCGTGGCAGCCGGGGCGGAGGACGTGGCCGACCTGGCGGCGGCCCCGGTGTGGGGACTGGTCCGCTCGGCGCAGTCCGAACACCCGGGCAGCTTCCTGCTCCTCGACCTCGACCCCGCCGACCCCACGGGCGCCCTCCACGCCGCCGCACCGGACGCCCTGACGGCCCTCCTCGACGCCGGCGAGACGCAGGTCGCGGTGCGCGGCGGTGCGCTGACCGTCGCCCGACTGACCCGGGCCGTCGACGGGCCGGACGCCTCCGCCCCGCACCCGGTGCGGGCCTGGGACCGCGACGGCACCGTCCTGCTCACCGGCGGCACCGGCGGACTGGCCGGTGTCCTGGCCCGCCACCTGGTCACCGGACACGGCGTCAAGCACCTGCTGCTCGCCGGTCGCCGCGGCCCGGACGCGCCCGGCGCGACCGCACTGCGCGACGAACTGGCCGGGCTCGGCGCCGAGGTCACCGTCGCCGCCTGCGACGCATCCGAC
This sequence comes from Streptomyces sp. x-19, assembly GCF_046549115.1. Lineage (NCBI taxonomy): Bacteria > Bacillati > Actinomycetota > Actinomycetes > Kitasatosporales > Streptomycetaceae > Streptomyces > Streptomyces sp. x-19. Next base: position 36,267 of record NZ_JAJPWK010000011.1, on the reverse strand, counting down.
CGCACCGCCCTGGACGCACTCCTCGCCCAGCTGCCGCCGGAGCACCCGCTGACCGCCGTCGTGCACACCGCCGGCGTGCTGGACGACGCCACCGTGGGCGCGCTGACGCCCCGACGGCTGGACCGCGTGCTGCGCGCGAAGGCCGACGCCGCCTGGCACCTGCACCAAGCCACCCGCGGCCTCGACCTGGCCGGCTTCGTCCTGTACTCCTCGGTCGCGGGCGTCACCGGCGGCCCCGGCCAGGGCAACTACGCCGCCGCCAACGCCTTCCTCGACGCGCTCGCCGCCCACCGCGCCGCCCGGGGCCTGCCCGGCCTCTCGCTGGCGTGGGGGCCGTGGGGACCGGACGCCGGCATGACCAGCACCCTCGGCGCCGCCGACCTGGCCCGCCTGGAACGCTCCGGAATGCCGCCGCTCACCCCCGCCCAGGGCCTCGCCCTCTTCGACGCCGCCGGCGCCCGGGGCGCCGGGCTCACCGTGGCGACCCGCCTCGCCCAAGGCCCCGCCGCACCGGGCGACGGCCGGGTCCCCGCGCTGCTGCGGGTCCTGGTGCGCGGCCGGCGTCGCACGGCGGCCGCGGCCGGGCACGGTGGTGGACCGGCCCGACGACTGGCCGCCCTGGACCCCGCCCAGCGGGAGTGGGCACTGCTCGACCTGGTCCGCACCGAGACGGCCGCGGTGCTCGGGCACACCGGGCTGGACGCCGTTCCGGCCGAACGGGACTTCAACCGGATGGGCTTCGACTCGCTGATGGCGGTCGAACTGCGGACCCGGCTGGCCGCGGCCACCGGGACCCGGCTGCCGGCCGCGCTCGTCTTCGACCACCCGACGCCGCTCGCGGTCGCCCGGCACCTCCACTCGACGCTGCCCGGCGCCGCCACCGCCAGCGCCGACCCGGAGCGGTCCCCGCTGGCCGAACTCGACCGGATCGCGGCCGAGTTGACGCCGGACGCCGTGGACGAAACCACCCGCCAGGGCGTCGTCGGCCGGCTGCGGCACCTGCTGGCCCAATGGGACGGCACCCGGCAGGACGACGGCGGGCCGACCGTCGACGCCCGCATCGAAGCGGCGAGCGCCGACGAGGTCCTCGCCTTCATCGACCACGAACTCGGCCGGCAGGCGGACTCCTGACCCGCTCGACCCCCGCCGCACGCGCGCACCACATCTGAGGAAGGTTTCACGGACGATGCCGGACGAAAAGAAGCTCGTCGACTATCTGAAGTGGGTCACGAAGGACCTCCACCAGACCCGCCAGCGCCTCCAGGAGGCGACGGCGGGACGCCACGAACCCGTGGCGATCGTCGGCATGGCCTGCCGGTTCCCCGGCGGCGTGCGCTCCCCGGAGGACCTGTGGGAGCTGCTCCTCGCCGGCCGGGACGGCATCGGACCGTTCCCCGCCGACCGCGGCTGGGACCTGGCCGCCCTGGCCGGCGACGGGCCCGGCCGCAGCGCCACCCAGCGCGGCGGGTTCCTGCCCGACGCGGCCGCCTTCGACCCGGCCTTCTTCGACGTCTCCCCGCGCGAGGCGCTCGCCATGGACCCGCAGCAACGGCTCCTGCTGGAGACCGCCTGGGAGGCCGTCGAACGCGCCGGCATCGACCCGGCCGGGCTGCGCTCCACCCGCACCGGCGTGTTCGTCGGCACCAACGGCCAGGACTACGCACACCTGCTCCTCGCCGCCGAGGACGACCTGGGCGGCTACGCGGGCAACGGCCTGGCCGCCAGCGTCCTCTCCGGCCGCCTGTCCTTCGCGCTCGGCCTCGAAGGCCCGGCCGTCACCCTCGACACCGCCTGCTCGTCGTCCCTGGTGACCCTCCACCTCGCCGCCCAGGCGGTGCGCGCCGGCGAATGCGCCCTCGCCCTGGCCGGCGGCGTGACGGTGATGGCCACCTCGTCGAGCTTCGCCGGCTTCAGCCTCCAGGGGGGCCTGGCGCCCGACGGCCACTGCAAGGCGTTCGCCGAGGCGGCCGACGGCACCGGCTGGTCCGAGGGCGTCGGGCTGCTCCTCGTCGAACGGCTCTCCGACGCCCGGCGCAACGGCCACCCGGTGCTCGCCGTGCTGCGCGGCTCGGCGGTCAACCAGGACGGCGCCTCCAACGGCCTGTCCGCCCCCAACGGCCCCGCTCAGCAGCGGGTGATCCGCCAGGCACTGGCCGGCGCCGGCCTGTCCCCCGCCGACGTGGACGCGGTCGAGGCGCACGGCACCGGGACCCGGCTCGGCGACCCCATCGAAGCCGGCGCCCTGCTCGCCACCTACGGGCAGGACCGGCCCGCCGACCGCCCGCTGTGGCTCGGCTCCGTCAAGTCCAACCTGGGTCACACCCAGGCGGCCGCCGGCGTCGCCGGCGTCATCAAGATGGTGCTGGCCCTGCGGCACGGCGTCCTCCCGCAGACCCTGCACGTCGACGCGCCGTCCTCGCACGTCGACTGGGACACCGGAGCCGTGCGGCTGCTCACCGAGCCCGTCGCCTGGCCCGAGGACGAGCGGGTGCGCCGGGCCGGCGTCTCGTCGTTCGGCATCAGCGGCACCAACGCCCACGTCATCATCGAACAGGCCCCGACGGCAGACGAGTTGGACGACGAGGCGGTCGCCGACGTGGCGCCCGGACCGGCCGCCGAGCAGTCCGCCGGTGCCGCCGCCGGCCCGCGCGCCGTGCCCTGGCCGGTCGCGGCCCGCACCGTCGGTGCCCTCGACGCCCAACTGGCCACAGTGCGTGCCCTGACCACCGCACCCGGCCGCAGCGCCGCCGACATCGGCCACGCGCTCGCCACCACCCGCACCGCGTTCGCACACCGGGCCCTGCTCGTCCACGAGGGCGACACCGTCACCGAGGTGGCGCGCGGGGCCGTCCCCACCGCCGGCCGTGGCGGACTGGCCGTACTGTTCTCCGGCCAGGGCTCCCAGCGCCTGGGCATGGGACGCGAACTACACGCCCGCCACCCGGTGTTCGCCGCCGCCTTCGACGAGACCGTGGCACTGCTCGACGCCCGACTCGGCACCTCGCTGCGCGACGTCGTCTGGGGCACGGAACGCACCCGCCTGGACGACACCCGGCACGCCCAACCGGCGCTGTTCGCCGTCGAGGTCGCGCTGTACCGCCTGCTCGCCTCGTGGGGCGTCCGCCCCGACCACGTCACCGGACACTCGATCGGCGAGATCACCGCGGCGCACGTCGCCGGCGTGCTCTCCCTCGCCGACGCCTGCACCCTCGTGGCGGCCCGGGCCACCGCCATGTCCGCACTGCCACCGGGCGGCGCCATGGTGGCGCTGGAGGCCACCGAGGACGAGGTGCGTCCCCTGCTCACCGACGACCTGGCGATCGCCGCGGTCAACGCGCCCCGGTCCGTCGTCGTCTCCGGCGCCGAGGACGCAGCCGGCGCCGTCCGCCGGCACTTCGACGACCTGGGGCGCCGCACCACCCGCCTCCCCGTCAGCCACGCCTTCCACTCGCCGCTGATGGACCCCATGCTCGACGCCTTCCAGGCGGCCGTCGCCCCGCTCACCTTCGCCCCACCCGCCCTCCCCGTCGTCTCCAACCTCACCGGCCTGCCCGCCACCGCCGAGGAACTGGCCGACCCGCACTACTGGGTCCGCCACGTCCGGCAGGCCGTCCGCTTCGGCGACGGCGTGCGCGCCCTCGCCGACCGCGGCGTACGGACCTTCCTCGAACTCGGCCCGGACGGCGTGCTGTCCGCCCTGGTCCGGGAGAACCTCACCGAGCCGGGCCCCGTCGTGGTGCCCGCGCTGCGCAAGGAACGCCCGGAGGAGACCACCGTGCTGGCCGCCCTGGGCACCCTGTGGGCACACGGCACGGACATCGACTGGGACACGGTGTTCGCCGGCACCCGCACGCCCGGCGCCGAACCCGTCGCCCTACCCACGTACGCCTTCCAACGCGACCGCTACTGGCCGACCCTCCGGGCCCGCACCGGCGACCCGGCCGCACTGGGCCTGACCGCCGCCGCCCACCCCCTGCTGGGCGCGGCCGTCGCCCTCGCCGACGCCGACGAGACCGTCCTGACCGGCCGGCTCGCGCCCGCCACCCACCCCTGGCTCGGCGACCACCGCACCGACGGCCGGATCACCGTCCCCGGCACCGCCTTCGTCGAACTCGCCGTCCGCGCCGGCGACCTGACCGGCACCCCGCACCTGGCACGGCTCGACCTGCCGACGCCGCTAGTCCTCGGCGCCGACGACGCCATCGCCCTCCAGGTCCGGGTCGGTGCCGCCGACGCCGAGGGGCACCGGCCGGTCGCGGTCCACGCCCGACCCGCGGCCGCCGAGGACGCACCATGGACCACCTGCGCGACCGGCATGCTCACCCCCGACGGCACCACCGATCCGGCCGGCCCTGACACCACCGAGTGGCCACCGCGCGACGCCCGCCCGATGCCCGTCACCGACCTCGACCCCGCCGCCGACCAGGGCTCCGCGGGCCTGACCGGGCTCTGGCGGCGCGACGGCGAGATCTTCGCCGAGGCGGCACTGATCGCCGGCACCGCCGCCGACCGGGCCTACGGCATCCACCCCGCGCTCCTGGCCGCCGTGGTCCGCGCCGCCGGGGCACTGGACGCCGCGTCGCCGCGGGACGGCGGCCCGCGCGCACCGACCGGCTTCGACGGGTTCACCCTGCACGCCACCGGAGCCACCGCGCTGCGCCTGCGGCTCACCGCGACCGGGCCCGACACCGTGGCCCTAGCCGCCGTGGACGCCGCGGGCGGCGCGGTGCTGACCGCCGACCGCATCACCCTCGGCGCCCCGCAGGACCGCCCGGAGCCCGCACCCGCCGGCCACACCCGCCAGGGCGGCCTGTTCCACCTGGACTGGGTGCCGGTCGACCCGGGCGCCCGCGCCACCGGCACCCGTTGGGCCGTCGTCGGCAACGACGAACTGGACCTCGGCTACGCCCTGCACCGCGCCGACGAGACCGTCAGCGCCTACGCCGCCTCGCTCGGCGGCGCCGTCGGCGACGGCGGCCTGGCCCCCGACGTCTTCCTCGTCCCCATCGTCGGCGGCCCGGACGCCGGCCCGGCCGGCGTGCACGCCGTCACCGCCCGGGTGCTGGAAGTGCTCCAGGAGTGGCTGGCCGAACCGCGGCTCGCCGCCGCCCGGCTGGTCTTCGTCACCCACGGCGCCGTCGCGACGGCCGGCGAGACCGTCACCGACCCGGCCGGCGCCGCCGCCTGGGGCCTGGTGCGCTCCGCCCAGACCGAGAACCCCGGCAGCCTGCTGCTGCTCGACCTCGACGACGCGTTCCGGTCCGTCGGGATGCTGCCGCACGTCCTCACCCTCGACGAGCAGCAACTCGTCGTCCGCGACCACGCGGTCCGCGCCGCCCGCCTGGCCCGACTGCCGGAACCGGCCGCCGGCACCGCCCCCGCCCCCACCTGGGACCCGGACGGCACCGTCCTGCTCACCGGCGGCACCGGCGGCCTCGGCGCCGCCCTCGCCCGCCACCTGGTCACCGTCCACGGCGCCCGCCACCTGCTGCTCGCCGGCCGCCGCGGACCCGACGCACCCGGCGCCCGCGCACTGCTGGCGGAGCTCACCGAACGGGGCGCCGACGTGCGGATCGCCGCCTGCGACGTCGCCGACCGCCCCGCCCTCGACGCGCTCCTCGCCTCGGTGCCCGGCGCGCATCCGCTGACCGCCGTCGTCCACACCGCCGGCATCCTGGACGACGCCCTGATCGGTTCGCTCACCCCCGACCAACTGGCCGCCGTGCTGCGGCCCAAGGCCGACGCCGCCTGGCACCTGCACGACGCCACCCGCGACCTCGACCTGGCGGGCTTCGTGCTCTACTCGTCGGTCTCCGGCGTCCTCGGCAGCCCCGGCCAGGGCAACTACGCCGCCGCCAACGCCTACCTCGACGCCCTCGCCCGGCACCGCGCCGACCGGCAACTGCCCGCGCTCTCCCTCGCCTGGGGGCCGTGGGGCCGGGGCAGCGGTATGACGGCCTCGGTCAGCGACGCCGACCTGGCACGCATGGCGCGCGGCGGCCTGCCACCGCTGACCGTCGAGGACGGGCTGGCCCTGTTCGACGCGGCCGTCGCCCGCCCCGAGCCGACCGTGGTGCCCAGTCGCATCAACGTCGCCGGCCTGCGGGAGCAGCAGGCCCTGCCGGCGCTGTGGCGGGATCTGGTGCCGCGGTCCCGCCGCACCGCGGCCGCCGCCGACCGCTCCCCGGTCACGGTGCGCGAACGCCTCCGCCACCTCGACGAGACCGGCCGCCAACAGCTCCTCACCGACCTGGTCGTCGGCCACACCGCGGGACTGCTCGGCCACCCCGACCCCACCGCCGTCGACGCCGAACGCGGCTTCCTGGAGCTGGGTTTCGACTCCCTGGTCGCGGTCAGCCTGCGCAACCAGCTCGGCGAGGTCCTCGGTCTGCGACTGCCCTCCTCGGTCGTCTTCGACACCAAGTCGCCGGTGAAACTGGCCCGTTGGCTCCAGCAGGAGCTGGGCGCCGCCCCGGCGCCGGGCGCCACCGGCCCGGCCGCCGCGGAAACCCGGCCGGCACCGCGTTCCGACGACACCCTGGAGGGCCTCTTCCACCACGCGGTGCGCGGCGGCAAGCTGGTCGAGGCGATGCGGATGCTGAAGGCCGTCGCCAACACCCGACCGATGTTCGACACGCCCGCCGAACTGGACACGCTCTCCGAACCGGTGACGCTCGCCGACGGCCCCGGCCGGCCCCGGCTCGTCTTCGTCAGCGCGCCGGGCGCCACCGGCGGTGTCCACCAGTACGCCCGCATCGCCGCCCACTTCCGCGGCACGCGGCACGTCTCCGCGCTGCCCCTGATGGGCTTCGCCCCCGGCGAGTTGCTCCCCGCCACCAGCGAGGCCGCGGCCCGCATCGTCGCCGAGAGCGTCCTGCTGGCCAGCGACGGCGAACCGTTCGTCATGGTCGGCCACTCCACCGGCGGATCGCTGGCCTACCTAGCCGCCGGCGTCCTGGAGGACGTCTGGGGCGTACGGCCCGAAGGGATCGTCCTCCTCGACACCGCATCCATCCGCTACGAACCCGGCGAGGGCAACGACCTGGACCGCACCACGCGGTTCTACCTGGCCGACATCGACTCGCCCTCGGTGACGTTGAACAGCGCCCGGATGTCGGCGATGGCGCACTGGTTCATGGCCATGACCGACATCGAAGCGCCCGCCCCCACCGCCCCCACCCTGCTCGTCCGCGCCGCCCGGGACCTCGCCGGCTTCCGGCTGGACACCTCGTCCGTCCCCGCCGACGCGGTCCGCGACATCGACGCCGACCACCTGTCCCTCGCCAAGGAACACTCGGCGCTGACCGCGCGGGTAGTCGAGGAATGGCTGGCGGAACTGGAGCAGTCCGTGGTGTGAGAGAGACGACCGAGACGAGCGGTCGGCCCAGCCGGCGCACATCCCGCCGAGACGGCGCGGGGCCGGTGACACCCCCGCCCCGCGCCCCCGGCCCCGCGCAGCCGGCCGGACGCCCGCCCCCCACGGCACCACCCCCAGAGGAGCCCTCCATGAGCACACCCACCGCGCCGCCCTCCCTCGCGGCGGAGGCGCGCACCGTCCTGCGCCTGAGCCCCCTGCTGCGCGACCTGCAATCCCGGGCCCCCGTCTGCAAGGTCCGCACCCCGGCCGGCGACGAGGGCTGGCTCGTCACCCGTCACTCCGAACTCAAACAGCTGCTGCACGACGAGCGGTTGGCCCGCGCCCACGCCGACCCGGCCAACGCACCCCGCTACGTGCGCAACCCGCTCCTGGACCTCCTCGTCACCGACGACGTCGACGGGGCGCGCGCCGTGCACGCCGAGATGCGTGCACTGCTCACCCCGCAGTTCTCCGCCCGCCGGGTCCTGGACCTGGCGCCGAAGGTCGAGGCCCTCGCCGAACAGGCGCTCGCGCACCTCACCGCCCAGGGCCCGCCCGCCGACCTGCACGACCACTTCTCCATGCCGTTCTCCCTGTCGGTGCTGTGCACCCTCATCGGCGTCCCCGCCGCGGAGCAGGGCCAGTTGATCGCCGCGCTCGCCAAGCTCGGCGAGATCGACGACCCGCCCCGGGCCCAGGAAGCCCAGGACGAGCTGTTCGGCCTGCTGTCCGGACTGGCCCGCCGCAAGCGCACCACACCCGAGGACGACGTCATCTCCCGGCTGTCCCGGAAGGTGCCGTCCGACGACCGCATCGGGCCGATCGTCGCCGGACTGCTCTTCGCCGGCCTGGACAGCGTCGCCAGCCACATCGACCTGGGCACGGTGCTGTTCACCCAGTACCCGCAACAGCTCGCCGCGGCGCTCGCCGACGAGCAGCTGATGCGCAGCGGCGTCGAGGAGATCCTGCGGTCCGCGAAGGCCGGCGGTTCGGTGCTCCCGCGGTACGCCACCGCCGACGTGCCGGTCGGCGACGTGACCATCAGGACCGGCGACCTGGTGCTGCTGGACTTCACGCTGGTGAACTTCGACCGCACGGTCTTCGACGAGCCCGAGCTGTTCGACATCCGGCGGGCGCCCAACCCGCACCTGACGTTCGGCCACGGCATGTGGCACTGCATCGGCGCACCGCTGGCCCGGGTCCAACTGCGCACCGCCTACACCCTGCTCTTCACCCGGCTCCCCGGCCTGCGACTGGCCCGCCCGATCGAGGAACTGGGCTACTCGTCCGGCCAGTTGTCCGCCGGGCTGAGGCGGCTGTCCGTCACCTGGTGACGGTCTGCCCGCCCGCTCCCGGGCAGGCAGGAGCGAGGGCCCCCGAACCGCTCGGTCGGGGGCCCTCACGCAGGGGAGCGGGCTCAGTCCGCCGCGATGCTGATCGCCCCGGACGGGCACAGCGCCGCCGCCTCGCGGGCGGCGACGGCCAAAGTGCCCGCCGCCGGGTCGAGGACGGTCACCAGACCGTCGTCGTCCTGGTCGAACAGGTCCGGTGCGGTCAGGACGCACTGGCCTGCACCGACGCAACGGCCGGTGTCCACGGTGATGCGCACGAGGTTCCTCCGGGGATCGGGTCCTGGCGGCCGGGCGTCCCGGCCGCGCTCACTTCCAGGTGACGGGCAGCTCGTGCAGGCCGAACAGCACCCCGTCGTACTTCAGCGACAGTTCCTCGACGGGCACCGCGAGCGCGAGGGAGGGCAGCCGCGCGAACAGCGTGCGGTAGGCGATCTCCATCTCGACGCGCACCAGGTTCTGGCCCAGGCACTGGTGGACGCCGTAGCCGAACGCCACGTGCGAGCGCGCCGAACGTTCCGGGTCGAACTCCCGGGGCGCGGCGAACACCGTGTCGTCGTGGTTGGCCGCGGCGAGCAGCGGGACGATGCCCTCACCGGCGCGGATCAGCCGGCCGCCGACCTCCACGTCCTCGACGGCCACCCGGAACGCCACCAGATCCGCCACCGAGTAGTAGCGCAGCAGCTCCTCGACGATCCGGTCGTCGCCGATCCACTGCGGGTTGGCGAGCAACTGCACCACGCCCAGGCCGATGTTGTTCGCCGTCGTCTCGTGCCCCGCGATCAGCAGCAGCATCGACACCCCGGACAGTTCCTGCCGGGACAGCGTGCCCGCGGCGATCAGTCGACTGATCAGGTCGTCGCCCGGACGTCGCTGCTTGATCTGGATCAACCGGCCCAGGTACCGCAGCAGTGCCTGGGTCGCCTTGTCGCGCTCCTCGTCGGTCGAGCTGAGCCGGACCAGGACCCGGGTCCGGTCCTCGAAGAAGTCGCGGTCGGCCCTGGGCACCCCCAGCAGACTGGAGATCACCAGGGACGGCACCGGCAGCGCGAAGGACTCGACGAGGTCCGCGGAGGTGCCCGCGGCCAGCATCGCGTCGATCCGCTCGTCGACGATCTGCTGGATCGCCGGCCGAAGTTCCCGCACCTTGCGGACGGTGAACTCGGGGATCAGCGTCTTGCGGAACCGCCCGTGCTCGGGCGGGTCCATCGCCACGAACCACCCCGGCACCTCGTACTGCGACGGCGCACCGCCGGTCCGGGAAGCCTTGGGGAAGCCGGGCCGCGACGGGTCGGCGCTGATCCGCGGATCGGTCAACACCGCCCGGACGTCCTCGTGCCGGGTCACCAACCAGACCGTCCCGCTGGGGAGTTCGGACCGGACGGGGCCCGGTCCGGCGCGGTACTGCGCGTACTCCGGCGGCGGGAACGGCCGCCCCGGCTGCCGCAGCGGAAAGGCCACCGGGCACTGCGGTGCGGGCGTCGGCGCCTCCGCTCCGGTGCTCATGCCGCTCCGCAGAACGCGCGGATCCGGCCGGTGATGAACTCCTGGTCCTGCGCGGTCAGCCCGGTGTGCGTCGGCAGGTAGAAGCCGTCCGCACTCAGCCGGGCCGCGTTCAACTCCGGCCATTCGGGGGAGTAGTAGCCGGGCTGGCGGCTCATCGGCTTGAAGAACACCCGGGTCTCGATGCCCTCGTCGGCCAGGTGTGCGCGCAACTCCTCGGACCGCTCGGCCCGCACGTCGTACATCCACAGCACGTCGCGCGGCGGCATCAGCGTGATCCCGGGCACGTCGCGCAGCGCCTCGTCGTAGCGCTTCTCGACGTCCCGGCGCAGGCCCAGGATCACGTCCAACTGCTCGGTCTGGGCGAGGGCCACCGCGGCCTGCATGTTGGTCATGCGGTAGTTGTAGGCCAGCTTCTTGTGCAGGAAGCTGTGGTCCTTGGTGAACGCCATGGCGCGCAGGTGCGCCATCTGCTCGGCCAGGTGCGGGTCGCGGGTCAGGCACACCCCGCCCTCACCGGCCGAGATGATCTTGTTGGCGAAGAGCGAGAAGCACGCGATGTCGCCCCGCGGCCGCACACCGTGCGCCTCGGCGGAGTCCTCCACCACCCGCAGGTTGTACTCGTGTGCCAGGTCCAGCACGGCGTCCATGGCGCACTGCCGGCCGTAGATGTGCACCGGCATGAGCACCTTGGTGCGCGGGGTGATCTTCTCCTCGATGCGGGACACGTCGATGTTCAGGTCGTCGCGGCAGTCCACGAACACCGGCGTCGCCCCGGTGTAGGTGACCGCCCACGCCGACGCGATCATCGTGAACTCCGGGACGATCACCTCGTCCCCGGGACCGACCCCGAGCGCCCGCAGCGCCAGCGTCAGCGCCGTGGTGCCCGAGGAACAGGCGACGCCGTACGGCACGTCGTTGTACGCGGCGAACGCCGCCTCGAACTGCTTCACGAAGGGGCCTTGTGAGGAGATCCAGCCGCCGCTGACGGCCTCCGTCACGTAGTCGAGTTCGCGGCCTTGGAGCCACGGCATGGAAACCGGATGGGTAAAGGGCATGAGTGAAGTCCTCCTCGGTCAGTCGGTTGCCAGGACGGGGAGGGCGAGCAGCAGGTCCGCCGCCGCGGCCCGGCCGCCGGCGGCCCGCAGCAGCCCGGCGAAGTGCTCGGCGCGCTCGGTGAAGGAGGGCTGGTCGAGCACGCGGGTGATCTTGTCCAGGACGTCTTCGGGGTCGACCGTCTCCGGCCGGTCCAGCGTCAGGCTCACCCCGAAGTCCTGGCCCCGGACCGCCTGGTCGTCGCAGTCCACCCACAACGGCCGCACCACCAGCGGCTTCCCGAAGTACAGGCCCTCGTGGTAGCCGTTGCCGCCGGCGTGCGTGAAGAACACCTTCACGTTCGGATGGGCCAACACGTCCAGCTGCGACGGGACCCACCCCTCGATCCGCAGGTTGTCCGGCAGCTGCTCGGCCGGCGGCAGCAACTCCTGCTGTTCACGCGGAAGTTTCCACAACACCTGGTGGCCGGCGCCGCCCAACCGCCGGGCGACCTCGACCAACGCCGCCACCTGCGCGCGGGTGAGCCGGGTGATCGTGCCGAAACCCATGTACACCACGGACTTCTGCGCCGACAGCCAGTCCCCGAGACCGCCGTCGTCCGGTGCCTGGGGCAGCGGCGGCACCATCGTGCCCACCAGCCGCACCTTCGGATGCATCGGGAACGGGTAGTCCAACTCCGGTACGGAGTAGCACAACACCTGCTCCGCGTGGTCGATCCGCGCCATCATCTGCCGCGCCTGCGGCGCGATGCCCAGCTCGGTGCGGATCCGGTCGTCCTCCTCGACGACCCTGCGGACCTGCGGCGTCAGGAACATCCCGAGCGTCCGCACCCGGAACACCTGGTTCTCGATCCGCTGGGCCAACGTCATCTCCGCCGGCAGCCCCGAATGCGGCACCGGGAAGCCCGACGGGGTGTAGGACTTGGCGAACGGCACATGCGACGTCAGCACGTTGCTCGGCACGAACGGCACCCCGAGCACGAACGGAATGCCCTTGGTGATCGCCAGTTCGTGCCCGAACTGACACATGCTCTCGATCACCATCAGCGCCGGCCGGACCTCGTCGACGACCTCCTCCAGGCGGCGGTACTTCGCGATCCGCGATTCCGGCGCGAACGAATGCCGGATCACCGCCGCGTGCGCCTTGAACCGCGACCGCTGCGTCACCTCGGCATAGGTCGCGTCATCCCACGTGACCGCCGACATCCGCGAAACGGTGTCGCCCAGCGACGCGAAACGCACGGGGCTGCCGTCCACCACGGACGCCACCTCGTCCCGCGCCTTCTCGTCCGTCGCGAACCACAGGTCCGCCACCCCGCGCCGCGACAATTCCCCGGCCAGCACCAACAGCGGATTCAGCAGACCGCTTTCGGCATAACTCACGAACAGGATCGGCCGCCGATTCGCGCCCATGACAACACCCTTCGGAAAGTGACGGGCCGCCGGGCCCGCACGCCACGCGTCCCCACGGCCCGGTCGCCGAGTGACGGCATTCGCCGACGCCGCCGCCCGGGCGCACGCTGCCGGAAACGATCAGCGATCGGCACCCGGAACGCGCCGCGGAGAAAACGGGTCACTTACTTGGTCTCATGCCACGGACCGGGGGATTCCCTAGTCTTCGCGCCGCGGCGGCACTTTCCACCCCGGCCGACCAATGCCCGTACCGGCCGCCGCCCATTCCTTAGGGAAAAGTACAGCGTTTGCGCCCGTACGATCCGGCACGCAGAGGTGAGCCGAGGCCAACTTTCTTCGTAGGGGTGAGCACCACATGACGATCGGAACCGACGAGGACCCGGTGGTGGTCGTCGGAATGGCCTGCCGCTATCCGGGCGGGGTGAGCGGCCCCGACGACCTGTGGCAGCTGCTCCGCGGCGACCGCGACGCGACCACGGCCTTCCCGGACGACCGCGGCTGGGACCTGGCCGCCCTGGCCGGCGACGGCCCCGGCCGCAGCGTCACGCGCACCGGCGGATTCCTCACCGGGGCCGCCGACTTCGACGCCGCGTTCTTCGGCATGTCACCCCGCGAGGCGGTCTCCACCGACCCGCAGCAGCGCCTGGTCCTGGAAACCGCCTGGGAAGCCCTGGAACGCGCCGGCATCGACCCGCACGCCCTGCGCGGCAGCCGCACCGGCGTCTTCGTCGGCGCCAGCGGCCAGGACTACGCCGCCGTCACCCACGCCTCGCCCGACGACCTGGCCGGACACGCCCTCACCGGCCTGGCCCCCGGCGTCGTCTCCGGCCGGCTGGCCCACCTCCTCGGCCTCGAAGGCCCGGCCCTCACCATCGACACCACGTCCTCCTCCTCACTGGTCGCCCTGCACGCGGCGCTGCGCGCCCTGCGCGCGGGGGAGTGCAGCACCGCCCTGGCCGGCGGCGTCAGCGTGATGTCCACCCCGCTGGCCTTCATCGGCCACACCCGCCAGGGCGGCCTCGCCCCCGACGGCCGCTGCAAGCCCTTCTCCGACGAGGCGGACGGCACCGCCTGGGCGGAGGGCGTCGGCATCGTCGTCCTGGAGCACCTGTCCACCGCCCGGGCCGCCGGCAACCCCGTCCTCGCCGTGCTGCGCGGCTCGGCCGTCAACCAGGACGGCGCCTCCGACGGCCTGACCGCACCCAGCGGACCCGCCCAGGAACGCGTCATCCGCGCCGCACTCGCCGACGCCCGACTCACCCCCGCCGACATCGACCTCGTCGAGGCACACGGCACCGGCACCCGCCTCGGCGACCCGATCGAGGCCCGGGCCCTGCTCGCCACCTACGGACAGCACCGCGCCGCGGACCGGCCGCTGCGCCTGGCCTCCCTGAAGTCGCACCTCGGCCACGCCCAGGCCGCCGCCGGCGTCGGGGGAGTCATCGCCACCGTCCTGGCCCTGCACCACGACCTGATGCCGGCCATCCGCCACCTCACCACCCCCACCCGACAGGTCGATTGGACCCGGGGCGCCGTCACCCTCCTCACCGAGCCCGCCGCCTGGCCACGGGGCGCGCAGCCGCGCCGCGCCGGCGTCTCCTCCTTCGGCATCAGCGGCACCAACGCCCACCTGATCCTGGAGGAGCCCCCGCCCGCCGAGGCCCCCGCCCCCCGGCCCGGCCCCCGCCCCACCACGGTCCCCTGGCCGGTCTCCGCCGCCACCCCCGAAGCGCTCGACGACCAACTCACCCGCCTGCGCGACCACCTCCGCTCGCGGCCCGCCCCGGACCCCGTGGACGTCGGCCACTCCCTCGCCACCGGACGCGCCGCGCTGCGCCACCGGGCGGTCCTGCTGCCGACCGACGGGGGCGCCGTCGAACACGCCCGCGGCGAGGCCCGCGAGCGCCGCACCGCCGTCCTCTTCTCCGGCCAGGGCAGCCAGCGCCTCGCCATGGGACGCGAACTCGCCGGCCGCTTCCCGCTGTTCGCCGATGCCCTGGACGACGTCGCACGCGCCCTGGACCCGCACCTGGAGCGACCCGTGCGCACGGTGATGTGGGGCACCGACCCGGCACTCCTGGACCGCACCGGCTGGACCCAACCCGCCCTGTTCGCCGTCGAGGTCGCCCTGCACCGCCTGGTCACCGCACTCGGCCTGCGCCCGGACGCCGTCGGCGGCCACTCCGTCGGGGAGATCGCCGCGGCACACGTCGCCGGCGTACTGACGCTGACGGACGCCTGCCGCCTGGTGGCCGCCCGCGCCACGCTGATGCAGGCGCTGCCGGCCGGCGGCGCGATGGCCGCGCTGGAGGCCACCGAGGACGAAGTGGCCCCGTTGCTCGACCGGCACACCGCCCTGGCCGCCGTCAACGGGCCCACCGCGGTCGTCGTCTCCGGCACCGAGGACGCCGTACTGCGCCTCGCCGCCCACTTCGCCCGCGAGGGCCGCCGCACCAGCCGGCTCGCCGTCTCGCACGCCTTCCACTCGCCGCTGATGGACCCCATGCTCGACGCCTTCCGGGACGTCGTCGACCGGCTCGCCCTCCACCAGCCGTCGATCCCCCTCGTCTCCAACCTCACCGGTGACCTCGCCGGCAGCGAGGTCACCACCCCCGACTACTGGGTGCGGCACGTCCGCGGCACCGTCCGCTTCGCCGACGGCATCGCCACCCTGGGCGCGGCCGGCACCGACCTCCTGGTCGAACTCGGCCCCGGCAACGTGCTGTCCGCCCTCGCCCGCGACACCCTAGGGCCGGGCAGCCCCGTCGACGTGGTCCCGGTCCTGGCCAAGAACCGGCCGGAGGAGGCGGCGTTCGCCGGCGCCCTCGGCCGGCTGCACACCCTCGGCGTCCCCGTCGACTGGTCCGCCTACTACGCCGGCACCGGCGCCCGCCGCGTCGACCTGCCCACCTACGCCTTCCAACACGTCCGGCACTGGCCCACCCCGCCGCGCCCGGCCGCGCCCGGAGCCGGCGCCCTCGGCCACCCGCTGCTCGACTCCGCCGTCGAACTCGCCGACGGCGACGGCACCGTCTGCTCCGGCACCCTCGCACCGCACACCCACCCCTGGCTCGCCGACCACGCGATCGCCGGACGGCTCCTGCTGCCGACCACCGCGCTGGTGGAACTGGCCGTCCGCGCCGGCGACGAGGCGGGCTGCGACGTCCTGCACGAACTCGCCGTCACCGCCGCACCGTCCCTGCCCGACGGAGACGCCCTGCACGTCCAGGTCCGCGTCGGCCCCGGCGACACCGCGGGGCACCGCACCGTCACCGTCCACGCCCGCCCGGCGGACCGCCCGGCCGCCCCCTGGCAGCAGTGCGCGACCGGCGTCCTCGGCGGCCCGCCCCGCACCACCACCGGCCCCGCGCCCGCGCCGACGCCCGCCGACCCCACCGCCTTCACGGGCCCCAACTGGCCGCCGACCGACGCCGAACCCCTCGACCTCACCGACCACTACGAACGCCTCGCCGACCGCGGCTTCGACTACGGTCCGGCCTTCCGCGGCCTGCGGGCCGCCTGGCGCCGCGGCACGGAGGTCTTCGCCGACGTGACGCTCCCGCCCGGCGCCGACGCCGACGCCGCCGACTTCGGACTGCACCCGGCCCTGCTCGACGCCGCCCGGCACGCCGCCATGACGGCGGACGGCGCCCTGCCCCTCGCATGGCACGGCGTCCGACTGCACGCCGTCGGAGCCACCGCGCTCCGCGTCCACCTCGTACCCACCCCGACCGGTGCCCTGTCCCTGACCGCGTCCGACGCCCACGGCGCACCAGTCGTCACCGTCGAGGCGCTCACCGTCCGCCCCCTGACCGACGACGAACGCGCCGCGCCCCGGGCCCCGCGGCGCCCGCGCGACGACGGGCCCGCCGGTGCCCGCCCGCCCCGGCCCGTCGCGGCCCGCCCCACAACGGCCGCCGAGTCGGCGACGGACCCCGGCGTGCCCGGCTCGGCCGCCACCCGCCTCGCGTCGCTTCCGCCGGCCGACCGGGACCACCACCTCCTGGACCTGGTGCGGAGCCAGGCCGCCGCCGTCCTCGGCCACCCGGGACCGGACGCGGTCGGCGCCCGCAGCGTCTTCAAGGAACTCGGCTTCGACTCGCTCGCCGGCGTCGAACTCGCCGACCGGCTCGCCGACCACACCGGACTGCGGCTCCCGGCGACTCTGGTCTTCAACTTCCCCACGCCCGAACGCGCCGCCCGCCGGCTGGCGGAACTCCTCGCCGCGACCGTCCCCCGGCAGCGCGGCGACCACGGCGAGGAACTGACCAGGTTCGAGGCGATCGTCACCCGCCTGCCGCCGGACGACCCGGAACGCCGGGCCGTCGCCGACCGGCTGGACGCCCTCGCCGCCGCACTCCGCCAGAACTCGCCCACAGAGGTGCCCTCCCCGGACGAGGACATCGACACGGTGTCGGTCGACAGACTGCTCGACATCATCGATGAAGAGTTCGAAACCACATAGCGAAATTGTTGCTTTCGTTCGCGACCCGATGATGAGGACGGACATGTCGGAATCCCCGCAAGGCCAGCCGGACCAGCAGGAGAAAATCGTCGACTATCTGCGACGAGTCACCTCCGATCTCCGACGCGCCCGCCGCCGCATTGGAGAACTGGAATCCAAGGACAACGAACCCGTTGCCATCGTCGGAATGGGGTGCCGGCTGCCCGGCGGCGTGAATTCACCGGAATCCCTCTGGGGCCTGGTCTGGACCGGGGCTGACGCCGTTTCCGGTTTCCCCACCGACCGCGGCTGGGACTTGGCGGCCCTCACCGGGAATGGCGACGGCAGCAGCAGCACCCACGAAGGCGGATTCCTCTACGACGCCGCCGAATTCGACCCCGCGTTCTTCGGCATCTCGCCGCGCGAGGCGACCGCCATGGACCCCCAACAACGCCTCCTCCTCGAAGTGTCCTGGGAGGCCCTGGAACGGGCCGGCATCGCCCCCACCGCGCTACGCGGCACCCGCTCCGGGGTGTTCGTCGGGTCCTACCACTGGGGCGCCCCCTCGGCCGGCACCGCCACCGAACTCCACGGCCACGCACTGACCGGCACCGCCGCCAGCGTGCTCTCCGGCCGCCTCGCCTACACCCTCGGCCTCGAAGGCCCCGCCGTCACCGTCGACACCGCCTGCTCCTCCTCCCTCGTCGCCCTGCACCTGGCGACCCAGTCACTGCGCTCCGGCGAATCCGGCCTCGCCCTGATCGGCGGCGTGACGCTGCTCACCGAACCCTCCCTCTTCGTCGAGTTCAGCGCCCAGGGCGGCCTGGCACCGGACGGCCGCTGCAAGGCGTTCTCCGACGCCGCCGACGGCACCGGCTGGGCCGAGGGCGTCGGCGTCCTGGTCGCCGAGCGGCTCTCCGACGCCCAGCGCAACGGCCACCCGGTCCTCGCCGTGCTGCGCGGCTCGGCGGTCAACCAGGACGGCGCCTCCAACGGCCTGTCCGCCCCCAACGGTCCGTCCCAGGAACGCGTCATCCAACAGGCCCTCGCCCGCACCGGCCTGACCGCCGCCGACGTCGACGTCGTCGAGGCGCACGGCACCGGCACCCGGCTCGGCGACCCCATCGAGGCCCAGGCACTGCTCGCCACCTACGGCCAGGCACACACCGCCGACCAGCCGCTGTGGTTGGGGTCCCTGAAGTCCAACATCGGCCACGCCCAGGCCGCCGCCGGCGTCGCCGGCGTGATCAAGATGGTGATGGCCCTGCGCCACGGCCGACTTCCGCGGACCCTGCACGCGGACGAGCCGTCGTCGCACGTGGACTGGTCCGCCGGGGCGGTGCGGTTGTTGACCGAGGCACAGGAGTGGCCGGTGACCGGCCGGCCGCGCCGGGCCGCGGTCTCCTCGTTCGGCATCAGCGGCACCAACGCCCACGCCCTCCTGGAACAGGCCCCCGAGCCCGCCCCGGCCTCCGACACCGCGCCGGACACCGCGCCGGGCGAGTCGGCCGCCGCGCTGCCCTGGATCGTCTCAGGCCACACCGAACGGGCCCTGCGCGACCAGGCCACGGCCCTGGCCGCCCGGGTCGAGACCGACCCCGAACTCCGCCCCCAGGACGTCGGACACACCCTGCTCTCCGCCCGCGCCCTCCTCGAACGCCGGGCCGTGGTCGTCGCCCCGGACCGCACCGCACTCCTCACCGGAACCCGGGCACTGGCCGCCGGCCACTCCGCACACCCCCTCGTCGAGGGCGTGGCCGACGTCGCGGGGCGGACGGTGTTCGTGTTTCCCGGTCAGGGGTCGCAGTGGGTTGGTATGGGGGCTCAACTCCTCGATGAGTCTGCGGTGTTCGCGGAGCGGGTTGCGGAGTGTGGGGTGGCGTTGGGGGAGTTTGTCGACTGGTCGTTGGTCGAGGTGTTGCGGGGGGTGGAGGGTGCGCCGTCGTTGGGGCGGGTGGATGTGGTTCAGCCGGTGTCGTTTGCGGTGATGGTGGGGTTGGCTGCGTTGTGGCGGGCGCATGGGGTGGTGCCGGATGCGGTGGTGGGGCATTCGCAGGGGGAGATTGCTGCTGCGGTGGTGTCGGGTGGGTTGTCGTTGCGTGATGGTGCGCGGGTGGTGGCGTTGCGCAGTCAGGCGATTGGGCGGGCGTTGGCGGGGCGTGGGGGGATGATGTCCGTCGCGTTGCCCGTCGAGGAGGTGGAGTCGCGGCTGGGCGAGTTCGACGGGCGGGTGTCGGTGGCCGCCGTCAACGGCCCCGGCGCGGTGGTGGTGTCCGGCGAGCCGGCCGCCCTCGACGCCCTGCACGCCCGCCTGACCGAAGACGACGTCCGGGCCCGCCGGATCGCGGTGGACTACGCCTCCCACTCCCACCAGGTCGACGACCTGCACGAGGAACTGCGTTCCACACTCGCGGAGTTGACGCCCCAAGCCGGGCAGATCCCGTTCTTCTCCACCGTCACCGGCGACTGGCTGGACACCACGGAGCTGGACGCCGGCTACTGGTTCCGCAACCTGCGCGGACGGGTCCGGTTCGCCGACGCGGTGAAGGAGTTGCTGGCGGCGGAGCACCGGGCGTTCGTCGAGGTCAGCTCGCACCCGGTGCTGACGATGTCCGTCCAGGACCTGGTCGAGGAGGCGTCGGTGCCGGCCGTCGCGACCGGTACGCTGCGCCGGGACCAGGGCGGCGCGGACCGCTTCCTGCTGTCGGCCGCCGCGCTGTTCGTGCGCGGCGTGCACGTCGACTGGACGGGCGTGTTCGAGGGGACCGGGGCGTCCCGTGTCGACCTGCCCACCTACGCCTTCCAACGCGAGCGGTACTGGCAGACCCCGACCGCGATCGACCGTCCCACCGCCGACGCCCCGATGGACGCCGAATTCTGGGCCGCCGTCGAACAGGCGGACGTCTCCGCACTGACCGCCGCGCTCGGCAGCGACGAAGCGTCCGTCGCCGCCATCCTGCCCGGCCTCACCTCCTGGCGCCGGGCCCGCTCCCAACGCTCCACCATCGACTCCTGGCGCTACCACGTCAGTTGGACGCCCGTCGCCCAAGTGCCGCGCACCACCCTCAGCGGTACCTGGCTGGTGGTGACCGCCGACGGCATCGACGACGCCGACGTCGTCGGGGCGTTGCAGGCGCACGGCGCACAGGTGCGCCGCCTGGTCCTGGACGAGGACTGCACCGACCGGGCCGTCCTCGGGGAGCGGCTGGCCGGCGTAGCGGCGGAGGCCGGCGGCTGGACCGGCATCGTCTCCGCCCTCGCCGACGCCGAGGACGACAGCGCCCGGCACCCCGGTCTCACCCGTGGGCTCGCGCTGTCCGTCGCCCTGGTGCAGGCACTCGGCGACACCGACGTCCCCGCACCGCTGTGGTTCCTGACCCGCGGCGCCTTCGCCACCGGCCCGTCCGACCCCGTCACCCGGCCCCGGCAGCGCCAGGTCGCCGGCGTCGGCTGGACCGCGGCGCTGGAGCACCCGCAGCGCTGGGGCGGCACCGTCGACCTGCCCGCCGCCCTCGACGATCGGGCAGCGCGCCGACTCGCCGCCGCGCTGTCCGGCGCCCTCGGCGCCGAAGACCAGCTCGCCATCCGACCCACGGGCACCTGGGCCCGCCGGATCGTCCGCGCCGGACGCCCCGGCGGCCGACCCGCCCGGACCTGGACGCCGCGCGGCACGACCCTGATCACCGGCGGCTCCGGCACCCTCGCCCCGCAGCTCACCCGGTGGCTCGCCGCACGCGGCGCGGAACACGTGGTCCTGGTCAGTCGGCGCGGCGCCCACGCCCCCGGCGCCCCCGAACTCGTCGCCGAACTGGCGGCATCGACCACCGAAGTGACCCCCGTCGCCTGTGACATCACCGACCGGGACGCGGTCGCCGCACTGCTCGCCGACCTCAAGGCCGACGGCCGCACCGTGCGCACCGTCCTGCACGCCGCCGCCACCATCGAACTGTCCGCGCTCGCCGACACCACCATGGCGGAGTTCGCCGACGTCGTGCACGCCAAGGTCACCGGCGCGCAGATCCTCGACGAACTCCTCGACGACGAAGAGCTCGACGACTTCGTCCTGTACTCCTCCACCGCCGGCATGTGGGGCAGCGGCGTCCACGCCGCCTACGTCGCCGGCAACGCCTTCCTGTCCGCACTCGCCGAACGACGCCGCGCCCGCGGGCAGCGCGCCACCTCGGTCCACTGGGGCAAGTGGCCCGACGACCGCACGCGCGCACTCGCCGACCCGCACCGGATCCGCCGCAGCGGCCTGGAATACCTCGACCCGGAGGTGGCGCTGACCGCGCTCCAGCAGGTCCTGGACGACGACGAGACGGTCGTCGGCCTCATGGACATCGACTGGCACACCTACCACGACGTCTTCACCACCGGCCGCCCCGCGCACCTCTTCGACCAGATCCCCGAGGTGCGCCGCCGCCTCGACCGGACGGCCGCCGCGGAGCGCACGGAGCCGACCGCCGGCGGCCTGACGGCCCGTCTGGCGGGCCTCACCGACGCCGAGCAGGACCGGCTGCTCCTCACCCTGGTCCGCACCGAGGCCGCCGCCGTCCTCGGGCACTCCTCCGCGGAGTCCCTCCCCGAACGGCGCGCCTTCCGCGACCTCGGATTCGACTCGGTCACCGCCGTCGACCTGCGCAACCGGCTCGCGACCTGCACCGGACTGCGGCTGCCGTCCACGATGGTCTTCGACCACCCCAACTGCGCGGCGCTGGCCGCCTTCCTGAAGGGCGCGGCGCTCGGGGTGCCCGGCACCGCCGCACCGCAGCCGGGGACCGCCGCCGGCACCCCGGTCGACGACGACCCGATCGCCGTGATCGGCATGGGCTGCCGCTACCCCGGCGGCGCCGGCACCCCCGAGGACCTGCTGCGGCTCGCCCTCGACGGCGCCGACGTCATCGCGGAGTTCCCCGCGGACCGCGGCTGGGACGCCCACGGCCTCTACGACCCCGACCCCGACCGGGCCGGCCGCACCTACTCCCTGCACGGCGGCTTCCTCCACGACGCCGCCGCCTTCGACCCCGGCTTCTTCGGCATCTCGCCGCGCGAGGCGCTCGCCATGGACCCCCAACAGCGGCTCCTGCTGGAAACCGCCTGGGAAGCCGTCGAGCGCGCCGGCATCAACCCCGAGTCGCTGCGCGGCACCCCCGCCGGCACCTTCTTCGGCGCCAGCTACCAGGACTACGCCACCACCGTGCAGAACGGCACCGGGGAGTCCGAGGCCCACATGGTGACCGGGACCGCGGCCAGCGTGCTGTCCGGCCGGGTCTCCTACCTGCTCGGCCTGGAAGGCCCGGCGGTCACCGTCGACACCGCCTGCTCGTCCTCCCTGGTCGCCCTGCACCTGGCCTGCCAGTCCCTGCGCACCGGGGAGAGCTCCCTCGCCCTGGCCGGCGGCGCGGCCGTGATGGCCACCCCGCACGCCTTCGTCGGCTTCAGCCGGCAGCGCGCCCTCGCTCCCGACGGCCGCTGCAAGCCGTTCTCCGACGCCGCCGACGGCATGACCCTCGCCGAAGGCGTCGGCGTCGTCCTCCTGGAACGGCTCTCCGTCGCCCGCGCCAACGGGCACCGGGTGCTCGCCGTCATCCGCGGCTCCGCCGTCAACCAGGACGGCGCCTCCAACGGCCTGACCGCGCCCAACGGCCCGTCCCAACAGCGCGTCATCCGCCAGGCCCTCGCCAACTCCGGCCTGACCGGCGCCGACGTCGACGCGGTCGAGGGGCACGGCACCGGCACGAAGCTGGGCGACCCCATCGAGGCCCAGGCCCTACTGGCCACCTACGGCCAGGACCACGACGCCGAACGGCCGCTGCTGCTCGGCTCGGTGAAGTCCAACATCGGCCACACCCAGGCCGCCGCCGGGGTCGCCGGCGTGATCAAGATGGTCCTCGCCATGGAGGCCGGCGAACTGCCCGGCACCCTGCACCTCGACACGCCCTCCCGCCACGTCGACTGGAGCGCCGGCGCCGTGCAACCGCTGCGCGGGACCACCCCGTGGCCCGAGACCGGACGCCCCCGCCGGGCCGGCGTCTCCTCGTTCGGCATCAGCGGAACCAACGCCCACCTCATCCTGGAACAGGCCCCGCCGACCGACCCGCCCGTGGACGCCGACCCGCCCGCGGACGCCGCCGCGGTCGTCCCGTGGCCGCTCGCCGCCAAGTCCGCCGCGGCCCTGCGTGACCAGGCCGCCCGGCTGCTCGGCACCGTCGAGGGGTCCCCGGACCTCCCGCCCGCCGCCGTCGGACACGCCCTGGCCACCACCCGGGCCGCCTTCGAGCACCGCGCCGTCGTCGTCGGCGAGCAGCGCGCCGACTTCCTGCGCGGCCTGACCGCCCTGGCCACCGGCGCCTCCACGGCGGGCCTGGTCACCGGCGTCGCCGGGCCCGACCCCGCCGGGCCGGTCTTCGTCTTCCCCGGCCAGGGGTCCCAATGGTGGGGCATGGGCCGCGAACTCCTCGCCACGTCCGAGGTGTTCCGCACCGCCGTCGACGACTGCGCGGACGCCCTCGCCCCGTACGTCGACTGGTCACTGCACGACGTCCTGGCCGGCGAGGGCGACCCGGACCTGCTGGAACGCGTGGACGTGGTCCAGCCCGCGCTGTTCGCCGTGATGGTCGCGCTGTCCGCGCTCTGGCGCGCCCACGGCGTCACCCCCGGCGCCGTGGTCGGCCACTCCCAGGGCGAGATCGCCGCGGCCTGCGTGGCCGGGGCCCTCAGCCTCGCGGACGCCGCCCGGGTGGTGGCGCTGCGCAGCCAGGCCCTGCCGCAACTCTCCGGCCGCGGCGGCATGATGTCGGTGTCCGCCCCCGTCGACCGGGTCGTCGAACTCCTCGCCCCGTGGCGGGAGGCACTGTCCGTCGCCGCCGTCAACGGACCCTCGTCCGTGGTCGTCTCCGGCGACGCCGACGCCCTCGACGCGCTGCACACCGCCTGCCAGGAACAGGGCGTACGGGCCCGCCGGGTGTCCGTGGACTACGCCTCGCACGGGCCGCACGTCGAGGCGGTCCGCGACGAACTCGGCCGCGTCCTCGCACCGGTCCGCCCGCGCGCCCCCGAAGTGCCGTTCTACTCGACCGTCACCGGCGCCCGGGTGGACGACGCCGCCTTCGACGGCGCCTACTGGTACACCAACCTGCGGCAGACCGTCCGCATGGAGGAGGCCACCCGCGCCCTCCTCGCCGCCGGCCACCGCCTCTTCGTCGAGGTCAGCCCGCACCCGGTGCTGGCCGCCCCGATCCAGGAGACCCAGGAGGCCGTCGCGGCCGGCACCGGCGGTTCCGCGGTGGTCCTCGGCTCCCTCCGCCGCGACGAGGGCGGCCCGCGGCGCTTCCTGGCCTCGCTCGCCGAGGCCCACGCGCACGGCGCCCCGGTCGACTGGACCACGATCTTCACGCACCCCGACCACACCCCGGTGGACCTGCCCACCTACCCCTTCCAACGCCGGGACTTCTGGCCCGCCCCCCGACCCGCCACCGCGCCGACCGCCGGCGACGCGGCCGACACCGCCTTCTGGCAGCTCGTCGAGAACCAGGACCTCACCGCGCTCGCCGACGAACTCGGCGTCCCCGCCGACGCCGAGCACCCCGCCCTCGGCGCCGTCCTGCCCGCCCTGTCGGCCTGGCGCGCCAAGGCCCAGGCCCGCACCCGCATCGACGAGCTCCGCTACCACGTCCAGTGGACCCGGATCGCGGAACCCGCCGCCACCCGCACCCCCGGCCGGCTGCTGATCGCCGTCCCCCCGGACCACGCCGACACCCCCTGGGTCGCCGCCGTGCTCGACGCCCTGGGCGCCGACGCCGTCCGCTTCGAGGCCAAGGGCACCGACCGCGCCGCCTGGGCCGCCCAACTCGCCCAACTGGTCGAGGACAGTGCGGAGTTCACCGGGGTCGTGTCGCTGCTGGCGGCCGTCGAGGAACACCACCCGGACCTGGCGTCGGTGCCGCTGGGCCTCGGGCAGACCCTCGTCCTGGTCCAGGCGCTCGGCGACGCCGGCCTGACCGCGCCCCTGTGGTGCCTGACCCGCGGCGCCGTCACCACCGGCCCCGACGACCCGCTCGGCAGCCCCGTGCAGGGCTCCTTGTGGGGCCTCGGCCGGGTCGTCGCCCTGGAGCACCCCGACCGCTGGGGCGGCCTGATCGACCTGCCCGCCACCCTCGACGACCGCGCCGCGCACCGCCTCGCCGGCCTGCTCGCCGAGCCCGCCGGCGAGGACCAACTCGCCGTCCGCGCCGCCGGGGTGCGCGCCCGCCGCCTGGTGCACGCCACCCCGGCCACGCCCCGCCGCGAGGACCGCTGGCACGGGCGTGGCACCTGCCTCATCACCGGCGGCACCGGCGGCATCGGCGGCCGGATCGCCCGCTGGATGGCCGAGCGCGGCGCCGCACACCTCGTCCTGACCAGCCGCCGCGGCCCGGACGCACCCGGCGCCGCGGAACTCCGCGCCGAACTGGAGGCACTGGGCGCCCGCGTCACCCTCGTCGCCTGCGATGTCGCCGACCGCGCCGCCCTGACCGCCCTGCTCGCCGACCTCCCCGCCGACCAGCCGCTCAGCTCCGTCTTCCACTCCGCGGGCGTGGCCGACGGGGACGCCCCCGTCGCCGACCTGACCCTCGACCAACTCGACGCACTGCTCCGCGCCAAACTCACCGCCGCCCACCACCTGCACGACCTCACCGCCGGCCGCGACCTCGACGCGTTCGTGCTGTTCTCGTCCGGCGCCGCCGTCTGGGGCAGCGGCGGCCAACCCGGCTACGCCGCCGCCAACGCCTACCTCGACGCGCTCGCCGCCCACCGCCGCTCCCTCGGCCTGCCCGGCGCGTCCGTCGCCTGGGGCACCTGGGGCGAGGTCGGCATGGCCACCGTCCCCGAGGTGCACGAGCGGCTGCACCGCCAGGGCCTCCGCGCCATGGCGCCCGACCTCGCGATCGGCGCGCTCCAACAGATGCTGGAGGACGGCGACACCACCCTCGCCGTGACCCTCATGGACTGGGAGGCGTTCGCCCCGAGCTTCACCGCCGGCCGGCCCAGCGCCCTGTTCAGCACGGTGCCCGAAGCCGTCCGCGCGCTGCACGACGACCTCGAAGCGGCGCCCGGCGACGCCCCCGCGGCCCCACCGCTCCGCCGCCACCTGGAGGAGCTGTCCGCCGCCGAGCGCGGCCGGGCCCTCGTCGAGGCGGTCCGCGCCGAGGCGTCCGCGACCCTCGGCCACGCCACCCCCGACGCCGTCCCCGCCGGCCGGGCCTTCCGCGACGTCGGCTTCGACTCCGTCACCGCCGTCGAACTGCGCAACCGGCTGCGCGCCGCCCTCGGCCTGCCCCTGCCGGCCGCGCTCGTCTTCGACCACCCCACCCCCACGGCCCTCGCCGGCCACCTCGGCACGCTGCTCTTCGGCACGGCCCCCGAGGCCCCCGCCACCGGCCGCCCCGACGACCCCGACGCCCGCATCCGCGAGGCGCTCGCCACCGTCCCCCTCGGACGGCTGCGCAAGGCGGGCCTCCTCGACATGGTGCTGAAACTCGCCGACTCCGAAGCGACCGACGACCCCGCCCCCGAGGCCGCCGACCCCGCGGAATCCCTCGACGACATGGACGCCGAAGCCCTGCTGCGGCTGGCCACCGAGAACTCGGCGAACTGAAAGAGAGCTGGAGCCCACCATGAGCACGAACCCCGACAAGTACGTCGAGGCACTCCGGTCCTCCCTCAAGGAGATCGAGCGGCTGCGCCGGCAGAACGAACAACTGGTGGCGGCGGCGGTGGAACCCGTCGCGGTCGTCGGCATCGGCTGCCGCTTCCCCGGCGGCGTCACCTCGCCCGAGGACCTGTGGCACCTGGTCGCCGAGGGCCGCGACGTGATCGGGCCGTTCCCGCAGGACCGCGGCTGGGACCTGGAGAAGCTGGCCGGCGGCGGCGAGGGCAGCAGCCTCACCCAGGTCGGCGGCTTCGTCGACGACGTCGCCGGCTTCGACCCGGGCTTCTTCGGCATCTCCCCGCGCGAAGCGGTCGCCATGGACCCCCAGCAGCGCATTCTGCTGGAAATCACCTGGGAAGCCCTGGAACGGGCCGGCATCGACCCGTCGACGCTCCGCGGCAGCCCCACCGGCGTCTTCGTCGGCACCACCGGCCAGGACTACGGCGAGGTCATCAAGGCGTCCGCCGAGGACGCCGAGGTCTACGCGACCACCGGCCACGCCGCCAGCGTCATCTCCGGCCGGCTCTCGTACACCCTCGGCGCCGAGGGCCCGGCGGTCACCGTCGACACCGGCTGCTCCTCCTCGCTCGTCGCCCTGCACTGGGCCGTCCAGGCCCTGCGCGGCGGCGAGTGCGCCATGGCCCTGGCCGGCGGCGCGTCCGTCATGGCCACCCCCGGCCCGTTCGTCTCCTTCACCGCCCAGAGCGGCCTCGCCGCCGACGGCCGCTGCAAGCCGTTCTCCGACGCCGCCGACGGCACCGGCTGGGGTGAGGGCGCCGGCATGCTGGTCCTGATGCGGCTCTCCGACGCCCAGCGCGAGGGCCGCCCGGTCCTCGCCGTGCTGCGCGGTTCCGCCATCAACCAGGACGGCGCCTCCAACGGCCTGACCGCCCCCAACGGCCCGTCCCAACAGCGCGTGATCCGCGCCGCGCTCGACAGCGCCCACCTCACCGCCGCCGACGTCGACGCCGTCGAGGCGCACGGCACCGGCACCACCCTGGGCGACCCCATCGAGGCCCAAGCGCTCCTCGCCACCTACGGGCAGGACCGGACGCGACCGCTGTGGCTGGGCTCGGTCAAGTCCAACATCGGTCACACCCAGGCCGCGTCCGGTGCCGCCGGCGTGATCAAAATGATCATGGCGTTGCAGCGCGGGACGCTGCCGCGCAGCCTGCACGCCACCGAACCCACCACCGACGTCGACTGGACCGCCGGCGCCGTCAACCTCCTCGACGAGGCCGTGACCTGGCCCGACACCGGCCGGCCCCGCCGCGCCGGCGTCTCCTCCTTCGGCATCAGCGGCACCAACGCCCACGTCATCCTCGAACAGGCCCCCACCGCCCCCGAACGGCCCACCACCGACCCCACCGTCCGCCCCGCCGTCATCCCCTGGCCGCTCTCCGCCCGCACCGCCACCGCACTCGACGCCCAACGCGCCCGCCTCACCGCCCACCTCGCCGCCACCCCCGACGCCGACGCCCTCGACATCGGCTACGCCCTCGCCGACGGACGCACCACCTTCGAACACCGCACCGTCCTGCTCCCCGACGGCACCGCCCTCGCCCACGGCACCGCCGACGAGGGGCCGGCCGCGGTCCTCTTCTCCGGCCAGGGCTCCCAGCGCCTGGGCATGGGACGCGAACTCCACACCCGCTTCCCGGCGTTCGCCGCCGCCTTCGACGAGACCGCCGCCCTCCTCGACGCGCACCTCGACCGTCCGCTGCGTGACGTCGTCTGGGGCACCGACGCCGACCTCCTCGACGACACCGGCTGGGCCCAACCCGCCCTGTTCGCCGTCGAGGTCGCCCTCTACCGCCTGGTCGCCTCCCTCGGCGTCACCCCCGACTTCGTCGGCGGCCACTCCATCGGCGAACTCGCCGCCGCGCACGTCGCCGGCGTCCTCTCCCTGCCCGACGCCTGCACCCTCGTCGCCGCCCGCGCCCGCCTCATGCAGGCGCTCCCGCGCGGCGGCGCCATGCTCGCGCTCCGCGCCACCGAGGACGAGGTCACCCCGCACCTCACCGACGACGTCTCGATCGCCGCCGTCAACGGACCCACCGCCGTCGTCATCGCCGGCACCGAGGACGCCGTCACCACGCTCGCCGCGCACTTCGCCGCCCAGGGCCGCAAGACCACCCGCCTACGGGTCAGCCACGCCTTCCACTCGCCGCTCATGGACCCGATGCTGGCGGACTTCCGCGCCGTCGCCGAGCAGCTCACCTACCACGAGCCGCGCATCCCGGTCGTCTCCAACCTCACCGGCACCATCGCCACCGGCACCGACCTGCGCACCGCCGACTACTGGGTCCGGCACGTCCGCGAGGCGGTCCGCTTCGCCGACGGCATCCACGCCCTCACCACCCGCGGCGTCACCACCCTCGTCGAACTCGGCCCGGACGGCGTGCTGTCCGCCATGGCCCAGGAATCCCTGCCCGACGGCGCCAGCACCGTCCCGCTGCTCCGCAAGGACCGCCCCGAGGAACTCGCCGCCGTCACCGGCCTGGCCCGCGCCCACGTCCGCGGCGTCACCGTCCGCTGGGCCCGCCTCTTCGACGGCACCGGCGCCCACCGCACCGACCTGCCCACCTACCCCTTCCAGCACCAGCGGTTCTGGCCGACGCCGGCCCGCACAGCCCAGGACCTCACCGCCGCCGGGCTCGGTGCCGCAAACCACCCCCTGCTCGGCGCCACCGCCGAACTCGCCGACGGCGCCGGGTACGTGTTCACCAGTCGGCTCGCCCTGCGGACCCACCCCTGGCTCGCCGACCACGCCGTGCAGGGCCGCGCCCTGCTCCCCGGCACCGCCTTCGTCGAACTCGCCGTCCGTGCCGGCGACGAGGCCGGCTGCGACCGCGTCGAGGAACTGACCCTGGCCGCACCCCTGGTGCTCCCCGAGCACGGCGGCGTCCAACTCCAGGTCCGGGTCGGCGCCCCCGACCCCGCCGGCCGCCGCACCCTCGGCATCTTCTCCCGCACCGCGGACGGCTTCGACCTGCCCTGGTCCCAGCACGCCACCGGTGTCCTGACCACCGGCGCCGGCGCCCCCGACCCGGCCTTCGACGCCACCGCCTGGCCGCCCGCCGGCGCCGAACCCGTCGACGTCACCGGCGCCTACGCACGCCTCGCCGACCTCGGCTTCGCCTACGGCCCCGCCTTCCAGGGCCTGCGAGCCGCCTGGCGCCGCGGCACCGAGGTGTACGCCGAGGTCGCCCTGCCCGACGACGCCGGCACCGACCCCACCGACTTCGGACTCCACCCGGCACTGCTGGACGCCGCCCAGCACGCCGCCGCCTACGTCGACCTCGGCGCCCTCAGCCGCGGCGGCCTGCCGTTCGCCTGGCAGGGCGTCTCGCTCGCCGCCTCCGGCGCCCGCACCGTCCGCGCCAGGATCGCCCCGGCCGGCGACGACACCGTCACCATCGCCGTCTACGACACCACCGGCACCACCGTGCTGTCCGTGGACTCCCTGGTCTCCCGCGAAGTCCCCACCCAAAACCCCGGCAACACCGCCACCGTCCACCGCGACTCCCTCTTCCACGTCGAGTGGACCCCGCTCACCACCCGACCCACCACCACCCCGACCACCGTCGCCGTCCTCGGCGCCGACCCGGACACCCTCGCCGGCCCCCTCCACGCCGCCGGCCTCCACACCACCACCCACCCCGACCTGTCCACCCTCGCCACGGCCGACGCCCCCGTCCCCGACCTGGTCGTCACCACCCTGACCACGGACCACGACGCCCCCGTCCCGGCCGCCACACACGCCACCACCGCGGCCGTCCTCGACCTCGCCCAACAGTGGCTGGCCGACGACCGCTTCGCCCACGCCCGCCTGGTCCTCGTCACCCACGGCGCCACCGACGGCACCGACCCCGCCGCCGCGGCCGCCGGCGGCCTGCTCCGCACCGCCCGCACCGAGAACCCCGGCCGGTTCGCCCTCCTCGACCTGCCCCCCGGCCCCGACCGCCCCGACCCCGAGGCCCTGGCGACCGCCCTGGCCGCCACCGGCGACGAACCCGACCTCGCCCTGCACGGCACCGACCTGCGCACCGCCCGCCTGGCCCGCGTCCCCCTCCCCACCGAGCCCACCGACTGGCACCCGGACGGCACCGTCCTGATCACCGGCGGGACCGGCGGCCTGGGCGCGGTCCTCGCCCGCCACCTGGTCACCGCCCGCGGCGTCCGCCACCTGCTGCTCGCCAGCCGCCGCGGCCCCGCCGCCGACGGCGCCGACGACCTGCTCACCGAACTCACCGGACACGGCGCCACCGTCCGCATCACCGCCTGCGACGTCACCGACCCGGCCGCCCTCACCGACCTGCTCACCACCGTCCCCGACGCCCACCCGCTCACCGCCGTCATCCACACCGCCGGCATCGTCGACGACGGCGTCCTCGGCTCGCTCACCACCGAGCGCCTGGCCGCCGTCCTGCGACCCAAGGTCGACGCCGCCTGGCACCTGCACGAGGCGACCCGCCACCTCGACCTGGCCGCCTTCGTCCTCTTCTCCTCCGTCGCCGCCACCCTCGGCAGCCCCGGGCAGGCCAACTACGCGGCCGGCAACGCCTTCCTGGACGCCCTCGCCGCCCACCGCACCGCCGCCGGCCTGCCCGCCACCGCCCTCGCCTGGGGGCCGTGGAGCCGGAGCGCCGGCATGACCAAGAGCCTCTCCGACCTCGACGTCGAGCGCATCGCCCGCTCCGGCATGCCCCCGGTGACCCCGGAACAGGGCACCGCCCTCTTCGACGCGGCCCTCGCCGCCGGTCCCGCGGCCCTCGCCCCGGTCTGCCTCGACCTGCCCGTCCTGCGCACCCAGGGCGAGATCGCCCCCCTGCTGCGCGGCCTGATCCGCACCCCCGTCCGGCGCGCCGCCGCCCAGGCGTCCCAGACCGCCGACGGACTCGCCCAGCGACTCGCCGGACTCGACGCCGCCGCTCGGCGGGAAACCCTCCGGGACCTCGTCCGCACACAGATCGCCCAGGTCCTCGGCCATGCCGACGCCAACGAGGTGGCCGCCGGCCGCCCGTTCCAGGACCTCGGCTTCGACTCGCTCACCGCCGTCGAACTCCGCAACGCCCTGAACTCCGCCACCGGCCTGCGGCTGCCCGCCACCATGGTGTTCGACTACCCGACACCGCACGCCCTCGCCGACCACCTGCGCGACGAACTCCTCGGTTCCGAGGCCGAGTTGACGCCGACTCGCGCGCTCCCGTCGTCGACCGCCAACAGCGACGACCCGATCGTCATCGTCGGCATGTCCTGCCGCTACCCCGGCGGCGTCACCTCACCCGAGGACCTCTGGCGCCTGGTCAGCGAAGGCGCCGACGCCACCGGCCCGTTCCCGGTCAACCGTGGTTGGGACCTCGACAACCTCTACGACCCCGACCCCGACCGCCCGGGCCGCACCCACGTCCGCGCCGGCGGCTTCCTGCACGACGCCGGCTCGTTCGACCCGGACTTCTTCGGCATGAGCCCGCGCGAGGCGATGGCCACCGACTCCCAGCAGCGCCTGCTGCTCGAACTCTCCTGGGAGGCCGTCGAACGCGCCGGCATGGACCCCGCCACCCTGCGCGACAGCCGCACCGGCGTCTTCGCCGGCGTCATGTACAACGACTACGGCACCGCCCTCACCGGAGACGAGTACGAGGCGTTCCGCGGCAACGGCAGCGCCCCGAGCGTCGCCTCCGGCCGTGTTTCCTACAGTCTGGGTCTCGAAGGTCCGGCGGTGACGGTGGACACGGCGTGTTCGTCGTCGTTGGTGGCGTTGCACTGGGCGGCGCAGGCGTTGCGGGCGGGGGAGTGCTCGTTGGCGTTGGCCGGTGGTGTGACGGTGATGTCCACGCCCAGTACGTTCGTGGAGTTCTCGCGCCAGCGCGGCCTGGCCCCCGACGGCCGTTCCAAGGCGTTCGCCGAGGCCGCCGACGGCGTGGCCTGGTCCGAGGGCGTCGGCATGCTGGTGCTGGAGCGCCAGTCGGACGCGGTCCGCAACGGTCACGAGATCCTGGCGGTGGTGCGCGGCTCGGCGGTCAATCAGGATGGTGCCTCGAACGGCCTGACGGCGCCCAACGGACCCTCCCAGCAGCGAGTCATCCGCCAGGCACTCGCCAGCGGCGGCCTGTCGCCCCTCGACGTGGATGTGGTCGAGGCGCATGGTACCGGTACGACGCTCGGTGACCCGATCGAGGCCCAGGCGCTCCTCGCGACCTACGGCCGTGACCGCGATGCCGACCAGCCGCTGTGGCTCGGTTCGATCAAGTCCAACATCGGTCACACCCAGGCCGCGGCCGGTGTCGCGGGCGTCATCAAGATGGTGCTGGCGATGCAACGAGGCGTCCTGCCGCGGACGTTGCACGTCGATGCCCCGTCGTCGCACGTGGACTGGAGTGCGGGTGCGGTCGAGCTGCTGACGGACGAGATCGCCTGGCCGGAGACGGGCCGGGCCCGGCGCGCGGGCGTCTCCTCGTTCGGCATCAGCGGCACCAACGCCCACGTCGTCATCGAGCAGCCGCCGGGCGCCGCACTCCGCGCGGCCGCGCGCACCACCCGGCCGGTCGAGGAACTGCCGGCCGCCCCCTGGGCACTGTCCGCCAAGTCCCCCGAGGCCCTGCGCGCCCAGGCCGCCCGCCTCCTCGCCCACGTCGAGGCGCACCCCGAGCTGCGTCCCGTCGACGTCAGCCACTCGCTGGTCGCCACCCGCACCGCCTTCGACCACCGGGCCGTCGTCCTCGGTACCGACCGCACCGAGGCGCTGCGGGCGCTCGCCGCGCTCGCCGCCGGCCAGACCGACCCGGTCGCCGTGACCGGCAAGGCCGGCACCGGCCGCACCGCCTTCCTCTTCTCCGGCCAGGGCTCCCAACGCCTCGGCATGGGCCGCGTCCTCTACGAGCGCTTCCCCGCCTTCGCCGAAGCCCTGGACACCGTCCTCACCGTGCTCGACGCGGAACTCGGCCATCCGCTCCGCGACGTCATCTGGGGCGAGGACGCCCAACTCGTCGACCGCACCGGCTACACCCAACCCGCGCTGTTCGCCGTCGAGGTGGCCCTCTTCCGCCTCCTGGC
The DNA here is from genome assembly GCF_046549115.1 of Streptomyces sp. x-19. Classification (NCBI taxonomy): domain Bacteria; kingdom Bacillati; phylum Actinomycetota; class Actinomycetes; order Kitasatosporales; family Streptomycetaceae; genus Streptomyces; species Streptomyces sp. x-19. Next base: position 2,396 of record NZ_JAJPWK010000011.1, on the reverse strand, counting down.
CAGCTGGGGCATCGCACCGGACTTCGTGGCCGGCCACTCCATCGGTGAGATCGCCGCCGCGCACGTCGCCGGGGTCCTCTCCCTGGCGGACGCCTGCCGCCTCGTGGTCGCCCGCGCCGTACTGATGCAGTCGCTGCCCGAAGGCGGCGCGATGCTCGCCGTCGAAGCCACCGAGGACGAGGTCCTGCCGCTCCTCACCGACGACGTGTCGATCGCCGCCGTCAACGGCCCCACCTCCGTCGTCGTGTCCGGCCATGAGGGCGCGGCGCTCGCCGTCGCCCGGCGCTTCGCCGACCAGGGCCGCCGCACCACCCGCCTGCGGGTCAGCCACGCCTTCCACTCACCGCTGATGGACCCGATGCTGGACGACTTCCGCGCGGTCGTCGACGGCCTCACCTTCACCGCCCCCACCCTCCCCGTCGTCTCCAACCTGACCGGCGAACTGGCCGTCGCCGACGCGCTCCGCTCCGCCGACTACTGGGTCCGGCACGTCCGCGAGGCGGTCCGCTTCGCCGACGGCATCCGCACCCTCGCCGACCACGGCGTCACCACCTTCGTCGAACTCGGCCCCGACAGCGTGCTGTCCGCCATGGCCCAGGAATCCGCACCCGAAGGCGCCGCCACGGTCCCGCTCCTGCGCAAGGACCGGCCGGAGGAACAGGCCGTCATCGCGGCGCTCTGCCAGCTCCGGGTGCTCGGCGTCGACGCCGACTGGCCCGCCGCCTTCGCCGGCGTCGACGCCGTCCGCGTCGACCTGCCGACCTACGCCTTCCAACACCGTTGGTTCTGGCCCGCCGCCCGCCCCGCCCGCCCGGACGACGTCCGCGCCGCCGGCCTCGCCGCCGCCGAACACCCCCTGCTCGGCGCGGCCGTCCAACTCCCCGACGACGGCGTGCTGTTCACCGGCCGCCTCGCACTGCGCAGCCACCCGTGGCTGGCCGACCACACCGTCCTGGGCACCGTCCTGCTGCCGGGCAGCGCACTGGTGGAACTCGCCGTCCGCGCCGGCGACGAGACCGGCTGCGGCCACCTGGAGGAGCTCACCCTCGCCGCCCCCGTGACCGTCGCCGAGGACGGCGCGACGCTCCTCCAGGTCCACGTCGGCGCCGCCGACGAAACGGGCCGCCGCACCGTCACCGTCCACGCCCGCCCCGACGACACCGCCGACGGCACCTGGACGCTGCACGCCACCGGCGTGCTCACCGCCGAGGCCCCCGCCGCCGCCCCCTTCGACACCGCCGTCTGGCCGCCCGCCGACGCCCAACCCCTCACCACCGACGACTGCTACGCGCACTTCGCCACCCTCGGCTTCGGCTACGGCCCGGTCTTCCAGGGCCTGCGCGCCGCCTGGCGCGCCGGTGCCGTCCTCTACGCCGACGTGGCCCTGCCCGAACCGGCCACCGACGACGCGGCAGGCTTCGGCCTGCACCCCGCCCTCCTCGACGCCGCGCTGCACCCCGCGCTCCTCACCGACGAGCACACCACCGGCCTCCCGTTCGCCTGGGAAGGCGTCACCCTGCACGCCTCGGGCGCCACCGCGCTGCGCGTGCGCCTCGCCCCCGCCGGCACCAACGGCCTCACCCTCAGCGTCGCCGACCCGGCCGGCCACGCCGTCGCCACCGTCACCCGCCTGCTCGCCCGCCCCGTGGACGCCGCGCAGCTGACCGCCGACACCGCCCGCACCCACGACGCGCTCTTCCACCTGGACTGGACCCCGGTCCCGCTGCCCGACACCGGCGCACCCACACCGCTCGCCCTCCTGGGCAGCGACACCGCGGCGCTCGCCGACGCCCTCGGCAGCCCGTCCGCCACGCGGTACGCGACCCTCGCCGACCTCCTGGCCGCCGACCCCACCCCGCCCACCACCGTCCTCGTCCCGCTCGGCTCCGAACCCGGCGCCGACGTCCCAGGGTCCGCCCACGCCCTGGCCGGCACCGCACTGGCCCTCGTGCAGGAGTGGCTCGCCGAAGACCGGCTCGCAGGCTCCCGTCTGGTGTTCGTCACGACCGGTGCGGTGGCCGCCGCCGGCACCGGCCTCGACGACCTGGCCGCCGCCGCGGTCTGGGGCCTGATCCGCTCCGCCCAGACCGAGAACCCCGACACCTTCGGCCTCCTCGACCTCGACACCGACCCGGCCTCCAGCACCGCGCTGACCCGTGCCCTCACCCTCGACGAACCCCAACTCCTCCTCCGTGCCGGCCGTGCCCACGCCGCCCGTCTCGCCCGCACCCCCGTCCCGAGCACTCCCGCCGCCACTCCGTGGTCCGCGGACGGGACGGTGTGGGTGACGGGTGGGACGGGTGGTTTGGGTGGTGTGTTGGCTCGGCATTTGGTGCGGTCGTGTGGGGTGCGTCGTTTGTTGTTGTCCAGTCGTTCTGGTGTGGCGGGTGGTGGTG